>JBAXTD010000001.1:0-188660 GCA_037130335.1 bacterium
CAAATATGGTCGGAGAAAAAGCTTCAGCAAAAGACCGAATGGTAAATGCTGTTTTTGGACTCATCCTCGCGCTCTCATCGTATCTTATATTAAATACTCTCAACCCCAAATTGGTTAATTTAAAGATCGGAATACAGGGGGTGGCGATTACTCAATATGATGATGAAGGTGATGAAACATATAATGGTCTGACTCAACGAAATGATGGAAGAGTATACACAGGTATTACATTACCTCTATGTAATACTGTTATTGATTGTGCAAATGCGATCCTTGCAAACAA
The DNA here is from genome assembly GCA_037130335.1 of bacterium. Lineage (GTDB taxonomy): Bacteria > Patescibacteriota > Minisyncoccia > Phycocordibacterales > UBA9973 > CAITQP01. The sequence continues at coordinate 284 of JBAXTD010000001.1, forward strand.
AAATATTATTACACTGAAACCAGATGCTTATAATGATTTACAATCTGGGGCTGATAGAAATATTAGTGATGTTTCGAAGGGTTCTCTTGCGTGGACAAGCATTCGAGGAGTTGGTTCAAAACAAGTAACGTTAGATCTTAGAATGTTAAAGGGGATACTTGCAGCTGCGAGTATGAATATACCTTTTACTGTAACTGAAATAGCTGGTGGACAACACACTTCTCCTAATTCAAAGCATTATTCAGGAAGTGCAATTGATATAGTTCCCGGAAGAGGTCTTGATTTAGCAACTGACATTCTTTTTGGATCAGCTTGTCAATCAGCTGGTGCAACATTGGTTATTGCTCCATGTAATACAAATAAAGATAGTAAAAAGACTGTGTATTGCCCCGCAACACAATTGGTAACAAATTCAGGGCATCAAAATCATATACATTGTCAGTGGTAGTAAAACTATAAAACCGCAATCAAATGATTGCGGTTTTATAGTTTTGAGTCAACATATTTGATTACAATGTGTCGTTTCATTCCTTCGCCGACAGATTCTGTTTTTATATCTGGCATTTCGGATAGGAATTCATGAACAATACGACGTTCGTATGGGGGCATAGGGTCGACATCGATACTTGATTTAAAATATCGTGCGCGTTCTGCCATCATATGAGCAATTGTTCGCAAGTTATCAATTTTCTTTTTTTCAAAACCATTTGTGTCGACTACAACACGAGGGCGAATTGAACCTTCCGATACTATTTTTTCTACGATTTTGTTTGCGAGGTGATTAAGCGCAGTGAGTGCTTCTGCATCACGTGCGAGCAAAAACCGTGCACTCGATGATTCTATCGAAAACCACAACGTGTTATTTTTTTCATCATACAAAAAAGTTACTTCATTTTCGGCAAATCCAGATTTCTGAAGCAATTCATGAATATTTTTTTGTATGTGTTCGTGATTCATATAAATTAGATGACTTTTGCTTTGACTTGCAATTGTTGACTTTTTGCAATTTTGTTTCTTGTATATAATTCTTGGCCTATAGTAAAGATATTACTCGTAATCCAATAAATCGCAACTGCCGCAGAGAATCGGTATGCAGCATACACGACGATAAATGGCATGAAGTAAAGCATTTGTGTTTGCATTGAACGGGCGAATTCACTTTGCATATCGGTGCCAGTTGGTTTGGTTTGACGACCTTGCGCCAAATATCCTTGGATAAATTGGGTAATTCCTGCAATAACTGCTAGAACCAAACTCTTTTGTGAAATATTTACGAGACCCAAAAAGAGTAAGTTAAACACTATTGGAGCATGAACAAAAGCGTAGTGGCCGATTGTGATGTGATTGAAATCATTCTGGAAAACAAGATAGAGAGCAATGATAAGTGGCAATTGAACAAGGAGAAGTAAACAACTCGAAAATGGATTAACATTGTTTTCTTTGTAGAGCGCAAATGTTTTTTTGCTTTGTTCTGCTTTGTCTGAAGTGGATTCTTTGATGGCGGCAATCTTTTGCTCGAGATCCTTCATTTTCAATTGTGTGTTGATGGATTTTTGGGTGAGAGGGAAGAGAATGAATTTGACGATGATCGTCAAAAGTATGACGGCAATTCCAACGTCACCGTTTGGAATAAACCAAATACAAAGAAGCAATGCGTTATAAAGAGGTTGATAGAAAATGACCGTCCAAAGTGTGTGTATCATGTTTCGATTTTAGCCTATTTTCACTTAAAAAGAAACCCCATGTTTTTAAGTAAAAATATGGGGTTTCTTTTCCACATCAGATTACTCATTAATTAGCCTTCAAAAAATGATATTATATATAGTATGTATAAAATACTATCAAACAAAAAAAATAAAAGTAATTTGATACAAATTAAACAAATCTCAGTACTTTTTGTGTTAATTTTTGCAACTATGTTTTCTTTTGTATACAATACGAAAATTACTTTTGCGATAACTGCTGCGCCTCTTACTCTTTCAGGGTCTTTGCCGATTCTTTCTTCTAGTTATGCTGGTCATGAAAATTATGCTACTGCTATTACATCTACAAGTGCACATATCACTGGTCATATTGATGGATACGGAGTAGGAAGTGGTGTATCTTCATATGTCAGTACTTGGGGATTTAGATATGGCACAACTTCTTCTTATGGCTCGACTATTAGCACAACACAGAATTCTTCAGTTTCTGCTACTGTTGGTTCAAATTTTAGTACAGATCTTACAGGTCTTTATCCTTGTACTACATATTATTATCAAGCATACGCATCGGGCTCCACAGGTACTTATTATGGATATGGTTCAACCGTTACTACAAACTGTACTCCAGTTGTTTCAACTGGTAGTACAACAAATTTTACTTTAACTTCTGCGGTTTTAAATGGTAATTTAGGGACACTTGGGGGTGGCGCTAGTTCTCAAGGAATGTCTGGTGGATTTACATATTACTGGTTAAGTCCTGCTACTGTTGGTTTTCAATACGGAACAACATTAGCTTATGGATTAACATCGACAACAAGTTCAATGTCGAGTACAGGAGTATTTACAGAAAACATTTCTGGATTAACTCCTTGTACTACATATTATTACCGTGCTTTTACTACAAATGGCGCAACTGTTTTTGGTTCGGGTTCAAGTTTTACGAGTGGTTGTATTACTACCACCAGTGCTTCATCAATACATTCAACTTCTGTTACTTTAAATGGAACATTAACTTCATCATCTGATGTTGTAGGATTTCAATATGGAACAACAAGTTCATATGGTGCAACTTCGACAACATACACAGCGAGTACTGGAAGTATTAGTCGAGACATAACAGGATTGACTCCATGTACTACATATCACTACCGAGCGTTTTCTCCAGGGGGTGTGTACGCTGCTACTGAAAGTACGTTTACAACAATATGCCTTCCTGCCGTTACCACAACTGGTTCTTCATTGATTACATCTTCATCTGCCAAACTAGCTGGTGCGATTTCGTATGTTGGAAGTTATTCGCCAACAATTAGTAATGTGGGATTTCAGTATGGAACAACAACTGCATATGGAGCAACGTCTACAGTCTCTGGTACATTTGGAACAGGTCCATTTACAGATGTAGTTACAGGACTTGCGTGTGCAACAACGTATCATTATCGTGCATATGCGACGAATTTAGATAGTGGGTATGGATCGGACATGACATTTACGACAACTCCATGTGCTGGTTCATCTGGAAACGTGACTGGACAATTATGGAATTCAACGACTGGATGGATTAGTCTCAATTGTATCGATGGAGGAGTATCTGGTGCAAATATTTGTAGCAGTTCTCCATATTCTGTAAATGTTACTCCAAATTTATCAACACGAACCGGATTGTTTTCTGGAAAAGCGTGGAGCTCAAGTTTGGGATGGGTTAGTTTTAATGGGGGTGATGTCACATCGTGTGGAATCGGTGGCGCGAGTTCTACAAGTCCTGGTGCGACTGGAAAACTTTTGTTTCCAACTGGTACTTCTACAACCGGACAAGTTTCTGGTTGGGCAAAAGTTTTGTCGACAGGTTCGAGTTGGGATGGATGCATTAGTTTGCGTGGTACCGGATATGGTGTCACATATGTTTCAACTGCAACATCAAATAATCTTGCGGGACTAAGTACTAATCCTTCATATGGATGGGGTGGATCAACTGTGGGATGGGTGAGTGCTGCACTTGCGAATGTTAATCTCGGTACATCGACCGTCGCATTGTCATTGAGTAATTCAACACTCACATCTGCTGGTGGTACTGTTTCAATTTCATGGACTACCTCAAATGTATTATCGACTGCATGTACTGCATCATCAACGTCTGGTGGAGGATGGAGTGGTTCTAAATCTTCAAGTGGAGGTTCTGATTTGTTGACGTTTGCACCAAACACAACAACAAGTACGATTACAAAAACATATACACTTGGATGTACTGGAATGTTTGGTAATTCGATAACATCTGTGCCGGTAAGTATTACGATTGCTCCCGGTTCTACATCAACTACGTCGAGCCTTACATTTTTGGCAAATAATTCAGGAAGTGCGACATCAACTCCGATTACAATTTCTTCTGGAAGTTTGGTAATACTTACATGGCAAATGCAAAACATGACACATGGTACTTGTAGAGGAACTAGTTCTGGTTCGTTTAGTGGATGGAATAATACATACAAATCTCCACTTTCAACTGATGCGAGTGTTGGAAATACTCCCGTCACCTTTAGTGAAATAATTCCACCTGGCGTAATTACAACAAATAGGACGTATACAATGACATGTACTGGTGGAGCAGATGGAGTTACTCGAACAAAAACTGTGTATATAAATGTGGGAGCTACAAGTGCAACACCATCTGTTGCGCTCACTGCAAATGGAACATCTGGAACTTTGGCGATGCCATCATCTGGTGGAAATCTTACTCTTGACTGGACAACTGCAAATCTCGATGCAGCAAGTTGTACGGCTTCGAGTGCAGACGGTCGCTTCACTGGTCCGGTGTCTTCAAGTGGTGGTACATATGTTGTCGGCGTGATTTCACCAAATACAAGCACGAGTACTACGATTACACAAACATATACGATTGGTGGATGTACTTCAAACGGAGCAGTCGTAACTCCAGTTACTGTCACTGTGACAGTCGCTCCCGTCGGATATCCGTTTGTTGCGTTTTATGCAAGTGATGGAATAAATTCTGGAAATAATATTTCAGTTTCTCCAACTGCAACAACGACACTTTCGTGGGTTGTTCAAAATATTTCTGCGAATAGTTGCAAGGGAACAAGTAACGGAAATTATACTGGATGGTTGACAGCAGGTAGTACAAAACTTCCATCAACAACAATAACTTCATCATCGACAACATACAGTGAAAGTATTGGTCTCGTTTCAACATATCGTTCATATACACTTACCTGTACTGGTACAAACGGAGCTACCATCTTTAGAACAGTTACGTTAAATGGAAGTACAACAAATCTAGTTAATTTGAGTGTAAATGATGGTATTGATATTGTCCCAAATCAAACAAATATTACACTTCCATCATCTGGTGGAACAGCAAATATTGTGTGGTCAACTACGAATCTTTCATCGACTTCATGTACTGCATCGAGTTCTGCCGGTGATTGGACTGGTTCACGATCTTCGAGTGGAGGTTCGAATGCATTGAGTATTCCTGCAAATGCGAGTGCCTTTGCAATTACTCGAACGTACACACTTTCTGGTTGTATAGATACGACAGGTGCCACAGTACCTGCCGAGACGGTGAGTGTGACAGTTTCACCAGCTGGTGTTCCATTTTTATCTTTCTTTGCAAATGGTTTTGGAAATATTATTTCGATTGTATCTGGTGGAACAGTAAACCTCGGTTGGAGATTGCAAAACATTGCAGCAAATATTTGTAGAGGTACAAGTTCAGGTTCATTTACAAATTGGAATAATACAAACAAAGGTCCATCATCTTCTGTGGGTACAACGGCCACAACAACTCATGAGACGGTAGGTCTCGATGGCTCTATCACATCTACGCGTACATATACAATGACGTGCGGAACACTTCCTTCCCAGAGTATTACTGTAAATATTGCAACTCCTTGTACTGGTTCGCTTTGTACAAGTACTTCAACTGGTATCAAAGCAACAAATCGTCCATCGTGGATGGAAATTTAATTTGGTCTTGTTTTTTTTGTGCACAATTTTTGTATATATAAAAAAAATAGTTTGCTATACTATATATATAAAATTATATGGATATCGACATCAATCAATTTAAAAAAGTAGTTTTTGATTCAGGGCTTGTATCTGAAGCAGACCTCGATGCTGCAGAAAAAACTTCATATGAAAAAAAACAATCGATCGGGGACGTGCTTGTATCGTTGGGTAAATTAAAAGATACAGATCGTCGTCGAATGGAAGCATTTACACTCGGAATTCCATTTGTATCACTCGCCGACAAAAAAATTGATTTTGCCGTACTTTCACTTATTCCTGAACCAATCGCTCGTGTAAATAATATTGTTGCATACAATAAAAACATGGAAGGTTTGGAGGTTGCCATGTTGGATGCTGCTGATTTACCAACGATTGATTTCGTAAAAAAGAAAACCGGGCTCAAAATTTTGCCACGTCTCTCTGATGATGCATCAATTAAATTAGCGCTTCAACAATACAAAAAAAGTTTACAAGCTGATTTTGATGATATTATCAAACGCGAAAGTTCTTCACTCAAAACCGTTCTCGAACGCGACGGGGGAGATGCAAACGAAAAAGACCTCAAGCAATTGGCAGAAGATTTGCCGATTATAAAAATCGTCGACACACTTATCTCTCACGCAATTTTACAAAACGCATCCGATATTCACATTGAACCACAAGAAGAATTGTTGGTTGTGCGCTATCGTATTGATGGAATTTTGCATGATGCGATGACATTACCCAAAGATACAGCACCAGGAATTGTCGCGCGTATCAAAGTACTTGCCGGACTCAAGCTCGATGAAAAACGTTTGCCCCAAGATGGACGGTTTAAAATGACAAATGAAGGTGAAAAGTTTTCATTTCGTGTTTCAACACTCCCAACATATTTTGGAGAAAAAACAGTAATTCGTATTTTGCGAGAAAATTCTCATGGATATACGATGGAGGTTTTGGGATTTCATGGTGAAGCACTTGAGCGACTTCATGTTGCAATGCGTCAAAAAACAGGAATGATTTTGGCTGCAGGTCCGACTGGTTCAGGAAAGACGACGACACTCTATACGATGCTCGATATTTTGAATACAACTGATGTAAATATTTCAACAGTTGAAGATCCAATCGAATATCAAATGGCACGCATCAATCAAACACAAGTGAAGCCAGAAATTGGTCTCACATTTGCAAACGGACTTCGTACACTGCTCCGCCAAGATCCAGATATTATCATGGTGGGGGAAATTCGTGATGGCGAAACCGCAGGACTTGCTGTAAATGCATCACTTACTGGGCATTTGGTTCTTTCAACGATTCACACAAATTCTGCCGCAGGGGCGATTCCGCGTATGGTTGATATGGGAGTTGAGCCGTTTCTTATTGTTTCAACAATAAAGACAGTTATTGCGCAACGTTTGGTTCGTAAATTAACTAAACAAAAAGAATCATACTTTTTGACACCAGCAGAACTTTCATCAATCGCAAAACTTGTCGACCTTGATCGATTGCTTGGTTTTTTGAAAAAAGAAAAAATAGTAACCGAAGATTCAACATGGGATAAAATTCCTTTTTATCGAGCAATGCCAAACGAAGAATCTGTTGATGGCTACAGTGGACGTATTGGAATCCATGAAGTCCTTGCGGTGACTCCAACGATCCGTCACCTTATTTTGTCTCGTGCTTCACAGGATGATATTGAGAAGCAAGCAAAAGAAGAGGGAATGATGACGATGCTCGAAGATGGTTTGTTTTTGGCGGTGCAAGGACTCACAACCACAGAAGAAGTGTTGCGTGTTGTGTCTGAGTAATTTGTTTTATTTTTATATAATTTATGCAATTTTCATACAAAGCGCATGATGCGCGAGGACAAATCGTAGAAGGGGTTATGGATGCCGAGGATCGGTTTATTGTTGCACGAGAATTACGCAAACAAAATTACATTCCTTTTTCTGTTGTATCAATCGGTAAAAAGAAAAGTAGAAAACTCGAAGCACATTTTCTCGAAGAGTTTTTTTCTGGTATTAAACTTCACGAAAAAATAGTTTTTGTAAATAATCTCTCGGGAATGCTTTCGGCTGGACTTACACTGTACCGCTCGCTTGAAGTTGAACTTCGTCAAACCAAAAACCCAGCGCTCAAAACAATTTTGAACGGTTTACTTGTCGCGATTAATCAAGGAGAATCATTGTCCGAAGGAGTATCTAAATATCCTGCAGTTTTTTCGGAACTTTTTGTTTCGATGATTCACGCAGGCGAAGAATCTGGAAATTTGCCTTGGGCACTCAAAGAAATTGGAACAAATTTACAAAAATCATACGATCTCAATCGTAAAGTAAAAGGCGCGCTTACGTACCCAGTCATTATTGTTTGTGCAATCATCATAGTTGGGGTTATCATGCTTATTTTTGTTATCCCTACACTTACCAAAATTTTTACAGACATGGGGGCGGTATTACCACCTACAACACAATTTGTTATAAATATTTCAAATGCATTATCGAAACATCCATTTATTTCAATTGGTTCGATTATTGCATTTGCTGGACTTTTTATTGCGTATATTCGCTCTCCGAAATTTAGATCTATTAATGATTTAATTATTCTCAAGCTTCCAATCGTTGGATCAATTGTAAAAGAAGTAAATATTGCTCGTACTGCTCGCACACTCTCGTCACTCCTCGCTTCTGGTGTTGACGTTACTCGATCAATTGCAATCACAAAAGATGTGCTACAAAATACGCATTACAAAGCCGTACTTGAGCATGCTGGTGTGGCAGTCCAAAAAGGTGAAACACTAGCGAGTGTTTTTAAAAACGAGGAAAGCTTGTATCCAGTAATGATTGGAGAAATGATTGCTGTTGGAGAGGAGACGGGAAAGCTTTCGCAAATGCTCGCAGAAGCCGCAACATTTTTTGAGGATGAAGTTGATACCAAAACCAAATCACTTTCTACTATCATCGAGCCAGTTGTGATGGTTCTGGTGGGTGCTGCTGTGGGATTCTTTGCAATTTCAATGATTTCTCCGATGTATAGTTTGCTTGGTAGTATCCAATAATTATTTTTACTATGAATTTTTTAAAAAAAAATAAAAACAGAAAAAACGAATCAGGATTTACATTAATGGAAATGATGATTATTATTTTTCTTATAGTTGTGACATGTACGATTGTTTTTTATAATTATTCAGCTCACAGAAATAATCAAGCATTAAACAATGGGGAAGATGAAATAATTTCAATTTTGAATGAAGCTCGTTCGCGTACACTCTCTGGTGAAAACAACGCACAGTATGGAGTTCATTTTCAGACAAACAAAGCAGTACTTTTTTCTGGTGCTACGTTTGCGACGGCTGGAACTTCTACTTCTGAAATAAATTTAGATACGACAGTTCAAATTTCTGGAATGGGGCTTGCTGGGGGAGTGTCAGATATTGTCTTTAAAAAGGTTACTGGTAATACTGATGCGTACGGCACGCTTACTCTCACCAGTGCTCCAACATCTCTTCAAAAAACAATCACGATAACCAAAAATGGTTTTGTGAGTGGAAATTAATATGAATAATTTTTTTTTAATAAAAACTAAAAAAAATAAAGTTCGATCCTCCAAATTGTTACGACAGACCGAAGCAGGATTTAGTCTTGTTGAAATTATTGTAGCTTCGGCAATTATATCGCTTTCACTTGTTTCGATTATTCAAATTGCCGGCCAGTCACTTGTTTTTTCTAGACAGTCTACGAATGTATATGTTGCCGGAACTTCACTCGAGGAGGGGGTGGAAGCAATGCGTACGATTCGTGATAGTGGGTGGGGAAATATTTCTTCACTTACCTCTGGAACTAATTATTATTTGATTTTTAATAACACAACAAATACATGGGCGCTTTCCAATGTCGCCACATCGACAGGTGTGTATACTCGTACTGTGACAGTTGCTCCAGCGTATCGAGATACAAGTTATAATCTAACAACAACACCAGGAACTCTCGATACTAATTCAAAACTCGTAACAGTGACCGTTTCATGGTTTGAAAGTACTGGTCAGATAACAAAAAAGCTATCATTTTATTTGAGTAATATATTTTCATGAGTATACAAACAAAAAATAAAACACAAGCAGGATTTTCGTTGGTTGAATCAATTATTTACCTTGCGCTTTTTGTTATGCTTTCTACGCTTCTCATTGATTGCATGATTGTGATGTCAAAATCATATGTTGAAACGAGAGCAAATCGTGATTTGCTTGATTCGATGAATATTCCACTCGAGCGGATGACACGAGATATTCGTGGAGCATCAACCGTTGTTTTTGATAGTTCAACTGTATTTGGAACAAATCCTGGAAGTTTAAAAATACGAAATAGTGATGGAACCACAGAAACTTTTGCTATCTCCGGTGGAGCAATTTCTTTTGTAGACACTGACGGAACTTCAAACAATATTACGAGTAACCAAGTCGTTGTCGACTCATTGATTTTTAGAAATATTTCAACTTCTGCTGGTTCTGCGGTAAAAATTGAAATGACGCTTCATTCTCTACGATCTGCTTCACATCGGTCGATTTCATTGAGTGATACGGTTGTATTGCGTGGGGAATATTAATACATTTTCAAAAATGAAATTTACACAAAACAAAAATATACAAAATGAATCTGGGGCAGTCATGATGACGTCTGTTATATTTTTTGTTGTGATTGCTACTATTGTGGTGCTGGGGCTTACTGGTCCATCGGTGAGGGAATATCGTATTGCGAATGATTCAATTCTTTCAAAGCAAAGTTATTTTTTGGCAGAGAGTGGAGCAGAGGATGCATATTATCGACTAAAAAATCATTATTCAACTTCACCATCTCAAACATTGGTTTTGGGTAGTTTTACAGCGGTAACGGCAATGAATTCTCTCAGTGGTGGAGTCGTTGATATTGTGAGTATTGGAAATGTAAACAACCGACAACGTGGTGTTGAAATAAAAGCTTCAGGCCAATCAAATCCCGTATTTAATTTTGGGGCACTTTCAAGTTCTGGTGGATTAGACCTTTCTGAATCAAATGCAGTTGTCGACGGAAACGCATACTTGAGTGGTCCAATTACTGGTGCGTACGGTTCAATTATCACAGGCTCTGCTGTTTCTGCGAGTTCTCCTGGATTGTCTATTAACCAAAGTAATGGAAGTGGAACTCCTCCGTATGATATTTCTTTTGGTAATGCAAATGCTTCCAAAGATATCATGCAAAGTTTTCAGTTGAACCAAAACAGTCCGTTGAATAAAATTGCTTTGTATATAAAAAGAGTTGGAACTCCGACTGATGCAACTGTGACAATATATAGAAATAAATCAGTAAGTAACACTCCAGATTTTATTCCGATCACAAGTGCCACGCTTTCTGCGGGTTCGGTTGATACAAATTATAGTTGGGTTGATGTTGAGTTTTCTCAAAAACAATTACTAACTGTAGGAGAGACGTATTGGTTTGTCGTAACACAAAATATTTCCGCGTCTGATTATTATGTGATTGGTGCGACAAATGGTGGATATGCAAGTGGAATTGGAAAAATTGGTCAATTCCAGGGAGTGATGACTGATCCGGTTTCTTCTACAAGTAATTATTATTTTCAAATATATTTAGGAGGTGTGCTTGGGAAAATTTTGGGTGAAATTGGTGGAATAAGTATTGGTACGACACCAAGTGATTATGTGCAAGCGAATTCAGTCGGCAATGTTAACGCTACCGGTCAAATATACTGTACGAATAATTTAGGTGGGACGAAAGATATTAGTGGTAATAGTAAATCATGTGTTCCACAAACAGATCCAAATATTTCTTCATTTCCAATTTCTGATACTGATATTTCTGGGTGGGAATCTGATGCAAGTTCGGGCGCATCTTCCTCGGGGGATTGGGTAGTCGGTTCGTTTGGTGCTTCGACAACTGGACCCAAAAAGATTTCTGGAAATGTAACTGTAAATAGAGGACTTCTCACAATCGGAGGTACTCTTTGGATTACTGGTGATTTAAATTTTAATTCGAATGGAAAAATAAATCTTTCTTCTGGGTACGGTTCAAATAGTGGCGTGGTTATTGTGGATGGAAAAATAAATTTTTCAGGTGGATTTGCAAATGGATCAGGAGCAGACGGAAGCTATATTTTACTTATTTCAAAGAGTAATTCTATGGATCCCGCATCTCCTGCAATTAATGCGCACAATCATGGACCAGATAGCGCTATATTTTATGCTCCGTACGGACTCGTTACACTGTCTGGATCAACTGCATTATCGCAAGTAAGTGCGTATCAAATGAGCCTTTCTGCTGGCTCAACGATTAGTTATAATCCAAATCTTTCTTCAATTACATTTCTCAGTGGCAGTACCATCGCGGTGCCCTACAGTATATCTTCATGGGTTGAGTCTCAATAATTGTGATTAATTCATCGTGCGTGTCGTGGTATACTCATACGTATGATGAGTAAAAAAATAATTATCGGCAATTGGAAAATGAATCCCAAAAATTCAACTATTGCCAAAAGCTACTTTCTAGAAATCAAAAAAAACGTATCTTTGTTTAAAAACGTAAACGTAGCAATTGCAGCGCCGTTTATGTACATAAAAGAACTTTCAAAAATGACATCACCTCGATTGTCTTTGGGTGCGCAGAATGTTTCGTCTGAATTAGAGGGTGCATATACAGGTGAAGTTTCTACCAGTATGTTGGTAGATTGTAAGGTTTCGTATGTAATCATCGGACATTCAGAACGTCGAGCGCTAGGTGAGACAAATGAACAAATAAATAAAAAAATAAAATTAGCACTCAAATCAAAAATCATACCAGTTTTGTGTGTGGGCGAGAGTGATCGTGAAAATGGCATGTGGTATCTCGGCAAAGTCAAAACTCAAATAGAGGAATGCTTGGCTGGAATTTCAAAAAATGTAGTAAATAATATTATCATTGCATACGAACCGATTTGGGCAATTTCGACAACAGAAAACAGAAAGGATGCCACGCCGCATGATTGCGAGGAAATGCGTATTTATATTCGTAAAGTGCTTACTGATATGTATGGAATTTCCGTTGCTGTCAAAATAAAAATAATGTACGGCGGGTCAGCTGACGAAAAAAACGCAAAAAGTTTTTTGATTGAAGGTGGGGCAGATGGATTATTGCTCGGACGTTCAAGTTTAAATCCAAAGAAATTTACCGCAATTACAAAAATAGCCAATGATTGTTTTGTAAAATAATTTATGCAATCAATAAAACAAATAAAAAGTTTGAAAGGTCTCAGAGTTCTCGTTCGAGCTGATTTCAATGTTCCGCTTGATTCTAAAGGCAAAGTTGCTGATATGTTTCGTATTAAATCGGCGATTCCAACGATACAGTATTTACAAAAGAAAGGGGCAAAAATTATTTTACTTTCGCATATCGGTCGCGAACAAAGTGATTCGTTGCAACCAGTATACACTGCACTCAAAAAATATATTCCACTTAAATTTATTCCAGAAATTTTTGGAGACCAGACGATATCTGTTGTCGATGAAATGAAAAATGGCGATGTGGTAATGCTCGAAAACTTGCGAAGTAATCCTGGCGAAAAGGGATGTGATAAAAATTTTGCAAAGTCTCTCGCGAAATTTGGTGATGTATATGTAAACGAAGCGTTTCCGGTATCTCACAGAAATGATGCGTCAATTACCGCGTTACCCACATTGTTGCCATCATATGCCGGTATTCAATTTGAAAAGGAGGTGCGGGAACTTTCTCGTGCACTTACACCGAAACATCCATTTGTGTTTATCCAAGGTGGCGCAAAGGCTGAAACCAAAATTCCACTTCTCAAAAAATATCTCAAAACTGCGGATTGTGTTTTTGTTGGTGGGGAACTCGCAAATGATTTCTTTAAAGCAAAAGGTTTGGAGATTGGACAATCAAAAACTGATTCAGAATTACCTGCGCTTAAATCAATACTCAAAGACAAAAAATTACTATTGCCTGATACTGTTGTGGTTTTGCGTGGTGGTAAAAAGCAAACTATTTCTATAGATGATATTGCGAGCGAGGAATCAATTTTTGATATTGGTTTACCAAGTATCGATAAACTTTCTGAAATATTAAAAAAAGCAAAACTTGTTTTGTGGAATGGACCGATGGGATTTTATGAAGGTGGATATACCAAAGGCACTGAAGAGATTTTGAAATTATTGGCAAATATAAAAGCTGATACGATAATCGGTGGGGGAGACACGGCCGTGCTTGTCGACAAAAAAAATATGTCAGAAAAATTCACATTTGTTTCTACTGGTGGTGGCGCAACACTTGAATTTCTCGCGAAAGGAACATTGCCTGGAATCAAGGCGCTCAAATAAAAAATAGCGCACAATTACTTGCGCGCTATAAACAATCAATTAATTATTTTTTTTATTTAAAAAGATAAGGAATTATTAGTCCTGTGTAAAAATATGGCACACCGGTATTCCACTGGTTGCCAATTTCTATGAAACCATCTGCCATTCCCTTTTTGAGAGGAGTAGTAATGCCGACCCCAGTATATATGCCGGAAACTTTTACGGACTGTGTACTGATTACGTACATTCCAATTTTTTCAGAAAACTTGTGTGTTATTCCGGCACCAAGTAAATTGTAATTTACTGTATAAAATCCTAGGAATGATGTACTACCTTTTCCAAGGATGATAGCAAAATGTAATGGTGCAATAGGGCTAAATCCATTATTTGTTTTCTTTAAATTTAATTCTGCTTGCGGGGCAAGCAGGAAGCCAACATTCAGCTTTACTTTTTCAGATTTTTTTATGGAATCATGCTTTGCTTGCATGTTTCCATATTCTGAAAGGTAATTATTGTTTCCTTCCAGGCTCTGGCCTTGAGCGGCATTGCAATATATTGCCAATGCGGTCAACATTAAAATAATTTTTTTCATCTTTCAAATAGTTTTTTGATTCACCTATATTATAGCATATTTATATACTATATGTCAATTAAATTAAAAAAAGCGCTTAGAGCGCTTTTTTTAATTGTTCGGCGATTTTTGCGCTTTCTCCTGCGCCATATGGTTTGCCATGCCAGAGTATATGCCCATCGTTTTCGATACGTGGCATAACGTGGACGTGTGCGTGAAATACAACCTGACCTGCTATTTTGCCATTGTTCATACCGAGGTTGATGTTTTCAATATGCAAACTTTCTTTGATTGCCATAGAAATTTTCTTGATTGTTTTCATCATATGACCCAATGTTTCTTGTGGGAGAGTAAAAATATTTTCGTGATGATTTTTGGGTATTACAAGTGTATGTCCTGGATTTATTGGCATGATATCCAAAAAGGCGAGTGTGTGTTCATCCTCGTATACTTTATCTGCGGGAATTTCACCTGCGATAATTTTGCAAAAAATACAATCTGTTGTGTTCATGGTTTTTAGTCTAGCACATTTATTTTACGTGTTAAAATGGCACTCATGCAACGAGTATTTAATCAGCACCCAGAAATTACAGAGGGTTCACATGAACTTCATACATATAATCCACTGCTTACACGATTGCTTGTGAATCGCGGAATTACCACACAGGAGTCTGCCGATAAATTTTTGAAACCAAATTATGATACTGACATGAATGATCCATATCTGATGCATGATATGGAACGCGCAGTTGTGCGAATATTTGAAGCGATTGAAGCAAAGCAAAAAATTGTCGTGTACGCTGATTATGATTGCGATGGAATTCCGGGTGCAGTTATCATGAATGATTTTTTTAAAAAGATTGGATACGAAAATTTTTATATTTACATTCCTGATCGACACGACGAAGGATATGGATTAAACAAAGAGGCAATACAAAAATTTATCGATGAGGGTGTAGAACTTTTATTTACAATTGATTTGGGTACAACTGATCATGAAGATATTGCACAAGCGCAAGCAAATGGAATTGATGTGATTGTGAGTGACCACCATTTACCGCACGAAACATTGCCAAAGGCGTTCGCGATTGTAAATCCCAAAATTGTCGGCCGCGTTTCAATGGACGGTACGCGGCACGATTCCGCTGAATCGTATCCAGACCCGATGCTGTGCGGATCGGGCGTGGTGTTTAAACTCGTGCAAGCATTTATACAAAAATATGGCGAAGTATTTAAAATAAATACTGGTTGGGAAAAATGGTTGCTCGATATGGCGGGACTCGCAACACTTTCTGATATGGTTCCGCTTGTGGGTGAGAATCGTTTGATTGCGCGATTTGGTTTGCAAGTGTTTCGTAAATCTCCACGTCCGGGAATTACACAACTTTTGCGATTGCTCAAAATTGATCAATCAACACTCGTGGAAGATGATCTTACATTTATGGTAACTCCACGACTCAACGCTGCATCGCGCATGGACAGCCCAATGCGTGCATTTGAATTGCTTGCTGAACGAGATTCAGTAAAGGCATCGGCTGTGGCATTGCATCTCACAACGATAAATGATGAGCGCAAAAGAATCGTTGCGCAAATTATGAAAGAAGTGAAGCATGCACTTTCTGAGCGAGAGATTGGAGAAATAATTGTCATCGGAAATCCGAAGTGGCGAATCGGTGTGCTCGGGCTTGTGGCCGGTAAAATTTGTGATGAATATGATCGGCCTACATTTGTGTGGGGTAGAGAGGGCGGCGCGGTTTCGCGCGATGTTGACGTAGCGAGCGAAACCGCGCCACTCAAAGGTTCATGTCGCTCCAACGGCCGAGTCAACGTCGTGCGTCTCATGGAATCTGCCAAGGAATCGTTTATTGATTTCGGCGGACACGAACTTGCTGGAGGATTTTCGGTTTCAAATGAGCATGTGCATTTTCTCGAACAAAAGTTGTGTGCGAATTTTGAAACGGTAAAACAAGATGGTGTAATCGCTGGAGCGATGATTGATTGCGCACTTTCACTTGCAGACATTAATGAAAAAACCGTTTCAATGATTGAGTCTCTCGCGCCGTTTGGTCTCGGAAACCCAAAGCCACTTTTTCTTTTTAAAAATCTCACAATCACTGCAACCAAACAATTTGGTAAAGAAAAAAATCATTTAGAAATTACAGTCATAGATGACAAAAAGAAATTATGCACGGCGATGAGTTTTTTTGCAGATGAAAATACATTTTCCAAAAAGGCGAGTGTGGGAGAAAAAATCGATTTAATAGCAACAATAGAAAAATCATATTTTGCAGGCCGAATAACACTTCGGTTGAGGATTATTGATATTCAATAGTTTTTTGCCCATTAGTGCATATTTGCTACAATACACAATATGAAAAACGATACGATTGTTATATTTACCGACGGGGCTTCGCGGGGGAATCCGGGAGCTGGGGGTTGGGGAGCGGTGCTTGTCGATAATCATGGTGGCAAGGTATATGAGCTTGGTGGACGCGAAGACAACACGACCAACAATCGTATGGAAATGATGGCAGCTCGCGAAGCACTTTCGTTTATTGAAACTCGCAAATTAGAAGGTGATATCGAAATTCACACTGACTCGGCATATTTACTCAATGGAATTACTGGTTGGGTATTTGGCTGGGAAAAAAACGGATGGAAAACAAAAACTGGTGAAGCTGTACTTAATCAAGATTTATGGAAAGACCTCGGCGCACTTGCGTTTCGTTTGAAATTAAAACATTCGATCAATTGGGAAAAAGTTTCAGGACACTCGGGGCTTCGTGGCAATGAACGTGTCGATGAAATCGCAACCAAAAAAGCAGACGGCGAACAAGTACTTTTGTTTACTGGTGCTGTGAATGAATATGTGAAATTTATGGGCGGGGGGATGTTTGATGTGTCGGCCGAAAAAGCAACGAAAAAATCTGGATCATCTGGTTCCAATAAAAAAGCATTTTCATATGTGTCACTCGTTGACGGAGAAATTTTTGTCGATAAAGATTGGGCAACGTGCGAAAAAAGAGTCAAAGGAAAATCAGGCGTACGATTCAAAAAGGCAGTAAGCAAGGAGGATGAGGACTCATTGATTGCGGAATGGAAGAATCAAACACACATGCATACGCGTTAGATTATATTTTTATTTCCATCGTCATTGGAATTTGTTGTGGAATTATTTTTGACGTGTATTTCAGGTTTCGGTTTGATGTGGTTGTGATTATGACGATTGCTATCGGGTGCTTTGGAGTGGCGATGCTCCGCCCGCAAAAATTTCTGAAGAAATTTTTGCGGGCGGAGCAGTTTTTGTTTTGTATAAGTATTATTTGTTTTACAATGCTTCTCGGTATGATGCGCATGCAATTTGCACGTGGTGAAGTTTCTCAACTTGAGAATTCTGTCGGGCAAAAAGTCACACTCACGGGTATAATCGATGTTGTAGTTCCAAAAACATACAATCAGCAAACCAAACTTTCCACGTCTGACGGGCAGACAATTTTGGTCTACGCTCAAAAATATCCGCATCTCACATATGGTGATGATATTTCAATTACGGGAATACTTCAAAAACCCAAAAATTTTACAACCAACCAAGGAACTGAATTTGATTACGTATCGTATTTGTACAAAGACGATATCGCATATGTAATTCCAAATGGCCAAGCAACGATAATTTCTCATGGAAAAAATTATTTTTTGGGCCCACTCTACGCACTCAAAAATTGGTTTATCGCAGGCTATGCCAAAGTTTTGCCACCTGATGAAGCAGATTTGATGGGCGGACTCACGCTCGGTACCAAAGAAAACATTAGTCCAGAGTTTCGAGATTCATTAGTCGAGACGAGTACGATTCATATCATCGCGCTCTCTGGATACAACGTCACAATCGTTGCGAATTTTTTACGCGGGTTGCTCGCACAAATTCCACTTCTCGGTGCACGCGGTGCACTTGTCGGTGGCGGAATTGGAATTATATTTTTTGTTTTGATGACTGGTGCGCAATCGTCGGCAATTCGCGCGGGCATCATGGCGCTTGTCGCATTATTCGGACGGGGAAGTGGACGAGAGTATGATGCATTTCGCGCACTTGTTCTCGCTGGATTTATTATGATTTTGTGGAATCCGAAATTTCTGGTGTATGATGTGTCGTTTCAACTTTCGTTTCTGGCTACACTTGGCATGATATATCTCACACCGAAATTTTTGGAATTATTTCGAAACATTCCTGAATTTATATTTGGTAAAATTCCACTGCGAGAATTGATGTCGACAACGCTTGGTGCACAAACATCTGTCGTGCCGTTTATTATTTACAAAATGGGAGTGTTTTCTCTCGTTGCATTACCTGCAAATATTTTGATCTTACCTGCCGTACCGTTTGCGATGGGAATCGGCACACTTGCTGGGATCATTGGTAATTTTTCAATTGTATGCGCCACGCCATTTGCATTTGTTACGCATCTTCTTTTGCGATATATCATTATACTCATAAATTTTTTTGCAAAGATTCCATTCGCATATCTCGAAATTCCCGGCACATCAATTTTTATTTGCCTGGCACTGTATATACTCATCATGTTTTGGGTTTATACAAAAAAAACCTGAAACATGTTTTTAAAAGGGCTTTCGGACGGCGACGGCCGGAGAACGAGCCGAAAATTCAGCAGAATTTTACGGCGTACCTTTTTAAAATATGTTTCAGGTTTTTTGTCTTTTTTATACTCTTTTTTCGATTACTTCCCAATTGAGATTTTCAAAAAAGTCTTCGATATATTGTTTTTTACCAGATGGTTGATAATCAGCCACATATGAGTGTTCCCACATATCGAGCGCGAGGATTGGTGTTGTGTTTTGGAGTTGGCCGAGATGTTGTTCATCGAGCCAGTGAATGAGCAGATGACCGGAATCGTTGTCTTTGGAAAGCATAGTCCAGCCGATACCGCGAGTCATTGCAGTGGTTTTGAATTTGATGAGGAAGTTTTCGAATGAGCCGAATTGGGAGGTGAGGGCGGCGCGAAGTGCGCTACCTTCGGATGAGAGCGCCTTCGCGCCGCCCTCAAATTGTGAGAAATACAATTCATGATTTCGCATACCGTTGAATTCAAAACTAAATCGTCGATTAAGTTCGCCGATTTCATATGCGTTTTTTGTCGTGTCACTTGAAAGTTCGTTGATTTGATTTTGTGTGTAATTTGCAAATTTTACATAGCCCGCGTACAGCTTGAGATGTTCCTCGATATTTTTGGCAGAGATGCCTTTGAGGTCGGGGATAGTAAATGTTTTTGCTGTGAAGTATTCCATATAATTAATTAGTATACTATGTGTAATAGTGTGCGACGGGTATAGTGTAGCAAAATGCCTCGCCTTGCGAAAGCAAGGCGAGGCATTATGTGTGTTTATTATTTAATGATCCCAGCTTTTTTGAGAGCTTTGAATGCACCGAGCTTAGTGATTGTGCGGAGACCGCGAGTAGACACAGGAAGGATAAAAGTTTTGTTCAATTCTGGAACAAATACTCGTGTTTTGTGTATGTTTGGGTATTTACGAACCATGCCAGTTGGATTGAACTTTGTCGCACGAGTTCGGTTAGAATAACCTCCTGCCATGATTGAACCTTTTTTAGTTATTGCGCATGTTTTTGCCATATAATTTGTATAGTTATTTGCGATACGTATGCTATCATATATGTACATTCTATGCAAGGCATCAACACTTTTTTTTATCTTATCGTCCTTATTATGTCTGTGGTTGTTCACGAAGTGGCACACGGGTTTGCAGCTGATTCACAAGGTGATCCGACTGCACGATATGCAGGACGACTTACATTAAATCCGCTCAAACATATCGATATGATGGGTTCAGTTATTGTTCCTCTCCTTCTTGTAATTTTTAATGCAGGATTTTTGGTTGGATGGGCAAAGCCGGTTCCATATAATGAAGCAAACTTGCGAGACAAAAAATGTGGGACTGTCATTGTCGCTGGTGCGGGTATTCTCGCAAACTTTATTGTAGCGATCTCGTTTGGAATATTGATCCGTATGTCTGGTTTGTTTGGTCAATTTCAAATTCCGTTTATTGCGATTGCTCAGATTATTGTTTTTATTAATATCGTGCTTGGATTTTTTAATCTCATTCCGATTCCGCCGCTTGATGGTTCAAAAATCTTTTTTGCAATTATGCCGCACAAGTATCTTTCAGATGCGACAAAAACAAAGATTGAATATTTTTCGATACCACTTTTGTTGCTTTTTATACTTTTTATTTGGAAATTTCTTTTTCCTGTAATTATTTTTATTTTTAGTTTATTTACTGGACTTGCAAGTCCACTATAAATAATTGTATGCGTATCAGAAACATACTCTTTTACGTACTTATGATTATCGGATTTGTAATGCCGATGATGGCTTTTGCTACTGGTACTGGGACAATCGATCCTGCAAATCGTATTTCATGGCTCTGTACTTCAGAAGCAGGTAACACTGATTGTCATGATCATACACTTGTAAATTGGAATGTAATTCCTGCAGTTCCTAACTTGAGTCCTGTTATCGTGGGAGATAGTTTACTTACTGGATATGTTTTTTCTTCACAGATTGGATGGATTCATCTTTCGCCAACTGATCCGACACAGTCTTGGGGATCCGGTGCAAGTGCCGGGCATGGTGTGGTAAACGATAACGCCGGAAATCTTTCTGGGTATGCATGGGGAAGTGTAGGTAGTTGGGTGAACTTTAATCCGACACATGCTGGAGTACACATCGATGTTTCGACTGGAAATTTTTCTGGATATGCATGGATTCAAAATCATGGATGGATGTTGTTTGATTGTTCACATGCACCTGATGCAAGTAGTACTGTTCCTTGTGTTCGTACAACATGGACTCCAGATTCTGATGCGACAAGTACTGCCACAACTACAGATAGTGGTGGCGGCGGAGGAGGGGGTGGAGGAGGAACGACAATCTATGATCCTGTTGCAAATCCAATTGCTGGCACGTACACATCAATTCAGCACGTAACAATAACCTCAACAAGTTCTACATTTATTAAATATACGACAAACACAGCACTCGCTTTGTCATGTTCGAATGGTAGTTCGTATGTCGGTGCAATTACTGTGGCAACATCACAAACGATCAAAGCGATTGGTTGTGATTCAAACGGAAATCACTCAAACGTTGTTTTATTTGATTACATTATTAATATTCCAACTGTCGGCGCACCTGTCGCAGATCCGATTGCGGGTACTTATACGTCTATTCAATATGTAACTCTTTCTTCTGCGAGTTCGACAAGTATTCGATATACCGATGATGGTACAACTCCCACATGTTCTGTTGGAAATTTATACTCAGACACAACTCCAATTGATGTATCGTCATCGGTAACAATACGAGCAATCGGATGTAATGGATCTGTACATTCTGTGGTGTCTACATTTGTATATGTCATTCATATTCTTGTTGTTGGAACGCCGATTGCAACTCCTCCAGCTGGAACATATTCTACTGCGCAATCGGTAACGCTTTCATCGACAAACGCGACAAGCATCCGATATACAAATGATGGAAGTATTCCTACATGTTCATCGGGAACAGTGTACTCGACACCTATTGATATTTATTATTCCGAAACAATAAAAGCAATCGGATGTAATGGATCTGTACATTCTGCGGTTGCAACATTTAATTACACTATAAATATTGAAACAGTTATTACTGGCACTGGTACGACAACTGCAACCACAACAACTACTGGTGGATCGGGAACAATATCGGTATATCCTCCGCAGTCTAGTTTGAGACCGGGGACATATTCAGCAGAACAATTTGTTACGTTGTCATCGACAAACGCGACAAGTATCAGGTACACAGAAGACGGAAGTATACCTACGTGTTCATCTGGAATATTGTATACAGGAGCGATTGATGTATTTGAATCAGAAACAATTAATGCAATCGGATGTAATGGCACTGCTTCATCTGCTGTTTCAAATTTTGTATATATTATTAATCCAATAACAGCAACAACTACCACGATAAAAGTAGTCGAAGTCGTGTTTGGTACAACACAAAAACAAGTTGCAAAAACTTTTTCTTCTCCCAAAAATGCAGAAAAAATTAAAGTAATTACAACGACTGGAATTGTGGCAGGTACTGCAGTTTCTGTTGTATCAAATATTTTTCTTTCATCATTTTCACTTGGAGATATTTTGCTCATCCCAATTCGTTTGTGGTCACTCCTCCTTGCTGCGCTTGGTTTGGCAAAACGCAAGAAACCATGGGGAACAGTGTACGACAGTGTGACAAAGCAACCACTTGATCCTGCGTATGTAGTACTCAAATCAATGGAAGGTGTCGATGTAGCAACTGCGATTACTGATCTCGATGGACGATACGGATTTGTGGCACCAGAACCCGGCAATTACTCATTGTTTGTTCACAAAACAAATTATTTATTTCCATCACAAAAGTTGGTTGGACAAGATCACGATGAATTATATCGCGACTTGTATTTCGGTGAGCATTTCTCGATTACTGCGTCCGGAGAATTTATTGCAAAAAATGTTCCGATGGATCCAGAAAAATTTGATTGGAATGAGTTTGCAAAAAAGTCACAGCACTTGATGAAGTTTTATTCGAATCGAGAAAAATGGTTTTCACGAATCGCAAATTTCTTTTTTGTGATTGGATTTATGGTTTCATTTCTTGCTCTCGTCTATTCATTTACGCGAGGGAATATGGTGATTTTTGCCATGTATATATTCCTTTTCTTTGTTCGAACATTTGGGTTACGTTCTCGTCCATTCGGAAATATTGTGTGGAAAGAAAGTGGCAAACCAATTCCTTTTGCAATTATTCGAATTTCTCAAGCATCAACAAATATCGAAGTCATGCATCGTGTTACCGATAAAATTGGACGCTACTATTGTCTACTTCCAAATGGTGATTACTTTATTCGTATCGACCACAAACTTCCAGATGGAAGTTACAAAGAGATTGTTGAAAAAATTCCAGTTACTGTCACAAAGGGATATCTCTCGAAAGAATTTGTGGTCTCGAGTGCAAATATTACCGAAAATAATTCTGGCACCGTAACAATCAATATTCCAAAAATTGATACTCTCAAAAATGGTACTGCACCAGAAATAATTTCAATTGAAAAACCGTTTGTCGCACCTGCGCCTGTGGTAGCTCCTGTTGTCACACCAAATCCAGTTATTGCTTCACCAGCGCCAATTGTTACTCCAAGTATTCCTGCCTCTGAAATAAAACCAGAAATAAAAAAAGATACAACAATTGATTCTGTCAAAGAAAATGCGCCACAAATCCTCGTAATAAAAAAGAAAAACAATCAAACATACAAAAAATATGTGTACAAGAAAAAAGTGATACACACTCCAGTACTTGAAGATAATGATGAGTTTGGGGAGTAGGGGTGCGGTGTTACGTTTGGGTCTCGGCTCGAGTGGGTTTCTCGGATTTGCATTTTTTCTGTTATTTATGTATAGTACTTGCCGAGGCTAACTTGCTTCTTCGGGGAGTATAGCTTTTTAATTTTAGACAACAAATGCCAACAATAAATCAACTATCAAAACGTGGACGCAAAGTCGTTGCACAAAAATCTAGAACAACCGCACTTTCTCGCGGATTTAATGCGATCAAAAATCGTCCCGTATTTTATCCTGCACCATTTAAACGTGGTGTATGTACAAAAGTAAGTACAACTACTCCAAAGAAACCAAACTCAGCGCTTCGAAAAATCGCTCGCGTTCGTTTGACTAATGGAATGGAAGTTACTGCGTATATCCCCGGAGAAGGACACAATTTGCAAGAACACTCAGTTGTAATGCTTCGCGGAGGTCGTGTGAAAGACCTTATCGGAGTTCGTTACCATATTGTTCGTGGACGTCTCGATACTGCAGGTGTCGAAAAACGCCGCAAAGCTCGCTCTCGTTATGGAAACAAACGACCAAAAGCAGCTGCTGCAAAAAAATAATTTCAATAACTTAAATTTACTTATAACCTAAAACTATTATGCGAAGACCAGTCAAAAAACGAAATATTCCAACCGCCGACATCATGTACGGTTCTGAAAAGTTGGAAAAATTCATAAACAACATCATGGAGAGTGGTAAAAAAGACACTGCCCGTGGAATTGTATATGGAGCACTCGCAATCATCAAAGAAAAGATGAACAACGAGAATCCACTTGAAATCTTTGATGCTGCAATCAAAAACGTTGGACCAGCAATCGAAGTTCGCTCACGCCGCGTTGGTGGAGCAAACTATCAGGTTCCTCGCGAAGTTCGCCCAGAACGCCGACAAGCACTTGCATACCGATGGATCATCGATGCAGCTCGTAGTAAAAAGGGTAAACCAATGCATGAGAAGCTCGCCGAAGAATTGATGCAAGCATTCAACAACGAAGGTATTGCAATCAAAAAGCGCGACGATACAAAAAAGATGGCAGATTCAAACAAAGCATTTGCCCACTTGGCTTGGTAAATCAAAAAATATTCAAATCAAAAAATCCCTCACGGGATTTTTTGATTTTTTAGTTGCAAAATTAAGTAAAATTCGGTATAGTGCGGTAACTAGTGAGACTCGGTGTCTCCCTTTTTTAATAATCATTAATTTAATCATTTAGTTTATGGATAGAGATTACCCTTTAGAAAAAGTGCGAAATTTTGGAATTATTGCTCACATTGATGCAGGTAAAACAACAACAACAGAACGTGTGTTGTTCTATACTGGCGTGTCGCACAAAATTGGAGAGGTTCACGAAGGGGAAGCCGTCATGGACTGGATGGAACAAGAACGCGAACGCGGTATTACAATTACTGCTGCTGCGACAACTTGTTTTTGGACACCGACATATGTTGTTGACAAAGTCGACAAATCTAAAAAAACTCGTTTCAACATTATCGACACTCCTGGACACATCGACTTTACGGTAGAAGTAAAGCGTTCACTTCGCGTGCTCGACGGTGCTGTGGTTGTGTTTGATGGAGTTGCTGGAGTAGAACCTCAATCAGAAACAAACTGGCGCTATGCTGACGAAGCGAGTGTTCCACGTATTTGTTTCATCAATAAACTCGATCGTACAGGTGCATCATTTGAAAAATCTTTTGCGTCAATTCTCGATCGTTTGAACAAAAACGCAGTTCGTATGCAAATTCCAATCGGTCTCGAAGAAAATCACGATGGAATGATTGATTTGCTTACTATGGAAGCAATCTCATTTTCTGGAGACAAGGGAATCATCGTTACACGAGGACCAATTCCAGAAGAATACAAAGCTGAAGCAGAAAAATTCCACGCAGAACTTATCGAAAAAATCGTAGAAAACGACGAAGCTCTCATGACTGCATATCTCGATGGAAAAGTTCCAGATATTGCAACTTTGAAAAAAGTTCTCCGTAAAGCTGTTATCGAAAACCTCATCTTCCCAGTATTTTGTGGAAGTGCTTTGAAAAACAGAGGAGTTCAATTAGTTCTCGATGCTGTCGTGGATTATCTCCCAAGTCCTCTCGATATCAAACCTGTTAGTGGAATAAATCCTGACAACGATGAAATCGTTACTCGTGGTCCATCAGATTCAGAACCTTTCTCAGCACTCGCTTTCAAAGTTGCATCTGATCCATTCGTAGGACAACTTATTTTCATCCGCGTATATTCAGGAACACTTTCTGCTGGATCATATGTATATAATCCACGTACTCGCAACAAAGAACGCATTGGACGTATTGTGCGTATGCATGCCAACGACCGTGAAGAAGTGAAAAAAGTTTTTGCTGGAGAAATTGCCGCAGTTGTAGGACTCAAAGATACAATTACATCAGATACTCTTTGTGATGAAGAAAATCCAATCGCACTCGACAAGATTGTTTTCCCAGAGCCAGTTATCTCAATGCGTATTGAACCAAAGACAAAAGCTGACCAAGAAAAAATGGGTATGGCACTTAGTCGTCTTTCACAAGAAGACCCAACATTCCGCGTTACAACTGACCAAGAAACAGGAGAAACAATTATCGGAGGAATGGGAGAACTTCACCTTGAAATCATGGTTGATCGTATGAAGCGAGAATTTACTGTTGATGCAAACGTAGGTAAACCACAAGTTGCATACCGCGAAACAATCACTACTCCATCAGAAGCTGAAGGTAAATACATCAAGCAAACTGGAGGTCGTGGAAACTATGGTCACGTTCGTATCAAAATGTCTCCACTCAAACATTTGACTGCAGAAGAAATTGAAGACCTTCCAAAAAATACTAAACACGAAGATCACTTTGAATTTGTTAACACAATTAAAGGAGGTGCAATTCCACTTGAATACATCCCTGCCTGTGAAAAAGGTTTCCGTGAAGGATTGGAAAGAGGGGTTGTTGCAGGATTTAAACTCGTTGATGTGTCAGTTGAATTGTGGGATGGATCATTCCACGATGTGGACTCAAACGAAATGGCCTTCAAAATTGCTGCTTCAATGGCTGTACAAGATGCCGCAAAACGCGCAACACCAGTTATCCTCGAACCTATGATGAAAGTTGAAGTTGTAACTCCAGATAAATTCATGGGAGACGTTGCGGGATCACTTTCAAGTAAGCGTGGAATTATCGAAGGAATGGAACAACGTGGTCTCAATCAAGCTGTCAAAGCTGTGGTTCCACTTTCTGAAATGTTTGGATACATGACATCACTTCGTTCAATGACCGAAGGACGTGCAGGATTTACAATGGAATTCCTACGTTACGACATTGTTCCTCGAAACGTTGCTGACGAAATCGTCAAAGCTCGTGCAGGTGCTACTGCGTAAGAGGGAATACTAAAAAAGTCTCAAAAGGGCGGCCAAAACTAACGTTTTGGCCGCCCTTGACTTTATATGTTCATATGTGATATAATACAAACGAATATTTGAAAACAAAAAACCACGCTTTTATGAAAAAGATTAATTTCTTATTTTTTCCGATTGTAGCCCTTTTTTTGGTTCTCGGGTTTGGTTGCAACAATAAAACAGCAACTCAAATTGTATTAATGAATGATACTGTATCTGTCGATACTGGGAATTTTGCCAGTATCGTTGATTACGTTAAATCAGAAGGAGAGGACGCTTCAACATCGTTTCTACTTTCTTATATTCTAAGAAAGGGGGAAATGAAATGTGACACAAATTTTGAAAACATTGAATTTTCTGGTGAATATATTATCCATGCGGATAAATTCATCAAGAATGACTCTGTGTTTCATGTGACTGTTACTGTTGGTGATTTTGATTCACTGACAAATAACATGAAAAAAATGCATTATTCTTACTACATTCAAGATAATAATATTGTTTTAGCTTCCTTTGATTCAACTCAGGGAGAAAAAAAGCATTTTATCTCTGAAATGGAAAAACACTATGAAACTCTTTTAACTGAGTATGTAAATGAAGACAATAATTAATTTTTTTTAAAAAAAACGTAAAAACAGGAATTATGAAAAAAACAGTTTTATCCGTAGTTGTTTTATTGACACTCGGAATTGCTATCACTAGCTGTGGTAGCAACAATGAAAAAAATAATCGTATACCGCCGACCCCTACATTTAGTGGAAATGCGGATACTGTAAATATCAGTCAGAATACTGATGTAAATGTAAGTAATCACACCGATGGCTTTAATAAAGCCCACGGTGTAATTACAAAAAGCAAATAATCAGGCCCCTATAAACCCAACAGCTCCCAAATACTATGTATTTGCGGAGCTGTTTTTATTTGACACGAGTTGTGTACATATATATACTTTTTGTATGGCAGTCATGAATCTCAAGAATATTATATGGAAAGAGGGAACATACTACGTTGCACAATGTCTCAATGTGGAGGTTTCTTCATTTGGTAAAACCAAAAAAGAAGCACTTGCGAATCTTTCCGAAGCTATAGAACTATATTTCGAGGATATGAATATTTCTAAGGTTTCAAAAGTTGAACGACCGGAAATTGTTACTGGGCAATTTCGTTATGTCTAAATTTTTTTCTTCAAAACATATACTGACCGTTCTCGAGAGAAACGGTTTTTATTTTGTCTCGCAAAAGGGAAGTCATGTTAAATACCGTAAAAATGGAAATCTAATATTTACAGTTATTATTCCTGCAGATCGAAAAGAAATTCCACATGGAACATTCCGTTCAATTTTGCGTCAATCAGGGCTTTCAGAAAAAGATTTTAAATAATTGTGTTTTTTATAGTTCTGTTGCGAAATCTATCAATTTATAATTGACTTTGTGATGCAATATGCTATATTTAAACCGATAGCTCTCCCAGGCTATTTTTTCGTGCCTGCTGGAGAGAAATCATGATTAGTGGCCGTGGCAGAGGAGCTGTTTTGTATCCTTTGCTAGAGTCATTAATCACATTAATAAAAGTGCATAATTTTAATATAAGTTGATGTTTTGATATATCAAAACTATATACTAAAAAATATATGGCAACAGAAGAATTTAAAAGAGACAAGCCTCACGTTAACGTAGGTACTATCGGTCACGTTGACCACGGTAAAACTACTCTTACTGCAGCGATCCTTACTATCCTTGGTCGTCAAGGAAATGGATACAGTGCAAAATTGAAGGGTGTTGGAGATATCGATAATGCTCCTGAAGAAAAAGCTCGTGGAATCACGATCGCTCTCTCTCACAACGAGTACGAAACTCCTACTCGTCACTATGCTCACATTGATGCTCCAGGACACGCTGACTACATCAAAAACATGATCACAGGTGCTGCGCAAATGGACGGTGCTATTATCGTTGTTGCTGCAACTGACGGTGTTATGCCACAAACACGTGAACACATCCTTCTTGCAAAACAAGTTGGTGTGCCAAAAATCATCGTATTCCTCAACAAGTGTGACATGGTTGATGATCCAGATCTTATTGAAATGGTTGAAGAAGAAGTTCGCGACCTCCTTACAAAACAAGGTTTTGATGGAGCAGGATGTCCAGTTATCCGCGGTTCAGGTCTCAAAGCTCTCGAATCAGCAGACAACAATGACGAATGGGCAAAGAAAGTTCTCGATCTTGCAAATGCACTTGATACATACATTCCAGTTCCAGAACGTGACCTTGCAAAACCATTCCTTATGCCAGTAGAAGATATCTTCTCTATCGAAGGACGTGGAACTGTTGTTACAGGACGTATCGAACGTGGAGTTGTTAAAGTTGGTGAAGAAGTTGAAATTGTTGGTATCAAAGATACATCAAAGACAACTGTTACTGGTATCGAAATGTTCAACAAGTCTCTCAAAGAAGGTATGGCTGGAGACAACGCAGGACTTCTCCTCCGTGGTGTATCAAAAGATTCAATCACTCGTGGACAAGTTCTTTCAAAAGTTGGTTCAGTTACTCCTCACGCAGAATTCGAATGTGAAATCTACGTTTTGAAGAAAGAAGAAGGTGGACGTCACACTCCATTCTTTGCTGGATACAAGCCACAATTCTACATCCGTACTACAGACGTTACAGGTGATGTAACTTTGCCAGAAGGAAAAGAAATGGTTATGCCAGGAGATACAGTTTCACTTAAGGTTAAACTTGTTACACCAGTCGCCCTCGAAGCTCAACAACGCTTTGCTATCCGTGAAGGAGGAAAGACTGTTGGTGCCGGAGTTGTTACTAAAATCATTGCGTAAGCAGTGTTGGTGAAATAAAAAGAGAAAACGTGTTGCGAATTTTTTCCTTTCGGAAAAAATTCGCAACGCCAATCTCAAAATTATATGACAGAAGAAATAAAAACAAAAAAACCTCGAGTTTCAAAAGCGAAAGCAACTGCTGAGAAAACAGGGGAGGTGCGTCTGCGAATTCGCGTTCGAGCATACGAGAACAAAATTCTCGATAACTCGGTAAAGCAAATCATGGACACAGCACTTCGCCATGATGCTATCATTGCAGGACCTACTCCGCTTCCAACAGAAATCAAAAAATACACAGTCAATCGTTCTCCGTTTATTTACAAAAATACTCGAGAACAATTTGAAATTCGTGTTCACAAACGCGTGATTGATATCCTAAACCCAGGTGCAAAAACAATCGAAGCTCTTACGAATCTTTCTCTCCCTTCAGGCGTAGAAATCGACGTTAAGATGATGTAAAGAAAAGCAGTTCAGAAAGATTATTAGTTCATGAACGTTTCATTTAGAAACGGTCCACTGAAAATTATGAAATACATATTAGGTACAAAACAAAACATGACCCAATATTTTGCCGAAGACGGCAAAATGTATGCGGCAACCATCGTTTCTGCAGGACCAGTTGTGGTAACACAAATCAAAACTGCTGACAAAGATGGATACAGTGCAGTGCAAGTAGGATACGGAACACGTAAAGAAAAAAACATCACAAAAGCCCTCAAGGGACATTTTGCAGGTAAGGGAAACTTTACTACAACTCGAGAATTTCGAATTGATGATGCAGGACTTATTACATCAACTGTAGGTGATTCAATTACCGCAACTGATTTTGCTCCTGGAGAAATCGTTACTGTTTCTGGTATCTCAAAAGCAAAAGGTTTTCAAGGTGTTATCAAACGTCACAACTTTAAAGGAGGTCCACGTAGTCACGGTCAGAAACACTCTGAACGTGCACCAGGATCAATCGGAGGAGGTCTTCGTAATCGCGTTCCAAAAGGAATGAGAATGGGAGGACGTACAGGTGGCGAAAGAATCACAGTTTCTAATTTAAAAATCCTTGCCATTGATGGAGTTTCAAACACTCTTCTTGTTGAAGGCGCAGTACCAGGTCGTCGCGGTACCATACTTGAGATTGTTTCAAAGAAGTAATATATGGCGATAAATAATTTAGACTGCAATATTTATAATTCAAAAGGAAAAAAAGAAGGTTCATTAAAACTTCCAGAAACTGTTTTCGGTCTCAAATGGAACGGTGATTTGGTTCACCAAGTTATGCATGCAATCCTCGCAAACACTCGCGCAGGAACAGCAGATACTAAAGGACGTGCTGAAGTACAAGGAGGAGGACGCAAACCATATAAACAAAAGGGAACAGGTCAGGCTCGTCAAGGTTCATCTCGCTCTCCAATTTGGAAAGGTGGAGGTGTAACACACGGACCACTTGCAGAAAAGAACTACAAACAAAAAGTTAACAAAAAAATGGCATCAAAATCTCTTGCAACAGTATTGTCTGCAAAACTTCGCGATGGACAAATTCTTTTTGTTGATAGTTTGTCTCTCGGTAAAGAACCAAAGACAAGTGATGCAGCGCAGGTGGTTCAAGCATTTGCAAAAATCGAAGGATTCGAAAAGCTTGCAAACGCTCGCAAGCCAAAGGCAATGATTGTAATTCCAAGTGTCGACAAAGTTGTCACACAAAGTTTCCGCAACATTCCACAAACATCACTTTCTCTTGCAAAAGATCTCAACACGCTTGATGTTTTGAATCATCAATATTTGATTGTGGTTTCTCCAGCTCCAAGTATCGAAGTATTAGAAAAGCGTTGCGTAGTCTCAAAGAAGTAATATATGAATACATCAATCATAAAAAATCCACGTATTACAGAAAAAGCAACAATGCTTATCGAAGACGCATGCTACACATTTGATGTGAAAAAAGGCGCGACAAAAAACGAAATCATCAAAGCAATCAAAGAATTATACAAAGTTACTCCTCGTGCAGTTCGCACAGTGGCTGTTACTTCAAAAAAAGTAACTTCTCGCAAGAGTAACAAAATTGGACATACAAGTGCCGGTCGAAAGGCATATGTCTATTTAAAGAAGGGCGATAAGATTGAAGTCCTCTAGTTTTTTTGAACTAGAAAATCTATTACGTATATGAAAAAATATTCACCAACATCACCATCACGTCGCAACATGACTACGATTCAATATCGTGGAGTTGTGACTCATACCGAACCTCATAAAGCACTCACATCAGGCGGAAAGCGCGATGTAGGACGCAACAATTTGGGTCGTGTTACTGTTCGTCATAAAGGAGGCGGAAACAAACGTTTGTATCGTGAAGTAGATTTCACATATGACAAAAAAAATATTCCAGCAAAAATTACTTCTGTTGAATATGATCCAAACCGCAGTTCTTTTATTTCACTTGCAGTGTATGCCGATGGTGAAAAAAGATATGTGCTTACACCGAAATCTGTTCGTCCAGGTGCAACATTTACTGTTTCAGCTGAAGCATCACTTGTAACACCAAACCGTTTGCCACTTTCAAAGATTCCCGTTGGTACATTTGTATTCAACGTTGAACTTAAACCAAACGGTGGGGCAAAGCTTGTTCGTTCAGCAGGAAACTTCGCACAAGTTGTGGCGAATGACTCTGGATATACACTTATCAAACTTCCTTCATCAGAAGTTCGAAAAGTTTCAGAAAATTGCTGGGCAACAATCGGAGAAGTTTCAAAAGAAGAACATCACCTTGTAAACTTTGGAAAGGCTGGAAAGAGCCGCTGGATGGGTATTCGCCCAACAGTGCGTGGTACTGCCATGAACCCAGTTGACCACCCATACGGTGGAGGTGAAGGCCGTCAGGGACGTGGTACAAAGCGACCAAAGACAATGTGGGGTAAAGTTACTGGAGGACGCAAAACTCGTACTCCAAAGAAGTATTCAAACCATCTCATCGTCTCTCGCCGTATCGTCGGAAAGAAACGAAAAGGATAATTGTTATACAAAATACAAAAGCCTCGCGACCTATCGGTCGCGAGGCTTTTGTATTTGACAAAAAATTTCTTTTGATGTAATTTGAATTCGAACCATTAAAATTTATATATGTTACAAAAAGCGATGCCAAATGCAGGTTTTGCTCAGTACCTCAGAGAAGGTACTGAGTGGAGTTTTTCCACAAAAAAAGTAAATTTTCAAGAAATATTTTGGTGGAAAAAAGATGAACTCATTGTTAACAAAGATTGCTTTTCAAAAAACAATCTCACTAGAATCGCCGAGACGATCACAGATCGTTGCGGGCATTATATTTCTGAAGAAGAAATAAAAAAACCTGTAGATACTTTATTTTCTATAAACCCAACAATCAGTAGTGTGAAAATATTTTTACTTTTTCCGCGAAATAATTATGGCAGTTTTGCCATTGAATTATTTGGAAACTAAATTTCGTTTTAAATTACATACCCCCTTAAGTCTTTTGACTTAAGGGGGTTTTATTTTTGTGATATACTTTTTGCATATGGAAACGAAGGAAAAAAAAGCATTTAGTCTCATTGCTCGAATTGGCAGTTTTAGACATGCATTTCGGGGGATATATGTGTTTGTAAAAAATACACACAATGCGTGGGTGGAAATTTTTTTTAATATTATTTTTATTCTTCTTGGTTTTTATTTTTCAATTACAAAAGGGGAATGGCTTGCGCTTATTATCGCAATTTTTGTTCTCATCATGGCTGAAGCATTCAATACGGCTATGGAAGTCCATATGGACCTCACAAGTCCAGGACAGCATCCATACGCACGTGATACCAAAGATATTGCTGCTGGAGCAGTGCTCATTTCAGTATTTCTTGTAATCATTACTGTGCTTATAATCTTTGCACCATACGTTGGTTCATTTTTGGCAAAATAAAAACCCGCAACTGGTGCGGGTTTGGAGTATCAATAAAAATTTTTTAACCCGTTAGTAGTTCAAACGAGTGTAATGCTTGCTCAGCCTGAGCGAGCGTTACCAAAACAAGTTGGTGGGGTTCTTTTTTGATTACAAAATCCTGGTAATGATCAAAAAAGAATTTATTCTTAATATTCTCAATTTCTTGCAAAACAACGGTTTCAAAAATGTCTGCTTCTAATGATTCATCTTTGTAATTGAAAATTATTTTTGCAAATACATGAATCGGTTCCTGGAAAAATATTTTTTCAGGATGGAAAACATCCTTCCACCAGGTATAGTTTTTCATTAAAAAATTTTTTGAACACACATAAAATGTTTGTGTGTCGAAAATTTCCGAGGGAATAACATACAATTCAGTTTGTGGCATATATATTGGTTGTTTTTCAACAATCAAACCATATGTTTTACTAAATGTATCATTGAGTATTTCTTCGAGATTATTTATTTTGTTTTTCATAAGAACAGTTTTTTGATTCATTGATAACGTACCACATTTTTTAAAGGCAAGTCAATTTATCATAATTGTTGACAACTTTTTTGCGTGGGTGTACTCTAAACATATGTTCGCACAAAACAACAACATGGTCGTCGTCAGTATTATTCCATCCATCGGAGGGACTACTTTTGTTGTATAAAGAATTTCAAAAATAACTCAACAAAAAGAAAGCCCTCAGCAATGAGGGCTTTCTTTTTAGATTAATGTGCATTTTCGAATTAGCGCGTTTGGTATTTCAAAAGAAACCCCAAACGCGGTGATCCGAAAAAAAATGGATTGCCGAATTCTTTATTTTCACCGTTCTTTAAAAAATAAATAATCTATATGAAAAGGGAAAAACCACTAAACGAAAATTATTCGTCCACTTGTGACGCCATGATTGAAACTATTGTTAATAAAATGTGCAGGGAAGAATCTCCTCAGTTGGGGGATTGTCCGACATTTCATATTATTGATAATAATTATGAATCAAACCCATGGATAGCAGATAGTTACAAACTAACTCCTGCCGATATCAAAATTCTAAATACGGAATTTGGTTTCAAAATGTTCGCAACCCCGCATTTGGGATTGCATCGTTGTTTTACTTCTTTTGTTTCGCTAATGGGTGGTACGGTTTGTATGTTTACATCAAATCAATCAGAAAAAGATGTTTTGTCTGTCCCAGAATTTCTTGGTTCAAATGGAATGAGAGTTTCATGTTCTAAGCAAAAAGAGGGCAAAATACTTTCACCGTATCTTGAATTGGATAAAAATGGATTGAAAAATAGTGCATTGTCGCAAACTATAAAATCCTATTTGGGGTATTCAAGTATTGCTTCACTGCAGTATCATTCAAATCTAAAAGCTTTCGGTGGTACAACAAATATTGTGCTAGATAATGAAATTATCTCATCAAATTTTGTCGGTACAGTACTAGAGCTTTTGGCAAAGAATCAAAAATTTATTTTACAGGGGACAAACCACATTGATTTGTTTGATCGGTATGTTTCGACTGATGGTACGGTTATGCTAGCAAAATCCTATGATTCTTGTGCGTACAAAACATTTTTAGAAATGAAAGATACACACAAAAGAATGATTGAAAACGATTTATTATTATCTCCAAATGGGTATTTACCGATAAAAGAAGTAATAATTTTTCTTGATTCACTCAGGTGTTATTCATCTCAGTTTAATGGCTCACAAGCAAACGCCCCTATGGTTGGAAATAGTTTTTCGATCAGTGGTGTCAGTATGATTAATTATCTCAAAGGTGCAACTTCACGTTTGATTCTCCAGAGAATGTACGAAGTTGTATATCGTGAATTTGAATGGCTACCTCTACATATGAGGCTCGTAATGATTCCAGGTGGAATGTTTAGTTTTACACCATCTTCGGCTGAGCATGATGTATGTAATGCAGTTGATTGTGTGGCTTCTAGCTATTCACAATGGAAACAATTATGTGGAAAAATGAGTAGTGTAAAAGAGTCTGAAAAATTACTCGCTATAAAAGATATTGAAAAAAGTAAACAGCAATATCTAAATGAGAGAAAAATTTTTAATTCTGTTTTGCAGAAACGCAGAGGTTTTACCCAATTTGATGTATTGGAAGGGGAGCATGTCCCAGAGAATGTTTTTACATCATTAC
The DNA here is from genome assembly GCA_037130335.1 of bacterium. Lineage (GTDB taxonomy): Bacteria > Patescibacteriota > Minisyncoccia > Phycocordibacterales > UBA9973 > CAITQP01. The sequence continues at coordinate 36,644 of JBAXTD010000001.1, forward strand.
AGCATTTAAGTTTTGGTGACATAAGAAAATTTCTTGACTAGGTAAAAAAGGAAGTGTATGAAAAAGATTAAAAAAATTTTTGAGTGGTTAGTGTCTTTGTTTGGTAATGGAAAATCACACAGTATTGGATTTATGGATTATCCTGCATTCAAAGATCATGATTCTTAAGAAAAGTAATGTTTCTAAATTTTTAAAGCCCCATTTAATGGGGCTTTTTTGTATTATTTTTTTCTTTGGTTTGATTTTTTTGTATCACTGAGTACAATCAATAAGATGAATGAACAAAAACCCTATATTATCGATGGGCACCAAGATATTGCATTTAATTCCATTCATTGTACTGGAAAAGATTTCATGAAAAGAAATCGTTTTGACCAATCAACGTTACTTCCAGAACCACAATTAAACCAAAGTGACTATGTTCGATTAATGGAATCGGGAGTAAAAGTTGTTCAAGGTGTTATTTTTCCATATCATTTTGAAGCAGATCATTCTATCGTTGGCTCAGAAGAGATTGGTTTTATGGAAACAAATCGACAATTGGATTTTTATCTCGAACTCGAAAAACGCAGTGAGGGAAAAGTTCGAATACTCAAGAATGCATCTGATCTCGAATATGTATTTGCTCATCAAGATGTGATTGGAATAATTATTTTAATCGAGGATGCAATCGGCGTGCGACATGATTTGTCTAATCTGCAGGAATTGTACGACAGAGGGGTGCGTATAATTGGCCCTGTTTGGAATCGAGACAATCAATTCGCTGGGGGGACAGATACTGATATGGGTTTTACAGAAGCAGGCAAGAAACTTTTGTCAGAAATGGAAAAAATTGGTTTCGCGTTGGATACTGCACATATGAACGTAAGCGATTTCATGGAATCAGTTCCAAACTTTGGTGGTGTTGTAATTAATTCGCATACCTGTTGCAGTGCCCTCAATGCTCATCGTAGAAATCTTACCGACGAACAACTTCTAATGCTTGCACAAAAAGATGGTGTTGTGGGTGTTGCATTCGTCACAAAATTTTTAAAAGAGAAAGCTGAAGAGGCAACAATTTTGGATGTTAAAAATCATATTGATCATATGGTTTCTGTAATGGGTATTGAACATGTTGCGTTCGGTTCTGACTTTGATGGTGTTTCATGGCCCAATTATATAGAAAAACTTCCAGATGTATCAAAATTATCTGAACTAAGAAGTTTGGTAGGGCAAACATATTCTGTTTCGGACACCTCGAAAGTTAGCTATGAAAACTGGTTACGAGTTCTCAAGCGTATACTTAAATAATTTTATTTTGATTTTTATGTGCATAATAAAGCTCCTGTAATTGTATAGGATTTGACAATTCTCCTCTATTTGCTAGTATAGTTCTTGCTAGCTCGTCTCGGGCTATTTTAATTAAATTTATGACACGATCACTCAAAAAAGGACCATATGTTGACGAACGCCTTCTCAAAAAGATTGCGGGCAAAGACCCTATAAAAACAGGGATGATAAAGACTTGGGCACGCGCATCTCAAATCTCACCAGAAATGGTTGGATTTAACTTTGGTGTTCATAACGGAAAGCTTCACATTGAAGTTCTCGTTACAGAAGACATGGTTGGTCACCGATTGGGTGAATTTTCTCCAACTCGTACATTCCGCAAACACGGAGGAAAGATGCAAAAGGAAATTGAAACAAAACAGAAAGAATCTGAAATCGCAGCTGCTCAAGCCGCAAAAGCTTCAACTGCTGATAAGAAGAAATAATATTTTAACCATATCCTATGAAAGCCTATCTCAAAAACTACAGACAAGCTCCTCGTAAAGTCCGCCTCGTTGCGAACCTTATTAAAGGCAAAACAGTCACTATGGCTGATCTCGAACTCAAGCACCTCGCAAAGCGTGCTGCACTTCCTATGGAAAAGCTTCTTGCTTCTGCTGTTGCGAATGCAAAGGTTGCAGGAATTGCTGCAGAAAACTTGATTGTAAAGAATGTGAGTGTAGACAAGGGATTGGTTATGAAGCGTATGATGCCACGCGCATTCGGACGTGGAGCACCAATTCACAAGCATATGAGTCATGTGACACTTACACTTGCTGAATCTGTTGCAAAAGTAAAAAAGGCAAAGAAAATTACTAGTAAGAAAGTAGCGAAATAATATATGAGTAAAGTAGTACATCCATACGCACATAGACTTGTCATTCTTCGGGATTGGAAATCACGCTGGTTTGCAGCACCAAAGAAGTACAAAGAGCTCCTCCGAGGGGATGTGCTTATTCGTGAATATCTCGAAAAGCGTCTTCGTGGATTGTATGTTTCTTCTGTTGAATTCGAACGTAGTCCAAAATCAACTCGTATCATCATCCGCACATCACGCCCAGGTATGGTTATCGGACGATCAGGTGAAGGTTCTACAAAACTCAAACAAGATGTTGTTAAGTTTATGAAGAAGCATGATATTGTTTCTCCAGAAGAACTTAAACTTGATGTTGTTGAAATTCAAAACCCAGATGCAGATGCACACATTGTTGCATTCTCTGTTGCCGAAGGTCTCGAAAAGCGTTTGCCTTTCCGTCGCGTAATGAAACAGACTGTTGAAAAGGTAATTGCAACTCGCGGTGTTGAAGGAGTCCGTATTGTTATCGGAGGACGTCTCGGTGGAGCAGAAATCGCTCGTACAGAAGAACAAAAGCGCGGGTCAATTCCACTTCAAACTTTCCGTGCAGACGTAGATTATTCTCGCGAACGCGCACATATGACATACGGAGATATCGGAATCAAAGTTTGGATTTACCGAGGAGAAGTGTTTGCTGAAAAACAGGCAACTAATAAACAACCAACGAAGTAATATATGTTATTCCCAAAGAAAGTAAAATATAGAAAGTGGCATACAATGCGTAAAGACATGACGTTGGCGAAACCCGACACTCGTGGTACTACACTTGCGTATGGATCATTTGGTCTCAAGGCTTTGACTGCGGGACGTATCAAATCAAATCAACTCGAAGCTGGACGTAAAGCAATGTCTCGTCAATTGACAAAGACAGCAAAGGCGTGGATCCGTATTTTTCCAGACCGACCATATACTGCAAAAGCAGCTGAGGTGGGAATGGGAAAGGGTAAAGGAGATCCACAAGGTTTCTGTTTTGAAATCCGTCCAGGTCGCCTTATTTACGAAGTCGATGGAATGGATGAAAAGCTTTCACGAGAAGCACTTCGTAAAGCAGGAACAAAACTTCCTGTGAAGACAAAAATCGTATCACGCGTATAAAAATATAAATAATTGATATGAAAAAAGAAACCGTAAAATTTAATAACGCAGCTGAAATCGACAAAAAAGTCGCCGAGGTTCGAGAAAAGATTCGCAAGGCAAATTTTGCAGGAGCAGGAGCTGCCGCAAAAAATGTCAAAGAAATCAAGAATCTCAAAAAGGAAATTGCTCGATTAGAAACAGCAAAATCAGCACTCCTTACGAAGTAACATATGCCTACTAAAAAAACAACAACAAAAGAAGCAGAACCAAAAGTCAAAAAGCCTCGTGCTGTAAAAGCAGAGAAGGTTGTAGTTGAAAAAACTGCAAAGAAAGGCTTTACTTTGACAGGAGTAGTCACAAGTACAAAAATGCAAAAGACTATTGTCGTCAAAGTGACAAACTTCGTTAAACACCCAAAATACCAAAAATATCTTACACTTACAAAGAAATACAAAGTGCATGATGAAAATGGAGTAGCAAAAATGGGCGATACGGTGCAAATTGTCGAGACGCGCCCGCTTTCAAAAGATAAGCATTTTACATTAGTTGAGAAAAAATAAATCTCATACTAAGGTAACAAAAATTATATGATTCAACCACAAACAATAGTAAAGATCGCAGACAACGCCGGAGGAAAAATCGGCCGCGTATTCAAAGTTCTCGGATCATCCAAGCGCCGTTATGCATGTATTGGAGATGTTGTTGTGATTTCAGTTCAAACTGCAGAACCTCGCAAGGGAGTAAAGAAGAAGGCTGTTCACCACGCAGTTGTCGTTCGTCAGCGTGAAGCTATGCGCCGTAAAGACGGTTCATATATTCGTTTCGATGATAATGCAGTAGTGCTTATTGGATCAGGCAAACAACGCTTTGAACCAATCGCAGGACGTGTGTTCGGACCAATTCCACGTGAACTTGGAGAACGCGGTTATCAAAAAATTATTTCTCTTGCTCCAGAAGTAATATAGAAAATTTAAATATCGCTAAATATATGAATATAAAAAAAGGAGACAATGTAATAATTCTAAAAGGAAAGGACAAAGGCAAGAAAGGAAAAGTTCTTTCTGTGTTTGTAAAAGAAAACCGTGTATTGGTTGAAGGCCTCAACATGAAAAAGCGTCACATGCGCGCTCGCAAAGGCGGTGAGAAAGGACAAATGATTGATATGGCACACCCAATCGCTCGTGCTTCAGTTTCGCTTCTTGATCCAAAATCTGGAACTGCAACTCGACTTGGTTCAAAAGTAGTTAATGGCAAAAAGGTTCGTATTGCCAAAAAAAGCGGACAAGAAATTTAAAAAAACAATCAAAGGTACTAGGTGAGATTACGTTCTCGATCTAAATCCTAAAATATTTATGACAGTAAAAGAAAAATCACAAAAATCATACGAAGTTCTCAAGGACAAATTTGGCTACAAAAATGTCATGGCTGCACCACGCTTAAAAAAAGTTGTTGTTGCGTCAGGTACAGGTAGTGGAATGAAGCGCGACAATAAGCGTAATGAATTGGTAGCTGATCGTCTCACAAAGATCACTGGTCAAAAGACAGCACTTCGTGGAGCAAAGCAATCAATTGCAACATTCAAAATCCGTCAAGGAGATCCTGTGGGAGTTTCAGTTACACTTCGTGGACCACGTATGTACGCTTTCCTCGAAAAGTTTTTCAATATCGCAATTCCTCGTACAAAAGACTTCCGTGGATACAACGACAAATCAGTTGATGATATCGGAAACCTCACACTTTCAGTCAAAGAACACACAATCTTCCCAGAAACAGCCGATGAAGATATCAAAGATGTGTTTGGTCTCGCAGTAACAATCGTTACTTCAGCAAAAACAAAGAAAGAAGGCCAAGCGTTTTTCGACCTCATCGGAGTTCCATTCAAGAAATAATCACATTGCATCACGCACAAAAAATTCCCGCTTTAACGCGGGAATTTTTTATGCTATTGTACCTTTATGCAAAAGCGACACATCATAACTATCTGTGGGGTTTTGGGAAGTGGTAAATCAACTGCAGCAAAACGGGTTTCTGCTGCACTTGGATATCCCCATTTTTCTGCGGGAGACTTTATGAGAGAAATGGCAAAAGAGCGTGGAATTTCTTTGGCAGAACTCGGTCCGCTTGCCGAATCTGATCCAGAAATTGATAAAGAAATTGACCGTCGCCAAAAAAATTATATGGATACACATGATAATTTTGTCATTGATTCACGACTTGGTTGGTATTTTGCGCCGGATTCGTTTAAGGTTTTTTTATCTCTCGATAATCAAACATCTGCAGAGAGAGTCTTTGCTGATTTGAATTCAAAAAACTCTGCTCGTTTTGGAGAGACTGTAACTCAAGTTCAATCAATAGAAGATTTAAAAAAGAAACAAGCTGATCGTTTGCGAAGTGAAAATGCTCGATATAAAGAATATTATGATATTGATGATATGTTTGATTTAGATCATTTTGATTTAATTATTGATACTAAAATAAATAATCCTGATGCCGTAGAAAAATTAATTTTAGAAGGATACAAAAAATGGCAGGAAACGAATTAAAAGATAAATACATTATTTGGAAAAATTTAGGCGAGACTCCGCTTGAGGCGCTTACTCGTTTATCCGATGAACTATCAATCCCCAAAGAAATTCCGCTCACGTATGCAGGACGGCTTGATCCGGCGGCTGAGGGATTTCTCATCATTCTCGTCGGTGATGAATGCAAGAAAAAGGGGGAATATACCAAACTCACCAAAACATACATGGCTGAGATTTTGGTTGGTGTTTCGACCGACACATTTGACTTGCTTGGAATTCCAAAACTCGGAACCGAAGGAAAAAATGTTCTCAAAAAAACTCAGGAATATTTGGATGAGCATATTGGGAAATTTATACAAAAATATCCAACGTATTCTTCAAAGACCGTAGAAGGCACACAGCTTCATACGCTTGCACGAAATGGTACTGACGTGGAATTACCCGAACATGAAGTTGAATTACTTTCATATGATGATTTGTCGATTGAAGAAATTTTGAGCGAGGATGTGCTCGTGCGCGTGGGGGAAGTTACGGCGACAGTCACGGGCGATTTCCGCCAGGCGGAAATCGCCCAATCGTGGGCCGACGTGCGCCTCCCCGAAAAAATGTATTTACTCGAAGTATCACTCACCGTAGGTAGTGGATTTTATATCCGCCAACTCGCAGAAGATTTGGGTAAACACCTCGGTACTGGTGCCTGTCTGTATTCACTCATTCGCACGCAAATAGGGGAACACCACAAAGCGGATTTGTAAGTAGTTGACTTATATCTTGAATCTGCTAGTATAGGACTCGAGGCATACAAATAGCTTGAAGCGTCCGTTTTTCTCCTTTATTCACTTAGCATAGCTAGGGGAACAAAGAACCAAAACGCGATACGCGATAGCGAGCCTCGTATTTTAAACTATGGCAAAGACATCAACAAAACATCGCGCAACACGCGTCCCAAAATTTACTAGTCGAGCAAAGAATCGCTGTTTTAAGTGTGGTCGTGGACGCGGTTTTATGAGAGATTTCGGTTTGTGCCGTATCTGTTTCCGTGAACTCGCAAACGAAGGAATGGTTCCTGGAGTTCGCAAATCAAGTTGGTAATCTAATTTAACCTAAAATATTATGTACCCAGTATCAAACATGTTAAGTGGAATAAAGAACGCAAATCGCGCAGGTCGTGATAGTGTTATTGTTCCGCACTCAAAACTCTGTTTGGCAATTGCCAAAAAGCTTTCAAAAGAAGGCTACGTTGGAGTTGTTTCAGAAAAGACTCGCAAAGGACGTCCAGTATTTGAAGTTGCACTTCTCCAAGTAGAAGGACAACCAAAAATCAATGAAATCGTTTGTATCTCAAAGCCATCACGCCGAATGTATTCAAGTATGCACGAAATTAAACCTTTCAAAAACGGTCGTGGAGCATATGTATATTCAACACCAAAGGGAATCTTGACTGACAAAGAAGCTCGCAAGGAAAACGTTGGTGGAGAAATCTTATTCAATATTTGGTAATATCTATTAAATTTATGTCACGAATCGCAAAACAACCAATTCCAATTCCAGCAAACACCAAAGTAACTTTGGTCGACGGTCTTTTGACTGTAACTGGTCCAAAGGGAACACTCACTCGCGCACTCCGCAATGAAGTTGTGGTACTTCTCGATACAGAAACAATCACACTCAAACCTCGCACAGATACAGATATTTTCTCTCGTGCACTTTGGGGAACATATGCATCACATGTCAAAAACATGCTCGCAGGTGTAAACACTCCATACGTAAAGAAACTTATTCTTGAAGGAGTTGGATTCAAAAGTGAAGTTAAAGGTAAAGACCTCAATCTTGCACTTGGATTTTCTCACCCAGTTGTTGTAACAATTCCAGAGGGAATCACAGTAACAGCAGAAAAGAACGTCATTACATTTACAGGAATCAACAAAGAAGACGTTGGTCAATTTGCTTCAAAAATTCGCGCAATGAAAAAACCAGAACCATATAAAGGTAAAGGTTTTCGTTACGATGACGAAGTTATTAGACGCAAGCAAGGTAAAAAAGCTGCATAGTTTTTAGTATACATATTATGAAATCAAAAAATATTAAAACAGAAAAAAGACTCCGACTCAAAAAGAAAATTCGTATGCGAATTTCTGGAGATGCAGTACGCCCACGTCTCGCAATTTTCCGCTCAAACAAATTTATCTATGCGCAAGCAGTAGATGACTCAAAGGGTGTTACAATCGCAGCTGCATCTGATGCAGTAATGGAAAAGGGTACAAAGGTTGCTGGCGCAGAATACACAGGAAAAACAATTGCGAAGCTTTTGAAAGAAAAAGGAATTACCGCTGTCGTGTTTGATCGCGGAGGATTCAAATACGCAGGTCGTGTAAAAATTCTTGCAGATGCAGCTCGTGCGTCTGGTCTTAACTTTTAATTTATATGGCAGAAAATACAGCAACAAAAAAATCAGCATTTAGTCAGGGAGCACCCGCAGGTGGTGCACGAGGTTCTTCACGTGGATCATTCGGTTCTTCACCACGTGGTGGACAAGGTGGTGGTCGTGGACAAGGTGGCCCACGCAAAGGAGGAAACTTCGAACGCGTCAAACCTGAATACGATCAAAAAATTCTTGCAATCCGTCGCGTTACTCGCGTGGTTTCAGGAGGACGCCGTATGACTTTCTCAGTAGCAATGGTTATCGGAGATCGCAAAGGTCTCATCGGTTTGGGAACTGGAAAGGCAATCGATACATCAATCGCAATTACAAAAGCTCAAAAAGATGCAAAGAAAAACATGCTCAAATTGAAGCTTACAAAGACACAGTCTCTTCCACATGATATTTCTGCAAAATTCGGAAGTTCAAATCTCATGCTTATGCCAAACCGTGGACGAGGTCTCATTTCAGGTTCAGCAGTTCGTGATATTTTGCTTCTCGCAGGTATCAAGGATGTTACAACAAAAATTCATTCTGGTTCAAAAAACAAACTCAATAACGCTCGTGCAACAATGAAAGCACTTAGTCTCGTGGGAACAAAGGTTATGCGCCATGTTGTCGCAGATGAAAAGCTTCCAAAAGTGGAATCAGTCGAAACAGTTGCTGAAGTTAAATAATATTTTTATATGCAAACACACAACGTACAACGAGATACAAAAAACAAAAAGCATACACAGCTTGGTCGTGGGGGACGTCATGGAAAAACTTCAGGACGTGGAGGAAAAGGTCAAACAGCTCGCGCTGGTAACAAACGCCGTCCACAAATGCGTGATGTCATCAAAAAGCTTCCAAAGCTTCGTGGTTATAAATTTGCATCAATCCAAACTCCAGCAATGCCTGTAAATTTGGATTCAATCTCAAACGCATTTACAGCTGGTGCAGTTGTTTCTCCTGTAACATTACTTGAATGTGGTGTTATCAAAACAAAAAACGGACGAGTTCCTCGTGTAAAAATTTTGGCTCGTGGTGAAATGAAAATCAAAGTTACAGTTACCGGCTGTTTGGTTTCAGAAACTGCAAAACAAGCTATTGAAAAAGCTGGTGGAAAAGTTGAAGAAAGTAAATAGTTTTGTTCCCTAATTTATATACAGACAATGCAATCATTTTCTCAAAAAATAAAAATAATCTGGGGTGATCGCGCTCTTCGCAACCGAATTTTGATCGTCCTCGGTCTTTTGGTTGTATTTCGATTGCTCTCTACTGTTCCAGTTCCAGGAGTTGATGCAGGACGACTTTCATCGTTTCTAAACAATAACCAATTCTTTGGAATCCTCAACCTCTTTTCTGGTGGTGGACTTTCAACACTTTCTATCATCATGCTTGGGGTTGGTCCATACATTACGTCTTCTATCATCATGCAACTTCTTACTGTCATGGTGCCTTCACTTAAATCAATGTATACCGAAGAAGGTGAAGCTGGACGCAAAACATTTGCACAATATTCTCGTATGATTGCTATTCCACTTGCACTGTTGCAAGGATTTGGATTGCTTCTTCTTTTGCAAAAAGAGGGAATCATGGGCACACTTACTCCGCTTTCATTTGCAACTAATCTAATCGTTGTTGTTGCGGGTTCAATTTTCCTTATGTGGATTGGTGAGATCATGACTGAATACGGAATTTCAAACGGAATTTCAATCATTATCTTTGCAGGTATCGTGGCTGCACTTCCTCAACACATCAGTCAAGCATTGTTTACATTTGATATTTCACAAATTCCTTATTTCATACTCTTTATTGTACTCGGTGCGCTTCTCATTGCTGGTGTTGTCGTGGTAACAGAAGCTGAACGTCCAATTGCAGTCACATATGCTCGTCAATCTCGTGGTGGACAAAGTGCTGGAGGAAATATCGAAACATATATTCCACTTCGCGTAAACCAAGCAGGTGTGATTCCAATTATCTTTGCACTTTCAATTTTGCTTGTTCCTCAATTGCTCGGAACAGTACTTCTCCTTTCAAAAAACGGAATCTTGCTCGCAATTGGTCATGCATTTACAAATTTCTCACAAACTAGTTTACTCTACGGTGTACTATACTTTGTGTTTGTGTTTGCATTCACATATTTCTACACAGCAGTTACATTCGATCCACATGCAATGTCAGAAAATTTACAAAAATCTGGAGCATTCATTCCAGGTATTCGTCCTGGTCAATCAACAGAAGACTATCTCGGAAAAATCGTTTCTCGAATCACATTTGTTGGAGCACTTTTCCTTGGAGTTATCGCAGTGTTGCCACTTATTGTGCGCGCAGTGACAGGCATCACAGCTATCGCGCTTGGAGGTACTGCAATGCTCATTGTGGTCTCAGTAGTTCTCGATTTGATCAAGCAAACAAACGCTCAAATCTCAATGCACGAATACTAAAATTCAAATAAAGCATAAAAAAATGACCTCTTCCAGAGGTCATTTTTTTATGCTAAACTAGCCTCGTATGACACCTCAAACATTTATATTTGCTGGCCGTTCAGGTTGCGGTAAAGGGACTCAACTTAAATTGTTGCGTGAATCATTGGAACAAAAAAATCCAACTATTCCATCGTTTTCATCAGTAACGGGAGATATGTTCCGTTCTTTTTTTGATACAAATACTGAGACGAGCGTTCGTGCCAAAGAACTCACTGCACGTGGAGAACTTCAACCACTCTTTCTTACGATTTGGTTGTGGGCCAAAAGTATTATCGAAAACTATACCCCAGAATCAAATATTTTTATTGATGGGTATCCTCGTCGTGTCGAGGAGGCAATCGCAGTAGACTCAATGCTTAAATTTTATGATCGCAAAAACGTAATCGTGCTTAATTTCAATGTCTCGCGCGAAACTTCTAAAGCTCGAATGCTTGGTCGTGCTCGTGCTGACGATACAGTTACGAATGCTGAAACACGACTTGATTGGTATGACAAAGATGTAACTCCAGCAATTGATTTTTTCCGCAACAAACCTGGATATGTTTTTCTCGATATTGATGGAGAAAAGCCGATTGATGAAATTCACAACGATATTATTAATAAATTAAATTCATTGCAATAACACATATATGAAGGAACGCATTATTATTTCTCTTGGAGGTTCACTTATTTTTCCTGATGCTATAGATACAGAATTTTTGGATGCGTTTCGAAATATGATGACGGGGTATATAGAACGTGGATATACATTTGTGTTTATCACCGGCGGTGGAAAGAGTTGCCGTAGATATCAAGAAGCTCTCAAATCATTGCGAACTGTCGAGACGACAGATCTCGATTGGATGGGAATTGCCACAACTCGCACGAATGCAATGCTTGTGAAATTACTTTTCAAAGAATACGCATACGATGAAGTAATTTTAAATCCCTCAGATGCAAAGGGGATTAATACTCCCGTAATTATTGGAGCAGGATGGAAGCCGGGTTGGAGTACAGATTATGACGCAATCGAAATGGCAGTAGAGACGGGTGCCAAAAAAGTTGTTAATCTTTCAAATATTGATTTCGTATATACTGCTGATCCCAAAACAAATCCTGATGCAGTAAAAATCGAAAAGACGACATGGGCAGAGTACCGCAAAATTATTCCATCAGAATGGACAAGTGGAATCAATGCACCGTTTGATCCAATCGCATCCAAACACGCCGAAGAAAATAATATCGAAGTTGCCATCATGAACGGCAAAAATCTCAAAAACCTCGCCGACTATATCGAAGGCAGAGAATTTATTGGAACGGTGATTAGTTAAAAAATAATGGCAATAATAATAAAAACAAAAGAAGAAATTGAGAAGTTGCGCGAGGGAGGGAAGCGATTGGCTTTTGTACTTGCAGAGACTGCAAAACAAGTTTGTCCGGGAATTTCGGCGCTTGAGCTCGATAAATTTGCAGAGGCAAAGATAAAGGAACTCGGAGACACATCTGCGTTTCTCGGATACAAGCCAAGTGGACATCACAAACCATTTCCTGCATCACTTTGTATTTCTGTAAATTCAGAAATCGTTCACGGAATTCCAAAGGCAACAACAATTCTCAAAGAGGGTGATATTGTGTCGCTTGATTTGGGAATCAAACACGCAGGATTATTTACTGATCATGCAATTACTGTGGGTGTCGGTCATGTTGCCAAAGACAAAGAAAAATTAATGCGCGATACTCGTGAATCAATGTATATGGGAATTGCTGCAATCGTGCCAGGGGCTCGCGTAGGTGATATTGGTCATGCAATTGAGTCATATATCAAAAAGGCTGGTAATTACGGCATTGTGCGTGTGCTTGCAGGTCATGGTGTAGGCCGTGCGATTCATGAGGATCCATTTATCCCAAATTTCGGCCGTCCAAAATCTGGTGAAAAATTAGTACCAGGAATGGTGATTGCAATTGAACCAATGCTTACGCTCGGAACTGACGATGTGATTGATACCGATGATGGATACACGATAAAAACCGAAGACGGATCGTGTGCTGCACACTTTGAACACACAGTATATATCAACGATTCTGGTTTGCCAGAAATTTTAACGGAGAACTAGTTTTGTTGTATGAGCAACAGTAAGTGCTCGGGCGTCGTGATGATGTAAATAGTTTCGTCCGAGAGTGTACAAAAATTCTAATGATTTTTTGTATGGAAGTTCTTTGAGTACAGATGCTGCTTTTTCGTAATTTCCAGAATCGATAAATAATCGTGCGCGGTGTTCGGCGTTTTTTTCTGCGTTTGAAAGCCATTCCAAGTCTTCTTGAGTTTTTATTTTTGTGCGATGTGGCATGTATTCATTTTCGCATGTCTCGTATGTTATGTAAACATTTCAAAAGTTTTTTTTGTAGAGTATAATATAAATACATGGAATCATTCGCACCGATGGAAATGCCGAAGTTTAAATCTGCCGAAGAGGAGATTGCTTTTTTGCGCGCACAAGTTTCTCAAAAAGAGGAGCAGTTAGCTTCAGCGGGAATGGAAGCAAAACGAGAAAACATTGCCGAGCAGACATTGCAAGCATACAAAGAAAAATCTGTAAAAGAAGTATTGCATTCATCTGCAAAAATTCCAGAAAAAGAATCAGAAGCACTCGCACTTCGACTCGCTCCAGAAACGCATGATCGAATTATGGAAGAATTGCTCGGAATACTTTTGGATAAAGGTATCAAGAATGCGCTTGTGATTGTAGAAAAAATGGATAATCCTCATGTGGATGATGACTTTCATCGTTTTTTGGTTCAATATTTACAATCAACTGGCAAAATTCCCGGACTCAAAGAATCGACACGATTGTATCGCGCGCTTGACTGCACGCTTTTTGAAGTAAGTTTGCCAGAGGTGAGTGATGACAAGAAAAAAGGTCTGAAGGAATTACTCACTATGATGGAGCAGTTTTATGCTGGTATGCACTCAGTGGGAATGACTCGTCAAAACGAGGAACGTAATCATTTCACTGTTGAAATTGCACTTTCGAATTCTGGTGAGCAATTTGTGATTTATGCTGCAGTACCTACCAAGCGTGCAGATTTATTCGAAAAGCAATTACTCGCGATTCATCCAGATTCCAAAATCACTGAAGTAGTCGATGATTACAATATTTTTATCGATAACAAAGATACTGCGGTAGGTGCGTATGCATATCTCGCACAAGAAGATATTTATCCAATTAAAACATATGATTCATTTGATCATGATCCCATGAATCTTATTCTCAACTCTTTTTCTAAATTAAAGGCACAAGGGGAGGGTGCGGCAATTCAATTTAGTATGTGTCCGAAAGATGATGAACTTATTTATCATTACCAAGAAACATTGGATTATCTCAAAAAAGGATACAGTGTAAAAAACGCGCGCAGTTCATGGCGCAGAGTTGCAAATGAAATTTTGAGTCTTGGAAAAGATTTTGCAACAGGAAATTATGAAAAAAAGGAGGAGGAAAAAAAGGTCAACGATCGTGCCGTTGAATTCGTAACTGAGAAATTAAAATCGACTGTCATGGCGACAAATATTCGTATCCTTGCGTCTGCAGAAACGAGAGGTCGTTCAGAGCAGATTATTGATGAACTTGCTGCATCGTTTAATCAATTTACTGAAGCAGGACGCAATGGAATCAATTGGGTCAAGGTGTATGGTAATGAATTACATCAACTCGAACACGAATTTTCATTTAGACTTTTTGATGATGAACATGCAATGCCGTTTAATATCAAAGAACTTGCAACGATTTTTCACTTTCCATACGGCATCAATAAAATGGGTCAACTCAAACAAGCTCGTGCTGCTGTGGCTCCCGTGCCACTCGATATGCCAAAGACAGGAATTTTTCTGGGTTACAACGAATTTCGTGGAGAAAAAACCCCTGTGTATATGTCGGTAGAAGACCGTATGCGTCATATGTATGTTATCGGACAAACGGGTACTGGTAAAACTGTATTTTTGAAAAATATGATTATTCAGGACATTAAAAACGGCGATGGATGTTGTTTTATCGATCCGCACGGAACAGACATTCAAGAAATTTTGGCAAATATTCCACCAGAGCGTTTGGATGATGTGATTTATTTCGATCCGGCATATACTGCACGACCGATGGGACTCAACATGCTCGAATATGATGAACGATACCCTGAGCAGAAAACATTCGTCGTCAACGAACTCCTCAATATTTTTAATAAACTCTTTGATATGAAGACTTCCGGAGGTCCGGCGTTTGAACAATATTTCCGTAATGCATCGCTTCTCGTGATGGAAGATCCTGCAAGTGGATCGACACTTCTCGAAATTGGACGTGTCATGGCCGACAAAGACTTCCGTGATCTCAAACTTTCAAAATGTCGAAACCCAATCATCAAGCAATTCTGGGAAGGTGCTGAAAAAACAACAGGGGATCAATCGCTCGCAAACTTTGTGCCGTACATCACAAACAAATTCGACGTGTTCGTCTCCAACGACATTATGCGTCCAGTTATTGCACAACAAAAATCCGTATTTAATTTCCGTAAAATCATGGATGAAAAAAAGATTTTGTTGGTAAACCTCGCAAAGGGACGTCTGGGAGAAAAGAATGCCGAGCTTATCGGTTTGATTCTTGTTGGTAAAATTCAGATGGCTGCGCTTTCTCGTGTGGATATGTTTGGTCAAAAGATGGAAGATTTTTATCTTTATATTGACGAATTCCAGAACGTTACGACTGATTCGATCGAATCGATTTTGTCTGAGGCGCGTAAATATCGTTTGTCGCTCACTGTGGCTCATCAATATATTGAGCAGCTTGATGATAATATCCGTGATGCAGTGTTTGGTAACGTTGGATCAATGGCAATTCATCGCGTGTCACAAGAAAATGCAGAAATTTTTGCAAAACAATTAGAACCAACATTTACAGCTTCTGATATTATTAAGCTTGAAATGTGTAACTGTTATATGAAAATGCTTGTAAATGGATTCCCTTCAAAACCTTTTAGTTCGCATACACCATTTAATTCAAGAGGCAATGCTGAGATGGTTGAAGCAGTCAAAGAACTTTCATATCTCAAATATGGCCGTGATCGTTCCGAAGTCGAAGAAGAAATCATGGAACGTTACAACGCAGGGAAGTAAAAATTCCGTGTTTGTAAAATAGGGGTTTTTCTGGTAGTATCACACTATTAGTACTTAGTTTAACCTAAAAGGTAATCATATTTATGGCAACACAAGAACGATCACTCATCATTATTAAACCAGATGCAATTCAACGAAATCTCTTTGGGGAAATTGTTTCTCGTTTGGAAAGAAAAGGACTCAAAATTATCGGTACAAAAATGATGAATTTGCACGATGCAATCATTGAAGAGCACTACGCACATATCAAAGATAAACCATTCTTCCCAGGTATTCGTGATTTTATGAAATCAACTCCAGTTGTTGTAATTGCAATCGAAGGAATTAATGCAGTTTCATCTGTTCGTATTCTCGTAGGTCCAACAAAGGCATGGGAAGCAACGGCAGGAACAATTCGTGGTGATTTTTCTCTTTCTACTCAATCAAATTTGGTTCATGCATCAGATGGTGTGGAGGCAGGAGAAATTGAAATCAACCGTTTCTTTAAACCAGAAGAATTGTTTGACTACCAAAAAGTTGATACAGACTTTGTGTACGCAGAACATAAACAATAAAAATTAAATTAAAAATGCCCCGCGATTTCCGAAGGAAATCGCGGGGCATTTTTTATCCACACAATTATTTGCAATTTTATTTTTTCAAAAAGGTTGTTGGCATTAATTTTTTGTGGTGTTTTTGTAATCCACAGTTGTTTTTGATACCTGTGATGTATATTGGAAATAGGATTATTTGCACTGTTACCTAGAACACTTCGTGTACGGGAGTTTGGAGTTATAAATCGCCTTGGCCTTTTATACAGAACACCCACCTGGCCTCTGGCTAGGGTAACACGTAAGCAGATAGTCCTAAAAAGAATCTCTTTCAGAAATGAAAGGGGATTTTTTTTACCCAAAAACATCTTCAGTTATTTTTGCGTATGCATCAGTCCAAAAGTAACGTATAATAAAAACATATATGGCAAAAGAAAAATATAAAATAACATTTTGTTCTGGAGCAGAGACGGTGACAGGCGCAGATTTTTTGTTGGAAGGACCGTTAGACAGTACTGGTCAACCACTGCTGCGAATTCTCGTTGACTGCGGATTGGTGCAAGGAGAAAAGTTGGCCCAAGAAGAAAACTGGGAACCTTTTTCGTATGATCCCAAAACGATTGATTATCTTTTTGTTACACACTCACACATCGATCACATCGGTCGGATTCCAAAATTAGTTCACGATGGATTCAAAGGCAAGATTATCGCAACTCCACCGACATGTGCGCTTGTAAAGCCAATGCTTGAGGATACATCGGCAATTTTGTCACACGATACCGAACATCATCTCGATGAAATTTATAATGCAGATGTACTCAAACAAGCACTCACGGGTTGGATCGATTTGCCATATGAAAAAGAATATCAATTGATTCCAGAAATTAGTGTTTCATTGCATGATGCAGGACACGTGCTCGGTTCTGCATACGTGACGTTCAAACTTGGAAAAACAAAATTAACGTTCACAGGTGATTTGGGAAATTCTCCATCGCCAATTTTGAAAGATACAACTCCAATGACTGATAGTGATTATTTGTTGATTGAGAGTGTGTATGGAGACCGATTACATGAAGCACGTGATAAACGTCGAGACATGCTCAAAGACGTTTTGCTTGAGAATTACAAAAAAGAGGGAACGCTCATCATTCCTGCGTTTTCACTCGAACGTTCGCAAGAAGTTATTTTTGAAATCGATAAATTAATTGAGACAAAACAAATTCCCAAAATGCCGGTGTATTTGGATTCGCCACTTGCGATTACAGTGACCGATATTTATCGTGAATATAAAGATTGTTTTAATGATGACATTCGCACACACATCGAAAAGGGTAATGATCCGTTTGCGTTTCCTGGACTTGTCGAGACCGTTGATGCTGAGGAATCAAAAGCGATATTGCACAAACCTGATCCAAAGGTAATCATTGCAGGAAGTGGAATGTCTTCTGGTGGACGCGTGCTTCATCATGAACAAAATTATCTTTCAAATAAAAACAATACACTGCTCCTTATCGGCTATCAAGCGGTTGGTACACTCGGACGTAAACTCGAAGAGGGTACACCGTATGTTACGATCAACAAACAAAGTATTCCTGTGCATGCATCAATCAAAAATATTAGTGGATATTCGGGGCACAAAGATAGTGATGCACTTGTCGAATTCGTATCACATTCCGCTAGCACGTTAAAAAAAGTGTGGACAGTGATGGGTGAACCTAAATCTACATCATTTCTCGCGCAAAAAATAAAAAATGAACTTGGGCTCGATGCAGAATCTCCCGAAGGTGGAAAATCAGTTATCATTGAATGCGAATAGTTGTATAATATATTTAGTATGCAAAAAAGATATCCGCTCATTTCACTATACGATGCGCACAGCGACAAAGAAATCTTTGGCGATCCACAAATTGTGTCGAATGCACACAATCTCGCCCTTTCGCTCGCAAAAGCCAAACTCGGCACTGTTGGTCGCATTGGCTCGCAAGTGGTGACCACAATTCTCACAACGCTTATGGAGCACGGTGTAAGTGCTGTTGGAATTTCTCCAGCTGCCACAGAACGCGAACACCAAGTCGCATATCGTTTACCTCACGTATCATTTCCGACAATTTATTCTGGACGGGGTGCGCTCGGTGCTGACGTGATGGCACTTTCATCGAGTCATGGAGTATTGATTGCTGGATCAGATGAGGAGTCACTTCTCGGCGTGCTTGGGTGTGTGGGTGATAGAGGAATTCCAATTGGCATCTTTACCTACGAAGACCCGACCGAAGTCCGCAGACGAGTCAATAATCATTATCCTAATCTCATGCTTCATATCTTTGTTTCAAACGAATCAGACAAACTCGTGCACGACATTGCATTTGAAATGAGGAAGCAGCATTTAGAGAAAAAATAACAACGCACAAAAAAATTCACCCCGAGCGGGGTGAATTTTTTTGTGCGTGTTGTTATGTTTGATTACGCGAGAGTTTTCATAACTCGTGCCATTGTTTCTGGCTTGTGTTCTGCGAGGTAGGCGAGAGATTTGCGATCGATGGTAATGCCTTTCTTTTTGATTGTGCCCATCAATTTTGAGAATGATGTGCCATTTTCTTTGGCCATTGCTCCGATTTTGATTTGCCATACTCCGCGGTTTACTCGTTTTTTGAGTTTGCGGTGTGCAAATGCATAACTACCAGCTTTTTTGATTGCTTCTTTTGCAGCAGCTTCTTTAGTACTGCGTCCAAAACGAAATCCTTTTGTTTGTGCAAGGATATTTCGGCGACGCTTCATTTTTATAACTCCTCTTTTTACTCGTGACATATAGGTTTAGGTAAATCTGATAATTTAGTTAAATGGTAATACGTGACTGCGTACTTTTGCTGGGATGTGGAAACTTTGGCCAACTTTTCCTGAAAGTTGTTTTGAACGAGATTGCTTTGCATTAAAATGGTTGAACCCAGGCTTGCGGGAAATTGTCTTTCCGTTTTTGGTGAGCTTCAATCGTTTTGTGTATGACTTATTTGTTTTCATATTCTCTTGGTTAATAAATTATAATGACTAAACTTTAGATGTTCTATTTCGCTTTTTCGATAACGAGTGCAAGACCTTTAGGTCCTCGCTTTGGTTCCTCTGCAATTTTGTACGGTTCAGTAATGAATTGAAGAATTCTATCGAGACGTTCTTTCAAGAATTTTTCATCTTGATATTTAGTGCGTCCAGAAAGATATAATTCAACTTTGATACGATGGCCTTCTTTGATCCATCCTGAAGCTTGTTTAGCTTTGAGTTGGAGGTCGTGTTCGCCAGTTGCAACTTTAATTTGAATTGCCTTTGTTTCTGTACGTTTTGAACCAGCTTTTATCTTTTTATCTTTCTTGTTTTCAAGATATTGATATTTACCGAATTCCATAATCTTTGCGACTGGGGGATTGGCTTCTGGTGCAACTTCGATCAAATCAAGTCCGCGGCTTTGTGCAAGTGCGAGTGCGTCTTTGAGAGACAAAACTCCCAAATTCTCACCCTCATCGCCCAAAACGCGAAGTTCAACAGCCCGTATTTGCAAATTTGTTCTTGTTCTCGCTTTCAATGTTTTTTGTCGACTGCCTAAATAGATAGAAGTCGTATGAGGCTTATAATAGCGTACTTTGGGGTGTTAGTCAATCACTTGGCCTTTATACTTTTGTCATTATGGACTATACTCAAACTGGTATGGAATCGTATATCGAAAGTCGAAAAGTTCGCTTTAATTATGAGTTGCTTGAGCAATATGTTGCCGGCATCGAGCTTTTTGGCTTTGAGGTCAAATCAGTTCGAGCAGGGCATGGTTCGCTCGAGGGCGCACACATCATTTTGCGTGGACACGAGGCGTTCGTTGTAGGTCTAAAGATTGATCCATACCAAATCGGCAATACTCCACCGGGGTACGATAGGGAGCGCACGCGCAAACTACTCATTACCAAAAAGGAAATTCTCGACCTCGAGGAACAAGAGGCAAAGAAAGGTTTGACAATAGTTCCTTTGTCATTGTATAATAAAAATGGCAAGGTAAAGCTTGCATTTGCCGTCGCTCGCGGAAAGAAGCAATTCGATAAGCGAGAGACGATCAAAAAGCGAGATACTGATAGAGATATTGGTAGATTGTTGAAGAGATAACTGTTTGGTTTGATAACTTAATTTGTTTAACCATTTTTGCCCGTACGTACGCGAGTACGCGAACTTAGGGCGAAACGTTAAACCGTTTCGGGGATGAAATGAATAGACAAAGAGTCTCATTTTGTTTGCGCATGTCGAGCATGGAAACACTCTCGTAAAACGTTTTCCAAAAATCCAAATGCAAAAACAATTGGTATGAAATCACCTTACTTCAATAGTAAAGATTTCAATTTCGCGCTCGCTTAATAATATAAGTCAGCCGAATGTTCTCTTGGTGGATTTCTAATAAACCATGAGAGCATAATTTTTTAGAATAGGTGAGTGCATCGCTTCAGGCACAAACCGAAATAACCGAAGCTCGGATTGCGTATGTTTTGTTATTTCTAAAGTACGCAGTTTTAAAGTTTGCTCTCGGGCAAACAAAAAATAACTATACATGTAGACTCGAATAGAATACCTTTTTGCACGGGGGTTCGCTACCGCCCATCTCCACTCGTTGAAAAAAGAGCCTGCTTTATGCAGGCCTTTTTTCTTGAGCGGAGATGAGGACGACAACTGCTTGTCGTCCGGGGCGGTAGCGAAAGGCGCAGCATGTCGGCTTGCCGACGGCGAGCCGGGCTCCCGATTTTTTAGTCGGTATACCGACTGTTAAAATCGCAGTGCCCTTTGGGTGGTTGCGAAAATTCCGAGCGACGGCGAGGAATTATTTGTGACCGCCCACCCATCTCCACTTTTAAACAAAACCCTTATGTCACAATAAATACGTTTTTTTGTATTTTGACCTGTCTTTTTGCTGTTTTTTATGTATAATGCAATGGTCAGATTTGCTAGATATTATCTAATTTTTATATTTTATGAACCCATTTAACAAAGAAAAACAAGAAAAAAAGGATGCAGGTGCTCCAGGAAAGATTCCTGAAAAAAGAGATGGTGAAAATACTCCAAAGTTTTTCAAACAAATTGTATTGGCCGTATTTATTTTTATGCTCATTTCTGCGGCATATATTGTCATAACTGGTGGTATCTCAAAAACAAAAGATATTTCTCTCAGCGAACTCGCAAAGGACGTGTCGGCTGGTACCGTAAAATCAATTTCTGTTTCGGGAGATAGTTTGGCTGTGACGATGACAAATGGTGACAAGGTAACTTCCAAAAAAGAAATTGAAACATCACTTTCTGAAACACTCAAAAATTATGGAGCAACAGGAGACAAAATTGCTGCGGTTGATACAACGGTTATTTCTGAATCTGGATTTATGTATTGGTTGATGAATTTGTTGCCAATTATTTTGCCAGTACTTCTCATTTTGTTTTTGTTTTGGTTTCTCACACGACAATCAAAAGGTGGTGGGGGAATGCAAGCGTTTACGTTTGGACAAACACGCGCTCGTATCACTGATCCAGACGATATGAATAATCGTGTGACATTCAAAGACATCGCTGGTGCCAAAGAAGCAAAAGAAGAACTCAAAGAAATTGTAGACTTTTTGAAAAATCCAAAAAAGTTTCTCGACATTGGTGCACGAATTCCAAAAGGGGTAATTTTAACTGGTGCTCCAGGAACTGGAAAAACGTTGCTTGCACGCGCTGTTGCGGGTGAGGCAAATGTGCCATTTTTTCATCTCTCTGGTTCTGAATTCGTGGAAATGTTTGTCGGTGTTGGCGCATCACGTGTGCGTGACCTCTTTGCAAAAGCAAAAAAGTCTTCACCGTCAATTATTTTTATCGATGAAATTGATGCAGTCGGTCGCGTACGTGGAAGTGGCGTCGGTGGAGGAAATGATGAACGCGAACAAACACTCAACCAAATTCTTGTCGAGATGGATGGGTTTGAACCAAACGAAAAAGTAATTGTGATGGCTGCAACAAACAGAGGTGACGTGCTCGATCCTGCGCTTCTTCGTCCAGGACGTTTTGATCGACGTGTTGTTTTGGATTTGCCTGACCGTTCTGATCGTGAAGCAATTCTCAAAATTCATGCACGCAAAAAACCTCTCGCAGAAGATGTGAACTTGGTTATTATCGCTGAGAGAACTCCAGGATTTTCGGGGGCTGATTTGTATTCACTTATGAACGAAGGTGCAATTTTGGCGGCACGCGAAAATCGTAAAAAAGTTTCGCAATTTGATTTGGTGCGCTCAATTGAAAAAGTCATGCTTGGTCCTGAACGTAAGAGTCATTTGCTCAGTGACAGAGAGAAACGTGTCACTGCATATCACGAAGGCGGGCACGCGCTTGTGGGTTCAGTTATGCCAAAGGCGGATCCTGTTCACAAGGTTTCAATTATTGCACGTGGTCGTTCGGGTGGATACACGCTTTCAATTCCACTTGAAGAAACAAAAATGCAAACAAAAGGAGAATTTCTCGATGATATTGCAATGAGTCTTGGTGGATACGCTGCGGAGAAATTAATTTTTGGAGATATTACAACTGGTCCATCAAATGATTTGCAAGTTGCGACAAATCTTGCGCGTGCAATGGTTACGAGATGGGGAATGAGTGACGAAATCGGACCGCTTGCACTTGAGTCAGATGGTGGACGAACAATTTCTGGAGGCAATCCTGTGTCTGGCGAAATGTCTGAAAAAGTTCATTCTCAAGTTAATGCCGAGGTAAAAAGTATTATGGAAACAGCACTTACTCGTGCAACAAAAGTTTTGACCGATCATCGCAAAGTGCTCGATGCGATTGCGGATAAATTGTGTGAAGTTGAAACTTTGGAACAACCAGAATACGAAGAAATTCTCAAGGCCCACGGAATTAAATTAAAGAAAAAAGAAGATATCGTAAGTAATATTGCAAAAGCATAAAGCAATATAAAAAATAAAAAGCAAATGCAAAAAAATTCCCTTTAGGGAATTTTTTTGCTAGTATACGTAGGTAACCAACCCGTCCTTAGCTCAGTTGGTTAGAGCACAGAGCTTATACCTCTGGGGTCCCTGGTTCGAATCCAGGAGGACGGACAAGTATAAAAAAGTTTGTGAGTCAAAACAATAATTAATTTTTTATTGACGATAAATCAGCTTTCTTCTGATTCATAATAGTATTGTATGCACGGACAAAACGGTATCGTATATTTTTGTGTGGGGGGATATAATCTTTGAAATCTGGATTGTTGCCGAGGTTTTGTTTGAAATATGTCCAAAGACTTTCCCAGTCGAGATCATGCCCCATACGCAATTCCTCGTTTATTTTTTTTAGCATTGGATCATTTACTTTCATTGTTCCTTTGCCCATTGTCGAAGAGACTTGAGTGTTTGGTGATCGATCTAGGATTTTACTGAGCTCGTGGTATCCACCGCAGGATCCAAGCGCCACAAAACCAACGGTCGAAGGAATTCTCGGTATCATATCATCTGCATGAGTACTGTGTCCGCGGAGTACAGCAATATTTATATTTAATTTTTTTGAAGCAAGTATTGAATTTATATCATTGTCTCCCTCTTCTTCGTTTGAGGGTTTATTTGCAAAAATAATAATTGGTGCGCCTTTGTGTGAAGAAATTTCAACATAATGTTCGTGTGTTGCGATGTGCCACTGTGGATCAGATTCATATTGGTTTAAAAAACTTCGGTATGAAGCATCTCCATCAGTATCATCATAAAAGAAATATCGCTCAACGCTTATGCCGTTCGAATTGATTAGTTTATTATATGGTAGCTTAGAAATAGTTTCGATTGGATGTTCATTAGAAAGTGTTTGAAAAAACTTTTCCTTGGTATGGCTTTTTTTTTGATACATGGAGCCGAGAAGTCCGTACACGGTTTCAATCTCATGATTTGACTGTGCAGTTTTCTGGTAATTATTTTGAATAATATCGCCGAGTTTTTTTAGAATAAATGGATCGTCTATTGATGCAATCGCGTCTGCAACAACGGAACCTTCTTTAACTTTTTCTTTTTCACTCACGATACCTTCAACGAACCATGTTAATAATTTATCTTGTTCTTCTTTTGACATTGTGTGCAAAAAATCACCGAGTCGATTATATGAGGCACATTGGCCGATAAAAGTTCTTCCTTGGTCGAACCCCGAATTTTCAAGCATTGAATAGCCACTCATGCCTTTATTTTTGAGTTTTGTTGTTATTAGTTTATATAATTCGAGGAAAGTCGACGTTGTAATTTCTTCTTGACCATACCCACACAGAAAATAGATTTCTTCTGGAGATGAATGAATAACGCTGGCAAACTGGTTTTTTTGACCATGAAGTTCGTTGATATCCATCATTGAGTATTCAGCTACGTTCTTAATAGAAGACAGGACATCGGCTTTGCCAATCGGATTTTTTGACTGAAGTGTATATACGTATGCTGAAAAAAGACGCCTTGAATCATTGGCTAGTTTTTGCAAATCATCAACTGTTAAATTATTATCGGATATATATTGAATGGCTGCCGCAAGATCGTTTTTTCTTTTTTGAATTGTGGTTTTGTCATAATCTAGTTCACCATCAAGCGAGTCTATATATTTTTTGAGTTCAAAAAGTTTTTGGGTATATTTATTTTGGTTCTTTTCTAAATTATAATCCGCCTCATTATTGGAGTGGTCGGCTGGGGTATAGTATTGACTTCCTTTGAAATGGAAAATTCTGCTAGGGTTTTTGAGCAACGATATCTCGTTTTCGATTTTTGCTTTTGATAATTTGTTTGAATCATTTTTTACTTCTTGTGTTTGTGCTTGTGAGTTAAGAGCGTTAATTCCAAGTCCTGCTATAAGCATGGCTGATTTTCCGTATTTATGTATTTTTTTTATAAAATTGTCTTTTTTGGGAGCATTTTGGAGATTTGTGTGCAATTGAACATCATTAGGTTTTGGGTCTGTTTCTGTTCTAAATTCTTTGAATTTCATTGATTAATTGTATCATAAAGTAAGTTATTACTCAGAATAGGCACTTTTTCGTTTCAAAAGGTTTACTATGTTATACTTGGCTTTCAATAGAAGACAGGAATATGATAAAACACTAAATAATTCAAAACCAGTGAGTAAACCATGTGTATTTTGCACGGTTCCAGAAATACACGAGAGAGAAATAATTGGAAATGATTTGGCGTTTGCATTCCCGACAAATATTCCAATCACCGAAGGCCACACACTGCCACATTTTCATCTACTATTATTCCTCGTAAAGAAGGCGTACAGGGCTTCTCGGTTATGATCCACGTAGTATGTTGTATCGCACAGGTGACAGAGAACCAACTCCAGAAAGTGAACTAATCGAATTTGTTGAAAAAATAAAATCAGCGATTTAATTTATTCAAAATGAGTTTCTAGTTTTTTTATTTCGACTAATTCTCGCAGGTGCGGATGAATTTTTAATTCCATATCTCCCGACAAAAGTTTTTGAGCTTCGTTTCGAGCGGCTTCTACCATTTTGATATTTTTGATTGCTTCCATTCCGATGTCGGTGATGCCCCATTGTTTGGTTCCGCCGAGTTCTCCCGCCCCGCGCAAGGCGAGATCGAGTTCGGATAATTCAAATCCACTCGCGGCTTTTTTGAGTGCAGTGAGACGTTTGAGTGCGGTTTCGCCGGAACTATTTGGAAAGAGATAGCAATATGCTTGATGGTTTCCACGAATGACACGGCCGCGAAGTTGGTGAAGTTGTGCGAGGCCGAATCTGTCGGCACCTTCGATGATGATGATTGTCGCGTTCGGTACATTCACACCGACTTCAACCACAGATGTGGCAACGAGAATATGCAAATGATGTTTGGAAAAATCATTCATAACCTCCTCCTTTTTTTCTTTTGACATTTTTGAATGCAAAATTCCAATTTCGTATTCTGGAAAAATATCACTTTTGAGATGTTTGGCTTCGGCGACAACGGAACGAGTTTGCAGTGCCATTTCTTTGTCGGGATCTGGTTCGTCGATGCGTGGACAGATGATGTATGCTTGGCGACCTTCTTTGAGTGCTTCGCGAATATGCGCGTATACTTCGTCGCGTTTTTCTGGCAAAATAATTTCTGTGATAATCGGTTTACGTCCGGCAGGCATTTCGTCGAGAAGTGTGAGGTCAAGATCTCCATAAATCGTAAGTGCGAGCGTTCGTGGAATAGGTGTGGCTGTCATCGAAAGTAAATGTGGTGCAAAGCCTTCTTTGGTTACTAATTTTTTGCGTTGCATGGTACCAAATCGGTGTTGTTCGTCGATGATGGCAAGCGAG
Source organism: bacterium (assembly GCA_037130335.1). GTDB lineage: Bacteria > Patescibacteriota > Minisyncoccia > Phycocordibacterales > UBA9973 > CAITQP01. The sequence goes on from JBAXTD010000001.1 coordinate 63,270, forward strand.
AGATGTTTGAATACAACCGACGTAGAAATGATTGCGTGTGTGCCAATGAGAATTGGAATCTCACCATTGGCAACCCATTTGAGAAGTTGCGCACGAGAAATTGTGGTCCATGGTTCTTTTGCGCTCGCGACCTTGGTGGGGAATTTGCGACAACCGGAACCAGTAATGAGTCCGATCGAAATTCCTGTATGTTTAAAATATTGGATAAAGTTTTCGAATAATTGCGTGGCGAGAATTTCAGTTGGTGCCATGTATCCAACTTGTAGATTGCCAAATGTTTTGCCGTCGGGGCGGGTTTTGATTACTGCGTACGAAAGTGTGGCTGCAACTGCAGTCTTTCCCGAACCCACATCTCCTTCGAGAAGGCGAGCCATCGGAGTTTGTTTTGCCATATCTTCAAGTGACGTTTGTATTGCGCGTTCCTGAGCACCGGTTTGTTTGAATGGAAATCGTCCGACAAAGTCCTCAACATCTTTGGGATTATATGTTACCGGATATGATTTATTTTTTTCATAATTTTCGCGGTCGATTTTGCGAGCGAGTTGAATGAAAAAAACTTCTTCAAACGAAAATCGTTTGCGTGCAGCTTGAGCATCGTTTTCTTTTTGTGGAGAATGTATCCACACGAGCGCAGTGGAGAGTTTGGGTAAATTATATTTTTTGAGAATGTCGTCTGGAATGTATTCTGGAATTTGTTGTACGATTCCTGTTGAAATTATTTTTGAAATGCTGTGATAAATAAATCGTGACGTGATGCCTTTGGTTTCGCGATAAATCGGGAATCCATATACTTGGGCAGATTCTTTGTCAGAACCAAAGAGGGAATTGTGTGAATCAACAGGGAGTACGTTTTTGGCTTTGAGTTCTGGGTTGGAGAGAAATAATCCATGTTTACCTTCGGATACTTTTCCTGAAAGTTCGACGTTGTCGCCATCGTGAACCATTTTGGCCATGTAGGCTTGGTTGAACCAAATTATTGGAATTGTGCCGGAACTATCTTCGAGTGTTGCCTCACTCATGGGAATTTTGCTTTTAAATGCTTTTCGCATTTTGAGTTTACTGATGCGCCCGTACAGTGTGACAGTATCACCAGCCGAGAGGTCTCGAATGAGTTTGATTTCACTAATATTGGTGTATCGAAGTGGAAAGTAATACAACATATCACGAATCGTTTTTATGCCGAGTCGTTCGAGTGCACTTTTTTGTTCAGCAGTAAGGCGAAATTGTTTGGTAACATCGTCAGATAATTGCATTGCCGTATTATAACAAAACAAGCACCTATGCGGTGCCTGCTTTCATATTTAGAATATCTTTTATCTTTTCGGCAAGTTCATCGAGTGTAAAGTTTGATTTAATCATAAACTCATTTGCTCCAAGTTCTTTGGCTCGTTTGATGTTTACTTCATCTGACATGTTTGAAAACATAATGACTGGAGTGTTGATTGTTTTCATGTTTTCGCGAATTTTTTTTAGGATTCCGAGACCGTCAGTTGCTCCAGGGAGAATGATGTCGAGAATAAAGAGATCGGGAACATTCGATTCTAGAATTTTGGTGGCATCATCACTGTCTCCGGCTACGAGCACATCAAAACCTTCTTTTTGAAGTTTGGTTGCAGCGAGACCTTGCAAAAATACATCATCTTCAACTATCAAAATTTTTTTTGCCATGTGAATTATTGTTTTTGTTTTTACTAATCAAAATACTTTAAATATTGTACCACAAAATCATTTGTCTAGCATTGTCAGTTTAAACCTTTATTCAGTGGGTATTTGGACAAAAAACGTTGTGCCCTCATTTATTTTGCTATCAAACCAAATCTTGCCTTTGTGTTTTTCGACGATGCGTTTGGTCGTGTATAGACCAAGTCCAGAACCTACGACATCTTGTTGTTTTGCATTTGTTGCGCGGAAAAATTTTCCGAAAATATTTTGTTGCTCCTCGGTTGTAATTCCAATTCCATTGTCGTGTACAGAAATTTCAATCGCAGAATCTTTTTTGCTTGCGTTGATGACAATGCGGGTTTCTTTGTTTGAATATTTAATTGCATTTTCTACGAGGTTTTGAATCACGACACGAATTTTTTCGTAGTCAGCGGTAATTTCGAGTGTCGGTTGTTCTGGTTTTAGAAAGACTAATTGAATTCCTTTTTTGTATGATTCGCCAGTGAAGTCAAAGATTACTTCATCAATTAGTTTGATGACATCAAATGTAGAAAGTTTCATTTCATCCAAACTATCCTCACTATGATTCATTGAAAGCATTTCGTTTACAAAAGAAATCATACGATTGTCTGAATCGAGCGCTTTTTGCATGAAATTTTTTTGTTCAGTTGTCATGTCTCCAAAGTCGCCGTCGATAAACATTTTGAGAATCCATTTCATTGCAGAGAGTGATGTGCGGAGTTGGTGAGCGGTTACAGAAATGAGATCGCTCTTTATCGAGTTTTGTTTTTTGAGTTCGGTGTTTTCTTGAATTAATTCTTCGATTGTTTGTGCCATAACTATATTATACTCTATTTTCTAAAAATTTTTTTACTGCATGTGGGACCATTGATTTCCATATGTTATCTCTATTTGCGATTGATTCACGAATCTTTGCGCCAGATTCTTCTCGGGTGTCATCAGAGAGTAAAATAATTCGTGTGGAGTATCCGAGATTTTCTAGAAATTCTTTTTTCTTTGAATCGAGTGCTCCTGTGTGGCCGATAAAAAATACGGTATCGTTCGAAACAAGTGATGAAATATTTTTGTAGTCACTTGGAAAGGGGATAAAGGAGAAGCGTTCAGAAGGGATCGCCGCGTCGCAAAGCGACGCGGCGATCATCGCAACTCGTTCATCATACGAGTACGGATTTTGTCTCAATGTACATGGATATCCAGTTTGCTCAGCAAATTCATTGGTACAAATTTCTGGAGTGCAAATGCCGATGACAATATGTTCTGCGTGTTCAAATCCAGCCAATAAGTATTTCATGTGACCATTGTGAAGTGGTTGAAATCGTCCATGAATAAGTCCGAGTTTTACTTTTTCTTGCATACGAATTTCAGTATAACAAAAGATTTAATATAGTATATAATGGAGATATGCTAGAGCACATTATATCTGATAAAAGAATACGATTCCTTCCTAGTAAGCAAAAAGCTTTTATCGAGGAAGTCATAAATATAACCAAATTAAATACAACAGAGCTTGCTCAAGAAATTGGTGTAAGTAGACGAACCCTTGCTGATTGGAAGCGAGAAAAGTTTCTTATGACCGAAACAGTATTCAAAAAAATGTGTGCAATTGCAAAAATCGCGAAACCAAAAAATGTAAAAATTCTTGAGCCTCATTGGAACGTTTCAAAAGCAGGTATTGCTGGAGCCAAAAAATTATACGCCAAGTATGGGAAATTTCCTGTTGACGAAAATTTTAGAAAAGAGAAATGGTTGCAGTGGTGGAAAAGGGTAGGCAAGAATAATGTGAAGAAAAAATGCGACAGTAGTATCACTATTCCAGAAAAAAGTGCGTTACTTGCCGAATTTACAGGGGTAATGCTTGGTGACGGCGGCATATCTAAATTTCAAATAGATATCACGCTTGATTCAAAAACTGATAAGAAATATAGTTTGTTTGTCTGTTCTTCGATCAGTAAACTTTTTGCGGTTGAACCGAGTATTTATTATAATAAAAATTCACGAGCTCTTTCTGTAGTTGTTTCTCGCAAGGCACTTGTACAATTTTGTAATTCAACTTTAGGTTTGCCTGTTGGTAATAAACTAAAACAGGGAATTAAAATTCCAGATTGGATTCTTGAAAATTCGAGTTATTCCATAGCCTGCGTTCGCGGTCTGGTTGACACTGATGGATGTTTCTTTAATCATCGATATGTTTCCAGTAAAAAACAATATCAATATCTAAAAATTGATTTCACGAGCATGTCGAATATTCTACTCGAACAAGTTAAAAATATTTTGCAAAATAACGGTATTTATGTAAAACTGTCATCGCGTCCGTGTATTCGAATTGAAAGTGAGGATGGTGTCAAAAAGTATATTGCACTGTTTGGTACAAGTAATCCAAAAAATGTGCAAAAAATTAAAAAATGGAGCCGTGTCAGAGTGGTCGAATGAGCATCTTTGCTAAAGATGTAAGGGGTAATTCCCTTCGAGGGTTCGAATCCCTCCAGCTCCGCAGTGAGTATAAAGTATCGGCAGACCCGAGTACCTAAATTCTCGGATGTAAGCTAAAATGGTTGTATGGAAAAATTCCTAAAACAAAATTGGTTTAAAATAATTATGATTATTGCTGTACTCATAGTTTGCATGAGTATTTCTTTTTATTTCTTAAAAATACTCCCTCAAAGACAACATTCTAAAGATAGTATTTCATATCAAGACAAATGTGGAGCTCAATCGAGAATAGCTTATAAAGATCTAACTTCATTAGATCCGTCAAGTGACAGTACCCCCGATGGTCTAAATTATAGTTTTGAAAATCACTATAATTCAAAATTAAATAAATGTTTTATACTCTTATATATAAATCACTGGGATGAAACTCTCGGTAACACCTCGGATGAAACACTTTTTGACTCCTATGGCCTTAATAAAATAGCAAGTTTTTCAGAGTCAAAAAATATTACAAAGAATACAGATCATTTATGGGAATGTAATATTAATGATAAAAAAGTTTGTTCTACTTTGGATGAATTTACATCTTTGATTCAGCCTTACATGGCCGATTAATTATGCTGTATCTTATTGGAGTTCAACATGGATTACAGTATGTAGGAATAGGGTCAGCGGAATATGAACATATATCAAGGTTTAAAAAATACTTGAGTACTCAATGTAAAAAAATAAAACCTAAATATATTGCTGAGGAATTTAACGACGATGCTCTAAAAAAGAGGTGCGCAACATCTAATATCACTACCTGTAAAGAAATTTCAGAAAAATTTAATATACAACATATTTTCATTGAACCAACACTTGAAGAAAGAAAAGTACTGAATATACCAACGAATAAAGAGATCCATGAAAAGCTTGGAATAAAATTAAATTTTTTTAATCAAAAAGAAGCTGAGTTAATAAGCCACGAGGAAAATAAATATTTTCCAATACGAGAAAAATTTTGGCTTTCAAAAATACCAAAAAAAGATTCTGGACTAGTAATTATTGGAGCAAGTCACATTGAAACATTTAAATCATTGTTAGAATCACAAAAAATACCTTTTTCCATTCTTGATTCAAAATGGGATATCTGATTCATAGATATCGAATTAGCTCTAAAAATTTTTCAAGAAACCCTTACGGTGCTTGGTTGCGAAAGTTTGAACCCCTCCGTCTCCGCGAGTAGTATTTAGCATCAAATAACTCGAGTACTTAAGCGGGTCTTTTTGGGTTATAATTAAGAATATGGAAAAAATGCCAAAACAATATTTGTATCATATGGTACCCGAGGATATGAAGCCCGATCAGGAAGGTCGGCATATTTTGTATCCATTAAATATGCTGAAAGAAAAATTTCCAGGACTATACGAAATAAAATCTGAAAAATATAATTCGGATGAAAGTAGAAAAACAATTCCCGAACGATTGATACCAACACTTGAAAACGCAGCGTGGGGAGATGTTGTGCAGCTTACAGCTATCCACCCAAAGGATTTGAAAAAGGCACTTGTGGATGCTGGTTTTACACCAAAAGAGCTAAAGTTTTATCAGGTCGATCCAGAATTACTTGATCCGAAAAAAACAACTATTTATTTGTATCAAGACGGGTTTGAAAAAGAAGGCGAAGAAAGTTTTGGTAAATACGATCCACAAAAACTAAGTGAACATGCAATGGTTCCAGAAAGAACAAAAGAATATTATAAAGAAAAATTTTCACAAAAAGAGCGACCACTGCTTTTTGTTGGCGTACCTCATATTTTTCACAAGGGACCAATCGATGTTTCGAACTTTCCAGTTATAAGCACGGAAATTGATGCTGGTTCACATGTATAAATTTTACGTCAAAAATAATTTGCGTGATATTATTTAAATATTATGACAAATACTATTATTAATTTTTTGGGACTCTTTTTATTTATTGCAGGTTTTGTGATTGGGCTTGGTGCAGTGACAGTGATTGATATTCATGGATTTCTCGGACGTAAATCATCATATTGGACAGAGGCGACGACACGCACACACAAGGTTACCAAACCACTTATTTGGGTGGGAATAATTTTGGCAATTATTGGGGGAAGTATCTTTTATCGAAACGAAACTCTTTCTGGAATTCCGCTTATTCATTTGGTTATTGCAATCGTGCTTATCATAAACGGATATTTTTTGTCGTTTAAAGTAAGTCCATATATGCTTGCTCGAGAAAAAGAAGGGAAGTCTGGAGAATTACTACCACAATCATGGCAAAACAAAATAATGATAAGTTTGATATTTTCTGATCTCGGGTGGTGGGGAGGATTGGCGCTTTTGATTTGGTATGTTGTAGCTAAATAATAGTGCACCATACTGTATTATTAATTCGTATCATATATGTGCTGTCGTATTAATAGTATTTAATTCTTTGTTTTATATATGAAAAATAAACATAAAATTGTTACATTGGTTGCGGGGGTTATTGCAGTAGGTTCGGTTATCGCACCTACATTTGCGTTTGCACAAGGAGTAGAGGCGAGTGCGAGCTCTTCTTCACTTCATTCACAAATCGAAATGGGTGGAAAATCATTATCAAAAAATCATGCACAAAACAATCGGACCGTAAATGGTAAAGTTGTTTCAGTAAATGGTTCTATTATTACACTTACAAACAAAAAGAATGTTGTGTACACAATTGACGCAACAAATGCAAAATTTGCAGGAAAGGAGATTGGTGATGCGTTTACATTTGCAAGTATTTTGCCAAACGACGAAATCTCTGTTCGAGGTACTGTAACTGGTACAAATGTTGTAGCAACATCAATTTCTGATAAATCATATACTGACCGTACAATATTTCCAGGAAAAGTAGTTTCAGTTTCTGGATCAACAATCACACTCATGAAAGACAAAAATACTACCTATACTGTTAACGTTGGTTCTGCAACAGTAACAAAAGGTTTTGGAAAAAATTCAAAGACGATCTCAATTTCAGATATTGCGGTCGGGGATAGACTTGCAGTGATTGGTTCACTTGCTGGTACTCTTGTTACACCTACATCAATTCAAGATATGGGAAACATGGGTGGAGGAATGCACGCAAAGAAATAAATTAAGTTTGGAAAATTGTTATAAAAGTAAAAGCCCCGCGTTTTCCTTCGGAAAACGCGGGGCTTTTTGTATTTATTTTTTCTTTGGCTCCGTCTCCCACAAATCCCAAATGTTTTTTGATAAATCAATTCGTGGTCCTTCGTATGCAAAATAATGTAAATCAATAAATGGCATTGAGTTGCACTCGATGATGCCCCATGTCTGACCCTCGGGATCTTTGGTTGGGTCAGGGACGATTACATCAAACCCTGCAATTGATACTTCAAACGCAATTCCTGCTCGCTCAAAAATTTCATGAAATTTAGGATGAATTTCATCAAGCATTTCTTTGGTATATCCACCGAGGAATCGCCCTGTTTTTGCAGTCACATCGAGAATTTCACCTTTGGGTATAATACTTTCGAGCGTGTAATTTTTTCTTCCGATAAACGATATGATATCATCATTGACTACGATATCAAATATTTTTTCTGGTTTGTTTTTGTTTTGTATCTCTATTAACTCAGAGATTGTATGGATTCCGTCGCCAGTAATTTTGGGAGGATCTGTTTTAAAAAATCCAACAAGTTTGTTGTTTATAATTGTTGCGCGATACACACTACCAAATAAATGTTTTTCAACCACAAGCGAATGCGCAATCATTTTGCCAAGTTTGTATGCATCCTGAAGTTCTGTGATTGTATTGATGTTTGTTGTCGTGTGTCGTGCGCGTGATCCGTGTTGGGGTTTTATAATTACAGGATTTCCTAATTCATTGAATGCTCGTTGTGCTTGTGCGAATGTCGCAACTTTTTTTGCACGAGGTGAGTTAATGTTGAGTGAATTTAGTTTTTCTGAAAGTAAAAACTTGTCATCAATCCATTCGTATCCTTTTTGGGGAAGCCATGGGGGAATAGGAATACTTTGGAAATACACCCATCGTCCATTTATTTTTGCTCGATATTGTTCGAGTGGTTTTTTGAACATGATTACTTGTTGCATCGGTATGTTGCGTCGGATTGCTTCATTCCAAATCATTTCAGAACGTCCAGTAACTACTTTGGTTACATCATCTGAATATGTTGCTAGTCCAAATAGTTGAAATATTCCCACAAAGCCTTGCATAAAAATATCCGTAATCGGACTTTCAGATGGTATTTTTATCCACCCAAAAAAGAAATCAGCAATTTTTTCAAAAATATTTTCTGCGATTGATCCAATATAAAAAAGCCGGTGATTAACTGGCGCTGTTCCGCATGCACTACATGAACTTACTTTTGAAATATGTTTTTGTTCTGTACTCATATGAATATGCAAAGAGCTAGCAAGTGCTAGCTCTTTGGTCAAATTAATGATGTCCCAACATGGTCGTGTATAGATTTAGGGTACTAATAATACGACAAACCAATTATACTCAGTTTTTTTGGTTTTTAAAAGGTGGTACCTGTGTTAAACTTTTTGTGTATGAAATCCTTTGTTTTTATTACTATTTTTATATTGATATTTCCATGTGTGTCGAGAGCACAAACATCAGCATCTCCGCAGGCACTTTTGTATGTCCAAAACTCAACTCGAGCAATCAATTCATTGCGCGAACATATTTCTTCTGTCGATATCGTTGCACCACAAACATATGTGACGAACTCAAAAGGGAAATTGATGGGTAAACCAAACAAAGAAATTTTGTCGATTGCACAAACTGCCGGCGCGCACATTATGCCGCTTGTTTCAAATCAGGGTTTTAATCAAAAAAAAATTGATGAATTTCTAAAAGACACCAATGCACAAAATGCCTTGCTCGCATCGCTTGTCACAGAGGCACAAACTCAAAAATATATTGGCTATCAGTATGATTTCGAACACATTGCAGTATCCGATCGAGATGTATATTCAGCATTCATTGCCAAAAGTGCCACATATTTTCATGGTAATAATTTACAACTTTCTGTGGCAATAGCACCAATTCATTCAGAAAATCCAAATGATTTCGGACCAGGTTCGTGGCAAAACTGGACAGGCGCATTTGATTACCCAGCAATCGGTGCTTCTGCTGATTTCGTTTCAGTTATGGCGTATGATGACTCCAATTCTGTCGGTCCCACTGCGTCATTGCCATGGGTGACACAAGTTGCTAATTATACACTTGCGCATATTCCAGCAAATAAAGTTTCATTTGGGATACCGTTTTATGCATGGGTTCGAAATACTGCAACTGGAAAACGAGTAGAAATTACTGGATATCCAGTGCTCGGTTCTATTATTGATAACGGCACATATATCGACAAAGGGTGGTCAGACACACTTGGTGTGCCGTGGATTACATTTAAAGCAAAAGGAAAACATGGAAAAGTTTTGACCGCATGGTACGAAGACGCTCAAAGTTTTCAGAAAAAAATTAATTTAATTAAAACAAACAACATGCGAGGATATTCAGCTTGGGCGATAGGACAAGAAGATCCAAAAATTTGGAACGTTATTGCGCAAACCCGAAGTAGTGATGCCCAAGTGGCAGTGAAGTAAATTTTTGTTGATGCGTATTCTTGTAATTAGGTGTAAAATGGGGGAATGGAAATATTTCAAAACTTTTTAGAAGCAATAAAAGGACTTTTTAAATCTACAAAATCAGATGATGGCTCTGATCGTGTTGTGGGTATCGATATAGGTACATCATCAATTAAGCTTGTTGAAATTCGCAAAGCCGATGGTAAGGCGTATCTCGAAACATACAGTACGCTCGCGCTTGGTTCATATGCGAGTACGGATGTGGGTGCAGTCACGAATTTGTCCGATGAAATTTTAACCAAAGCACTTACTGAAGCGGTGACAAATGGTTCAGTTGTGACAAAAAACGCCGCGCTCTCGATTCCGTCATCGGCATCGCTTGTATTTATTGTAGAGCTTCCAGGAAATGTAGCCGAAAAAGATCTCGATGCGATTGTGCCCGTAGAAGCACGCAAATATATTCCGATTCCAATTACCGAAGTCGCACTCAATTATTGGGTACTTCCAAATCATGATGCATCGCTTGATACTGGTGTCGAAACAAAACAAGACAAAACCGAAGTGCTCGTCGCAGCGATTCGTAACGAAGCACTTTCTAAATATCAATCACTCGCCAAAGCCGCTGGTCTCGAAGCTGATGTGTTTGAAATTGAAATCTTTTCAGAAATTCGCGCAGCATTTGGTCACGAACTTTCAGCCGTGCTTATCGTAGATATGGGTGCATCAAAAACAAAAGTTGCGATTGTGGAGTATGGTGTTGTGCGTAATTTTCATATTATCAATCGCGGAAGTTTTGATATTTCAAGTAATATTGCGAAGTCTCTCACGATTACATTTGAACGTGCCGAAGATTTGAAACGAAAAGTTGGAATCATTGGAGAGGGAGCAGATAAGCAAGCATCAGACATCGCCAAACTTTCTGTTGATTATATTTTGTCTGAAATTGGTAATGTGATTCAGACGTTTGAACGCAAATACAACAAGCCGGTAAGTAAAATTATTCTCTCTGGTGCGGGCTCACTTCTCCCAGGATTCCGCGACCTCGCTGCCAAAACATTTCATATTGAAACCATCAGTGCAAATCCATTCGAAAAGGTGACGGTACCAGACTTTGTCGTCAATGTTCTCGCCGAAACTGGCCCAGAATTTTCTGTCGCTCTCGGTGTCGCACTTCGCAAATTGGGGTAATATATCCTTATAAATATAGGTTTTTTGGGTGATTGCCTAGTATTGACTTTTGTGCTTTTTTGTGATATTATATATATGAACCAAAAAACATTGAAAAGTGAAAAAAAATACAAATTTTACGACTATTACCGTTGCCTCCTATAAGAATATAGTTGAGGCTAAAAACATTTTTGAGGAATTTCGTTTAGCAAAAATTGCGAATGAAAGATGGCGAAATTTTAAGGGTTGCGCCTCATCAATAATAATCCTCGTGATTTATTTATTGCTGATGCACTTTGCTGATGTTGTTAATCAAATTACTAATTTAAGATCAGCATTGGGCTTGTTTGGCTTATTGTTGCAGATTGCAATAATTTCATTAGCCGTGATTATTTTTGTTGCTCCATTCTATGTTGGGGTAATAAATGATGTTGTATTTGAAAAAAAATATAATGATAAGGATGTTATTCTAGCACTAAATCGGTGTAAGAAAATGTCTGACGTCGTGTCTCTGTTTGCATTTCTATTTGAATTTGGAAGTTATCATTTGGATTTTATTGGAAAAGTTGGAAGTTTAACATTTCAATTTTATTTTGACGGTCAAAAAGATAATTTTTGCGACCTTACTCTGGATTCAGAAGGGCAAATCAGAATCATCGATGTTACAAAAGTATCTAACACTGACACAAAGGAAGAAGTCACATTTGATTTATGGCAAATTTTCTTGAGTGAACTTGAGGAAAAAACCGGTTATAAACATTTCGAGCTTACTGATGGTAATAAAATCAGAGCTTGGAGTTACAATCCAGCCGATAATGAGGTGAAAGAGGAACATTTTTTGATTTATGTTTAATTTTTTTGTGCTAATTATTTAAAAGGCTTTGCATTTTGTGCAAAGCCTTTTTTTGTTGTCTTTTCCTCTATACATTACGCGTACTCTGTAATACAATTATATGGTACGAATTTTGTGTATGGATAAAACTTTTCAAACCTCATTCATTCCCAAAAAACCAACTGTCGAAGCGGCACCCGTAGAAAAAAAATTCACGCTCGGCATCTTTGGTTTTATTGGAGTATTACTTTTTGTCATCTCAACTGCGCTTGCAGTCGGGGTTTATTTCTATGAAAAAAACTTGGTAGTACAACTTGCCGACAAACAAGCTCAATTAAATAATGCTCGTAACGCGATTGAGTTTCCACTTATTGATTCTGCAAAGACGCTTGGTCGTCGAATTACTGATGCAAATCAAATTCTCTCAAATCATATTATTGTCTCGCCAATTTTTTCTGCATTGCAATTAAACACGCTCAAGAGTATTCAATTCAATCAATTTACATATGCAACTCCGACCGATCAATCAGGAAAGGTGAGCGTGCAGATGAATGGGGTCGCACGCGACTATACATCGATTGCACTTGAATCTGATCAATTAGCAAAAAATAAAGATATTCAGAATCCGATTTTTTCTGGGCTCGCGCTTGATCCACAAACAGGCACGGTGAGCTTTACACTTAATTTCACGGTCAGTTCAGATTTGGTGAGTTTTGTAAAACATGTTTCTGATTATGTCGTTGCCACATCAACGACGTCAGTAGTATCTCAATAAATAATATGAAATTACTTTTACCAATTATTTTAATAGCAATCTCGATTGGAAACTTTCTGTTGTTTGTTCATCCGCACTATCAACAAATCGGAGATTATAAAGCAAAGATTGCTGAGTACGATGATGCGCTCAGTAATGAGGCAAAACTCGAACAAGACCGTGATGCACTTTCAAATACGTATCATAGTTTTCCGCTTGATGCAGAAATGCGTTTGGAAAAAATGTTGCCAACAAATGCCGATAATATTCGTTTGATTATTGATATCCAAAAAATTGCTGTGGCTAATGGTATGAATGTTGTTTCGACACAGTTTGATTCAACCAAAACAACCGGAGTGGTGCAGGTTGCAGGTGCTCGAGGTCCCCAAAAGGATTATGGAATTTTTGATTTGGAGTTTTCGGTCACAGGTACATATCAGAATTTTGTAAATTTTTTGAAAGCGATGGAATCAAGTTTGCGTATAAATGATATTCAGTCAATAAATTTTTCATCTGACAAAAAGGATAACTACAGTTTTGATATTAAAATAAAAACGTATTGGCTCAAAGCACAATAATAATTATATGGATCCACTCAAAGACACAACAACTAAAAAGGGCATTACAAAAAACATACTTATTATTGTGGCAATTGTTGTAGTACTTGGTGTGGCATATGTATTATTTTTTAAAAAAGGTAACACTACACAAAATACCGGAGGACTTTCAACGGCTTCTGATTCACCAGTAAATACATCAGGAGGTCCTGTGGTGAGTGATGTGCAGGTTACCAGTCAGCAATTTTTGGCACAATTATTAAATATTGATTCAATCAAAATTGATAATGCGATTGTAACTAATCCTGCATTTGTGGTGCTCAAAGATTTGAGTAAACCAATTGATCCAGATAATAATCCCGGACGTATTAATCCATTTGCTCCACTCGGTTCTGAGAGTGCGACCGTGTCAACACAAATAAATACCAATGACCCCACACTCAAACTCGCAACATCTGCAGTGCTCAATGGAACACTTCTTGTTTCTGGTCAGGGAATAACGAGATGGTTTGAATACGGTACTACTGATTCACTTGGTACAAAAACAACTGAAACACCTCAATCAACAACTGGTGTGTTTAGTGAAAGTATTACAAATTTGATTCCAAATACGACATATTACGTCAAAGCAATCGCATCAATCAATGGTCAAATTATTTCAGGTGCATTTATGTCATGGAAAACAGGAGCGCTCAAACGATCGGGAAAATAATTTATTTTTAGAAATTATGTTTCAAATACACAATAGGGTATCATTAGGATAGTATTTATTTTTTAACGTATGACTTTTACTGAAGAATTAACAAAACGTGGACTCATAACCGAAAAAGGACTCGGAGAGGTTTTGCGTATTGCCGAAGAAAAGTATGGTGGGGTTTTGGAGGGAGCACTTCTCGAAAAGGGAATTCCTGAAAACGAACTCTTGGAAATTAAAAGTTCGTATTATCATATTCCCAAACGTGTTCCAGATATCAAAACAATCACATCCTCGATTCTCAAATACATTCCCGAAGATTCTGCGCAACATTATCACTTTGTGCCACTTGCCGTTGAAAACAATGTGTTGATTGTGGGTATTACAAATCCAGATGATATTGCTGCGTCAGATGCACTTCAATTTATTGCACAAAAAAACGATATGCCGTTTAAGGTTGTTGTAATTTCTGAACCAGCATTTCAAAAAGTTCTTGATGTGTATAAAAGTTTTACTGATTCATCTGTCGACACAGCTATGTCTTCTATGGACGATATAGATAATCAAATGAAAGATGTGACCGACATGACTCTTGTGGATCCAAAAAAAGAACAAAATTCTCTCAAGCCTGGCGAAGAAGAACGTATCGTCGAAGAAGCGCCAATCATAAAAATCGTTGCAGTTATTTTAAACAATGCGGTTGAAGGAAATGCATCAGACATTCACATCGAAAACACAGGTGAAAAAGTAAAAGTTCGTTTCCGTGTGGATGGAGTACTTCATACGTCACTTTTTTTGCCACTTCCAGTTTTTCCTGGAGTTGTTGCGCGTATAAAAATTCTTGCAAAACTTCGTCTCGATGAAAAACGTAAACCACAAGACGGAGGATTTTCTGCAAAAATTGGTGATCGTAAAATTGATTTCCGTGTGTCTACACTTCCTGCGTATTATGGTGAAAAAGTTGTGCTTCGTATTTTGGATTCTGAACGAGGTGTCAAAAAAATCGACGAACTTGGATTGTCGGAGTCTCATATCAAAATGATAAAAGAGGCAATCACAAAACCGTACGGACTTATTTTGATTACTGGTCCAACTGGTTCCGGAAAATCAACCACACTGTATTCTTTGATTAATGAACTTAATCGTGAAGAAGAAAACGTTGTATCACTCGAAGACCCAGTTGAATATCACATACCAGATATGAATCAATCACAAGTGATGCCCGAGATCGGATATACATTTGCAAACGGACTTCGTAGTATTTTGCGTCAGGACCCAGATATTATCATGGTGGGAGAAATTCGTGATGCTGAAACTGCACAACTTGCGATTCAAGCCGCACTTACTGGACACCTCGTGTTTTCTACACTTCACACAAATAGTGCGACAGGAGTTATCCCTCGTTTGATAGACATGGGGATTGATCCATATTTGATTGCGCCAACATTAGTTCTTTCGATTGCACAACGTTTGGTTCGCACGACATATGAAAAAAGTGTACACGAAGTAACAGACCAAGACAGTTTGCATCAAATGGCCGAAAAGCAATTTGCTGATTTGCCAGAAGAATTTAAAGCAAAACTTCCACTTTCAGGTAAATTTACAGAGGCAATTCCGTCACCAGAGTGTCCGTCGGGAACACGTGGACGAACTGTTGTCATGGAAATGTTTCCTGTGGACAAGGATTTGCAAGCACTCATCCTCAAAAAGCCAGTTGATACAGAAATTTATGATCTCGTTCGTAAAAAAGGTTTTATAACAATGCGTGAAGATGCAATTATTAAATGTATTGAGGGTAAAACACCGTTCCAAGAAATTTATAACTTTTTGTAGTATTTGTTAGTGTGATATAATCAAACCATTATGCAAAACAAAAAAATTCTTATTGTTGACGACGACAGCTTTCTGCTCGACATGTATGCACTCAAATTTACACAATCTGGTTTTGATGTGACGACTGGTCTCGGCGCATTGCCTGCACTCGAAAAACTTCGCGGGGGATATTCACCAGACCTTATTTTGCTCGATATCGTTATGCCAGGAATGGACGGGTTTGAATTTCTCGGAAAGATGAAAGATGAAAAGCTTGCACCAACTGCAATAAAAATTATTCTTTCAAACCGAGGTGCCGAAACTGATGTGAAGCGCGGAACTGAACTCGGAGCTTCGGGATATATCGTAAAAGCATCGACCACTCCATCTGAAGTTTTGACTCACGTAACTGAAATTTTTTCAAAGCATTTATAAAATAAAATTTAAAATTTTACATAATGAATCCAAACCAGCAATTAATTGAATCGTTCGTTGATATTTTGATAAAAGAAAATGGTTCAGACCTGCATCTTTCGGCTGGACGATTTCCTTCAATTCGAGCATCGACAGAATTGATTACGTTGGTTAATCAAAAAAAGCTCACTCCAGAGGATATGGTAGGCATACTTTCGTATATTCTCGGAGAACAAAAATTTAAAAAGTTTACAGATGAGCAAGAAATTGATTTTGCATATAATTACAAAGACAATATTCGTTTGCGTGGAAATGCATTCTTTCGTCAGGGAAGTATTGGTATTGCATTCCGTTTGATTCCCAAAGTTCACACAATTGATGAACTTAAATTGCCTGACATTCTCAAAACATTTGCAACCAAAAAACAAGGTTTCTTTTTGGTTGTGGGCCCGGTTGGTCAAGGTAAATCTACAACACTTTCGGCGATGCTTGAATTTATAAATTCAGAACGTTCAGAACACATTGTGACAGTTGAGGATCCAGTCGAGTATTTATTTGAAGAAAAGCATTCAATTATTGATCAGCGTGAAGTTGGTTTTGACACCAAAGATTTTACGACGGCACTTAACGCAATCTTTCGTGAAGATGTGAATGTAATTATGATCGGTGAAATGCGTGGTGTCGAAACAATTGCCACTGCGGTTACTGCTGCCGAAACTGGACACTTGGTTCTGTCGACGCTACACACTAATTCTGCGGCGCAAACAATCGATCGTATTATCGACTCGTTTCCAGGAAATCAACAAGACCAAATTCGTTCACAACTTGCAAACTCATTGCTTGGAATTTTTTCACAACGCTTGATTCCACGAATTTCTGGTGGGCTTGTGATGGCGTATGAGCTTTTGATAAACAATCCAGCAATCGGCAATTTGATTCGAGAAAAGCGCACTCACGAAATCGATGTTGTAATCGAAACTGGTACCGAACAGGGAATGGTGGATATGAATCGTTCACTTTTAGAGCTTGTACGCGCTGGTGAAATCACAATGGATAACGCGTATACGTATTCGATGAATCCAAAGGCACTCGAGCGCTTAATGTAGTTTTTTTGATTTTTATTTACACATATGAATTTTATTTACAAAGCAGTCACTGGTACTGGTGAAAAAAAGGAAGGAACGATTGACGCTATAAATAAAGATGCGGCTATTTCTGGACTTCAACGTCGCGGGCTTATCATCGTATCTATCAAAGGTGAAGAAGAAAAATCAATTTTTCAGTTAGCTCTCTTTGAAAGTGTGCCAATGCGAGACATCGTGGTTTTGTCACGCCAAATGTCGACACTCTTTGATGCAAACGTATCTGCGCTCAAGGCATTTACGATGCTTTCGACAAATGTTGAAAATAAACTTTTGAAACGAAAGTTGGTGACGGTGACGGATGATATTCAATCAGGAAATCAAATTTCTGCCGCGCTCGCAAAACATCCCGACGTTTTTTCAGAATTTTATGTAAACATGGTAAAAGCAGGTGAGGAATCTGGAAAGCTCAATCAGATTTTTTCATTTCTCGCAGATTATCTCGATCGTCAGTACGCACTTACATCCAAAACAAAATCAGCACTTATTTATCCAGGGTTTGTTATTGGAATTTTCTTTGTTGTGATGACACTCATGTTTACGTTTATTATTCCAAAACTCGAAACAATTATTTTGCAGTCAGGTTCGCCGGTTCCAATTTATACTCAAATCGTTTTTAATATATCAAATGTTTTTGTAAATTATGGACTTATTTTATTGATTGTAATTGTGGGAGTTATCGGATATCTCATTCATTTGGCTGGTACAAAATCTGGAAAGGCGTATCTCGATGGTATCAAAATAAAAGTTCCAGCATTCGGAGAGCTTTTTCGAAAACTATATCTTTCACGTATTGCAGACAACATGAACACCATGCTTTCATCTGGAATTTCTATCGTGCACTCGCTTGAAATCACGAGTAAGGTTGTAGGTAATAAAGTATATGAAGATATCATGAATGAAGCCGTTGAAGCGGTCAAAGCCGGAAAGCCTTTTTCTGACGCACTCGAAAAGCATAATGAAATTCCAAAAATTATGGTGCAAATGATTCGTGTAGGAGAAGAAACAGGGGGAGTGGCAAATATTCTCAAAACTCTTTCAGCGTTCTATGCTCGTGAAGTTAACGATGCAGTAAATACACTTGTGTCACTTATTGAACCAGTGATGATTGTGCTCCTCGGTCTCGGAGTTGGTACACTGCTCGTATCTGTTCTCGTGCCAATTTACAACATGTCATCAGTGGGATAGTTTTGTTTTCCACATATCCAAATAAAAATGTTTTTTCTGGGTGTATAATTGAAGCGTTATTATATTAATGGTCGGATCCTCCTTTATCTAATATAAATGGAGACCAAATTATCACTAGTTTATTTTTATTATGCAAAAAAGAAATATGTTTAGTTCTCTCAAAAAGGATTTCAAAAATGTGTCAGCCGGATTTACGCTTATCGAACTTTTGGTTGTTATTGCAATTATCGCCATTTTGGCAACAATCGTTCTCACATCACTTGGTGGTGCAACAGGAAAGGGAAATGATGCAAAGGTAAAGGCTCAACTTTCAAGTATGCGTGATCAAGCTGCACTTTGGGTTCAAGGTTCAGGTGTTACACTTGGTCCTGTTGCCGCTACAGTTTCACCAGTTACTGGTGCAGCTAATGCAACAAATCCATTTGCTGATAGTACTCTTTCAAACAACAGTTTATATCAATTAATCACAGGTTTGCCATCAGGAACTAAATATACATATGCGTTTGACGGAACAAACACACCTGCAAACGGAGGTAAATGGGCATTTGCCGGACAATTAACCACAGGATCAATGTGTGTTGATTACACTGGTGGATTCAAAATATCTACATCAACTTCAGCATATGCTACAAATGGATTTGACTACACAAATTTTGCTTCTGCATATACATGTAACTAATATTTAATTTATATTACATTAAACAAACACCTCGCGATTGCGAGGTGTTTGTTTTTTATTTGAATGATATAATAAAATCATATGGATACTATTTTTGACACAATTTTTCCAATTATCTTTTTTTTCTTTGGGGCGATTATTGGAAGTTTTTTGAATGTGGTTATTTTGCGATATCGAAGTGGGCGATCAATTACCAGTGGGAGGTCTGTGTGTTTTACGTGTGGACGTACATTGCATTGGTTTGAGATGATTCCGATCGGAAGTTTTTTGAGTCAGGGTGGTCGCTGCGAAGGATGTAAAACAAAAATTTCATGGCAGTATCCAATTGTTGAGGCACTCACAGGAACATTTTTTGTGTTACTGTATTTTCATTTTCAATATTTATTGATTAGTACACCATTACTTTTTGTAATTTTGTTTACGTATTACGCAATTATTATTTCTATTTTATTAGTGCTTTCTGTGTATGATATCAGACACAAAATTTTACCAGATCGAATCGTTCTTTATTTTGTATTGCTTGCGTTTATCGGTATGTTTTTTGTCCAGGGCGATTCACTTGTAATTCATATTCCACGATACACGCAATTTCTTGCCGGTATATTGTTGCCTGCGCCATTTACCGCAATGTGGTTTTTGTCGAAAGGTAAATGGATGGGGCTCGGTGATTCGAAGCTCATGGTTGGAATTGGATTTTTGCTCGGTCTTTCGGCTGGATTTACTGCGATTTTATTTTCTTTTTGGATTGGTGCAATCGTGAGTATTATTATTTTGATAATATTTCGCATTGTTGGTAATCGTGGAGTATCACTTGCAACTGCAATACCATTTGGTCCGTTTCTTGCGCTCGGGACAATTATTGTTTTGTTGGGAGAATATAATTTACTGAGTATTTTTAGAGCATTCGGTGGATACTAATAATGAAAAAATTTTTATTATTTAAAAAAAAATTTCAAACTGAAAGTCGTTTCAGTAAAATGCCGTTTCGACGAACAGAGGATGGTTTTACACTCATCGAGCTCATAACTGTATTTATTATTATGGGTATTATGTCAACGATTCTTTTGTTTAACTTCAGAACGTTTGATGGAAAAATGCAATTTGAAAATATTTCTCAGGATATTGCGCTTCGAATTGTCGAGGCTCAAAAATCTGCAATGACAGGAAAAGTTAATCCGAATTTTGTAGGACGAGATGTAAAGCCTGCGTATGGAGTATATTTTTCAAGTGCTCCAACCGCTGGTACTGCAAATAAAAAGTTTGTATATTTTACTGATATTCCTGGTGTGGGTTCTGGAAGTGGAACGTCGACGGGAAATAAATTATACGATCCACCAACTGGTGTGTTTGTGTGCAATGGAGCATCTACAACAGGAAATGAATGTTTGTCTGTGACTACAATCACCACCGGGGAATATGTTGATAATATTTGCTACAAAACTCTCACTGGTTCAAAATCGTGCACGGGTTCATATGCATCTGACCTGACTGTTTTGTTTGTCCGCCCTTTTTCTGATGCATCGCTTATTATTCATCAACCATCAACAGCACTTACAACTCCAATTGTGGTGCAGTCAGCATGTATCGAGCTTGCATCACCAATTTATATTAATTCAAAAAGAACAATAGTTATTAGTAATTTGGGTCAGATCGGTAGTTATAATCTTCCAGCAACGAGCACGACGCTTCCGTGTCA
This sequence comes from bacterium, assembly GCA_037130335.1. GTDB lineage: Bacteria > Patescibacteriota > Minisyncoccia > Phycocordibacterales > UBA9973 > CAITQP01. Next base: position 83,922 of record JBAXTD010000001.1, read on the forward strand.
AAGTTAAATATGAAATTTTTTTATTCAAAAAAACAACATGGATTTACACTCGTTGAAACAATGGTTTCGATGACAATCTTTAGTGTGCTTGTCGTATACGGACTCGGCTCGGTACTTACGGCAATAAGTCAGCACGAACGATCACAAAATATGAGTAATGTTATGGATAATTTAAATTTTATTTTGGAGGACATGTCTCGCAACATTCGACTCGGAACAAATTTTCATTGTTTTGCACCTGATGAATCTGGTACTGGCGTCGATGGTAGTGGCCATGTAAATGTTGTGCCACAAGATTGCCAGCTTGGTGTTGGTTCAAATGAAATTGTTTTTCAAAGTGTTTCGGGTGTTGCGATCACGTATCTCATTGCTCCAGTTGGTGGTGTGGGGCAAGTTCAAATTCAAAAAATCGTTGGTAACGGTACTGCACAAATATTGACCCCCACATATGTCATAATTGATTCATCGAAATCTGGATTTATTGTATACGGTGCACCGCAAGGTGATGGTCTCCAACCGGTTATAAATATTTCACTTTCAGGTAAAGTTACATATCGAGGTACTGATTCAAGTTTTTCAATTCAAACTACCGTCGCATCACGTCCACTTGATGGATAAAACATATGAATATATTTTTTACAAAAAATAAAAAACGAATTTCAAAGGAAGCAGGGTTTACACTCACCGAGGTGCTTGTAGCGCTTACACTTTTTGCGTTTGCGATTACTGGTGTAATTACTGCGGCGGTAAAAAGTGGTATCAATATAAATAGCGCAAAAAATCGTTTGACTGCAAATTATCTCGCCCAAGAAGGCGTTGAACTTGTACGCGCCAAGCGTGATTCGTATGTATTGTCGAGCGATACATATGTGCATGGGTGGCAAAATTTTGCAGCTGATGTGACAAGTAGTTGTACTGGTCCATGTGATGTGGATGTAAACAGTCTCGCAAATTTAGTACCAACTTCTGGCGGGGGATTTTATTCGTGTGTGCCGCAGAGTGTGTGTAATCTTTCATATAGTTCTGATGGTTTTTATATTCATGGTACAGGAACCTCGACACCATTTAATCGCGAGCTAATCATTACTCCTTTTACATCTCCAGGAGAAACAGTTCCACATGAACTTGAAATTACATCGACAGTGACATGGCAAGAGGGTTTGAGTACGCAGTCACTTTCGATGAATGAAAGTTTGTTTAATTGGTACATAACAAATTAAATATGAAAAATATTTTTACAACATATAAAAAAGAAAGTGGTATGGCAATTATGTTTGCCGTGCTTATGACAAGTGCGCTTTTGTTGGTAGCGCTTGGTATTTCACAAATATCATACAAAGAAATTCTTTTTTCGTTGGAAGCGAGAGATTCTGATCGCGCATTTATGGCGGCTGATACTGGAATTGAATGTGGAATGTATATGGATAGTATCGGAGCATTTACGAGTACTTCAAGTGACACAATATATTGTCATAATATTCCAGTTGATGCGTATCAAAGTGCTACAACAACGTTTCAGTTTTCGTTGGCTTTGAGTCCGACATCATGCGCACAAGTATATGTAAACAAAGCTTCCGGTACAGGTACGAGTACACAGATTGATTCGTACGGTTACAATATTGGTCAACAAATTACATCAGATCCTCAATCGTGTGTGGATACGTCGACACTTCGACCAAATGTGGTAAGTCGTGCACTTAGAATTACGTATCCAAATTAGCAGTTTTTGGGTATACTACTTGCTGTATGACAAAAAAGGAAGCAGAAATCCGTTTGGAAAAACTCAAAAAAACTATTGAGAAATATCGATATAGTTATCATGTAGAGGATATCTCGCTTATTCCTGATGAAGCACTTGATTCACTCAAAAAAGAACTTGTGGATATTGAAACAGAATTTCCTGAACTTATAACACCTGATTCTCCCAGTCAGCGCGTGGCAGGAATTGCGCGTGATGGATTCAAAAAAGTTAAACATGAAATTCCTCAGTGGTCATCAAATGATGCTTTTTCAGAAGATGATGCGCGGGACTTTGATGCACGTGTGCGACGATTTTATACATCGCAAACTGATCATGATATCGTGCCGGAATATGTATGTGAACACAAAATTGATGGCATGCATATTGTGCTTACATACGAAAAGGGAATACTCAAAACTGCAGCAACACGAGGTGATGGAATGTTTGGTGAAGATGTAACTGCAAATATAAAAATGATTGAATCAGTTCCTTTGAAATTAAATCAACCGATTTCATGCATTGTGGAGGGTGAAATTTACATGACGAAATCGCAGTTTGCAAAGATTAATGAATTACAAAAAAAGAATGGGCTTGAAGTTTTTGCAAATCCACGCAATATTGTCGCAGGAACAATTCGTCAACTCGACTCGTCGATTGTAGCTGAAAGAAAACTATCAACATTTATTTATGACATCTCTCGTATTGATGGAGAGTTTCCATTATCACAAGAAAAAGAACTCAAACTTTTGGCATCACTTGGATTTCGTGTAAATAAAGATTATTCCGTAGCAAAAAATATCGGTGAAGCAATTGAGTTTTGGAAATTGTGGCGTGACAAAAAAGATTCCGAAGATTATTTTTTTGATGGCATCATGCTCAAAGTAAATGACAGAAAAATTCAAGAAACTTTGGGATATACAGGTAAAGCCCCACGGTTTGTGGTCGCGCTTAAATTTCCTGCAGAGCAAGTAACGACTGTAGTAGAAGATATTGTAATGCAAGTAGGCCGTACGGGAGTTGTGACACCAGTTGCGCATCTTAAGCCTGTGTTTGTATATGGCTCTACGGTGTCACGTGCGACACTTCACAACGAAGACGAAATAAAAAGATTGGATTTACGAATTGGCGACACGGTGATTTTGCAAAAGGCTGGAGATGTTATCCCCGATATTGTGAAAGTGTTGACCGAGATGCGTACAGGCAAAGAAAAAGTTTTTCATATGCCGACAACATGTCCTGAGTGCGATACAAAATTGGTAAAAAAAGAAGTTGGTACAAAAACTGGAGAAGAGAGTGCTGCATTTTATTGTTCAAATGCGCGCTGTCCTGCAAAAGATCGACGCACGTTGTATTATTTCACAAGCAAAGCGGCACTCGATATTGAACACTTGGGTCCCAAAAATTTGGATGCCTTACTTGATGCGGGACTTATATCATCTCGTGCAGATATTTTTACATTAAAAAAGGGGGACTTGCTCGAGCTTCCACGCTTTGGAGAAAAATCTGCAGATAATTTACTTGAATCAATTGAGAAAAAAAGACACATTGGACTTGATCGATTTATTGTATGTCTTTCGATACCTGAAGTAGGCGAGGAGACGGCGCGCGATTTGGCTGCGCATTTTGGAAATTTTGAGAATTTCCAAAATGCGCAGCAACAAGCTCTCGAATCAATCGACGGCGTTGGTCCACGCGTATCACGCTCAATTATTAATTGGTTTGCCGATAAGCATAATCAAAAAGTTGTAAAAGATTTATTGGATCAAATCAAAGTCGAGAGTGTTCAAAAGAAAAAAGTAAATCAAAAATTTTCTGGAAAAATTTTTGTACTCACGGGTACAATGCCAAATCTCTCGCGCGACGAAGCCAAACAACAAATATTAAATCTCGGTGGCAAAGTTGCATCGTCAGTTTCCAAAAATACCGATTACGTAATCGCAGGGGAGAATCCCGGTTCCAAATTCGACGACGCACAAAAATTGGAAATCAAAATCATGGACGAGAAAGAATTTTTGGAATTGGTGAAATAATCTTTATCATAAAAATTTTACTTGTCAATTCGTAAAAATAGCAAAAAATGCTATAAATAACCTATGCAATTACAAGACATTAAACATCTCGCCGTGCTTGCGCGACTCGATATTTCGGACACTGAGGCCGAAGGTCTTTTGGGTGATTTAAAAGAAATCATTGCGTATATTGATCAAGTTACAAGGGTCACAGTTTCTGGTACTGAAGTTGATGTTCCAGAGCATCGCAATGTCGCACGTGAAGATACGGTAACAAATCCAGGAGGGCAATATACAGAAATAATTATGGAAGACGTTCCTGAGAAACAAGATGGATATGTAAAAGTAAACAAAATACTCTAATGACTACACACATTGATTTAAAAAATTTAACAATCGAGAAAGCGCATGAAGCTCTAAAAAGCGGAGAATATTCTGTGCAGGAATTATGTGATGCGTATCTTGCCGTGATTGCCGAAAAGAATCCTGACATCAATGCGTATCTCGAAATTTTTGATGATATCAAGGCTCAGGCAGAAGCTGCACAAAAAAGATTTGCAGATGGCACAGCGACAATGCTCACAGGAATTCCGATGGCAATTAAAGATAATCTTTTGATAAAAGGAAAAAAGGTGACGGCGGGTTCAAAAATTCTCGAAGGATATATCGCCACATATTCTGGTGCCGCAATAGAAAAAATTCAAAAAGAAAATCCAGTTTTTCTCGGACGTACAAATATGGATGAATTTGCTATGGGAAGTTCAACTCAGACTTCTGCGTTTGGTGTGACACGAAATCCACTTGATCGTGAGCGTGTTCCTGGAGGCTCATCGGGTGGATCGGCTGCGGCAGTATCTATGCTTGGAGCACTTGTGGCACTTGGAAGTGAGACGTGTGGTTCACTTCGCCAGCCTGCATCGTATAATGGACTTGTAGGATTTAAACCAACATATGGATCTGTATCACGCAGTGGACTTATTGCTATGGGAAATTCTCTAGACCAGATTGGCCCACTTACAAAAACTGTAGGTGAAGCAGAAATTCTCGCAAAAGCCCTTGAGACATACGATACACTCGATGCGACTACTGTTTCATTTGATAACCGTGTTCCAAAAGAAAAAAAACAAACCAAAAAAATTGCAGTCCCCAAAGATGTGATGAGTGGAGAGGGTATTGATAAGGAAGTGTATGATGCATTTATTAAATCTCTCGAAGCATTCAAAAAAATTGGATACGAAGTTGAAGAAGTTGATTTCAAATATATAAAATATTCTCTCGCTGTGTATTACATTGTGATGCCAGCTGAGGTTTCTACAAACCTCGAAAGACTCGATGGTGTGCGATATGGCCATCAGGTGAAAGCAGACAATCTTTTTGATTTTTATTCAAAAACTCGTGGTACTGGATTTGGACGCGAAGCTCGCCGTAGAATTTTGCTTGGAACGTATGTGCTTTCGCATGGATATTATGATGCCTATTATCGCAAAGCAATTATGCTTCGCAATGAAATAACAAAAGAACTCGACGCGATGTTTGAGAAATTTGATTTTCTCGTTACACCACCTGCACCAACACTTCCATTTAAACTTGGAGAAAAAATGACTGATCCAGTCGCAATGTATTTGTCAGATGTGTTTTCTGCACCTGCAAATCTCTCAGGTTGTCCTGCAATTGCGATGCCAACTGGTTTTACAAATACTGGATTGCCTACATCGATTCAGCTTACAGCACCGAGATGGCGTGATAATGAACTCTTTTCCATTGGCAAAGAACTCGAACGCGTATTACAATAGAAGAGTGTTCAAACTTCTATTATGAATCAAAATCTCTTTCAAACAGTAACAACTCAAAACTCACTTTTTAGTACAATGTTTCTCAACATTGATTATTGGTTTTCACGACCAATCGCTTTTTGGTACTGGCTTCAAAACAGTAATTTCCAGGTTGGAAGTTTTGTATATATGATTTCATATCTACTTAGTTTTTTTGGAATTACGATTACGATTTATTGTGCGATTCGATTGGTTGAAATTTATGAAGAAGAAAATCATCACTTGCAACACGCAATCGCCGAATACAATTCTTTTTATCAGGAGCAAGAAAGTGGCAAAAATGTCCGTTGGATACATGTAGAAGATTTGGTTAATTCTCCAAATCCATCTGACTGGCGTTTGTCGATAATTGAAGCGGATTCGATACTCGAAAGTTTACTCGAAGAAAAGGGTATTCCTGGCATTGGTATCGGTGAGAGACTCAAAAATATTGCACCAGGTGATATGACGACAATTTCAATTGCATGGGAAGCTCATTTGGTTCGAAATAAAATTGCACACGAAGGGTCTAATTTTGAACTTACTGACCGTGAAGCAAAACGCACTATTCGTCTCTATGAAATGGTTTTTCAAGAGTTAGGGTTTATTTAAATAAACCCTAGCAGAGATCTTTGATTTTTTTAATCCTTTGTGTCGATGAGTGGAATCGGACCACTGTCTAAGGCTTATGAGTCCTTCGTTCTACCATTGAACTACACCGACATATATTACTTTCTTCTTTTGAAAGTTCTTATTCTATGACAATTTGCACAAACAAGATCACATTTTTCAATTTCTTTTTTTACTTTATCTAAGCTAAGAGTATGTTTTGTAAACATTGCGATTTCAAATTTTTTATTTCTCAAATGATCAAATTCTAAAACTTGTGGACATATGCTTCCTTTAAAACCGCAATCTAAACATTGTTTATCATTTTTATAAATTAAAATAAAATTTGAAATACTTCTCTTTAGATTTGTGACATATTTAATATGCTTATCTTTATTTTGAGGGTACCACACTTCTCGCATATAGTTTTTGTGATGTTCTCTTCTTTTTACGATATCTTTATATGGCATACTCATAAATAATATAACATTTATGACTCCCTTGTACAATTAATTATAAAATTATCAAATACTTGTTGCGGGAGGCCGAATCGAACGGCCGCCTTAAGGTTATGAGCCTTACGAGATACCACTTCTCTATCCCGCGATAAAAAATTTCATGAACGCAATCTATTCTACTAGAAAAAGGCAAAAAAGCAACCCATCCTTTGAAATTATACGATTTTATGTATAATGGAGAAGCAAAAGACCTTTTCTTATTTTTAAAGTAAAAAGTCTTTGAAAAGCATGTTTTAAATATGCAGTCGTAGCTCAACTCAAATAGGACTATTGCGAGCACTCGCCCAGGCGAGAAGTAGGTGGTAGAGTAATTGAGGTGAGTGATAAAAATATGCAGTCGTAGCTCAACTGGTTAGAGCACTCGCCTGTCACGCGAGAGGTTGCGGGTTCAAGTCCCGTCGACTGCGCAAGAGAAAATAGAGCCAATAATATGGCTCTATTTTCGTATACTGATTGGACAGTAGAACTGCGTTAAAATTCATTACAGGAGACTAATCATTTTGAGGTTGAAAAAATACACACTCCGCTCAATGATGCTTATGAGTATGACAAAAATCATAACAAAACAGAGTTGATCGCTCAGAGTTTTTTGATTATTATAAAAAAGAATTAAATCAACTAGTCTGCGCCAAAACAAAAGCCACCCCGTATGGGGTGGCTTTTGTTTTGGCGCGGTGTGTGTTTATGTGTTATTTTTGTTGACATTGATAGTGATTAGAATTAATCTGTAATCGAAATAGTAAATTCATTTTTAAACCAAACTTTTTGTATGAGAAAGAAAAACCAAAAATCTTTTTCATATAGAAATTATGAAAAAGATTTAGAGAAAATAATCAGATATCCAAAATTTGATGTGATGTTTTATCGAACTGATTTAAAAATTCATGTTCAAAGAATCATTGCAATGTTGGAAGAATTGCTCCCGTTTATTTTGACAATGCATCCTGAATTGGATGTATATAAGTTGTTTTGGATGGTTTGGTTTCATGATGCACCTGAATTAATAACAGGTGATGTATCACTGCAAGCCAAATTAGTAATGTCTCAAGGAGAGTTAACTGAATTATCTAATCGTGAAGAATTAGCAATTGAAATTATTTTTGATTCATATTCTCGCGAAGATTTTTTTGGTTACAATATTAAGGATTTGATGTTGGAAGCAAAAGAAAAGAAAACTTTAATTTCTCAACTCGCTTCGTTTGTGGACAAGGTAGATGGTTTTTGTGAAGCTTTTCATGAGTTACTTGCTGGTAATAATGTATTTGCCGAGCCTGTGTGGAATTATCCACTTGAGACATTTGGACACCTCAAGGATAAATATCCACTTTTGGTTAATCTTTTTCATTCTGACCATTTCTTTTTCCAAAAACACATTGGGTGCTTACAAGGTTTTTATCAAAAGGGTAGAATTGCTCCGAAACCGCATGATAAAGAGACAGTTACAAGAAAAACTGAATTTCCTCATTATGAATTTTGGAAAAGTGTAACAATCAAGAATTTCGGTATAGAAAAATTAATTGTTCAAAAAGAATTTTTTGATGCGTGAAAATTTGCTTCGCAAATTTTCACGCATTTTAGTTTGAGTATATTAAAATATCATTCTCGCTGTCCAAATTTTTGAAATCATAATTAGATAACTACATATACAAAATAGATATGGTCTGTTTATTATGATATTATATTTACATGAAAGATATTAATAAAGAAATTTTAGTTCATCTTTATTTTAATAAAAATTTATCAATAAGTTCAATTGCTAAAAAAATGGATTGTTCTCAGGGTAAAATTAATTATTATTTTAAAAAGTTTGAAATTAAAAAAAGAACGATTTCAGAAGCTGTGTATCAGATGCATAATCCGAAAGGTGATCCATTTGAAGTTAAGAGTGATTTAAATATTCAAGATTATTTTTTATTAGGTTTGGGGCTTGGTTTGTATTGGGGTGAGGGAAACAAGAAAAATAAAAATTCTGTTAGGCTTGGTAATAGTGATCCAGATTTAATCTACTGTTTTATTGATTTTCTGGAAAGTATTTATAAAGTTAATAAAAAAGATATGCGTTTTAATCTTCAAATTTTTGATAATATGGATTCGAATAAATTATTAAATTTTTGGACTAAAAAACTTCGTGTTTCAAAAAATCAGTTTTATAAAATTGTTGTTACTCCTCGCAGAGGGCAGGGAACATACAAAGATAGGGTTGAGTATGGTGTTTTGACCGTTTGTTTTAATAATACAAAATTAAGAAATTTGATTATGGATAAAATTGAAAACATAACGAAAATGTACTAGTATTAGTGAGTTCAAGTGCGTAAGCCGTTGTAGCTCAGTTGGTAGAGCACGTTCTTGGTTATTGAATAGCCCACTTGAAAAGAAATTTTCTTGTGAATCCCGAATTACGGTTAAAGCCCTGCAAAATGGGTAAGACCGTGGCGGTAGCACATATTTGTGTTTTCGCCCGAACGACTGACAAGGGACGCTAAGCCGAAAGGTATGCGTAAGATACAGTCTAGCCCTTCTATAAACTCGCAAGAGTGAAATTAAGGTACGAAGCGAAGAACGAGGTCTCCGGTTCAATCCCGGACAACGGCTCCAGATATGAGAAAAATAATTGTAGACTATTTAAATACAGAACGTGCTGGAGTTCTTGCCGTAGAAATGCCAGATGGCTCTCCTCATGCCGCAGCCGTTCATTTTGCGTATTGTAATGCACCTGTCACGTTCTTTTTTGAAACGCGTAGTACATATCGCAAATTTGAAGCACTTAAAGATGATAAAAAAAGTAGAGCTTCGTTTGTTGTGGGATGTAATGATAGTATTATGAAAACCATGCAACTTGATGGAGTTGTGGAAGTTGTAAAGGAAAATGAGCAAGAACTTTTTGATTCTGTTTATTTTGAAAAATTTCCAGAGAAAATAAAAAAGGAAAAAGAAGAAACAATAATTTATTTTAAATTTACTCCAGCATGGTGGAGGTATACAGATTGGAATCATGTTGATGGGAAGTTTATTATTCATTCTGAAGACATTGATGTTTTGGATGAAAAAGGGAATAAGACAGGAGAATCTCGTAGTATAGATGATATTCATTTTTACGGTTTTTGGCATAGTTCAGCTCGCGTTTGGATAATAAACACTAAAAAAGAAATATTACTTCAACATCGAGACAAAAGTCATGTAGAGTTTCCTGATAAATGGGATGTTTCTGCGGCGGGTCATATTACAGCTGAGCATGATTCAGTCGGTACTGCTGTGTCAGAAGTGAAAGAAGAACTTGGGATAGATATTGAACCTTCAGATTTGAAATTGATTAAACGCATGGTAAAAAGTGTTACTTCAAACGATGGAAAATATATTGATAATTCGTTTGAAGATATTTATCTTGTAAATAAGGATATTCATATTGATGACTTTTTAATGCAGAAAATTGAAGTTCAAAATCTCAAGTGGGTTTCGCTTGAAGATTTCAAAAAAATGGTTTTAGAAAAAAGTTCCGAGCTCGTACCGCATTGGGATGAGTATGAATTTGTTATTAGTGAGCTTGAGAAATAATTTATATTTCTAGGTTTTGAAAGTTTGGGATAAAAGTGTAAACTTGGAACGTTCGCCACCCTAGCTCAGTTGGTAGAGCACACCCTTCGTAAGGGTGGGGTCCCGAGTTCGATCCTCGGGGGTGGCTCAATAAAATTATGAAAGATACAAGCGAAATTGAAAAACGAATTATTGAAATTGAAACTGCGATGGGTGCGGCGGATTTTTGGAATGATAAAGATAAGGCACAGGCCATGGTGCGTGAAATTGGAGAATTAAAAGTCAAAAAAGAAGGTGCTCTGCAATTTGATCGAGCAAATGCAATCGTGACAATTATTTCTGGAGCAGGCGGTGATGATGCAGAGGATTTTGCACGCATGCTGTTTGATATGTATGCGAAATTTTTAACAAAAAAAGGATTCTCTTGTTTCATTATTCATGAGCATCGCAATGAGCATAATGGATTTCGTAATGTTTCATTTGAAGTTGAAGGTAAGGGTTCATATGGAATGTTGAAAAGAGAAAGTGGGGTTCATCGTCTTGTTCGTACAAGCCCATTTAATTCAAAGGCAAAACGTAATACAAGTTTTGCGCTCGTAGAAGTTGTGCCAAAGATTCCAAAAAATTTGATGCCTGAATTAAACGAAGGCGATGTGGAAGTTGAATTTGCGAGAGCTGGTGGTCCAGGTGGACAAAATGTAAACAAACGCGAAACTGCAGTGCGTATTTTGCATAAGCCGACAGGAATTTCGATTCTTGTACGTGAAGAACGTAGTCAGGAACAAAACCGTGAACGTGGTATGGAGATTTTGCGTGGAAAGTTGTTTAAAAAAGCTGAAGACGAACACAAAGAGTTGGTAGAGAGTATGCAAACAACGAAAGGTACTGACATTGAATGGGGAAATCAGATTCGAAATTATGTACTACATCCTTACAAACTTATCAAAGACCTCCGTACGGGAGTGGAAACTTCAGATGTAAAAGGCGTGCTTGAAGAGGGGGATTTGGATGCTTTCATTGAAGCGCAAAAGGGGTTATAATAGTTTTTGAGGATATTGATCGATTACTGCTTTCCTCTTTTTCTTATTTACTTTTAACTTTGATTTTCTGATACATGATTTATTTCAACGGTGTTACAAAAGTGTACGATAAAGAAACACGAGCGCTTGAAGATATTAATTTGTCTATCAATGCGGGTGAATTTGTATCTATTGTGGGGCATTCTGGTGCAGGCAAAACGACTCTCGTAAAGCTCATTCTTGCCGAGGAAGCTCCTACTGATGGTACGGTATTTTTTGAATCATCAGATATTCATCAATTACGTTCCAAAGATTTGACGAATCTCCGTCGTAGAATCGGTATGATTTTTCAAGATTTCAAATTACTTCCAAATAAAACTGCGTATGAAAATATTGCATTTGCAATGGAAGCTGCAGGTAAATCAGATGCAGAAATCGCAGCTGATGTTCCGCATGTACTAGACCTTGTCGACATTACTGACAAGGCGAATTTTTTTCCATCACAACTCTCTGGTGGAGAAAAGCAACGTCTCGCGATTGCACGTGCAATCATCAATCAGCCAGAAGTAATTATCGCAGATGAACCGACGGGAAATCTCGATCCGATTAGTACATATGAAGTTGTACAAATTTTTAAAAAGATTAATGAACTCGGTACGACGGTAATTTTGACGACACACAATCGTGGTGTTGTGGATTCAATAGGCAAGCGCGTTATTACACTAGAAAAAGGACGTATTACTAGAGATGACAAAGATGGGCGTTATATGATTTAATTAGATATGCGATCAGTAAATCTCAAAAGAATGTTTCGTGCTGGTGTGCTCAATTTCGTACGAAACGGAATGGTTTCTTTGGCATCAATTCTCATTATGACAATTACACTTTCTGTTATTACAGGAATTGTTTTGTTTGAACATGTTCTCGATACGACACTCGCAAATGTTGAAACCAAAGTTGATGTTTCGGTGTATTTTGTACCTGGCGTCGATGAAAGTCGCATTAATTCTCTCAAAGACAAAATTGACGCATTGCCACAAGTTGCAAATACTGAATATATAAAAGAAAAACAAGCATTGGATGATTTCCGTACTCGACATCAAAACGACCAAACCACACTTCAAGCGCTCGATGAATTAGATAGTAATCCAATCGGGGCAATGCTCAATATTAGTGCAAAAGATATTTCTCAGTACGAAAGTATTTCAAAATTCTTTAATGATGGCACAACACTTGATGCAGGAACGCAATCAATCATTGACCATATTTCGTACAACAAAAACGAAATTGATATTATCAACAGTATCTTGCACAAAGGGCGTACGCTTGGGTTTGCAATTGTACTTGTGATGATGATTTTGTCTGTGATTATTACATTCAATACGATTCGTTTGGCGATATATTTTTCACGTGAAGAAATTTCTGTGATGCGTTTGGTGGGTGGTAGTCGTGCACAAGTTCATGGGCCATTCTTTGTCGAAGGTGCATTGTATGGAATTGTCGCTTCAATCGCAACACTTATTTTGTTTATTCCGATTACGTTTTGGTTTGGTAGAAATATGACTGATTTTTTTGGTGGAATAAATCTGTTTTCATATTACATGAGTCACATCCTTGAGTTTTTGGTTATTGTGGTGGTGTTTGGTGTCGGGTTGGGTGCGTTATCGAGTGCGCTTGCATCACGAAAATATTTACGAGTTTAATTTTTAACAGTTTAATCTTTACTGTCATTTTTTGATTTATGTTTAATTTTAATACGAAGAAAGAAGAGTTGAATCCAAAATATATTTTTGTTGTCGGAGGAGTGATATCAGGTGTTGGTAAAGGTGTGACTGCGTCTTCAATTGGAAAGATTATGCATGATCGTGGGCTCAAAGTTACTGCAATAAAAATTGATCCATATATCAACGTAGATGCGGGCACTATGAATCCGACAGAACACGGAGAGTGTTTTGTACTCGATGATGGCGATGAAACTGATCAAGACATGGGAAACTATGAACGTTTTTTGAATGTTGATTTGTCGAGTCTCAATTACATGACTACTGGTCGTGTGTACAAGACAGTTATCGAAAAAGAACGAAATTTGGAATACAAAGGTAGTTGTGTGCAGGTTGTACCACATATTCCCGAGGAGGTGATTGCTCGAATCCAAGCTGCTCAACAAAAAGCTGGAGCTGAAGTTGTGATTATAGAAGTTGGAGGAACGATTGGTGAATACGAAAACGTCATCTTTCTCGAAGCTGCTCGTATGCTCAAACTTCGTCATCCCAAAGATGTTGCGTTTGTAATGGTTTCATATTTACCTATTCCAAGTAAAGTTGGAGAAATGAAAACCAAACCAACACAGCATGCGTCACGTTTGCTCAATTCATCTGGAATTCAAGCAGATATCATTGTGGCACGAAGTAGTCATCCACTCGATGAGAAACGCAAAGAAAAGCTTTCTATGTTTTGTAATGTGCCAATGGGTCAGATTATTTCTGCACCTGATGTGGATAGTATTTATGATATTCCAGAAAATTTTGAAAAAGAAGGACTTTCAGACATGCTTTGCGATTTGTTGTTTTTGACATGCAAACCAATACAACCTGAATTAGTAAAAGATTGGAATCAGTTTACTCGTCGAATTCATGCACCTGTCGGTGAAGTAAAGATTGCCGTTGTCGGTAAATATTTTGATACAGGAGATTTTGTACTTTCTGATTCGTATATTTCAGTGATTGAAGCGGTTCGTCATGCATCGTATCATTTCTCGCGTGCACCGAAACTTACATGGATTAATGCAGTTGAATTCGAAAAATATCCAGAAATGGTTGCTGACCTTGCCAAATATGACGGTATTATTGTGCCAGGTGGATTTGGTTCTCGTGGAATCGAAGGAATTATTTCTGCAATCAAATTTGCTCGTGAAAACAAAATTCCATATTTTGGACTTTGTTATGGAATGCAACTTGCTGTGATTGAGTATTCACGTAGCGTATTGAAATTAGCGGATGCGAATACTCGTGAAGTAAATCCACAATCAACACATCTCGTGATCGACGTAATGGAATCACAAAAGGAAAAATTAGATAAAGGTCATTATGGTGGCACAATGCGTCTCGGTGCGTATCCTGCATATATTTCCAAAGACACTATTGCGCGTGATGCGTATGGCGAGGATCATATTTCAGAACGCCATCGTCATCGATATGAAGTTAATTCAACGTATGTCAAAGATTTGGAAAAAGCAGGACTTGTTTTTTCTGGTAAATCACCAGATGGAAGTTTGTGTGAAATTGCAGAATTACCTAGAGATGTGCATCCGTTTTTCCTTGCAACACAGTTTCATCCTGAATTTAAATCTCGACCGATTGCCCCACACAAATTATTTGTCGCATTCGTAGAAGCGTGTATTAAACACAAGAAATAGTTTAAGCAAAAACAAAAAACACACTTTTGAAAGGTACGCCGTAAAATTCTGCTGAATTTTCGGCTCGTTCTCCCGCCGTCGCGGTCCGAAAGCCCTTTCATAAAGTGTGTTTTTTTGTTTTTACTAACTAATCGAGTCGATTATCTTGCGCACGTGGGGGAGCTTTTTTTATCATATCAATCACGAGATCATCATCGTCTGTGATAGTAAATAAATTCATGTCTTCGGGGCTGATTGTTTTGAATTTGTTGAGCATGACTGGTCGAGCGAATCCTTCCATAAGTGGTTTCCAAAAATCGCTTCCATACAAAATGATTGGAACTGATTTTAATTTCTTTGTCTGTAGGAGTGTGACCACTTCAAACAATTCATCGAGTGTGCCAAATCCACCAGGGAAATAAATAAACACCTTGGAAGAAAATGATAATGCTACTCGTCGTGCAAAAAAGAAATAAAAGGGAACTGAATCAGTGAGATATGGGTTGTCTTTTTGTTCCATTGGTAATTGAATCGCAGCTCCTACAGATTTGCCACCAGCTTCAAATGCGCCACGATTTCCACCTTCCATGATTCCTGGACCACCACCGGTTACGATTGTGAGATTGAGTTCTTTGACGATACGAGATGCGAGATTGCGAGCTTTGTCATAATATTCATCACCTTCTTTGAAGCGTGCTGAACCATAAAACGTGACTGCTTGGTCATATGCTTCCATTTCAGTCATACCTTGTTTGAGTTCTTCTTGGACACGACACAAACGAACACCATCCTCTGTGGTATATATTTCCACACAGCCTTCTTTTATTTCTGCTGGTGTGAGGTGATGATGTCGGGTGACATTGGGGTTGGTAATATTATTTTTTGTTTCGTCTGTCATATGAAATTTATTATATCACACCCAAAATTATTTTTTGTTATTAATTAATTTTATTTTTTCTTTGCGCGATAATCTTTTTATTTCTGCTTCACGCTTACGCGCCTCGGCGAGGGTGGGGAATGATTTGGAGTATTTCAAAGCAACTGGTCGACGAATCTTTGTATAATGTGCGCCGGATTTCAAATTGTTGTGTGCGTGTAATCTTTTTTCTAAATCATTTGTACAGCCTGTGTATAGGGATTTATCGGCGCACTCGAGAATGTAGGTGGAATACATGGAGAGTATTATACTATATTGTAAAACCTTGCTGGCCAACTCGGGCCAGAACCAAACTCGGACAAGCCCAGTAAAGCTTTGGTAGCTTATTTTAGTTTAGCATTTCGATGCGTCCTGAGCGCTGCTATTCAAGATTTTGATATCCTCCGCCTGTAATTTCCTTTGTTTTCATATTTACAGAAAACGGTACCCACTCATTATCTTTTCCACCCACCGCATTAAATGACAAACCTTTAATCAGGTCACCGTCTACAACAACATTCTCAAATCCGTCCCAAGATATTCTTTTTGACATCCATGAATCCCAGTTTGTTTCAATAATCTGAACTTCACACGGCCCATAAAGTACAAGCCTCCCATCCTCGATTTTAATAGCATTCATGCAGTCGTGATCAAAAATCTTAACGGGTGTTGTCTCGTTTGGATTCATGAGATACCCTCTACCGCCTGCAAAAATAAGTATCAGATTCTGTTCGGGGTACTCGTAAACTGCTTCAAAATTTGATAATCCCCATTTAAAGTTGGCAATCCAAAAATCCCCATCTTCTTTAAACAGTTTTACAACGTATCCCTCACTATACTCTGCTTGTCCGCCAACCGAAACTGGAGTTGGTCCGTATGGAGGAAAACCATCGAGTACTTGATATAAAGTTTTATTTTGAGCTTCCATTTTTAATAATTATATCGCACACCCTATTATTCTCGCTCTATGCAAAACTCACGAAACGTAGCCCTGACGCTCCTTGAGCGCGCTCAACTTGGCTGCCGGACTTGGACTCGAACCAAGATACTATCCTCCAGAGGGATAAGTCCTACCATTAGACGATCCGGCAAAATGTTACGAACGCTCTCACAATACCCTAAATTAGGGGATTTTTCAATTCTTTTTTCTTTAGGATTATTGTCGTCATGATTGTATTTGTGGTAATCATGGCGATTGAGTGAAGCGCTGTGGCGATGTTGTATGCTTGGAGTGAGAGAAGCATGAGTATATGACGCGCGACATTGGTACTGTAGAGAAGTGGGGTTTCTGTTTCTGGATTGCGCCA
This sequence comes from bacterium, assembly GCA_037130335.1. Lineage (GTDB taxonomy): Bacteria > Patescibacteriota > Minisyncoccia > Phycocordibacterales > UBA9973 > CAITQP01. The sequence continues at coordinate 100,777 of JBAXTD010000001.1, forward strand.
TGTTTTGCGGATTGTAGGGATGAACGCGCAGAGATCTATGGATACGGCAATGATGACAGAGACCGTAGGATCTTTGGTGAGTATCCATGGGATAATTCCAAGCAAACAGATAATCAAAAAAATAGTATCGATATGATTAATTTTTTTGAATCCATATTGAAGTGAAAAGAAAAAAATAATCAGTGTAAATATTTCTGATGCAGCAGTAGGGAGTGCGCCGACGCCAGCGCCTTTGGCAACTTGTCCAAAAAATATAATACATGAGACGATTGACCAGACAAACCATGTGTACGGATGTGGTTTTACTTTTTTGGAAACGATATCGTAGAGATATGGCACATTGCCGACAATCGCAAGTATAGACGCAATGATGGCAAAGGTTTCTTTCATATGTTTGTAATTGTATCATTGTAATTAAAAAATCCAATGCGCCTATTGCTTTTGTGGCGAGAAACCAATACACTTGGATGTACTTAGTCTATTAACCAAATAATCACAAGAAGTTTCTATGAATGATTTTCGAAGACAGAATGGGCGGGGAGGAGGATTTAATGCGCATGGTCGTGACAATCGTGGTCCACGAGATGGCGCAATGATGCACAAAGCAGTGTGTTCTGAGTGTGGCAAATCATGTGAAGTTCCGTTTGCTCCAAATGGTAACAAGCCAGTGTATTGTAATGATTGTTTTGGAAAGAAAAAAGGCAATTCAGAAAAATGGTCAGACGGTAAACCGGAATTTAGATCAGAGGGTCGTCATGAACATCGCTCAGAGAATCGATTTGAAAAAAGAGATTTTGCTCCACGTGGACCAATTGCACATGAATCACGTTTGAATACAGAACCTCGAGATGGTGGCGTTCGCGAACTCAAATCTCACATGGATTCACTCAACGCTAAATTGGATCGTGTGATAAAGATACTCGAGAATTTTTCTGGTTCAGTCGTAGCACAAAAGCCTGCAGAAAAATTTGTAGCACCACAACCAGTTGTTGTCGCAAAAAACAATAAACCAATGAGTGTTGAAAAAGCATTCAAATCATTTCCTGTTGTAAAATCTGAAAAACCAAAACCAAAAGCAAAAGCAAAGGTTGAAAAAGCAAAACCAGTTGCAAAAAAGCCGGTGGTAAAAGTTGCCGCAAAAGCAAAGCCAGTAACAAAAAAGAAAAAATAAAATAATAAAAGTTTTGTACGTATGAAAATTAAATCCACACAATTTGTAAAAGGTATTACCGGTGATGATGAAATACTTCATGATGGTGTTCCTGAAATCGCATTTATCGGCAGATCAAATGTGGGGAAGTCGAGTGTGATTAATTCACTACTCAATGCGCGCGAACTTGCACGTACAGGAAAGAAGCAAGGCAAGACGCGCGAAATTAATTTTTTCTTGGTTAATGAAAAATATTATTTTGTTGATTTGCCAGGGTATGGATTTGCACAAGGTGGACTCGATGACCGCGAAAAGATTCGCGATATGATTATCCAATATTTTTCTCGTACAGAAAACAATATTCATACTGTGGCGGTAATCATCGATGCCAAAGTTGGTCTCACGAATTTCGATAGAGATATGATTGAAATTTTGTACGACAACGAACATCGTGTCGTGCTTATTGTAAACAAAACCGACAAACTGAATCAAAAAGAATTGTCGACACAACTACGATCAATCGAAAGTGAATGTCTTGGTATTGAAATACTTCCATATTCTGCGGTAATAAACAAAGGCGCAGGATTCGTACTCGAAAATTTGATTGCATAAATCGTTTAAAGATACACAAAAAGTCAATGAACAACATTGACTTTTTGTGTATTGTATGATACAATGTATTAGATAAAACTCCTTGATAATAAATTTACCGCGATTGCACTAAATGATGTGGCGTCTGGTATGTATATTGTTACCGTCTTGAATGATGGTGTTCTTGTAAAGACCGCCAAGATAGTAAAGAAATAATCTGCAAAATATCGCAGAAATAATCCATAGACCATACCTAAAACGTATGGTCTATTTTTTTATTTTGATATCTCGAATTTTAGTGTACTATCTTGTATATGATTACAAAAAAGCAATTTTTGAATAGTTTTGGTTTGGAAATGGATATTATTCGTCATTTGGGTACAAAGGTTGAAACTTCAATGCTTGAATACAAGCCAAGTGAAAAGCAACGCACAATGCTTGAACTTTTAAATTATCTCGGACACATTTTTGATTTGGCGACAAAGATGTGTATTGCTGGAACTGCAAAAAATTACATGGAACTTGCCAAAGAAGCTCCTGTTGTTACACTCGAAAATTTTGATTTGGTAATGCAAATGCAATCAAAATCTGTTATTGAAAAAATCGAAGCATTAACTGACGAAGAGCTTGCAGTAGAGAGTGAAATTTTTGGACAAACTCAAACACTTGCAATGCATTTGTTTGGAATGTCTAAATGGGCAGTCGCATACAAGATGCAATTATTTTTGTACATCAAGGCATGTGGCAAACACGATATTAATACATCTAATTTGTGGCGTGGTGTTGATTCAGCTCCAAAGGAATAAGTTTAAAAATAATTTCTAAAAAATATAATGAAGATTTTTTACCGCTATATCAAAAAATATTGGAAACTTTGCGCGCTTACACTCGGGCTTGCTATCGTCAATCAAACATTTTCGTTGCTTGATCCGTATATCTTTCGTCATGTGATTGATGAATACGCTAGTAAACCAGACATGTATACTCGAGTAGAGTTTTTTCATGGTATCGGTATACTTCTCCTTGCCATTATCGGTGTTGCGCTTGTATCTCGTACTGCCAAAAATTTTCAAGATTATTTTTTAAACGGTGTGAGTCAACGTGTGGGTGCAGATATTTATCGTGATGGCGTATCACATTCATTGTCGCTTCCATATGCATCATTCGAAGATGAACGAAGTGGGGAGACGCTTGGTAAATTGCAAAAGGTTCGTGAAAATACCGAAAAATTTATTGCAGCATTTGTAAACGTATTGTTTGTGTCGCTTGTCGGATTTATTTTTGTTGCCGTTTATGCAGTTCATATTTTTTGGGGAGTTGCGGTTGCATTCCTTATCACTGTGCCAATTATCGCAGGACTTAGTTTGGTGCTTTCAAAAAAAATAAAAAAGATTCAAAAGGTGATTGTGTCTGAAACGACAATGCTTGCTGGTTCGACCACAGAATCATTGCGCAATATTGAATTAGTAAAAAGTTTAGGTCTTGCTGATCAAGAAATAAATCGTCTCAACACGACAACAGAAAAAATTCTCAAACTCGAACTCAAAAAACTTCGATATTTGCGAAGTCTCAGTTTTGTGCAAGGTACGGTGATTAATTTTGTTCGTACGTCAATTTTATTTTTCCTTATGTATTTATTGTTTGTAAAGACAATCACATTCGGAGAATTTTTCTCATTGTATATTTATTCGTTTTATATTTTTAATCCACTACAAGAAATTGGTACACTTATTGGCACATATCGTGAGGCAGAGGCATCACTTGCTAACTTTGAACAATTACTACGCCTCTCACCTGAAATCGCACCCGAGCACCCACAGGCGCTTGGTCCTGTAACCAAACTTTCATTCAAAAATGTTTCATTTACATATGCATCATCAAATGAAAACGCGCTTGATGCAATTTCGTACGATATATCACGTGGACAAACCGTTGCGTTCGTTGGACCATCTGGTTCCGGTAAATCATCACTTGTAAAATTATTGGTCGGATTGTATACACCGACATCAGGTGAAATTTTGTACAATAATGTTTCTCATAATGAATTAATCAAACAAGAGCTTCGCACGCAGATCGGATTTGTGACCCAAGAGACACAACTTTTTGCGGGAACAATTCGTGATAATTTGCGATTTGTGTATCCTGATGCGACCGATGAGCAATGTCTCAGCGCTCTCGAAAAGGCACAATGCAAAAATTTGCTTGTGCGTGGTAAACAAGGACTCGACACAATTATTGGTGAAGGCGGAATGAAATTATCTGGTGGAGAAAAACAACGTCTCTCAATTGCACGATCACTTTTGCGTGAGCCAAATATTTTGGTATTTGATGAGGCGACAAGCTCACTCGATTCATTGACCGAAGAAGAGATAACCAAAACAATTCGTGATGTAACGCATGTGAGTTCACATATTACAATTCTCATTGCACATCGACTCTCGACGATTATGCACGCAGACACGATTCATGTATTAGAAAAAGGTAAAATTACAGAATCAGGAAAACATCAAGAGTTGCTCGACAAAAAAGGTTTGTATTTTGCCATGTGGCGTCAACAGATAGGCGAGCGCATGTAGTATCGCATCCTTGAATAAAAAATATTTTCCTATATATTACATATACTAATTATGAACAATCACTACGTACTATTATTTTATAAATTTATTACTATAGCTGACCCGAAAGCAGTAGCAGATGAAGAGCGTGCAATCTGTACAGAACTTGGCCTTATGGGTCGTGTGATTATTGCGCATGAGGGAATTAATGCCACACTTGAAGGCGTACGAGAGCAAGTGGATGCATACAAAGAGTTTCTAAAAAATGATTCATATTTTTTTGATATTCTGGTCAAAGAAAGTCCAAGTAACGGTAAATCGTTTCATCGATTATCCGTCAAAGTTCGTCCAGAAATTGTCACACTCGGTGCGGGTAGCTTTGATGTTAAAAATGAAACAGCAACAGAATTACCTGCGAGTGAGCTACAAAAATGGTATGAAAATAATGAAGATTTTGTGGTACTTGATTTGCGTAATGAATATGAAATCATAAGTGGAAAATTCGAAAAAACAATTGATCCAAAGCTCGCAAACTTTCGCGATTTGCCAGCAAAAATTTCTGAAATGGGTGATTTAAAAAACAAAAAAGTTGTTACGGTTTGTACTGGTGGTATTCGTTGCGAAAAGGCGACATGTCTTTTGAAAAAAGAAGGTTTCTCTGATGTGTATCAACTCAAAGATGGAATTCATACATATATGCAACAGTATCCGGGTGAACATTTCAAGGGTACACTTTTTGTATTTGATGATCGTATGACGACCGACGTAGTGCCGATTCCAAACAAAGAAATAATTGGTACATGTACGTTTTGTAATACGGCAACTGAAGCATACTGTTCCGATGATAGTGTACGCCCTTCGCGCAAGATTTTGTGTTGCGGTGATTGTTTTGCGAAAGAATCACACCATCTACGCTCAAGTTGTTAAATAGTCGAGATACGCTCTTTGAAGAGTATCCAGACGTTTACGGTTCATAAAAGGTTGAAAAATAAGGGTCAAATACGCTATTGACTTTTATTTTTATACGTGATACAATATGAATGATATAAAAACGTCCATGTATGTGGATGATCGTTCATTTTAAAACTAAAGCCGTATGGCAAAGAAACAAAAAATGCCTGCATTCGAAATGAGTATTATTGGTGGTCCTGGATACAAAGACTATCAAAATCTCAAAAAAGAATTTTTTCTTACTGTTCGTTATTTCGAGAACAGTAAAAAAATTGAGCAAAAAATTAAAGCTCGATTTGTATGGTTTTCTTGGCACGATAGTAATCGAACTCTGGTTGCCGAAAATCTACAAGAAAAAAATTTATTTCTTTGTGGGGAAATTGAAATCCTGCAAGAAGAAACAAGTGTTGTATTACGTAGATCTGTAGAATTCTACAGTCTAAAAAAAAGAACCGGTGAGGTTTTTGAGGAGGGTGCAACTCTCCAAATTAAACCAACAAGAAATTTTGATACTAAAAAATAATTGGTATCACACAAATAATAACCAGCTATTACATGTATATGTATAGCTGGTTTTTTTATTCCACGTGCACTTTGATATCAGTACGTTCGTTTTTGAGTTTGAGAAACAGTGTTGCGAATGCACCGACAAAGATGATGACTGCGGCGATGAGGAATACATAATCGTATGCATCAATTTGTGCCTTGAGTTCTACGAGTCCGATATATTTTTGCATCACGATGGGTGAGTGACTATTTAGTTTACTGAAACTATTTATTGAAAATATATTATTTTTCACACGATCGTTTAGAATTGTTGCAAAGATTGCAATTCCAAATGCTCCGGCAACGTTGCGTACGAGTGCGAGGATTGATGATGCAACTCCGATTTCACTTTGAGGAACTACAGATGCAATGATGTTTGTACGTTGTGCCATTCCAAATCCAAGTCCGAATGCCATGATTGAAAGAGGAATCATAATGTCGAGCGCTGTTGATTTGGGTTCGAGGTAAGAAAAGAAAAATATTCCAATTGATGCGACGATTGTACTCCAAAAAATAACGTACCGTGATTGAACTTTACCTGTGAGTGCTCCACCAATCGGTGCACCAATCATCATTGCGACCGCCATTGGCATAAACAAATATCCTGATTGTGTGGCATTGTATCCGAGAAATGTTTGAGCAAAAACTGGAATGAGAAAGATACCTCCCATAAGTCCCATAAATACAACAAAGTTATTTGCGAGCGCATTGAGAAATGCTGGAATTTTGAAAAATTTCAAATCCACGATTGGTTCTGGAACTTTGTTTTCGATTTTTATAAATAGAATAAATGTTACAACGATAAAGAAATAACAAATTAAACTTGGTGATGAGAGCCAACCCCAATCTGTTCCTTGATCAAGTACGAGCACGACAGCAGAAAGCATTCCGCCTAATGTAAATGCGCCCCACCAATCAAAAAATTTTGTTTTTATTTCTGAACGAGATTCGTTGATAAATTGTATTGCCATGTAAATTCCAATAAGTCCGATTGGTAGATTAATGAGAAATACTGACCGCCAGCCGAAATTATCAATGAGTGGTCCACCGAGAAGTGGTCCAAATACTGTTGCTGCGGCAAATGATGAAGACCAGATACCAAGTGCTTGCGCGCGTTCTTTACCTTCGCGAAATGTGATTGCGAGAATTGCCATTGCGGTAGGGTAATCAGCCGATCCAGCTATTGCTTGAATTACACGAAAGACAATCATTGATTGGAGGTTCCATGCAAATCCGGCGAGGACTGATCCGACGATAAAAATCGAAAATCCAATGATGTAAACTTTTTTGCGTCCGATTGTGTCACCAAGTTTGCCCCAAATCGGCACAAAGACTGCATTGGCGAGAATGTATGCAGTTGCAATCCATCCCGCAGCAGAAACACTGATACCAAAATCATTGATAATTTTGGGCAGTGCGAGATTGACGATGGTTTGATCGAGTCTACCTAGAAATGTTCCGACAATGACGGTGAGTAAAATCCACCAACGTAGATTATTTTTTTTAGATGGAATTGTTTCCATAAAAATTATTTTGTATATACCGTAATTTTTGCAGACATTCCGTTTTTGAGTTCAGGATAGTCGGCGACGTTGAAACGAACTTTGATATCAAATTTTTTTGTTGGACGTTTGTCAGAAATTGAAAACAAAACTCCTGTGTCGTCTGATGTTGAACTGATACTGTCGACAATTCCAACATATGTTTTACTGCCAAAGGTATCAACAGTGAATGTTGCTTTTTGCCCAACGTGTATATTTTCTAATCCTTTGTTTTCGTCGATTGTTCCCATGACACGCATGTCTTCTGTGTGAATCATTGAAACAATCGGTTCGCCTGGTGTAAAGTATTCTCCGATATTATTTTTGATCGTCAAAATAAGTCCACTTTGTTTGGAAGTTACGATATCTGTCCCTGTGAGCGCGACTGGTGTGTTTGCTTGGATTGATTGACCTTCAGTTACATAGAGAGCGTTGAGTGTTCCTGGTGTGTTTGAAGAGAGATTAATGACAGGTGCACTTAGGTATGAATTTTCAATAAAAATTGTATTTTTGTTTGATTGCCAAAAAATAAATCCAATAAGCATTGCTATTACGCCAACTATTCCAATGATACTTTGTACATTTGGTTTCTGTAAAATATTTTGTTTTTTTGTAGTTTGTTCTTCCATATATGTATATATTAATTATGTTTAATGAGATGAGATTAATTCAATAACTGGTGTATTTGGTGTTGCGATTTGTCCAGCAGTGATTGAAACATTTGCGATTGTTCCGTCGACAGGGGCAGTTATAACTGTGTTGTTGTAATTACCTTGTGCAATTTGAAGTGCACCTTTTGTGCTTTCAACTTGGGCTTGTGCAATTTGTAAATCTTCGGATCGTGTACCAGCAACTTTTTGATTTAGGTTTGCTTGTGCAGTATCAACTGTGCCTTGTGCAGTAGCGATTGTTTGAGCTTGTGTTTGTAATGCTGATTGATATGCATTGTATGACGCGAGATATGTAGATGACTGTGTGTTTGGAATCGTAATTGTCCATATTGAATTCGAGCCTAAATTAAAATTTTGTGGAAATTGTATATAGAGACCTCGTGTACCGAGTGGAATCGCGACTGTGCCGACCGTTGCTTTGCCTGTTTCTAATCCTGTGTATGTGAAATAGTATCCACTTTGTGTTGGATATACCGTGATTGTATATGTTCCTTCCTCGTTGTTTGCGTACGTTCCAGAAATCGTGGGCGATGATGGAATTACTACGTTTGTCATGGTAGGTAATGCAGTAAGTCCACTGTTGTGTAGATTTGAAAGTGCATTTGTGACCAATACTTTTTGGGATGATACTGTATTGTCGTAATTATTTTTTGCGTTTGTGAGTGCTACTTGTGCAATTTGAATGTCTGTTTCAGTTGACCCTGCAATTAATTTTGCATAATTGTTTTGTGCAGCAAGATATGCACCGTTTGCTTGACTGACTGCGCCGAGTGCGTTTTGACTATCGAGACTTGCGAGGGTTTGTCCTGCTTTGACTTTATCTCCAATTTTTACAGATACACTTTGAATTCTGCCACCGACTGGAAACGCAAGTGTGAGATCTTGTCCGGAAGTTATAGTCGTTGCAGAAGTTGTATTATTTGAAATATGTGCAAACATCGCTGTGCGATGTTTGTTTTGTATTACCAAAAACAATGCGCCTATAAGTATAGCAATAGCGAGAGTTACGCCGATTGCTTTTTTGGGTTTAGAAAGTATACGTGCACATGTATTTTTAAATTTTTGCATACCTCTTATTAACACATTTTTTGCAAAAAAGCAAGGTTTTGATTTTGTATTTTTGGACCCAAAAGTTTGAATTTATGGTATAGTGCGCCTGTATTACTAGTGTCTATATTGGGCATATCGTTTTGTCGTGATTTATTAATTATCTTTATTACATATGAAAAATATATTCTCAAAAATTATCTTCAGTGCTATGGTTCTCGTCACATCGTTTGTTTTTTCGGTGCATGTACACGCATACGTTACACCAACACTTTCTGTGTATGGTACAAGTGATGGAGATTCTGTGCAGGTCAATGCGTATGCCGATCCAAACGTAAGTATCACATTGTATTATCTCAAATCAGGTGCAGGTCAGCAGATTATTTCTCTCGGTAATACAAACTCAAGTGGTTTTCTTTCTACTACGGTAAGTAGTTCGCAATATGGTGTGATGTCAAATAGTCCAGTTCATATCACAGCAAACGGTATAAACGGAATATCATCATCGGTTGTAAATTGGCCGATTGTTACAACAAACATCACTAATGGAAATCTTTTGAGCCAGACAAGTGTGACAGTTTCTGTGGGGCAATCAGCAACAATAAATACAATCAACAATGTTGGTTCATTGTCTGTTTCAAGTAACTCAAATTCAAATGTCGCAAGTGTATATACAAATGGTAGTACAGTGACTGTCACTGGTAGTATGGTTGGTTCAACTACAATCAATATTTGTAATGCGTATTATAATCTCGTACCAAATTGTCAGAATTTATACGTTACTGTGCAAAATAGTAACAGTGGAAATCAAATAACATTTAGTCAAACAAATCCAACAATTTCTGTCGGACAAAATGTAAATATTTTTTTGTACGGAGGTTCTTCAAATTATTACAGTATTTCTTCTAATTCAAATATAAATATTGTACAAGCAAGTATTTCTGGAAATAGTTTGAATGTGTACGGATTGTCATACGGTTCTTCTGTTATAAATGTGTGTTCTTCAAATGGATATAGTTGTGGTCAAATTACAATAATGGTTTCTGGAAATAATCAGCCTGTATACAACACGAGCACAACTTTTTTGAATGTAACACAATCAAAAATAAATATACTTACTGGTCAAAATACAACACTCTCTGTTTCTGGAGGTTCAGGTAGTGGATACAATATGGCATATATTTCTGGCTCCGGAATTATTTCTGGAGGCATAGCAGGAAATATCGTTACCGTCAGAGGAATTAGAAATGGATATGCCGTTATGGTTATTTGTGACTCGCTTAGTAATTGTGTTCCTGTTTCTGTTGTTGTCGGAAATACAATAAACCCATTAGGTAATCAATATCGATTTACTCAATATCTTTCGTTTGGTTCAACAGGAGCAGAAGTTGTTGCCTTACAACAAAGACTTACACAAGAGGGTGTATATAGTGGCCCAATCATTGGTGTTTTTGGTCCAATGACACAAGCGTCTGTGCAGCGATATCAAAGTGCGCATGGAATTCCAGTAACGGGTGTACTCGATAGTCTCACTCAAAACATGTTGAATGCTCAATTAAACATCGTATATTAATTTTTTATTTCTCTCTGATATACTGTGTGTATGAAATCAATTACAAAAACTCTTCTCGAAATAGAAGACCGTGCGCGATTACATTTTGAAAAAACTCCTTTTTTGCAAGCATTGCTTGCAGGTATTGGTGTGATTATTTTTTGGCGTGGAATTTGGGAATGGCTCGATGTGCAAAAAATTTCTCCAGTTGTCTCAGTGATGATTGGAAGTTTGATACTTCTTTCTGTTGGAGTTTTTGTACAAACGTTTATTGGAAATACGATTATTATCAAAAACGTAAAACAAGAAGAACAGCTCGAGAAAAAAGCTATCAAAGAAATGGAGAGTGAAGTTGATACCGAAGAAGTAACACTTGCGAGTTTGTCTGCAAAGCTTGATTCGCTTTTGCAAAAGATTGACGATAAAAAATAAATGCAAAAAAAAAGAGATTCTAAAAAACAAAATATTCAAAAGACGCCACAGAATTCATGGGGTGGTGTAGCAGATTGGTACGATGAATATCTAGAGACAAACAAAGATAGCTATCAAGAAAAAGTTATCGCGCCAAACTTGCTTCGAATTTTGGACATAAAAAAAGGAATGAGAATTGCCGATGTTGCATGTGGGCAAGGATTCTTTGCTCGCAAATTCAAAACCGAGGGTGCCCATGTGATTGGTTCTGATATTTCTTTCGAGCTTGTTGCTTCTGCCAAAAAACATTCAAATGATATTGAGTATGTCGTTTCGCCTGCACACAAACTTCCGTTTCTAAAAGATGAATCAATTGATGTGGTGACAATCGTGCTCGCAATTCAAAATATCAAAGAAATGGATTTAGTTTTTAAAGAAGTATATCGTGTGCTTGCAAAAGGTGGACGATTAATTTTAGTCCTCAATCATCCAGCATTTCGAATTCCGAAACGTTCAAGTTGGGAGTTTGATGAAAAAAATAACAAACAATATCGTCGAATAGATGGATATTTAACCGAAAATAAAAATGTGATCGTCATGCATCCTGGACAAACGGGAAGTGAAGAAACGATTTCGTATCATCGCAGTCTACAGGATTTTTTCAAAACATTTTATAAAACAAATTTTGCTGTGACGCGACTTGAAGAATGGATTTCTCACAAAAAAAGTGAACGTGGTCTGCGACAAATCGCCGAGGATACAGCACGCAAAGAAATTCCAATGTTTATGATGATAGAGGCAAAAAAATAAAACCCTTAACGGGGTTTTATTTTTTGTAAAATTTAAACACCAAACTCTCCGGTAACACTTCCGCTTTGAAATAATGCCCATATTCTGGTGAGCGAACTTTTATTTTATTTAATTCGTTTATTCTGTTTTGTTCGGCTGTGTCGATTTCAAAAATTATTTCTGGGTGATCGGCTAATTCTCTCATGAGTCGCTCAAATGAATGAATTCCATATATTATTAGATCGGTGTAAATAATTATTTGTCCTCCTGGTTTGAGTAATCGAAGTGCTTCTTTGAGTACGGGAAGTCGTTCTCGATAAAACAAATCTATCTCTGATTCGTCTCCGGCAAGTGGTCGATCGATGACAACAGTGTTGCCACTTTCAATTTTTATATTGGTACCCGCCTTATTCCATGTTTCGTGAATGGGTGCGGTGAGAGTGTTGCATATAAATATCTTATCAAACGATGTATCTGGTAGATAAATATTGATTGCGTCTTCGATGAGTAATTTTGGATTCGTTGGATATGGTTCATCACTTTGAGCGAGTGCTTTAATATTTGCGCGAGCCTGTAGGAGTCTTTCCTGATCGATATCTATACCGGTATATTCGTCGTCAACGTTCCATGGAATTTGATAACGAATGAAATAGGGAATCGAGCCCGTACCGATTTCGAGAATTTTTTGCATGTTGTATGTATTGTATCAAAACTTTGATTTTGCGTATACGTAATTTGAAATATTGAGTATTTCATGAAAATATGTCATAGTGCAGATGTAATGATTAAACAAGATAAAAAATTCGTATCTGACAAAATATATATTTATGGCCATCATGCTGTCGAAGAAGCTCTTTTGAACTGCCCACAATCGATGGATTTGATTTTGGCTGCACACCCGATTTCTTCAGAATATCTACAAATCGCAAAAGACAATAAAATTCGTATCGAAAAATTAACCAAAGATTCTATTCCGCGCGGAGTAGACAATACACTCGTACACCAAGGATATATTGGTCGTATTTCAATCGAAAATCTCGTTCGTCCATATAATGAATTCATTGAAACACTCGAAGTTACACCAGACATATGTATCGTCGTGCTTGGCGAAGTACAAGATCCACAAAACGTTGGCGCAATTATTCGCTCGGCTGCTGCGTTTGGAATTGCGGCTGTGCTTATTCCAGAACACAAGCAGGCACAAGTAAATGGAACTGTCGTAAAAGTTTCTGCAGGTATGGCTTTTCGCGTGCCACTTGTAAAAATCGGAAATGTAAATACAACTATCAAAGATTTGAAAGAGAGAGGATTTTGGATTTACGGACTTGATGGTGGAGCCAAACAATCACTTTCATCTGAAAAATTTGAATCCGCTGCAGTAATCATTCTCGGCAATGAAGGCGAGGGTATTCGTGAAAAAACTCTCGAAGCATGTGATATTCCACTTGCAATTCCAATGAACAAAAACTGTGAATCACTCAACGTGGCAGCTTCGGGTGCAGTTGCATTGTATGCATGGAGTGCTAAACACCCCAAAGCACTAAAGCGAGGAGAATTCTAAAAACCTTTCATTTTGGACAAAAATACGGTATTGTCTATATGTATATGGCAAAAAACGAAGCAGTGCTCCGATTTGAAGGAGTGTCATTTGAATATGGTCCAAATAAACCTATTTTAGACGAGGTGACTTTTTCTTTGCGCGAGGGTAGTAAAGTTACAATCATGGGTCAAAACGGTGCTGGTAAAAGTACGATTTTTAAACTCATCACAAAGGATTTACTTCCAGAAAATGGAACAATAAATATTGTAAATGGTCTCTCAATTGCAATTTCTAAACAAGTCATTCCACGCGATGATTTGTCACTTACTGTGCGTGATTTTTTCCTTAAATGTTTCGATCAAAAAATTTATGATATCGATCCACGAATCGACGAAGTGCTTGAAGTTGTAAATTTGAAAGGCCACGAAAAAGTTCACGATCGAATAATAAAAACATTTTCCGGTGGGCAACAAGCACGACTTCTCCTCGCGTCAGCGCTCATCCAAAATCCTGATTTGCTTTTGCTTGATGAGCCGACAAATAATTTGGATCACGCGGGAATCAAACACCTCACTGATTTTCTCATTAAATATCAAAAAACTGTGATGGTCATTTCCCACGATGCAGAATTCCTCAATGCGTTTTCTGATGGTGTGCTTTATCTCGATATTCATACACGCAAAATTGAACAATATGCGGGTAACTACAACACCGTACTCAAAGATATTTCTGCACGTGTTGAAAAGGAAAACATGAAAAACGCTCAGCTTGCAAAACAAATTCAAGCCAAAAAAGACAAATCAAATGAATTTGCACACAAAGGAGGACGTCTTCGTCTCGTTGCAAAACGTATGAAAGAGCTCGCCGAAGAACTCGAAGACGAAATGGTGGATGTGCGTCGCGAAGACCGTACAATCAAAGCATTCACAATTCCGAACCAGCCCGATTTGATTGGAGAAATAATTTCAATTACTGCGTATACAATTGCACATCCGACCACGCACAAGATTGTCAAAAAGACTGCAAAAGTTTCTTTGAAAAAAAATCAGCATTTGCTACTTCGTGGTCCAAACGGAATTGGCAAAAGTACATTGCTCGAAAAGATTGCGAGTGGTGAATCGGAAGGATCAAAAATCGCACCAGGTGTACGTGTCGGATATTATCGCCAAGATTTTTCAACACTTAATTTCGAAGACACTGTCAAAGAATGTCTCTCGAACGCAATGCTCGAAGGCGGGGAGCGTCTCAATGAGGAACGTATGCGCTCTATTGCTGCGAGTTTCCTCATTACCGGAGAAATCATTAATACCAAAATTGGCGCATTGTCTGAAGGTCAAAAAGGTCTCGTTGCGTTTGCGCGACTCGTGCTCGTCCGTCCAGGTTTACTTATCCTCGATGAGCCAACCAACCATATCAATTTCCGTCACTTGCCAGTCATTGCCGAAGCCCTTTCTCAGTATCAAGGCGCAATGATTGTCGTATCTCACGTTCCAGAATTTGTATCAAAAATTCGTATCGATGAAATTCTCGATTTGGAGAAATAGAGATAAAAATATAAATATGCCAAAAAAACTTACCGACGAAGAATATCATAAATCGCTTCCAAAAAAACAAATTGGCACGGCTGTGTTATTTTTTAATTCAAAAAGAGAAATCCTTATTGTAAAACCAGATTATAAAGAATCGTGGCTTGTTGTTGGTGGTTCAAATGATGAAAATGAATCTCCGCTTCAGTGCGCAATCCGAGAAACAAAAGAAGAAATCGGTTTGGAGATTTCCCAAATGAAGTTGATTGGTGTGTATCATTCTCCAAAAAACGGAATTCATTCTGACGCTCTCAAATTTATTTTTGATGGAGGTGAATTGACTGACGAACAGATTTCGCAAATCAAATTACAGGCAGGTGAATTAACTGAATATAAATTTGAAAATCCGGAAAAAGCAATTCAATTGTTTTCAAACTCTCTCAAAAATTCTATTCCACAATGTTTGAATGCGATCAAAGAAAATACGTGTGTGTATATTGATGGCGTATAGAGTTTAAAATTGGAGAGATTGTGGTACACTAAGCATATGACATGGCTTATTTTGGCGATTCTTGCTCCATTTATCTGGAGTATTGCAAATTATGTAGATAAATTTATTCTCACCAAGGCTGGAGATTCAAATGGAGGAAGTGAAGGTTTGATTGTGTTGTCTTCGCTTATGAGTTTAATTTTTGCTTTGGGATTGTTTTTTGTAATAAAGAGTCAAGGTATTGTTCTCGATAAATATTCTATTTTTGTCTTGATACTTTCAGGTATCTTTGAGGCGTTGTATATTTATTTTTATTTTTTATCTCTCGAAATTGAATCTGCGAGTACTGTAATTGCGTTGTTTCAATTTGCGCCAGTGTTTGGAATATTATTTGGATATATATTTATTCATGAGATTCCAACTGGTATGCAATTGGTTGCCATGCTCGTTATATTTTTGGGTACGATTTGTCTCGTTGTAAAAAAAGGTGAGTTTCATTTTAATTGGAAAGTTATAAAATTAATGACTGTTTCAACGTTGTTTGTGGGACTTTTTAGTACCTTTTTTAAAATGGCAGGGGAATCCGTTCCACTTTGGACAGCAATATTTTGGCAATATATCGGTATTGGACTTGTAGGAATCGCATTCTTGTTTTCTACCAAAGCTCAAAAACAATTTACATCAATGCTTACTGGTAGTGCTGTTATTTTTTCTGGATTGGCTGAAATTTTAAACATCGGTGCAGTTTTGGCCCTCAACGCAGCTCTTGTACTCGCACCTGTTGGATTAGTGCTTTCAATAAGTTCAGTACAACCAGTATTTACCTTTGCAGAGGGGGTTCTTTTGGCTTTTTTGTTACCAAAAATATTCAAAAAAGATAAACCCAGATTTAATTTGCAGTATTTACTCGGCATATCATTGGTAGTAATTGGAGGATTTCTAATATATTAACGAGTGGTAAAAACCTTATTTTTGTGATAATCTGAAATATATAGAAGATTTTATGATTCCTCAATTTCCTGAATTTAAAAAACTCGAACTTTCTGACCGAGATGAAATTGAAAGTTTTACAAAGAAATTTCCACCATATTCTGATTTTAATTTTATTAGCATGTGGAGTTGGGATATTAAAGGTGAAATGAAGGTTGCCTGGTTTAATGGAAATTTAGTAGTTAAATTTACAGATTACCTCACGGGGGAGCCATTCTACTCATTTTTGGGTACAAATAAAGTAAATGAAACAGCAGCTGCTCTCATTGAAATATCAAAAATTCTTGGACAAAAGCATTCTATTTGTCTGATTCCAGAAACAATAGCTACATTATTGGACCCACGAGAGTTTATTATAAAAGAGGAACCCGATCATTTCGATTATATTTATGATTTAGCGGTTGTTTCAAAGATGGAAGAAGAAATTTTTGAACGAAAACGACGCTATATTAAAAGTTTTTTGGAAAATGATAGTTTCTATCGCACTCTTGATTTGTCTGATTCAGATGCACTGTCCATGATTGAAGAAGTTAATCAAACATGGATTAAAAATAAAGTTACAATAAATGCTAATTTTGAATATAAAAATGAATTTATCGCACTTGGGCGTTTTTTAAATTCTCGTTCGTTTAAAAATGTAGTTGCAACTTTTTTACTTATTGAAAACAAGCCGGTTGCATATGCTATATACGAAGAAGATTTAAATGGATATATAATTTCTCATTTTGAAAAGGCAGATTTTTCATACAAGGGTATTAATGATTATTTTTTACAACAAGACTGCGCGTTTTTTTTAGAGAAAGGCTTTCATTTGATGAATATTGAGCAAGATTTGGGTATTCCAGGGCTTAAACAAAGTAAGAAAAGTTTTTCAACAGGTATGTACCTTAAAAAATATTCTATTATGTTAAAATAAAATTATGTTGATGAATAAAAAGGCGCTCAATATAGTGACTATTTTGATAATTGTTTTAGCTATTGTTTTTACATATTTTTTTGTAAGTAATCTTTTTATTGTTCAACCAAACACAACTGACGTTGTAGGGGTGTTTACATGGGCTGACTTTTATCAAATTATTGCTCTTGTTGGAGGTGTAGCGGGTTTCTTTGTATCTCAAGCATGGGGCGGACTCAAGAGTATTTTAGGTAGAGCGATATTTTTTATTAGTCTAGGCTTATTTTTTCAGAATATAGGACAGACAATCTTTAGTTTTTATGCAATTTATTGGCCAAATACAACATTCTATCCATCTCTAGCCGACATTGGATTTTTTGGAAGTGTTCTATCTTATATTTATGGTGTTTATTTGATTTGCAAAATGTGCGGAGTTCATAGAGGTTTTATAAATAGTAACAAAATCAAATTGGTTGTTTTCCTTGTTCCAATTGTTATTCTAGGGGGTTCGTATTTTGTTTTTCTAAAGGATTATTTGTATGATCCGACAAGTCCCATAAAGGTTTTCTTGGATTTTGGATATCCATTGGGTCAGGCACTTTATATCGCACTTACAGTGCTTGCATATATTGTTTCCAAAAACACTCTCGGTGGAATGATGCGAAGCACGATACTTATTTTGTTTATTGCGTTGCTTTTACAGTATGCTGCTGATTTTAATTTCTTGTATCAATCGACAAGTGATTCATGGGTTCTCTCTGGAAGCTACGGGGACTTTTTGTATCTAATTTCGTATACATTTATGTCACTTACGTTGATTAAATTTGGCTATAAGAACCAAGAGTTTATGAAAAAAATATAACCTTACTAATAACACTCACTGATAATTATGGACACAACAATAAATGTATTTAATGAAATATCGATTCGAATCATCAAGGAGCAGGAGGCTATCATTGGCCCTTTGGCTTGGGCTGAGGCATCAAAGGTTTCTGGGTTTGAAGTTATTGATGCAGACAAAAAGATAGTAAACATCAAAGCTGAAGACCCAAGAGAAGTTGTAAATGCACTCGTTGCACGATACGAAAAACTTTTTGGAAGACTGTCTCGAGATGTAAGTAGACAAGCCGTTTCAGATTTAACCGCTGATATCCCAAACGAGGATATTCCTGCAAGTTTGAAATAAGTTAACGAGAGAACTGACTTTTTTGTTGGTTTATTTTTTTGTTTTTTATGCACCTAAAAGCGATTATCAGTCGTATTAATTATGTGGGTGCTATAATAAAAATACAAAAAATATGAATATAAATAATACATTAAAATTGTGGGCGGGGCCCGTGCTACGCTATGTCATGTCGGCGGTTATTTTGTGGTTTGGTATACAACAATTTCTACATACTGAAGCATGGACTGCATATATTCCGGATTCGATTGTTGCAATTACTGGCGTGAGCGCGACAGTGTTGGTGTATGTAAATGCAGTGTTTGAAGTTTTATTTGGATTTTTACTCCTTATCGGTTGGCAGACACGTATCGTCGCATTACTTCTTGGACTACATTTACTAGATATTATGTGGGTTGTAGGATACGGAGAAATTGGGGTGCGTGATTTCGGACTCGCTATGGCATTGCTTGTCGTGTGCATGAATGGAGCAGATTTTCTTTCTCTTGATTATAAAAATAATTAATAATTTAATTTATGGAACCAAATAATTCAAATAAAAATCTGGGTATAGGAATATCGATTGCAGTTGTAGCGCTTGTCGTGTTTGTGACTGCTTTTTTTGGTAAAAATTCATCTACTCAAACTGCTTCAAATACACAACCTGCTGATGTAAATAATACTTCAAGTAGTACAACAACAGGCAATACTAATACAAAAACATCGCCCGTAGTAAATACTACTACTGTTGCAAATCGTGATGATGAAAATGATTCTAATTCTGACGAGGATTCCGAAGGTTCTACAAATCCAGCCACACCAGTATCAAATCCGGTTCCAACACCAGTACCTATCGTTAACACAACCAAAAAAACAAGTGCAGGTTTGGTATACAAGGATGGGACATATACTGCAACCGGTTCATATGATTCACCAGGTGGATATGATCAGTTTAGTGTTACATTGACGGTAAAAAATGATATTGTAACTGCTGCTTCTATTGGTAATTTTCAAGGAGGTGGAACATCACAAAGATACTATAATTATTTCCAAAGTGGATACCAGCAATACGTAGTAGGAAAAAATCTTTCGACGCTTAATGTAGGAAAAGTTTCTCGTTCATCACTTACACCAATCGGTTTCAATGATGCTGTTGCGCAAATCCGTTCGCAAGCAAAAGCATAATCAATGACTACGTTTACTTTTGATGCAATTGGCACCTCGTGGCAGATTGATATTTATAAAACAATTCCTGATACAGAAAAATCAGAGTTATTTTTGGCAATACAAAAACGAATTACTGAGTTTGACAAAACATATTCACGCTTCCGGGATGACTCGCTCGTTATGAATATCGCGCGTGAGTCTGGGAAATTTATTTTTCCCGAAGATTCCAAAAAAATATTTGAACTGTATTATGATTTGTATAATCTGACTGATGGTTTTTTTACGCCATTTGTAGGGCAGATTTTGTCTGATGCGGGGTACGATGCACAGTATTCGTTGAAGCAAAAAAGAGAGCTCCAAAATCCGCCACTGTGGGAAAGTGTTATCGATTTTGACTATCCGACACTTGTCGCCAAAGAACCCGTCCTGCTTGATTTTGGGGCTGGTGGCAAGGGATATCTCGTCGATATAGTCGCAGAAGTCATTGAAAAATATGGGATTTTTGAGTATGTCATTGATGCGGGAGGTGATATAGTACACAAGGGTAGTGTACCGATTAATATCGGATTAGAACATCCACAAAATTTTGATCAAGCGATTGGAATATACAACCTTTCAAACGGAAGTCTCTGTGGCTCGGCAGGAAATAGAAGAGTGTGGGGAAACTTTACACATATCATAAATCCAGCAACGCTCGAGTCTCCAAAAAATATTTTGGGAGTATGGGTGTTTGCAAAAAACGCACTTCTCGCAGATTCGCTCGCAACATGTTTGTTTTTTGTTTCGGCGCATAAACTTTTAAAAAAATACGATTTTGAATATCTCGTTATGTATGATGATATGCATATTGAGAAATCACATAACTTTTCTGCAGAAATTTTTCATGAAACAAAATAAACACAATTTAACAGAAGTTTTACAACCGTATATTTTTTCGGTTGTTGTTTTGGTGGTGCTTACAATTATTGCCAATGGACTTTCGCTTGCAGTTCCAAAAATTATCGCGAGTTCTATCGACTCATATACTCTGGGAACTTTTGTTTTGAATACAACACTTATAAAATTTAGTGTCATTGCATTGCTTATTCTTGTTTTTACATATTTACAAAATATTTCTCAGGTGTATGTATCAGAAAAAGTTGCTCGTAATTTACGCAACAAACTATCAGAAAAAATCTCAACTCAAACATACGCATATATAGAAAAGATTACCCCCGAAAAATTGCTTACTAATTTGACAGCCGACATTGATGCGATTAAATCATTTGTTTCGCAAGCAATTGTTTCGATTATTTCATCAATCTTTTTGATTATTGGAGCATCGGTATTGCTACTACTTACAAATTGGAAACTAGCGATACCAGTACTTTGTATTATTCCAGGTATTGGAATTACATTTTATTTTGTACTCAAAAAAGTTCGTACATTGTTTCGGAAAACCCAGGAGGCGATTGATTGGCTCAACAAGGTCATCAATGAAAGTATTTTGGGTGCGGCGCTTATCCGAATTTTGAATTCACGTGATATTGAGAAGAAAAAATTTGTGGCAGCAAATACACAAGCGCGTGATATCAGTCTCAAAATATTGTCACTTTTTGCGGGTCTTATTCCGGCAATTAATTTCTTTATGAATTTGGCAACAATCGTGATCGTTGTACTCGGTGGTAAATATGTTATTGATGGCTCGATGACACTTGGAAGTTTTACTGCATTCAATAGTTACTTGGCGATACTTATTTTTCCAATTATGATTATTGGATTTATGAGTAATGTGATTGCCGCAGCGTCTGCTTCGTATGGACGTATTGTAAAAGTATTATACGCACCAAGCGAAAAGAAACACGGCAAGGAACAAATTCTTTTGACTGGCACAATCAATGTCGCAGATATTAATCTTTCGTATGGACAAAAGGATGTACTCAAGCATGTATCATTTTCGGTTTTGCCTGGAACAAAAACTGCAATTATTGGACCAACGGGTTCAGGTAAAACTCAATTATTGTATGTGATCACGGGTTTACTGGATTTAACATCTGGTTCTGTAATGTTTGATGGTATAAACGTACATGATTTTGATAAAGAAAATTTTCACAGTCAAATAGGATTTGTATTTCAAGACAGTTCAATTTTTAATGTAAGCTTGCGAGAGAATATTGCATTTGGTGATACCGTCACAGATGAATATCTGAAACGTGCGATTAGTTCGGCAGAGCTCGATGATTTCGTTGAGTCGCTTCCAAAAAAATTAGATACGATTGTTTCGGAGCGTGGATCAAGTCTCTCAGGTGGTCAGAAACAACGTATCATGCTTGCTCGTGCGCTTGCACTTAATCCAAAGATTTTATTACTTGATGATTTCACGGCACGCGTGGATACCAAAACCGAACGTGCGATTTTGAAAAATGTGGAAAATAATTATCCCGATATTACACTTATTTCTGTAACACAAAAAATTGCTTCTATTGAACACTATGATCAAATTATTTTGCTCGATGAAGGGGAAATTATTGCCACCGGTACACATGCAGAACTTCTCGAAAATTCTCCCGAGTACGTTCAAATTTATGAGTCGCAAAAAAGTACGGAGAATTATGAAGGATAAAAATATATGAATTACTCACTATACAAAACTGATATTGCAAAAGAAAAAGACAAAAAGGTTCTTTCGACTGCATGGATGAGACTTGTACCACTACTTAAAAGTGAGGGTCGCGAAATGACGCTTGCACTCGTTGCGATTGTGCTTAATTCACTCGCGATGCTCGTCTCTCCATTTTTGATTGGACGTATTGTTGATTTATATATTGCACAGCACGATTTCCATGGAGTGCTTGTATATTCTGGAATTTTGGCTCTTGTTGGAATTGCGGGATTGTTTACTGCGTATACGCAGGTCAAAAAAATGGGAGGTATTGGTCGTCGTGTGTTGTTTAATTTGAGAAATTCAATTTTCAAAAAACTCCAAGATTTGCCTGTTGCATTTTTTAATCAAAATAAAGCTGGTGATTTGATTTCACGTATCAATAATGACACCGACAAACTCAATCAATTTTTTTCTCAAGCGCTCGTGCAATTGATGGGGAACATTATTCTCATTATTGGTGCGGGGATATTTTTGTTGGTACTTAATCCACGGCTCGGATTTTTTGCGATGGTGCCAGCGTTTATTGCGCTCGTCATCACGAGTCTTATTTCGCCATGGATTAAAAAGACAAATGTGAAAAGTTTGAGAACTCTCGGAGGGCTTTCTGGTGAAATTCAGGAAAGTATCAACAATTTTAAAGTTGTTGCAGCATTTAATCGAATGGATTATTTCCGCAAAAAATTTAGTGAGGCAAACGATCTCAATTATAAATCATCTGTATCTGCTGGGGTCGCAAATAATATTTTTAATTCGCTCTATACGTTTGTCGCAACACTCGCGCAGATAATAGTATTGATGTATGGAATTTATCTTATTTCGATTGGTAATTTTACTGTAGGGCTTCTCATTGGATTTTTATTGTATGTAAACAATTTTTATACACCACTTCGCCAACTTGCTTCTGTGTGGTCGTCATTACAAATTGCGCTTGCGGGACTCGATCGAATTTCTGAAGTGCTTGCGCTTGAATCAAATATAACCACAATCGAAAGTAAAGAAAGAATTTCAGAAACTGCTCCAATTATTGAATTTAAAAATGTATCTTTTTCATATTCTAATGAAAAAGAAGTTCTCAAACATGCAACGTTCTCTTTGGAGCGTGGCAAAACGTATGCACTTGTGGGGCCAACAGGTGGAGGCAAAACAACGACAGCTCTTTTGATGGCGCGATTGTATGATCCAACCGAAGGACAAATTATGCTTTTGGGTAAGGATATAAAAAGCTTTTCAAACATAGATAGAACAAAACATATTGGATTTATTTTGCAAGAACCTTTTTTGTTTACTGGAACTGTGCGTGAAAATATTTTGTACGGTAATGATGCATATATTGATACATTAAAAGAGGATTTTGATATCGTTTTGAGTAATATGGGATTTACAGAATTACTCAAGCGATTTTCTGACGGACTTGATACTCAAATTTCTGGAAGTGGAGATTCAATAAGTTTGGGACAAAAACAACTTATTGCATTTATTCGTGCAGTGCTTCGCGATCCAGACATCCTCATTTTGGATGAAGCAACTGCAAATATTGATACCGTAACTGAACAGTTACTCGAGATTGTACTTCAAAAATTACCATCGCGAACAACACGTGTAATTATTGCACATCGTCTAAATACTATCGAAAACGCCGATGAAATATTTTTTGTAAATAATAAAGAAATTGTACGAGCGGGAAGTAAGGATGATGCGATTGAAATGCTCCTGCACGGCAAGCGCACAAGTTAGCTTGATATATAAGGTTTATTTTATCTACAGGTGTTCGTTTCGGTGGTTGTATATCTGTGCTAAAATTATATATGTCGATTCGTGTTAGTAGGTTTTATTTTTAATTAAATCAAAATTTTATGCAAAATTCATCTTCATCAAAAAAGTTTGCCATAGCGGCAATCATTATTGTCATCATCATTGTTATTTATATGGTGGTTAAAAAATCAGGTTCAAGTACTGTTTCTCAAACAGAAACAAATAATTCTCAGACAGAAACAACAAGTACTACAACACCAACTTCTTCGAATCCTGCTGTATCACAAGTTCAAACAAATGGTAATTCAGATGCCTCACTTGTCAAAGATTCTGTAGTTATTGATACTGAGCTTCAAGGATTTAATGTTGAGTCGAGTGCTGCAACTGCAACAACTACTCAATAATTATTAATATAATTTATTTATATATATGAAAAATAAAAAAATTGCTCTCGTTAGTTTGGGTACAGCAGCAGGAACATTGATGTTGTTTAGTTTTGCAACACTTGCATTTGCACAAGGTGGTACAGCAAGTACAAAATTAGCAACAAAAACAAAGGTTAATCAAAGTAGCCTTGTTGAAAAATCAAATAAAGAAATTGATAAAAGAGTATCTGATTTGACTGATCTCCAATCTAGAATTTCTGTAATGAAAAATATGAGTAGTTCTCAAGTTTCTACTCTCACTGCATCTTTGGAATCTCAAAAAACTGAACTTTCTAATTTGAAAAGTAAAATTGCTTCAGATACAGATATGAAAAGTTTAACAGCGGATGCAAAATCTATTACTGCAAATAATCGCACATATGCATTGGTTCTTCCAAAAGCTCGTATTCTCATTGCAGCTGATCGCGCAACTACGCTTACAGACATGCTCACATCTCTCGGTGTAAAGTTGCAAGCTCGTATTTCTGAGGTTCAAGCTACAGGTAAAGATGTAACTGCACTTACTGCAGCTCTCGTAGATTTCAATGCAAAACTTGCTGATGCTACAAGTTTGTCTGCAAGTATTCCAGCTGGAATTTCAAATCTCGTTCCTGATCAAGGAAACAAGACTGTAGCGGCTTCAAATGAAACAGCACTCAAAACAGCTCGTAAAAATTTAACACTCATCGATAAAGATTTGAAAGCAGCACGCGCTGATATGAAAATAATTATGGGTGGGGTAAAAGGTGTTGGACCAAGTGCTGGAGAAAACAAACAAGAATCAGAAACTGAAACTCACGCAACAACAACAGGTGAGGTAAATCAATAATTCAGAAAATATATTTCACAAAATTCCTCGCATTTCGTCAAACGACGAAGCGAGGAATTTTTGTGTTAGTATAGAAAGGTAGAATATTTTAATTATTATGAAATTTCAAACAACAACAATTTCTGGGGCAGGGCGAGGTAAAACGATGGGATATCCAACGGTTAATATGATTGTTCCAGATGATATACCTGTAGTTCTACGGCCTGGTGTATATGCAGCCAAAGCGATAATAAAAAACCAAATGTATAATGGTGCTCTTTATTATGGACCAATTCCAGTGTTTAATCAGACTGACTCAAGTCTCGAAATTTATCTTTTGGATACACTTAATTTGTATGTCCCCGAAGGTGAATTGATTGAAATCGAAACTGTAAAATTTATACGAGGTGTTATGGAATTTGATTTTCCTGAATTGCTGATTAGACAAATGGATACTGATGTTGCATTAATTCGTAAGGCACTCAAAATATAATTTTTTTAATTCAAATTTGCGTGTATGAAAAAAAGTAATAAAAAAATAAAAAAAACTTCTGTTAGATTGCCTACTATTGCAACACCAATTCATTATGCAATTACGCTCAAGCCAGATTTAGAATCGCGTACTTTTTTTGGACATGAAACAATTATGGTTTCTTTGGAAAAACAGACCAAAAAAATCACATTACATTCAACTGAGCTTTCAATCAAAACTGTCAATATTATTTTTGGTAAACACAATATTGAAGCATCAAAAATTACATATAATACAAATATCGAAACGGTAACATTTGAATTTAAACAAATGCTTCCAAAGGGTAAACTCAAATTATCCATCGTGTTTACTGGAATACTTGCCGAAAACATGCGGGGATTTTATACGAGTAAGTATGTTGTAGACGGTGTCGAGCATGTAATGGCGACAACGCAGTTTGAAGCTACGGATGCTCGACGTGCATTTCCATGTTTTGATGAACCGACACACAAGGCGGTGTTTGATGTAAATTTGATAATACCTGGAGATAAAATGGCAATTTCAAACACATTGCCAACATCAATTATAGAGCATGAAGCAGGATACAAAATTGTTTCATTTGCGTCGACGCCAAAGATGTCTACGTATTTACTCGCGTTTATCGTCGGAAATTTCGAGTGGCTCGAACAAAAAACAAAAAGTGGCGTGCTTGTGCGTGTACTCACGGTGCCTGGTAAATCGCATCAAGGAGCGTTTGCGCTTGATGTGACCGTACGATGTCTCGAATTTTACGAAGAATATTTTGGAATTTCATACCCACTCAACACGCTTGATATGATTGCGATTCCTGATTTTTCATCACTTGCGATGGAAAACTGGGGTGCGATTACATTTCGAGAAATTGGACTCTTGTTTGATGAAAAACATACTTCAATAGCGTACAAACAATTGGTCGCATTGGTGATTGCACATGAACTTGCACATCAGTGGTTTGGAAATTTGGTAACGATGGAATGGTGGACACATTTGTGGCTCAATGAAGGTTTTGCAACATACATCGAATTTTTTGCGATAGACAAATTGTTTCCTGAATATGACATTTGGAGTCAGTTTATCGTAGGAGCTACGGCAACAGGTGGACATGGTCTGGGTTCTGCGCTTCATCTCGATGCACTTTCTCATACGCATCCAATCGAAATCGAAGTACATGATCCAAATGAAATCGGGGAAATTTTTGATGCCGTGTCATACGACAAAGGCGCAGCTGTCATACGAATGCTTGCTGAATATTTAGGAGAAAAAGATTTCCAAAAAGGCTTGCAACAATATCTCAAAAAACATAGTTACAAAAATGCGAGCACGATTCATTTATGGGAAGCGTTCGAAAAAGTTTCCAAAAAGCCAGTCAAAAAAATGATGTCTGTGTGGACAAAAAAAGCAGGGTATCCAATTCTCGAAGCACACATTTCAAAAAACAACATATTACTTTCTCAAAAAAGATATTTTTCTAGTTCAACCAGCGCAAAGAAAATAAAAGACCATACATTGTGGCCAATCCCTATTTCGTGTGCCACAAAAGATGGTGAACATAAATTTCCACTGATGGCAAAAAAACAAATGATTATACCGCCCCCTGTTGATTCGTGGATTAAATTTAATTCACGAGAGACATCACTATATCGCACATTGTATGACAAGCAATTGATTACGTTGTTACAGAAACCACTTATTGAAAAAACACTTTCAGTTTCTGATCGAGTTGGAATTGTTCGTGATGCGTTTTCTTTTGCTGAATCAGGAGAAATGAATACAACTGATGTGCTTGAATTGGTACTTTTGTATAAAAATGAAACAGAATATATCGTATGGATTGAAATTGTTTCTGGTTTGTTGTTTATTGCAAATATATTGCATGACACAAAATCATATGTAAATTTCAAAAAATATACTCGAGATGTTTTGTCTGAAATTATTACTCATGTCGGATTCGACATGCAATCTGGTGAATCAGAAAACAATACACAGCTTCGATCGCTCATATTAAATACTGCATCGTATTTCGGGAATACTGATGTGATTGAATGGGCAAAAAAGGCGTTTATGTATCGAAATGAAAAAAATATTCATCCAGATTTACGTAAATGTGTATATGCAACTCTCATTCGAGAGGGTGGGGAAATTGAATACGAAATATTGCTTGTAATGTATCGAAATGAAACACTTCACGAAGAAAAAAATCGAATCCTTGCTGCACTAGGAAAGACACAAAATAAAAAATTACTTTTGCGGACACTCGATTTTGCCCTTCAAGATGAAGTGCGAATGCAGGATCGAAATGGTTTGTTTGCAAGTGTGCTTACTAATCCGTATGGTAAGGATCTCGGATGGTTGTATTTGAAAACAAATTGGCAAAAAATAGGTGAGGTGTATGGAGAGGGTAATCACTTGCTTTCGCGACTTATTTCGGCGCTTAATCTCAATACAACCAAACAGTCATATGATGATATAAAATCATTTTTCAAAACACACAGAGATTCATCTGCCGAGCGCACAATACAGCAAACGCTCGAACACATCGATTCAAACATCAAATGGCTAGCACGAGATGAAATTAAAATTTCAAAGTGGCTTAAAGGGTAGATTAAAATAAAAAACTCATTTTAAAAATGAGTTTTTTATTTTTTACTTATACTGCGAGAAGTACGGGGATGACGAGTGGGCGTTTTGCTGTTTTTTGGAAAAGGAATCGTGAGAGATTATCTCCGAGAACACTTCGTGTCGTGTCGAAGTTTACAATACCAAAGCCTTTGCTACTGTTTTCTTCGAGTGTTGTTTTTACAATTTGGCGAGCTTCATGGAGAAGATCTTGGGATTCTTTGAGATATACAAATCCGCGAGAAATAATATCAGGGGACTTTTTGAGTTTACCTGTCTTTTGGTCGATTGTGGCAACGATAACAAACATGCCGTCTTGAGAAAGCATTTGACGGTCACGGATTACAACATCCTGTTCGTCACCAATTGTAAATCCATCAACCATCATGATACCTGATGCAGCTTTTTCTTTGCGTAATGTCATCTTTTGTCCATCAGCAGAAATTTCAATGATCGAGCCATTGTCTGGAACTATGATGTGGTCTTCTGCCATGCCAATTTCCATTGCAAGTTCTTTGTGTGATTGAAGAAACGAATGATGTCCGTGAATTGGAATAAAGAACTTGGCATGAATTTTTTTGTGTAGCCAACGAACATCTTCTTTGTTGCCGTGTCCTGTAGCGTGCACGAAATCTTCACCAGGAGTTCTGTAACTAATTATTTTTACTCCTTGACGAGAAAGACCATCTTTCATTCTTTGAACTTGGCGTTCGTTGCCGGGAATAATCGAAGCCGAGAGAATAATCGTGTCGCCTTTTTTGAGCATGAATTTTTTGTGTGATTTATTTGCAGCACGATTGAGCGATGCAAACTCTTCTCCTTGCGCACCTGTCATCAAAATAATGATTCGATCGGGCGCGTAATTATCAACATCTTCAATTTGAATGATGGTGTCTTTTTTGACTTTGAGAAGTCCTGCTTCGATTGCAACTTCAATGTTGCTTTTCATTGAACGTCCATCGAGAACAACTTTTTTACCAAGTTCTTCTGCAATTTGGATAACTTTGATAAGACGTGTGATGTGTGAAGCAAAGGCTGCAATAATCAAACGACTTTTGATGCGTTTAATGAGACTTTCGAGACCTTGATGCACTTTTATTTCAGGAAGCGAGAATCCTTCGTTTTCTATGTTTGTCGAATCAGTCAACAAAAGCAAATTGTTTGCGTTATCAAAAATTGAATATTCTTTTTCTTCGGCATCACTTACAATTCCATCAACTTGGTCGAGCTTGTAATCTCCTGGTGTAATGATGTTTCCGTTTGGAGTTTCAATAATGATTCCCATTGAATCTGGAATTGTGTGAGTCACACCAAATGTACGGACACGCATCTTGCCCAAAAGAAGAACTTCGTTTTTTTCTACGACGATTGTGTTGAGTGCGGGAAGGTGAGGGAATTCTGCTTGACGCTTTTTCATCATGAGCACAGAAAGATTTCGAGAGTATACAGGAGGATTTCCGATACGTGAAAGTACGAGTGGAACTCCACCAATGTGATCTAAGTGTCCGTGTGTGATGATGAGTGCGCGAATTTTATCTTTGCGTTCCTCGAGGTATGTTGTGTTTGGAATAACATAATCGATACCAGGAGTTTCTTCTGTGGCAAAGTGCATACCAGCATCGATGACTATAATGTCATCTTTGGTTTCAATAGCGGTCATGTTTTTGCCGATTTCTTCGACACCTCCAAGTGGAATGATACGGTACACACCTTCCTCTGGTGGTGGAATAATTGCACCTTTTGGTTTTTTGTTTTCAGTTACAACTGTGCGTGAATGATTTGGATTTTGTGGTTTAGCACCTTTTCTTTTGTGTTCAAATTTTGGATATTGATATGAAGGGCGAGAAGGTCGGTCTTTGTTTGCACTTGCTGCAGCGGCATCGAGAACTTTGTTTGGATGATTTTGAGGTGTTCTGTTTTGTGTAAACGTAGGACGTGGTGCATGAGTGTGTGGTGTAGCTGTTTTGTTGTTTGGATGATGATACGGACGTCGTGGGCCGTTTGAAAACGGTCGAGGTGTTTGCGTACTTTGATTTCCGGTAGCGTTTGGCATATCGGATTTTAGTGATTGTAATATTGCTCCAAGTGGAGAACGGGGTTTTTGTGGTCGTGGCATGTAATTATTTTATAAGTTGATAAGGGCACAATTATTATTTTGCAAATATTTTCCACACATTGTCGGTAGCGAGATACCAATTATTTTCATTAAAAAATCTATCTTCCGGTCGATTGATGTGTGAGAGCGTAATGCCTTCACTAATGTCCGGACGAACGACATATATGTATGATGGGGAATAAATAAACACTGCAGGAATATCTGATGCAATTTCGTTTTCAAATTTTTGATACATTGTGTTTTGTTTGTCTGTATCGAGAATGCTTTTTCCTTGTTCAAGTAATTTGTCTACTGTTGCGTTTGCATATCCAGAAATATTTAATCCTGGGCTTGTGCGTTGTGATGAGTCCCAGAATGCAAATAGGTCAGCTTGGTTGGAGACCACTTGTCCAAAGAAAAGTGATTGAAATTTTCGTGGACGAATGATGTCTTGATTCAAACTTCCTGTTTCGTATACTTTTGGAATTGCTTCGATACCTACTTGTTTTAAATCAGCAACAATGTGGTCTATTGATTGCTTGAGTTCAGGTATGTTGTTTGTGTCAATTTCAAAAGAGAGTCTTGCTGTTTCTTTTTTTGAAATTACTTTTGTGTAAATTCCATCAGCTCCTAATTTCCATCCATCTTTTTCTAATATTTTTTTTGCTTGAGTAACGTCTCCTGTCTGGTGAGTATCTGATACATCGTCAGTTAAATGAATACTTTGTGGTATTGGGCTATCGATAGATTGTCCATATCCGAGTAATACATCTTTTACAATAGCATCTTTGTTGATTGCAATACTGATTGCTTGGCGTACTTTTATATCTGCAAAAAAGCTTGCTTGGCTTTGATTAAAAAATAGTCCAAAGATACGAGGTAGTGGTGTGGTTAAAACAATGGCACCTTTTTTGGCAAGCTGTGCTGCATCAACTGGATCGATACCACCCATAGTGTCGATATCTCCAGAGTTGTATGCGGCGATAAGTGTGTCTTCGCTTGTATAAAACTTCATTACAATTGTATCAATACGTGGAGCGCCATCGGAATTTTTGCGATACGCAGACAATGTGTAATCTTGTGGAATACCTGAAGATGTTTGTGAAATTTTTGATATTTTATACCATCCACTTCCGACAACGTTCGTTGTGTTGTTTGTGCTGTATGTCCAGTTATCATATGAAATATTTTGCCAGACATGTTTGGGTAAAATTCCAAGTGTAGTGTTTGCAAGAAAAGGTGCGTAAGGTTGTTTGAGTGTAAACGTGATGGTTGATGGATCGATAACTTTTGCACTCACACCCTCCCATGATACTTGTTCTGAACTATTTAGTGTTGGATTAACGGCTGAATTGATTGTAAACAATACATCGTCAGCGGTGATTTGTACGCCATCTTGGAAATATGCTTTCTTGAGAGTGAATGTATATGTGAGATTGTCACTTGAAACTGAATATGATTGTGCAAGATCTGGTACGAGATTTCCATCTGTGTCTTCTTTCATGAGACCTCGGTATACAAGTCTCGAAATGTCTTTGTCTGCATCTGTAACGGTGATAAGTGGATTCACATATCGTGGAGTCCCGATAATTCCTTCATGTAATGTGCCACCTTGCGTTGGGTAGGTGACGAGAAAATGATTATTGATTTTGTAAATTATTCTGCATATTGCTGTTACGCAAATAATAATTGCAATAATAAATACCACTCGTTCAATTAATGAAAAAGTTCCGAGTGCACGAGATATATACTGTCGCACCGATAGATGCTCTTTTTGATCCATAATGATTATGTATAAAAATGTTGTGTAAAGAAATATCTAAAAAGATATTTTAGTGAAATACGATTGCAAATACGCCAAGGGCGATAAACAAAATACCAAGTACGATTGTGGCAATAAAGAGTACTTTTTCAAATCCGCGTTTAGTTTTGAACGCATTCATTCCGCTTGAACCTCCAAAAGACCCACCAACACCGGCAGTAGAAGGCTGCAAAAGAATAGCGGCCACAAGGAGAACTGAGATTGTGATTTGCGCGATTGGCAAAAATTTTATAATTAACGTGTGGAACATTGCAAAGAAAGTATGCCATATCGGGGTCAAAAATGCAATATCCCCATGTTTTTATTTCCTGTCGGTTGATGTGAGTGTTATAATTTTTGTGTATGATTTCTCAAAAAAATACTATTGAAAATTTAGAAGATTCTTTTGTTGTCGAAGGCGCAGAAATTGAATCTGTGCCGACTGTTGAAATAAAAACCGGAGGACAGCTCTTTGTAAATGGAGTACCTTTTAGTGAATACGGTCGTGTGAGTTATGGCCACAAGCAACGAGATGGCGTGTTTGGTTTTCATGATGACTTTGATAACAAAAATTTTATTGATCCACGAAATCCCGCAAAGGTTTTCCCGTCAATCCGTGTAGATGCTAATCGAAATGTCTTTGTAAAAGATTTTCACTGGGATTCTTTGCTCGGCAAAAAGTTTATTGGAAATGGCTATTTGGCATTTGTTGATCCGATTACTGAAAGCATTGTGTTTAAAACATTTACGACAAACAACGAAAAAGACCAAAGTGAAGTTGTGGTCAATAATGTTTCTTGGAAAAACAAATTCGCAAATATCATTTCAGTTGAGAGTTACAAAAATGTTGTTCTCGCGCTTGCTGAAAAGGAGCTCGCAAAAGTTGGTTTGTTTGTAAACGACAAGGAATGGAGTTGGCCTGCATACCAAGATCTTGAAATTCGAAAAGCAGAACGATTTCGCGATGCTACGACAAACGGATCGGGAACAGTTGTAGCCATTGTTACGTCGCAGCGTTCAGGCAAAGTTGCCGAGCATGTGTTTGTGGGGGATTATCATTCTGCAAAAAAGGAATGGAGAACATCGTTTGATTTAGTTCGAGAAGAAAATCCACATCATGTTGCGGTTGATAAAAACTCTGACACAGTTGCTGTGGTGGGTACGATTGATGGATTTCCTACGCTCGTAGTAGATGACATTGTCTGCAAACTCAGTTCGCACCCGCATCGAGTTGAAAAACTTGCTGTCGAGAATGGTGTGGTATCGATACAATATATTGATGCAGTTGGAAAGCGTTTTGCAGAAAAAGTTTCTCTTGTTGAAAATGCGTATCAAATTCAAATGCATAAACAAGAGGCAGAACGCAATGAGGAGGCACTTCATTTACTTCGTCGATTATTGCACGAGGTCAATATTAAACCACATCAAGTTGTTGATATTTTGATTAAACACGACGATCTAAAAAATCAATTTGAAATTGTAAAACAAAAAGCCGAAGAAGTATGGCCAATAAAAAATACAAATAACGTATTGATTTCTGAAAAAGAATTTCTTGCGCGAAATCTCGAAAATGAGAGATCAAAGAATGCTGCACTTGAGCGCAAGATTTCTGACATGAATGAAATGATTGAAAAAGTAAAATCAGTGCTTGATGAAAACAAGCCAACAAAAGGTGTACTCAGCGATAAGTCAAAAATTAAAAAAGATGTATATGATGTTTTGTGTACAACTGTTGGATATAAACAAAAAGAACAAATGACTCAAAACAAAGAATCAAAGAAACAAAAACCCTCAAACGATATCGCATTACTTAGTTTTTAGAGTTGTAACAAAAACCCTTCAATTTGAAGGGTTTTTGTTTGGCCTGAAGGGGTTTTGATGCTTATATTTCTGGGGATTACTGTATCGCTTGACATTGGCTTCGCGTTCATATACTATGGTCTCCGGTAGCTCGTATGAGCGCCATTTTATATCAAAGAGCCGACACAGGGAGCGATACCGATATAAAATTTCCAAACATTGAAAAATTAATAGAGTATATAGAGTACTACGTTTTATTTTGTTCCGTTTATATTCCAGTTTTATGAAATTTTAATTTTGTAAATTTTTAAGTAGAGTTTGATCCTAGCTCAGGATGAACGCTGGCGGCGTGGATAAGGCATGCAAGTCGAACGGATTCTTTTTTGAAAGAGTTGAGATTACATCAAGATGATAGATAAAAAGAATTAGTGGCAGACGAGGTAGTAACACGTGGGTACGTCCCCTCTAGTCGCGAATAATCTATCGAAAGGTAGACTAATACGCGATGGTCTCGCGAGAGTAAAGATTTATCGCTAGAGGAACGGCCTGCGGAGTATCAGCTAGTTGGCGGTGTAATGGACCACCAAGGCTATGACGCTTAGGGGAGCTGAGAGGCTGACCCCCACCGATGGGACTGAGACACGGCCCATACACCTACGGGTGGCTGCAGTCGAGAATCTTCCACAATGGACGAAAGTCTGATGGAGCGACGCCGCGTGATTGATGAAGTCCTTCGGGACGTAAAGATCTTTTATGAGGGAAGAAGTTTATTGACGGTACCTCATGAATAAGGGGCTCCTAATCTCGTGCCAGCAGGAGCGGTAATACGAGAGCCCCGAGCGTTATCCGGAATTATTGGGCGTAAAGGGTGCGTAGGCGGTTGTGTTAGTCGAATGTTAAAGACCCGAGCTTAACTCGGGGAACGCGTTCGAAACGGCACGACTTAGAATGAAGGAGGGGTGTGTGGAACTCATGGTGTAGGGGTGAAATCCGTTGATATCATGGGGAACACCAAAAGCGAAAGCAGCACACTGGCCTTTTATTGACGCTGAGGCACGAAAGCGTGGGTAGCGAATGGGATTAGATACCCCAGTAGTCCACGCCCTAAACGATGTTCTCTTGTTTTCCGGAGTATCGACCCTCTGGGAGACGAAGCTAACGCGATAAGAGAACCGCCTGGGAAGTACGATCGCAAGATTAAAACTCAAAGGAATAGACGGGGACTCGCACAAGCAGTGGATTATGTGGTTTAATTCGATGGTAACCGAAGAACCTCACCAGGGTTAGAAATCCAGTTGAAGAATACAGAAATGTAAACGTCCGCAAGGACAATTGGACAGGTGATGCATGGCCGTCGTCAGCTCGTGGCTTGAGCTGTTCCCTTAAGTGGGGAAACGAGCGCAACCCTCGTCGTGTGTTACAAGTGTCACGCGAGACCGCCCAGTACTTTGCACATAAATGCAAAGTGACTGAGTGGAAGGTTACGAAGACGACAAACATGTTTTACAAAGTTTTTAGTAGAAGTAAGTATCGAAACTTTTCAAGTAAGTTATTCATTTGTGAATAAAGTACTGGGAGGAAGGAGAGGATGACGCCAGGTCAGCATGTCCCTTTGATACCCTGGGCTACACACATAATACAATCGCGACTACAATAGGCTGCAATACCGTAAGGTGGAGCCAATCCTAAAAAGTCGCGCCAGTTCGGATTGAGGTCTGCAACTCGACCTCATGAAGCCGGAATTGCTAGTAATCGCAGGTCAGCAAACTGCGGTGAATACGTTCTCGAGTCTTGTACTCACCGCCCGTCAACTCAAGGGAGCCGGTAATACCCGAAATCTCCACATTCGTGGGGCCTACGGTAAGATCGGTGACAGGGAGTAAGTCGTAACAAGGCACGGGTAGCGGAAGCTGCTCGTGGATTACTTCAAATTGAATTCTGTTTCATTTTCCTATTTATAGGGCTTTGAAATTTAGTGCGTCGATTTTTTGTGCCTCAATTGAGCACAAAAAGGTTTAGTAGGCACCTACAACTATTTGGCAGTTTGGAAAGACAAACAGGTAAGAATATTAAACGGAACAAAATATAGCGCATCACTCACATATACAAAAACAAAAAATAACATCCAAAACATTGGGTGATTTTTTGTATTTCATATAGCAAAAATATGTAGTGCGTGTTACAGTATGCACGTGAATTATTTTCCTATTTTTAAAGGGTTTGATTGGGCAGTTGAGAAACTGTATACCAACGTGCGAGTATTCCTCGTACTTTTTTTTATTGGTCTTGCTGAATATGCAATTTATATGGGTACGTATTACGGATATATTTCTGGATTTCAAATGCTTGCGGTAAGTAGTATTATCGTGCTTGGACTTCATGTAATCATTACAAATGCTGCCGTTAAACTATATAAAAACGAACATTCAAAAATTAGCTCGTTTTTTTCTGTATCATTTTCTATGATTTTTACAATAATAATTTCATACCTTATTATTGATTCTCCAAATTTATTGCGAAATATTTTTGGAAATATTTTTGTGGCGTACAGTGATGAAGTGGTTGTGATTACTGCAATATTTATATGTTTACTCGTGGTGTATAACTATATGTTTCCAGTGATTTTGGATCAAAATAAAGGTGTGATGCAATCATTTAAAGAATCCGCACGTATTTCAAATGGTGTACGATGGAAATTATTTGGATGGTTTGTTTTGGTCTTTTTTGGAATGCTTGTTGCAATTGCATTATGGAATTTTTTGTTTGCAAAAACTGGTATAGGATATGTAATTGAATTTACTGCACTTCCACTTTTTGTTGTTATGGTTCACATGATAAATGTGTATGTATATTTTGAACGCAAGAAATTATTACAGAAATAATATATATGAAAATTCCACGCTATGTTTCAATTACGGTTTCCTTTGCAATTGTTATTGCAGTTCTTTCGTTGCCATTTATTTTTAATACAAAAAAACTTAGTACAGCAATCACAATAGCTCCAATTTCGTTCACACATTCATTGTTGATTGGGCGACAGGAAATCACTGTCGCGTTTGCTATGACACCTTTTGAGCAGCAACAGGGTCTCTCTGGCACAAAGAATCTTTCTGTTGATCATGGAATGTTATTTATTTTTGAGAAGCCAATAATTCCATCTTTCTGGATGAAAGATATGAATTACCCACTTGATATTATTTGGATTGATTCAAATAAAAAAATTATTGGAGTAAGCGAAAATTTGGACCCAAAAACATATCCACAAACATTTGCACCAGCATCAAATATTTTGTATGTACTTGAGGTTCCGGCAGGATTTTACAGGACGAATTATTTAAAGATGGGGGATACAATTTCTTTTTAACACGCACAAAAAAATCCGCTTAAAAGCGGATTTTTTTGTGCGTGTATGTTTAATGATGCGCATCCATTCCGCTCGGTTTTTTGGCCTTAGAAATTCTGCGGATTGTAAGTATGACTGCAAGGATTATAAGGATTGTCACCAGCCATCCAATGACTGTAGTTGGGAAAAATCCAGAACCGAGTGCAAATCCACCGAGTGAACTTACACCACCTGATGCATGATTGAGTACGTATCCCACGGAACTATCTTTTACGCCGTTTGGATATGTGAATGAAAGTGAGCCATTGGTTACAAGTGTGTTTGTGAGCGATACACCACTTCCAACTTTAGCTTGCATAAATATTGAACCAGCATATCCTGGAGCGAGTGTTTTGAGATCAGCGGTTACTAGTGTGGGTGATGTTATTTGTCCTGTGGTTATTTGAGTAACAGTAAAACCTTGAGGTAATGAGATGTTCAAGACTACATTTTTTAATGCCTTTGTTGTGTTGTTTTTGTAATCAATTTTATATTCAACTGTTTCGCCAATTGCCACCTTATCGTTTGTATTTGTAATGGATAAAAACACGCCAGTCGCTGGATTTGCTATTGCATTTTGGGTTGCAGATGTGTTTGTTGTGTTTGAACTTTGTGCGTATACCGTTGTATCGTTTTCACCTTTGGATACAAATGACATAATATCTCCACGTGAAATTACTCCGTTTGATTCTGTTACTGCACGATAGTAATAGGTGGTTGAAGGTGTGGTATACATTACTGCATTAAATCCAGAAGTTACTTGTCCTGAAAAGTTTTGTTTTGATGTATTTGAACCCATACTTGTATCAACACCATATTCAAACCATGCATTTGTCGGGTAGTATGTTCGCACAAGGATTCCATTTAATTTTGCAGAGTAAGGTCCGACATTTGTTGCAATACTTGTGATTGCGTTTGAACCACTACTGTTTTGTGAATTGTTGTATGAGTATGATCCACCGGTTACATAAATTGTAAGTGGTGGCCATGTAGTAGAATTATTTCCGTTTGCTGTGAGTATAAGGTCCGTTGTTCCATAAATTGGATTTGTTTGGATACTTCCATTCGCTGAAAGATAATATCCGTTTGAGATGCTTCCATTTGCTGAAGTGATAGAAACGCTTGAGCATCCAACTGTAGACCATGAGAGATGTGTTGTTTGTCCGCTTGAAATATATGTTGGTGATGCAGTAAAGTTTGTTACGACACAATTATCACTACTGTTTCCGTAGTTGTAATTATAATATGAGTTATTTACTGATACGGTAACTTGTTTGGTTTGGTTGATTCCGTTAAAGTCTGTTGCGGTTAGTGTATATACAACACTTGAGACAAACGGACCAACATTCATATTTGAAACATTTGCTTGATTATTAAAAAATACTCCATTGTTTCCAGAAATTGAAACATTCGTACATCCAGATGATGTGTTCCAATCGAGCGTTACATATTGTCCTGTTGTAACT
The DNA here is from genome assembly GCA_037130335.1 of bacterium. Classification (GTDB taxonomy): domain Bacteria; phylum Patescibacteriota; class Minisyncoccia; order Phycocordibacterales; family UBA9973; genus CAITQP01. Next base: position 139,651 of record JBAXTD010000001.1, read on the forward strand.
TGAACATAGTTTGAACCATTTGCGTTAAATGAATATAGTTGGCATGTTGAGCTAGTCCCCAAAGTGGTTTTGGTCATATTTATCGTAAGTGCTTTTTGAGAAATTGTTCCGTTTGCATCTTTTCCGACAAGTATAAATGATGTTGTTCTACCGATCGGTACAGTTTCAATAGACGTTTTACCTGCAACTGATGTATCCGAAAAAGCTTGATCAGAACTTGAAAGTAAGAGAGTTGTACAGTTTGATTGTGTCCATGAAAGTGTTGCAATGCCCCATTCGGCAACAGTGTTTCCTGGTGCATTGCTTGTCAGTGTGTCGACACTACATGCTGGTGTTGAAATGGTGGGAATTTCGTTTACTACATAATTGTTATTTTGATTAGTTGTCGTTGGACTGCCGACCGTAAGTGCTTTTGAAACTATAGGGAAATAAAAAACAACAAGCGCAAAAAAGAAAAGCGCTGATCGTAACACGTATGATGATGAGATATTTTTTTTCATTTTGTATGATTAAAATTTTATAAAAGACTCTATATATTGTAACAGGGGAATGGCAGGTTTGCAAATCGTGAATTCTATTGTATAATAGATTTGTTCCGATTGGATGATCGCGCAAAATTTATTTTGTGAGGAAAGTCCGAACACGCAGCTCTGGGCGGATTTTTTGAAAAAAACTTTTTTTCAAAAAATCCGCCCAGAATTAAACGTAGTGGGTAATTCCCATCGTCCGCGAGGATAGCGGTGCGAGCAGTGACGCTTTGAGGCGAAAGCCAAAAAGCACCCCGAATTTTTGGGCTTGCCCAAAAATTCGGGGTGAATTCCTCTGGAAACCTAGGAAGTGAAACGGCAAAATCCGTACGCGCGTGCAAGATCGTGTTCGGGCGGCCCCGCTTTGCGGGGCCGCCCGAAAGAATCGCTCGAGGATAGAGGTAACTCTATTCCCAGATAAATGATCATCGTCTCGCAAGAGATACAAAATTCGGCTTATAGGTCGGAACACTGAAATATGAGAAAAACGCCCTAATTAGGGCGTTTTTCTATACTTCAAAACACACCTTGACTTTTGTCAATAAATCTGATACAATACGCGCGAACCTTATTGATTCTAAAAAACTAAAAAATCAATATTCTAAACATTTATAACTAAATAATCAAAAACAAAAAAAACGACAGACATGAAAAAGTTAATTACTTTTATGGCATTAATCGCCATCGCAATTTGCGCAAAAGCGCACAATGTTATTCCAGTATCTTCTGTAAAGATGCCTGGAGCATTAACAGCAGTTGTTACTGTAAAAAAGGATACCACAGTGGTTCCTATTTCAGATTCACTATGGTACAGAGTTTTAATTTATGCTGACTCTAATCTTACTGGTACGCCAATAAGTGGGCCGTGGGATTCAGGTACTGTTTACATGTTCACTAAGACAGTGCCGATACCTGACACTATATGCTGCGCTATGGTCATAGAAACAAAGCATCGGGATACAATAACCCATGCTCTGGTTTCAGATGTGTCGCATTTTGTGATAATGAGTAAACCACCTACTGGATCTGTTACGTATACGGTATCAACGGATTCTATTTATTACAACCTTAATGTAAAAGGGGGAAATAATAATGGAGTTCCGGTGCTAATTGAAGCGTTTACGGATACTACATGTATGTGGGCTTTTGGTTCAAGTACAATGTACTACGTAAGCGGTCCGAGTAATTTTAACTTTACTGGGGCTGTTAGAGCTCATTTTTATTCAGGTATGTCTTATTGCATTCGAATTACGGTAACTAATCCAGTAACCGGAGTTAAGGTGTTAAAACAAATCGTAACTACTGCTACTCCATTTACAACATTGCCATACGTTGAGCTTTCCAGCCCAACCACGGCAACTGATACGTCAGTAAATATTTTTATCGGATTAAATTGTTTCAGCAGGAAATCCCTCGATACTTTGTATTTAAGGGACAGCACTGAGGTCACCTGGTCTCGTGTGATTCCAATCAGCAATTTATTCGATACAACAATTACTGGGTTACAGACACAGACTGTACATGTGGGTGGATTACATCCATCACATACGTATTTATACGATGTGAAAGTAAAAAATATCGTTGGTCCGACGTTATTAGGCACGCAACGTATCCAAACATTGGATACACCTGTGTTTACAGGTAGTACCAATACATTTGCGTTGCTGTCTGTGAACGCCACATATAACGCAATGGCCGATAGTATTATTTACAATGTTTATGTAGGCAATGTTGTTGGTGGTACATCAACAATTAATGCTGTGTTGGATAAAGCTGGAAGTGTGATTTACTCAATAATGCCTGTGACTAAATCAGGTCATGGTATTGTGCGGGTTGCTTTCCCAGTATCTGGTGATACAGGAAATTTTCAAGTGTACGCATGGAGTTATGATGACTTAGGATCTACGGACTCAACTGGAAGTTATGTTGCGTACACGTCACATGTTCCAGTTCACGTTCCAGGTAAAAATACAACTGGAATATTAGATGTTACTGAAAACAAAAATTTACACGGCTGTGTAAATTTCTATTCAGAAATTGGGGAAGTTGTTGGAAAATATAAATGTACGTTTGGAGAAATTAATATGATTGCTCCTAATAATAAATTTATTATTTATGAATTCATCTCCGATGACGGTCAGTTTACTAATCGCCAAAAAATCTTTGTCCAAAGATAAAAATAATAAATGGACGCATCATAATAGCTTCGACTTTCTTAAATGAAAGCCGGAGCTATTTTTTTTTATTCTATTTTTATAGTATCTAATTTACTAGACACATTTTTTATATTTGATATACTCTCTGTGTGAGTATGGTTCTCCAATGAATTATTACAAACAATTGCCTACGCAAGGCCCGCCTCACGGCGGGTTTTGTGCTTTTGGGAGAGATGGTATATACTCTAAGTACGTTCCCACATATCGTGGTGAACGTCTCCACTCACATAGGCAATTGTGTTGGAGTTCGGACACGCTCACCACAATGTGTGGAAGCAAAACAAAAAATCGTTCATCGAAAGATGAGCGATTTTTTGTTTCTAATTTTTTAATAGTATTAAACATAATTTTGTGAATATAATTTTGCGTAATAAAAAAAATTTTTGAAAAATAAAAATAAATTAATTAAAAAAATAAAATAAAATAAAAAAACTTTTTCAAAAAAATATTTTTTATTTTATTTTTAAAAAAGTTTTCCACATATTTCGTAAAAAATAATTGCGAATAATTTTTGATTGTAGGATAATTACTGTAGTTGCGATTTGATTAGTGCGCAAAAATTTTTTGGAAAAATATTTTTTAAATTTATTTTCAAAAAAAGTTGCGCGGTCGAAATCAAACGCCACTTAATAAAAATAATAAACTCAAAAATTTTATGGCAGCAAAAAAGAAAGCAAAAAAGGCAGCACCAAAAAAGAAGGTTGCAGCAAAAAAGAAGCGAGCATAGTTTTATTTGTTCCGCTCAAGAAAACAACTCCTCACGGAGTTGTTTTCTTTTGGGGCGGGTTTTCGCGAAGCGAAAACCCGCCATTCCAAAAACCTTCTTTTTGTGCTAGAATTAAGGTCTTATGGCTATATTACAGAATCTTTTTGGAGATAGTAAAATGAAGTTTGCAAACAGTGTAAAAGCGGTTGTGGCAGAAGTTGCATCATATGAAGACGAGCTCAAAACCCTTGAGGATACTGTATTTCCCGAAAAAACAGCAAATTTAAAACTACGATATAAAAACGGAGAAACGCTAGACCAATTATTACCCGAAGCATTTGCGCTTGTGCGTGAAGCATCACGTCGTGCTATTGGTCAACGTCATTACGATGTACAAATTATTGGAGGTATTGCACTTCATCGAGGCAACATTGCAGAGATGCGCACCGGTGAAGGAAAGACATTGGTAGCAACGCTTCCAGTGTATCTCAATGCGCTTGCTGGACGTGGCGTGCACGTCGTGACTGTGAATGATTATCTTTCACGTCGTGATGCGGTATGGATGAGTCAGGTGTATCATTTCCTCGGACTTTCTGTGGGTGTAATTAATTCACAAAATATTTCCTATGTATATGATCCTACACACACCGAAAAGCAAACTGAACAAGAAGGAGTTTCTGTATACAAAGTTGTATATGATTTTTTGCGACCATCATCGAGACGTGATGCATACAACGCAGATATTACGTATGGTACAAATAATGAATATGGTTTTGATTATTTGCGCGACAATTTAGCAACACATGCAGAAAATTTAGTTCAACGTGATCACTTTTTTGCTGTTGTAGATGAAATCGATTCAATTTTGATTGATGAAGCACGTACACCACTTATTGTTTCTTCTGATTCAGAAGAGTCAGGAAGTTTTTATAAAACATTTTCTGATATTGCTTCGCAAATGATTGCAGAAGAAGATTTTACTGTAGATGAAAAACGCAAAGCAATTTCGCTTACTGATGCAGGAATTTCAAAAGCAGAAGCAAAACTTGATATCAGTAATATTTACACCGAAAAAGGAATCAAATATGTTCATCATCTCGAAACCGCAGTGCGTGCAAAGGCATTGTTTATTCGCGATCGAGATTATGTTGTCAAAGATGGTGAGGTAATCATCGTCGACCCATTTACTGGACGTATGCAGCCGGGTCGTCGTTGGAATGAAGGCTTGCATCAAGCAATCGAAGCCAAAGAAAGTGTAAAGATTCAAAAAGAAACTCGCACGAGTGCATCGATTACATTTCAAAATTATTTTAAATTCTACGAGAAGCTTTGTGGAATGACAGGAACTGCACAAACAAGTGATGAAGAATTCCGTAAAGTATATGGCTTAACTGTTGCAGTAATTCCAACTCATCGCGAAATCAAACGTGTTGATCACAATGATTTAATTTTTCAAACAGAAAAGGGTAAATGGCAGGCGATTGCGCGCGAAGTCAAAGCTCGTCACGAAAAAGGTCAGCCAGTACTTATCGGTACGATTTCAATTGAACGCAATGAATTACTCTCTGCGTATTTGCGTGATGCAGGTGTGCCACATACGCTCCTTAATGCCAAGAACCACGAAAAGGAAGGTGAGTTGATTGCTCAAGCAGGTAAGCGTGGAGCAGTAACTGTGGCGACAAACATGGCTGGACGTGGAATTGATATTATTTTAGGTGGTGTGCCAGCAACCGATGAATCAAAAGAAGAAATCCGTGCGCTTGGTGGATTGTATGTGCTGGGAACAGAACGTCACGAGGCACGTCGTATCGACAATCAGCTTCGCGGACGCGCAGGACGTCAGGGTGATCCAGGCGAGACACAATTTTTTGTTTCGCTCGAAGACGATCTCATGCGTGTGTTTGGATCTGACCGTATCAAAAACATGATGGGACGTTTTGGAATTCCAGAAGACCAACCAATCGAAAACAGCATGATTACAAGTGCACTTGAAACTGCTCAGAAAAAAATCGAAGGATTTCATTTCGATGCTCGTAAATACACACTCGAATACGACAACGTGCTTTCACATCAGCGTGGAATTATTTATTCTCGTCGTCGTACAATGCTTCTTTCCAAAAAGGAGGACATGCAGACATATCTCGATCAATTCATTGGCGTAGATTCACACGTCGCCACTCTCGTTTCTCAAAAACGAGCGGCATTTGGTGATGATGCGTTCTTTGAAACATTTCGTCGAATTGTGTTGTTTGTCACTGATACACTGTGGATTGAACATCTCGAGACAATGGAATATTTGCGTTCATCGGTAAATTTGCGTGCATATGGTGGACGCGAACCGCTTGTCGAGTATCAACGTGAAGGTTTGCGATTATTCAAAGATTTGGAAGCAAGTTTCCGTGAACAAGTAATTGATTTGGTTGAAAAAATGTCTGAGCAACCCGTGATGCAAAACACACCAATCGAAATTCCCACACCACAAACATTCACTGCAACTCACATGGAACCAGAGGAACTAACCGGCAAAGTGGAAAAGAATTCTCCACTCGCACAAAATAATTCTCAATCAAAATCAGAATCAAAAGTAGGTAGAAACGACCCATGTCCATGCGGTAGCGGCAAAAAATACAAGAAGTGTCATATGAATGGGAACTAGAAAATAAAGTCGATTTCTACCTTGTTGTCTCCGGCTCGAATCTCCTTGATAATACTGCGTAAAATCATCTTTTTCTCATCCAGTTCCATCTTGTCCCAGCAGGCATCAAAATCCTTCAAAGAGGCCACTAATTTGCGTGTTACAGCCACTTTCTGTGCGGTAGTGGTTGAGAGTAGAGATAAGCGTTCCACCTCCACACGGCTTTTTTGGATTTCCTGCCTAATCCTTGAAATATGCGCATCCAGTTGCTCCAAGGTTTCGACTCCTTTTTCATAAGCTTCTTGATGTCGTTGCTCTCTGGCTGGACCTGATTCAATATCTCGGTTTAATCGAGCAATCGTTTTTTCTCTGTCATTTTCTTCCTGGTTGCCAGCCGTATAAGTTATATTTTCTTGGACCTTGGGGTGCGAATACAGATTTTTTATATGATCCAAAACTGCGCCTTCCAACTTGTCGGCACTCATCACTCTTTGAGAGCAAATGCCTTTGTATTTGTATCCCGTGCAGATATATTCAAAAGTCGTTGTATCTTTCCATTTTGGATTTTTGTCAGATCTCTTGTGGCGACGTTTTTGATAGCCAACGCCGCTCTTGCAGCGGATGCATTTTGCAATTCCGGTGAGAACCCCTAGGGACCTCCCAGCTCCGCCTTTTGCGTGCTTGGTCCTCCCAGCTCTAATTTCTTTGACGAGGTTAAAAATAGTTTCGTCTACGATGGGGGAGTGTTCGCCATTTCCCACATACCCAACCTTGCCACGTCTCTGCCATTCCTTATTTTTCTTGTAGTCGGCATGTCTCCAGCCCCACCACACTTTGCCTGTGTATGTCGGATTGGCCAAAATATATCTGATGGTTTGGATACTCCAATTTATTCCATTGGGAGCGCTCCATCCCTTTTTATTCATTTCGATCGCTATTTTTCTGTCGCCATTGCCCCGAGCATATTCATTGAAGATAAAGCGGATTTTCTGCGCTTCATCCTCGTCAACGATGACCGTCCTTTTTATTTTATTACCCTCCAGTGTTCTTACGACTTTGTATCCGTAGGGCACGCGGTTTGGTATTTTCCCTTCTTTCGCCTTTATCATTTTTCCGCCCTTCATTCGACGATTGATGGCCGTTCGTTCGAGATCGGCTTTCATGTCTGAGATTGTCTCCATGATCGTCGCCGAATCATTGTCGTCTGGGTCGTACTCGCTGACCGACTTTGGCTCGACAGGGGTGTTGATCGAGTAGGTTTGAATCCCGAGCCCTTTTAGTTCTTGCCGGATGATGGCGGCCGCATCTTTGTTTCTGGCAAATCTGTCATAATCCTTTACTATGATGAGGTCAAATTTATGTTCTCGCGCATCCCGCATCATGGACTGCAATCCATGTCGCTCCTCCGTCAAATGACCGCTCACTCCTTCGTCTGTGTATTCCTGAAAAAATATCCATCCCTTTTCAAGTATCACCTTGTGGCAATCTCTAATTTGCTGGGGGATTGAAGTTTTTTTCTGAGCTTGCTCTTGAGTACTCACTCTTCCATACGGAGCGACTCTCAAGCTCGTATTCACTGCACCTGCATTTCTATCCATTTTTAATTTCTAAAAATCGTAATTTTTTTAGTCCGGACATACTAAAAGGACGGTCCTGGCTGCCCAATATACTTGCTCCGTAGGAGTAGACATAGTGGCAGGACCGCCCTTTTAAGGTCGCTATATCTACTTTATTCCTACACTTTCGTATATCAGGCAGCATAAACATTATACCACATTAAGCCTCTTTTTGGAGCTCTCTTTGGACGATTTTGTTGATAAGACTAGGCATCAATAGAGACAATTTTTCAGCAAGAGAGTCAACGTCCGTGCCAGCAAAAAATACATCCACAGATGGTCCGCTCTCATCATTGGTCGTATTCTTTTTGGCTGGTACGATTGAGGTCATGTAAGTGTTACTTGTCCTATTTATTTCTTGCAAGAATGTCTCGAAAAACCCGAAGTTCTTCTTCGGTCAGGGAACCGTCCTTGTGTTCTCCTTGTGAATTCTTCAGGCTTTTGACGATTCTGATGGCCTCGTTCGCGGTCATGTTGCCGTACCCATACGAACCGAATGTCGTGGCGACATCTTCGTGTCCCAAGTTGAGGCTGACTGCCTTCTTTTCCTCCTCGGTCAGTCGCTTCTTGCTCACGATTGCCACCGCCAAATTCCTGAACGAGTGTGGATGATAGTAAGGCATACCGGCTGAGAGGTATCGTTTCTGGAGAATCTTCCGCGCCGATCCGGAACTGCTCCAAAAATCTGTACCGATCGTTCCTCTGCTGTAAGCGCTCTCGCCAGTTTCAAGATCATTCTGTGTTGTAGGGAAAATCGGATCGTCCGGTCCGAAGCTCTTCGACTCCAGATATTCGTACCACTCCACGAAGTACCGCTCCGGGTCGTCCCAGCCGAGAGGGAAAAACGTACACAGGATACGTTTCGAGCTTTTGGTTTTGACGCCGTCCGCGGGGTTCTGGTCGATAACTTTTTCCTGTTTATCAAAACTCTTCATCTTGAGCGTAATGATTGCCGAAATGCGGGCACCTACCGTAAAGGCAAAACAGATGAGCGCTCGATCGCGCATGTCTATCTCATTTTTGATTTCAATGCCCTCTATGAGCTTCCGGATTTCCTCGAATGTGGGAATCTTTTTGGTTGTGCTCTGTCGGGCGATGCGAGTATCCTTTTTGGAAAGACGTAAGTATTCAATATCGCCTTTTGCCATCTTGCTTTTGTACCCTGGCTGGTCGGAGAGCCATTCGAAAAACTTCTTTACACGGCGGAGATAGTTGTATCGGGTGACAATAGCGATTTTTCCCGTCGGAGTTTTTGACGATTTTGTCTCAAGCCACTCGACGAACGCCGTCGCCTTCATTTTGTTGAAATTGGCGAAGTCCTCGTTCCCTGTAAAAAGTTGCCACTTGGCAATCGCTCCAGCAAAGACGAGGATAGAGCCCTTGGTGAACCCTCGGGCACCCAGGAGTTGCTCTAAAAAGTCCCGCTTCGCCTTTTCATTTTCGTATGGTATGTCTGTCATAGCCTGTTATTTCAGTGGTAACGGGGTCGGTTTGAGCGGTTTCAGGGTTTTTGCCATTCTTTCCAAGAGCATGATGTTGGGCAGTAGGTCATTCGCCGCCTGAAACTGCTTTTTCTTGACGCAAACTTTTTGGATTTTTTTGAGATGTTCGATTTCCGACTCAAGCGCGGAGAGAACGTATGGGATATTTTTAAGACTGATGTTGAGGCTTATTTTTTCTTCGGTTGATGGAGTTTCCATGGTGTTAATTTCTGAGATTTTGTTTGTAATAATGCTCGACTGTTTGATTCATTTTTGCTGACTATTTTTGTCGTGATTTCGGTATGTGCGCCCACGGTTCATAACAGACATTTACGTTAGAAGAGAGGGTATACCATAGTCCTTTCAGGAGGGTCTGATTGTCCGGCTCATCTTCCTGTTGCAGACACGGCATTCGCCTGTTTTTCGGTTCGCCAATTTTCTAATCGTGCCCCGTTTTGCTAGTCGTGCGGCTCTGCATTTGAAGCAGTAAAACTCACACCGCTTCAACTTCACTTTTTTCTTGGAATCTTTTTTTCGCAAAAATTCTTTGATGTCGGAGCCCAGCAGGAGGATCGGTTTCTTGCTTCCTTGGACGATTGGCAGGCCGCTCTCGATCCAGCGTGAAATGGTTTTTTCAGTGGCGTCCACATCGTTCGATAGTTCTTTGATCGTGTAACTGATATGGTCATATATTTTTTGACGGTTTATCCGTGTCATCGGATTCCGCTCTATTCCGAGTAGAGTTTGTTCTTTAGCGCCTTCATGTGGTCAAAATACGACCGGGCTTTGACCTCCAAGCGGTTCGAGAAATACTTGTCAGTTACTTCCTCGATGCCACTTTCCTTTTTGAACATAAACAGAGCTTTGCGCGGATTGCTTTTTTCAACCGCTACAAGCTCAAAATCCGCACATAGGAGTGCGGCTGATACACCGAGGTCGTACGTTGTCCACACGAAATCGGGGTCATCGAGCGGGATGGACCCGCGAGATGCTTTCTTTGCTTTGTTACTCATCGTAATTTTAGCTAGGTTTTGTAATATGAGAGTGTTCCTGCTCTCAATTACAGTTTTGATTTTTTGGAATGTTCTGCGTATTTCTTGTGATTTCTTGGAAACGCAAAATCCACCTTTATTTCAAAGGTGGATTTTTTCTAGAGAGAGCGATTTTTCAAGAAGTCACAGGATTTAGCCCATCTTGTTATTGAAGCTCACTCCGACGGCTCGTACTATCTTGATGAGTGGTTTTCCATTATCTTCCGTTTTTGCTATTTCGGCGTATCGTAGAAATCCGTTGCTCTTATCGGTGAGATTCGTTTGTATGAACTTCCGCATTTCCTCGTCATTTTTCGATTTTAATTTCGGAATCCGGCTCTTTACTTCGGCGAATAGTTCCTCATATTTTATCTCTCCGCCCTCGGGTCGGGTCGCATATAAAGCGCTGAATGTCTTGTAGTAATCAGCATCTTTTGAAAGGCCAAGCACGCCGCCCTTATACTTAAAATCGTCGCCATTTTTTGTGATATAAAAAAGATTTTGCGGATTTTTTTCGTACTTATTTAGTACCTCAATTTTCATTACGCCATCTTTTTCGGGAGTGACTTTTTTAGTCCTTTGCTCTGAAATGAGCTTTGTTATCTCTTCGAGCTGTTTTTCTTCGTCTGTCATTTCAGATTTTTCCTCGCCAAGAATACATAATTTTGTAATCTCGCTATGCGTGCTATACAGCGATGGCCTGATTGTATCCCAAGACAGAACAGGACCAAGCGTCTCCGTCGGATTTTTAGGGTCGCCGTTCCATTCCATTTCGGCAGAATACAGATCGCCCTTAAATTGCTTGCAAGGATTGATACGATAGTGTTTCAAGGACAAACCGCGCGTGATGGTTTCGATTTTATTTTTGAGCAAAAGGTAGGCGCTGTTCAGCTCCTTTGTGGGGTGGGTGATGTTCTCGCAAAAAATCTCAAGAATATCCATATATGCCTGGTGGTGTTTTCTCAATTCCTCGATTACATCTTTTTTTGCGAGCGCTGTCGCTTTGTCCTGCAAAATATCTTTTTCCTCCCATTCGAGTAAGACGTCGTCTGGTAAAATTGGCTGTTCTTCAAAACTTGTTATGATGTACTCGTTCCCGAGACGCTCGACAAGAAAATTATCATATTTCAAATACTTTTCTAGTTTTACAGCAAGCTCATCCGTCCTCTTCTCGTTGGCGTTGTGATTGAGCGGATGGAGGAGTGTTGTGATTATTTCTTTGATGGTCCAGTTTGCGTTGATGGCTTTTTTACGGATAGTTTGTAGAACATCGTCAAAGTTGTAAAAAGAATTTTCTTCAAACAAGTCATCCACTAAGTAGGCGTGGATTACTTTTTGATTATAGAGCGCAGGTTCCTCCTCTATGATCGGTGATATAATTTTTCTTATAGCAAAATTGGTGAGGTAATTGTTGATTTCCTCCGCGACCAATTCAAGAACCTTCTCGCTGAAAGTGCCACTATTTATATCGGGCAATTCTTTGACTTCATCTTTTGTTGTTTCTTCCGAATTGATTTCCTCGGTGTCGTCGGTGATCGGCACGATTTTTGCAATGCGTTCGTCTGATTGTATCCGTAGGTTTTCGTAAGAAAGTACCTGGTTTAGCCCGTCAATAAAATTTTTTCGTAATTGCAAATCGGTGAAATTTAGTGGATGACAAAACTCTTCAAGAACGCTAAAAAGTCCATCCTCTGTCGGTATTTTACCGAACGCATCAAGTGTTATTCGCCATTTGGCGTAGAGTGCTACGTCGGTAGAGATATGAGCATCCGTAAAGACATTCACGATCTCGTTTGTCGTAAATTGTCCCGCTATTAAGCGAGCGATTTTTTCTTTGACTCGAACACTGATTTTCATAGTTGAGAGTAATAGTAATTTTCTTGCACAATTGAATCCTAGCATCTTTTTCTATGAAAACTAAGTGTTTTTTGTTGTTCTCAAAACTTGCTGTTATTTTAAGATATGCTAAACTGTTTCCAAAGAGTGCTATAAATAGCATCTTTTGGAAATATATGCAATATCAAGAATTACGTCAAAAACTCAAGGATTTCAGTGTTTTTTCGCTTTCAGACATTCGAAAGATCGAATCTGATTTTCATCGTCGTCGCTTGAATGAATGGCAAGAAAAGGGTTATATCAAGAAGCTCCGTCGCGGATACTATATTTTCTCCGATCTCTTAATCTCCGAAGAGACGCTTTTTCTCATTGCCAATCGTCTTTATAATCCCTCGTACGTATCACTTGAGATGGCGATGTCGCGCTACGGATTGATTCCTGAGTCGGTCTATGGCGTGACTTCAGTTGGGAGTAAAAAGACCGCCGATTTTAAGACACCGATAGCAACTTTTCTATATCGCAGTATCAAGCCGTCGCTTCTTTTTGGCTACAAGCTGGAAGGAACAAAGAAGCAGAAATATAAGATCGCCGAGATTGAAAAGGCGGTGTTAGATTATCTCTATTTCAACAAACATTTATCCGCTGACGATGATTTTGAGGGGATACGTTTCAATGGCGAGGAGTTTCTAAAAAAGGCTGATATGTTGAAGTTCGAGCGATACCTCAGAGTATTCAAGAATAAAAATTTAACAGAGCGGGCTGGTGCGCTTATCAATTATATAAAGAATAACAACCATGCTTAGCCTTCAAGAAATCGAAGTTCAGTATCCAGAAAACCTACGCCCCTTCAAGCGCAACATTTTGCGTGAGTATTTGCAATACAAGATTTTGGAGATCATCTTCAAATCGTCTCACGCGGCTAAGCTTTCCTTTCTCGGGGGTACGGCGCTCCGAATCGTCCACAACAACAGTCGCTTCTCGGAGGATCTTGATTTTGATAACTTCGGGCTGGAAGAGAGTGAGTTCAATGCTATCGCCGAAGAGGTAAAAGCAGGGCTCGATGCTCTTGGATTGAAGACGGAAATCAATACTGTGATGAAGGGAGCATATCGTTGCAACGTCAGACTTCCTGAAGTGCTTTTTGTGAATGAACTATCTCCCTTGCAAGAGGAAAAGATATTGATCCAGATCGACACGGTCCCACACCAGTATCCATATACGCCTGACAAAAAAATCCTCAACAAGTTTGACGTGTTTTCGGAGATCTTTGTCACGCCCGTGTCGCTCTTGCTTTCACAAAAAATCTGGGCTGCCATCAATCGCAAGCGAGCAAAGGGTCGTGATTTCTACGACATCGTCTTTCTCTTTTCTTTCACTAAACCTGAGTACCCGTATTTGATGCAGAAGATCGGTGCGGGCGATGGGGAAGCGGTTCGACAAAAGCTACTCGACTCTATCCAAGACCTAGATTTTAAGATGCTTGCTGACGATGTTCGTCCGTTCCTATTCAATCCGGCTGATGCACAGAAGGTTGAGCTTTTCAGGGAATTTGTAGTTCAAGTAGAGTTTTAGTATAATTGCAAATATATGAATTTCGAATTACCAAAATTACAACGCATGCCAGATGAGCCATCAGGCAGTGCTGATAATGAGACAATAAAAATAGGAAAACAGTATAATGAGTTTGCTGAAAATTTCGCTGATAAACATAAAAATTTAGATGAAATTACGCAAGCTTCTTTTCAAAAAGCACTATTAGGAATAGTGTTTAAAGACAAAAAAGTTATTGATTTAGGGTGTGGAGATGGTTACGATTTATTGAAACTGCAAGAAAAAGGAGCGATTGTTTACGGTCTTGACGCTTCTGAAGAAATGATAAAACTTGCAAAGGCAAAGAACAGCCAGGGTAATTTTGAGAATGGTTTTTTTGAAAATATTCCTTATGCCGATGCTTCTTTCGATGTTGTTATAAGTAAATATGCAATGCAAACAAGCAAGGATGTTCCTAAAATACTAGAGGAAGTTGGGCGAATTTTAAAACCTGGCGGAAAACTTGTGTATGTAGTAACTCATCCAGTCAGACAATTTATGGAGAAAAAGAAGGCGAACAAGGATTATTTTGAACAAGAGGTAGTAGATTCTGTTTTGTTTGACGGTGCAATTACTGTTCACGAGCCATCGCACACCCTCGCTGAATATCTTAATCCAGAATTTTTAAAAAATTTCGACTTAACTTTTTACGAAGAAAAATTTGATCCAAGTAATGCTGAAATGGTAGAAGGCTCAAGTTACCCAGCTTTTCTTTGTGTTGGAGCAAAAAGAAAAAATGCGAGTGAATCAACAATTTCTCAAACAGCTTAATACCAAGTTAGAACTATTGTTATTCAATAATTAACTCAACAAAACCCTCCCTAGACGGCATTAAAAAAGACCATGATTGAAATCATGGTCTTAAGTATCTTCGTCTAGGTGCACCTTATGCTCTTACTTTTTCAAGCAGGTTCTCCGTTGTAAATGGCAGTTGTAGATAATGAGGATTATCATTTGCCATCCACCCCGCAGCGATCACTCGCTGTTCGGGTTTTTTCGCCACTAACAATTTCTCAAAAACATCTTTTACATCTTTGCTTTTTACTTGCCCGTTAATCTCGCCTATAAGCAAGGTGATATCAGGATTTTTTTCAGCAAATGTAAGGGGGGCGTTTTCAGTACTCTCATTAGGGACAAAAATTACATTGAAGTCTGCCTTTAAGCTCTCTTCCAGTCTTTTTTTGTAGTCGTCATTGACTCCAATTAACATGAAAGATTTCTTAGTAGAAGCTTTCGGCTGCTCGCCAAGTTCGGCGTTCTCGATGGACATAAACCCTTCCGCTGCTGCCAGCCAGTTTTTGTTTCCCTGGTTGAAGCCGCTTACGAATGAGTTTTTGCCAAGGAGGCTGTCCATCGCCCAAGCTATGGGGCTCGCGTGATGACTGATGTCAGTCAATATGGCTACATGGGGAACGCCCGTGTTTTTTGCCAATATTGAAAGTATCAGACCGTACGGAGTGTCCTTACCGATTTCGGCTGTAGGGCCGACGCCTTCCTTCTCTCCCGGCATCATCAGATCCGTCAGCAGGATGTCGAACTTCCTGGTTTTTAACAAGCCCACCGCCATGGAGTACATGGGGCAGCAAGTCAGGATGACATTTTTGCCGTTGAATTGTTTTTCTGCCGCATCAAGGTTTGCGCGCGTGTCGTCTACTACTAAGATTGCTATCTTTTTCATATTTGTTGATTTTAAGTTTGAAATTATTGGTTTATTTCAACCTCTCTGTCGGGAGGGGCTCAAATAAACCAATAAAGCTTAAAATCAAAGGTTATTAAGGATTTCTTAAATCTTGATTATATCATAGCATGTTTATATATAAAAGTCAAGGCTAATTCAGCCTCGGCTTGGCCAATTGTTGACTTTCTATAAATATATGTTATCCTATAAAAAAATCACTCTTTCAACTTTTAAATAGCACTTTTATGAAGAAAATAATGGTTTTCGGTATTTTCGTTTGCTGCATCGCGGCCAGTTGTTCTAAGCGCCCCCAAGTTGTTAAAGTCCTGCCTGGCAAGCTCGTTCGAGTGATCGGCAACGATGTATTCTGCCAGTTAAAGCTCGAAGTCGATACTTCACTGAAAGGAGGATTCGGCATTGTTGCCACCTCCTACAACGTATTCGATCACGACGCCGAGAAAGGTGACAGTATGCGGGTGGCTCTGTATTCTGACGGGTCCGTCGAAGCTCATACGTACCGCATGCGTACGGACATCATGATCAGGGAGGATCGCGGGGACTGATGCCAAAAGGAAAACGGGTGCGCCTATTCGTAAAAGTGCCCACAAATTAAGCCCTTGGAAAAACCAAGGCACTGTCGCAAGGTAATTGCTTTGCCTGATGAGTCCATGAGGACGAAACAGCTGTTCTTTACATAAAAAATCTATATGCTCAATTTCAAGGAGTTCCAAGCCAAAGCTCGGGAACTATTCGGCAAACTGAACTGCGATCCGGCCGGTGACGACCCCATCACATTTCTGCACTCCCTTCCCTGGGAGATACCGAACGGTCCTGCTTTTTCCGAAGAGGAAGTGGCACGAATGAATATCGACTTCGACGTGCGCGGCTGTTTCGGCCGGGCACTCAAAGCCGCAGTGTTGGTTGAGAAGTATTTTCCGAACGAAACTTTTTACAACGGCGAGGTGCTCGAAGACTTGCTTCGCTCCATGCTAATGAAAAAAGTGACACCGGAAAAATGGCATGACGATACCTACGTCGCTGAGATTCTCCAGTATGAGAATCCGCACGTGGCGATCGTCTGGAACGATTCGCAGTTTGATCCAATCTTCAGTCTTCTGACTGACAGGCCGGAAACGCTCAAGCATCCGTCAATATTGAAACATAGCCAATGGGAAGGATTGTACTGCTACTATCTCGTAAGCAGTGGCATGCTCTTGTTCAGACAAAAGCAAAATCCAAACCTATACTTGCAAGCTCTCAAGCAAGCCGAGGCGATCTGCCCGCACATGCTTCTCGTCAAAGAAAATCTGGTGAGCGCACTCTGCGCCCTGAACAGATTCGACGAGTCGGTCGCGATTGCGAAATCGCTGGTCGGAAAGCGCAAGGACGCGAAAATGCTATGGTTCCTATTGCAGATGACCGGAGACCCGGCGTACAAAGATCGGCTCGTACGCGAGTATGACATCCAAATGCTTCACTTCTTAAACAAAGCGTTCATACCATGACACCATCGGACTTGTCACCCGCTATGCGTAAGGCCTACGAGGCCCTTCCGGAAAACGAAAGAGAAGCGTTCCTTGAAGAGTATGCACACTGGTACGGCGAAACCGTGCGAGGAAACATATCTCGCATAATGGCACGCAATTTTTCGCACAATGTTGGGAAACATGTGACGGAAGCGCAGTAAAGAAATTGAAATTCCCAAAGGATAACGGACGAGCCTATATGTAAAATCGTCCACATTTTAGAGCCCATGAGGAAACTCGTGGTCTCTGAATGAAATTGTACTTTCACAAAATTTTTATTGATGACCAGAGAAGGTCACCACCTTTTGTGGTCATCAATAAAATCTCAAATAATGGAAATTATATATAAGAGTAATTCGACTATGGACTTTGCCACTCGCGTAAAGGAAACCATAACATATCTGGACACGGCGATTTTCGAAAAGCCCGCACGAGTGTCAATAAATACTGACGTGCGTTACGCGAATTTCGGCACTGGTGGATTCATGTCAAAAAGATTGCTATTCAGATTGCTTGGATTATCTGATGACTATGTCATCTTTGAAAGAAGCAAGAAAATGGAAATTATAATGAAGATGGACTTCATGGCCACCTGCCTCGCCGCGCACGAAGTTCGGCATCGGTTCCAACATTACAACAAGAAGACGCTCATCACTTTTGATTTTCTACAGAAGAATAAGATTCTTACTGAACCGGCACTCGCGCACATTCAGAAAGGAAACTATGATCTGTACGGAAAAGACAAAGAGATGTATGGGCGCGAGTTTGATGCCTCGGCGATCGAGACGATAATCTCCGGTTGCTCCAAGGCTAAGAATTTCACGATGAACGACGTGATTGATTTGATAAAGTGCAATGAAAGCACAATTAGTCAGATTGTCTCTGGAATTGCTAAGCGAAGGTAAGTTGTTCTCAGTCAAGAAAATCCCAAAGCCAACCATTTCGGTTGGCTTTTTTACTTTTCTATTTTGGTAAAGCGAAACGCGATAAATGAGAGGTAGAAAAGAACGAGCATTTCGATCCATGTCATCCAGAGCGGATAGGTCATGCCGCCGAGGCTGATTTCAAATCCGGTCATGATACGGAGCAGGTGAATAAATCCGCCGAAGAAAAAGAGGACTGTGGAAATATAGAAAAATATTTTCTTGTTCATGGATACAAGAATAGCATATCTAAAAAACGCCATATGTGTGTACACATTACCACGGTCTACGTATTGTAACCAATAGCTTCACACCACCTGCATTGGAGTTAAGTAATTAATCCCTCCATGAACTCGTTTGTTGTTGTAATATTTTAAATACTTTTTAAGTGCACAATTAATTTCCGAAACATCATTTGAAATTTTGTCTAAACATTCTTCTTGTACTGTTCGATTGAATCTTTCAACATGTGCATTGTCATTCGGTTTTCCGATTCGGGTATACCGATGATTTTTCTGTATTTGAGTTACAAACCATTTCCCAAACTCCGGTCCGTGATCCGATTGTAGCATTTTGAATTTGAATGAAGAATGTCGTTGCGCTTCATTCACAAACCGTATTGTGGTTTGTGAATTCATTTTTGCATATGCTTTTGCATATACCCAACGTGAATATGTATCAATGATGACAAAAACATACAGACGTTTCTTCTCCGATATCATCCGATGGATTGTATCAATCTCTAGTAAATCGCCTGATTTCAAGGCGTATGGGCGGTCTACATGCGGATGATATCGTTTCCAAGGACTTCGTTTCTTCGTTAAATATTTTCGATCGAGTGTTCTTTTTACAGACGAAAGAGAAACTGTTACTCCATCATTTTCTAACTCTTTGTGAACTGCTTCTGCATATCGATTGTGTTCCAATCTTTTCTTTACGATTTTTCTGACGATATTTTCTGGTAGGGCATTCGGATGTGATTTTGGTTTTGAACTTTTTGTTAGTATTGGGTGGTCTCCAATGATTCTTGATTTTCGTACCCATTCGGTAATCGCTGTATGATGGAAACCCAGATATCTTCCGACCTTTCTTGCACTCCAACCTTTATGGACGAGACGCGCTGCGTCTCGTCTGATTCGTGGCATGTTTTTGTTTGATGTGTATGGCATGCTTGATATGGTAATCCAGCGGGTGGTGCCAAGCTATTGAACCTATACGGGTCTATTGACATTCTATACATTATATGATAATATACCAGCGATAAATGTTCACTCACAATTAAATATATAACTCATGAAATCAATTCTTTTTTGCACCGCTATTTTGATTGTTACTCTTTCTGCTTGTCAGAATGCAAAAGACCCATATGCAGCGACTGTCGATTTTTCAAAACCCGCTGCATCGAATGCCGATTTTATATTTTCCACCTGCCAGGGTAAGACCCTTCTTGTGGCAGACGCCGCAAGCGCACAAAAAGTTAGTGATAACCTGAAAGCGAAAACCGGCGGAATATTGTCGGACATGGGAATTGGGAATGCATTTGCGCTTACTTTGCAGGGAAAAACATATTTATGTACTGCAAGGCACGGCGCGGTTGGATTGGAAAAATATACCAGAACCATCGGGGCGGATATTGCGTTGATAGATTATAACGCCATACCGAACCATGATCTTGGTACAGGATTTCAACTGACCAGCTCGTACGAAATGGATACGACCATCCGCACAGGAGACTCGATATTCATTAAGGGATACCTCTTTACCAAAGAGGGAGAGCTGCAAACCGTAACCATCGGCGGCAAAGGAAAAATAATAGACAAGACTGAGTACGGGAAAAATGTAAGTTTTGGTACTAACGCGCAATACATGCAGCAGCATGAGCTCGTTATCAAGCTTGGTGAGAATGTTGAATTGGCAGGTCTTTCTGGCTCTCCGGCATTCAATGCACAAGGGAAGGTGATCGGTGTTTACTCTGGGAGAACCATAGACCAGGACCATGGCACTGATACCTACTACATCCGAGTCTCGCTATTTAACTGATCTGCATCGGGCGACACAATTAAGACCATACTTCTGTATGGTCTTTTCTTATAGAGTTTTCTTAACTGCACGCCGACACCCGAATATTTTTTGTGTGCTAGAATAGGGAACATGACCACCGAAAAACAGACTATTTTAGCTTTCCCATTAGTACAACATGTCAAGAATTGTCACGGGAAATAAAAACTTTTTTTTATGGAATCAAATAATGTAAAACTAGTTATATTTGTTCCACTTTCCCATGCCGACATTGTACGTGAAGTCTTGGGGAAAACGGGCGCTGGAAAAATTGGCAATTATGAATTCTGCTCATTCTCTACTCGAGGAATAGGGCGTTTTCGTGGAAACAAAAATTCGAATCCATCAATCGGACAAGCTGGAAATTTTGAATCAGTCGAAGAAGAACGAATTGAAGTTATTGTTCCAAGAAAAATTTTAAATGATGTGATTGAAAAAATAAAAGCAGTGCATCCATACGAGGAAGTTGCGTATGATGTATATTCACTCGAGAATTAATATATGAAAAAATTTCTTTGTAATCAAAATGAAATTTTCTGGCTCCCAAAGGAATTCAAAGCCGATGTTGAAACCTATCTTTCAGATGAATTGCCTCCGCTTGAATTGTGTCCATCGTCATATGCGCTCGTATTCAAAGACAGAGCGCTTCTCCAGACTGATTTACGAGAAGGAGAACGACCAGCAAGAACTTTAGATATCCCCGGTGGGCATATTGATGAAGGAGAAACACCCGAGCAGGCTGTTATTCGAGAAATATTTGAGGAAACTGGTGTTCGTGTTCAGTCTCTCAAGCTCGTTGCCTATAAAAAAATAACAATACATACTCCAAAACCTGAAGGGTATAAATATCCATACCCAGTAAGTTATATGATATATTATATTGCAGAATTTTCCGAAGAAATTCCCTTTGAAGGTAATGCTGAAGTCCACGGTCGCGTATGGCTTGAATTAGATAAATATCAAAAATCTCCATGGTATATGAGTGAAAAAATTATGGTTGATGAGATTATTAAAGAATATTTAAAATAATTCATGCAAAGAATTTCAATTGTTGGAATATCAGGTTCGGGTAAATCGACACTCGCAAACAATCTTGGTAAAAAATTAAATTTACCAGTTTTTCATCTCGACAAATATTTTTGGAATGCTGACTGGACGGAACGTTATACAACAAAAGATGAATTTAATATTGTTGCAAAAAGTTTTGCAGAAAAAGATTCCTGGATTATAGATGGAAATTATCGGGGTACGATTGATTTTCGTTTTGAGAGAGCTGATACAATCATCTTTCTCGATTTTCCAAAATGGAGATGTTTACTGAGAGCTTTTCTCAGGTCTTTCAGTAAGGAAAAACCATTTGATAAACCAGAAGGTGCAAAAGAAAAAATTGATTGGTTTTTGGTTAGATGGATATTAAAATACAAGAGTGTGGAGATGCGAAATAAAGTTTTGAATTACAAAGATACAAAGAATGTATATATCGTTCGAAATAATCGAGAAATTAATAAAATATTATCTGATTTAATATAATTTATGCAAACAATCCGGGAAAATTACAAAGGTTATGGTGGGGTTGAATATATTTTTGAATATACCGATGCGGATTCGTTTGATCACCTCGAGTATTCACATGTGCGACAGGCGTACGGAGTGTGTTTTTGTGATGACAAAATCGTAATTGGTTTTGGTGGCAACAAACATGCCTGGGGATTGATCGGCGGTACGGTGGAAGCAGGCGAAACATATGAGAAGACACTCATCCGAGAAATCCAAGAAGAATCCAACATGGAAGTTTTGAAATGTGTCCCGATCGGATATCAAAAAGCAACCGATACTCGTGATGGCAGTTTTATTTATCAACTCAGGTACGCATGCATCGCGCGTCCGTATGGGCCATTTGTTTCTGATCCTGCACGAGGCGTAACAGAAATAAAATTAATTGATCCAAAAGACTATAAAAATTATTTTGATTGGGGAAAGATCGGTGAGAGAATTATTGAGCGAGCATTAGAATTAAAAAATACATTATAAAATTCCCATACGTGTTTTTTTGCGGTAAAATACAATCTCATGAAAGAATACATGCTCAAACTTTGGGATAGTGGTGATATTCCGCACGAGGCAAAATTACTTACGCGTATTACATCCATTCGCTGGATTGGATGGGGATTTGCAGAGTCACTTGTCCCTGTTTTTTTGTATTCATTTGGTCATTCATTTGCTGATGCAGGACTTTTGCGTTCGGCCTACGACATTGCATTTATCATTGCACTTCCGCTCGTGGGTGTATTTGCAGATAGAATGAGAGCAACGACGCTTGTACTTATTGGGCTTTGTCTATATGTTTTTTGTGGAACATCATATTTTTTGGCAGGAATGACAGGACTTGTTGTTTTTGTTGTGTTTGCTCGTGCAATTCACGGTGTTTCATTTGCGCTCGATGCCGTCGGTCGCAACACCTGTATTCGCAGACATACACCTGCGTCGAAACTCGCAACAGTTTTTGGGTATTTTGATACAGTTGCGTATTTTTGGTGGATGGTAGCTGCGTGTGTCGGTATGTTTTTGATAAAATATATTTCAATTCCGAATCTTTTGTTTTTGGTTGCGCCGACATCACTTATTTCAATTATCATTCTTGTCAGGTATAGAAAACAAAAAATCGAGCGTTCGACAAGTGTAGAAAGGGAAGTAGCTTCTGTCTCGTCTATTTTTAAGGAGTTGAAATTCTGGGATACCAAACTCAA
Organism: bacterium; assembly: GCA_037130335.1. Lineage (GTDB taxonomy): Bacteria > Patescibacteriota > Minisyncoccia > Phycocordibacterales > UBA9973 > CAITQP01. Next base: position 162,221 of record JBAXTD010000001.1, read on the forward strand.
AAGCTTACTGCTTTTTAATTTTTTTATTGCATTTACTGGAGCAATCGTTGTATTTTTTCTTCCAATTCAAGCATACATAAATGGGGATGGATATAATTCAGTAATTCTTATGGGAATTATTGTGGTGCTACCTACGATCTTTAGTTGGCGGTTGGGTAAGTTATTTGACGGTCGTGGTGCACAAATTTTTACTAAAATTTTATTTTTATTTGCCGGGCTTATTTTTTCGCTTGTATTTTTTCAAACATATATATGGCAACTCGTGGTTCTTTTCCTTGTGAGTCTTATTATTGAATTACTTTCTTTGGGTACAAACGAAATGATGACAGTGTATGCCAAACCCGAACATTTCGGTCGGGTCGATGGAATCATGCGAAGCGTTGCCGACATTGGCAGTATGATTGGTCCACTTTTGATTGGTATTATTATGGATTCATATGGAGTGCCTATTGCATATTCAGTATTGGGAACAATAATTCTTGCACTCGCAATTATGTTTTATGTTACACTCAGTAGAAATAAACAATAAAAAACACCCATATGGGTGTTTTTTATTGTTTATTTCTTTAGTATCTTTTTTGTTATTTTCTTTGCTTTTGAAATTTCCTTTTTGGCGTTTTTTTCTATTTTTTTGACTGCTTCAATGAATTTTTTATCGGCATTTTTTATCATTGGTTTTGCTTTACGTTCTAGTTTTTGTTCCATGCCTTTGATTAGGGTTGCGGCTTTTTTTTGATGTGCCTTACCTTTTGGTCCCATGAAATAATACGCACCTGCACTTACTGCTGCGACACCTGCACCGATTGCCGCTATTTTTCCGGCTGACATTCCATTCTTTTTGACTTGTTTCTTTTGTGCCATATATTTATGTATTATCTTTTAATAGTAAAAACTTATTGATTATAAGCTATTCCTTGGTTTTTTTGTGTCTGTGTTGTTTGCCAAATATAAATTGAAATAATCGACTTTCCTTTATTTCCCACAAAACATCTTCAGTGGCGTCACCAATTCTATCAATATCCTTTTCTACCTTTTTCATGATTCGCGAGAAGGTATGCATGATGCGGATAAGGTAGGCGAGGAGGATTGCGATCAAAATCCATAAAAAAACGAAGCCAACGGACGAAATAAAAAAGAAAACTTCTGAATTTGTAGCTGTGTTCATGTATACATTGTACTCTTTCTTGAATGAAATGCTACATATGGGCGACAGGGGAATCAACAGGCTACATACTACGCATTATTTATTGCCAAAGTGTCAAGGTTTGTATTGCAAAAAACCCTTATAAAATAAGGGTTTTTTGCCTTTGACAACAACAAAAAGTGTTGTATAACTATTGACTTTTGTTCTCGTTTGTGATACTATATAGGGGAATCTGAATATGGTAAGAAACGAAAGTTTATTGCTATGTACAGATTTTTTTGTTTCCCGTGCATGGGAAACTAAATATCAGTTTTAAGTTGGCGAAGCGTAATCGCTACATTATGCACAAGTATTTTAAAAATTCCCTGCAGGCTCTCGTTGCTTTTCCTGTAATAGCAACTACCCTTGTAAGTCCATTTTCCGGGACAACACTTGGGTCACCCACTGCAGCAGTTATATCTCCCGACACAAACAGGCCCCTTTCTTCAATGGTCACTGTTAACCAACAGTCTGCCGACCTTGATGTAAAGGCTCAAAAAATTGACGCATTCTTTGCACAACGTAAACTTCCGATGGTAGGTCAAGGTAAAAAACTTGCCGCTGCCGCTGAGAAGAATGATTTGCCTTGGACTCTTATTGCCTCGATGGCAGTTATAGAATCAACAGCTGGTGTACATGCTTGTCCAGATAACAAATACAATGTTTTCGGATGGGGTTCATGTCACGGTGAAAAGTTTGATTCATATGATGATGCAATCGATACGGTTGCAAAAGCCGTTGCTGGTAATAGTGATCAGACAAAGAGATATTATGAGGGTAAAAATCTTCCGGATATTTTGGAAACTTATAACGGTAGTGCAAACCCTGACTATGTTAAAAATACAATGTGGGTCATGAATCAGATTGAGCAACAGCCGATTGCAACAAATTTATCAGGTTCAACAAACAGTTAATTACTAGTTCGGCTAAAAATACAAAATGCCTCGCAAAGCAAAGCTTTGCGAGGCATTTTGTATTTTATTGCAGTTACTTACATCCAAGATAGCATACGACAATAGCAGCTGTCTCTGCGCGTAGGGTTAGCTCGCCAAGCGATGCAATCGTACAACCTGAGTCTTTGGCACTCAAAACTTCCTTGTCTCCAAAACCGCCTTCTGGGCCCACAAATAGGTTTATTGTGTTTAGATTTGATATAGAATCTTTTTCATTTAAATTTTTACCACTTCCGTCGAAAAGTATCGTGTGTTTTGGATCGATTGATTTGATTGCTTGTTCAAACGATATTGGTTCAGATAGTTCTGGAACTGTTGTACGGCCGGATTGTTCGCATGCCTCGAGGATTATTTTTTCGAGACGAGCTTTATTGAAACCAATTTTGACTGTTCGTTCCGTGAGAAGGGGGACGATTCTTGAAATACCAATTTCGGTCGCTTTTTGGACAACGATTTCGAAATTTTCTCGACGGAGAAGTGATGCGTATAATGTAACTTCTTTTTGTGTTCCGCGAATGATTTTTTTGCGAGTAAGTACGGCTAGTGTTGTAGATTTTTTGTTCATATCTTCGATTATGGCTTCACTTTCAGTGCCGTTGCCGTCAGACAAAATTACTTTGTCTCCAGTTTTGAGGCGAAGCACAGAATGCCATTGCGAAATAAGATGCAGGTCGGTGACATTAATTAGGTCGTGCTCGAGGTTGAATGCGCCAATAAATCGATGATATCTCATATGTTTGGCTACTATATCACATTTGTGGCTCTAATTTCTATATCGTCGGCTTTGCGTAAATTTCTGATCATTTTGGGCGTGAGGATGTTTTGGTGAGGTGAATCATCAAGTGCACATGCGATTTCATACAAATCAGCGTCGCTTGTTATCCATTCGATACCAAATTTTTTAAAAATAGGAAATTTATTCGAAAAACTGCGCAAGTTTTTTTTGCCATCGCTTAGAAAATATTCGTGAAAATATGACATCGCAATTTCGCGCGCTGATAGATAAATTGGTTCGCGAAATCGAAGTACTGAATGGTTTGTTTTTGAAATTGACCCAATATGTCCGTCTATTACAAAAAGTGCAACAACATGATCAGAGTCGATATTGTTTTTTGTATCAACTTTTAAATCAAGTAAATATGTTTCATATCCATGATATGCAAGCATTACGCATGCAAGCAGTGCGCCTTCTATACAGCTTGCTTCGTTTTTTGAGATAGTGGCGCGAGGGGAGCGGACAATTGGTTCATTGTCGTCGTGTCGCATTGGAATTGAGTTGATATAATCCTGAATTTTTGAAGGAGTGGAGTATTTGTCAAAAATTTTTATTTCATTTTTACTCAATATTTTTTGGAGAGAAATTTTTTTCACCATGTATACATTTTACCTTAAAATTAAAAAATCACTTACCGGAAAAATTAAGTGATTTTTTAATGCTATGAATCTATTTTGCTCGTTTCTTTGGATTAGATTTTTTTGCAGAAAGCATTGCTCTTTTTGCTGTAAGGCGCTTCGCAGTTTTATGCGGACCTTTTGGCATTTTTTTTGGGCTTACGCTTGTTTTTCTTTTTGCCATTTTACTTTGCGAAATCATACTGTATGACGTCGACCGAAACACAGTACAATATGCTTATTAATAATATAGTTTAATTATACTACATAAATAACAAAATAAACCATATACTAAGTGTTTTTTGTAATACAAAACAATTTAATTTGAATTTTGTCAAATAATATGATATACTTGCGTGAGGTACATATATTAATAATAATTTATACGAAATAATTTTATGGAAAAAAATAATTCAAAAATGTGGATGTGGGTCGGTGTTGTAATCGTTGTTGTTGCTATTATTTTATTTTTTGTTGTAAAAAATAAAAAAGGAGATGACACTCTTTCGCAAGAAGTGGCCAACACTGTCGCTACAAGTACAACGGCTACAAGTACACAACAAGAATCTACCCAAGACAAAACTGGTGTTACTTCTGGAGCTGGTTCTGTTTCAATATCATATGCTGATGCGCTTGTTAAATATTCAGATCGTAGAATTCAACTTGATTTAGTATGTCAGGCTCATCCAAATGTTGTAACATACAAAGATAATACTGGTATCATGATTGATAATCGTTCTCCTTTTTCTCGAACAGTAAAAGTTGGTACAACATTTACAATCAAACCATACGGTTTCAAAATCGTAACTCTTCCTGATGTATATCTTGCAAGCAAGACACTTCTCGTTAGTTGTGATAAATCTCAAAACGTTGCAACAATTTTGGTTCAGGAATAATCATTATAAAAAATTTACGCACAAAAAAATCCCCTCGAGGGGATTTTTTTGTGCGTAAATTACGAAGGTTGTTTTAGAATTATTATTTTATACATATCTACAAGCGAGATGAGAAGTGAAAGTATAATTGGTCCAAAAATAAATCCAAGTGGTCCAAAAAACATTACTCCTCCTAGTATTGAAAAGAGTATAAATACAGGGGATGTATCGAGTCCTTTACCAAAGAAGTATGAGGACAATACATTGTCGATAAAGAGCATAATAAGGACACCAAATAATCCGAGAGCAATCGCGAGTAAAATATTGCCAGTAAGTACAAGATATATAACTGTTGGAAAAATTACAAATGGAGTTCCAAGTCCTGGGATAATACCGATAAGACCTGCGATACTTCCCCATATCATTGCGTCATGGACTCCAAAGATATAAAACCCGATTGTAAATAATACCCATCGTATAATTCCAACAAGCAATGTACCTTCGATGACAGATGTAATTGTGCGGTGCATTGATTCTAGTATTTCGATATTTTGATCTTTTTGGAATGGGTTGAGAGCTATAAGTGAATAAAATATCTCATCGCCATCTCGGACAAAGAAAAATAAAGTGAAAAGCATAAAGAATATTTCAAAGAATATATATGCAGTTTGTGAAATAAGTGCTGTGAAATTATTGGAAACAAATCCAAGTATAATTGATGCGTAATTTGAAACGTTTAATGAGAAATAAGGAAACACATGACGAACGAGGGTTTCAATGGTATCTTTGATTGTTTGAATATGAGCGTCTTGTCCGTTTTGGATTAGTGTAAAGAATATTTGAGCTTGACCGAGTATTTGTAATCCAAAAAATAGGATTGGCAAAATAATAAAAATAAGTGAAATAAGAACAATTAATACTGCGAAAAGGTTTTTGCCTTTTTTGTTCCATTTAAGCATTCGTATATATAATGGGCGAAAAAGAAGTGCTAAGACAGCTGCAAGTACTAAAATACTAAAAAATGGCCTAAAGACAAAAAATGTCAATACCAATATTCCAGCACAAAAGATAAAAAACGAACCGATTTCTAATTTCTTTTTTTCCATATCGTCCATTATAATTGAAAGACATGAACAAAACAATTTATCATGCTACTGAGCGGCTCAAAAAACATTTCACAATACGCAATATGTGTATGGGTGTTCTCATTGTTTTTTGTGTTCTCGAAGTTCATGCAATCTTTTCTGAGGTCAAAACAACATCAAATATTGAAGATTCATATATCCAATACAAAAACGGCAAAATTGTTCGTGTCGCAGACCAAATTACTGTTGATGAAATTCAACCATGGATGACGTTTAACTATGTTACCGTTGTTTTTAAACTTCCTCCTCTCTATCTCAAAACCGCACTCGGTATTACTGATCAACGGTATCCAAATATTCAAATTGGCAGATATGCCAAATTAAATAATATTGATTCAACGTTATTAATAAAAAAAATACAACAGGCAATCGTCGTGTCTACGCAAAATAAATAATTATATGAATTTTCTCGTACAAATTATTTTGCCGTACTTACTTTTGTATAAATATTGGGCAATATTTACCATTACATTTATCGCAGCACTTGCGTTTCCAATACCTCCGGGCACGCTTTTGATGGCATCGGCTGCGTTTGCAAGTCAGGGGTATTTTTCGTTTGCACTTGTCGTTATTGTTGGTTCGCTTGGAAATATTGCTGGAGATAATGTGGGGTACTGGCTCGCACGTATATATGGCAAAAAAGTTTTGTATCGCATTGGCTTTCGCAAAATTCTAGATGCTCAAAAATATAAAAATATCGAAGAACGTATACGGCGTAAACCAAATTTTTTGATATTCATTAGTCGGTTTGAAGTTTTTTCAAACTTGGCCGTCAATATTATTTGTGGACTTTCGGGTTTGTCTTACAAAAGATATATTGTTTTTGAGGTAATTGGTGAAATATGCCAAGTGTTTATCTATTGTGCGATTGGATATATTGTGGGAGATAATTGGGTTACCGTAAGTGGAATTATTACCAAATTTCTTGTTCTTATAATTTTGATTATTGGACTACTCGTTGTGATCTTTTGGGATAGAATTTGGCGTTCAATTACCAAAGCCCCAGATGCAAATTTTGAAACAAAATAACATGCAATTAATTAAAAAATAATTATAATATTCGTATATGTCACTCATAACATCAATTTCAGGAATTCGAGGAACGGTCGGGGGTATGCCAGGTGGTGGTTTGACACCAATCGATATTGTAAAGTTTACGACCGCTTTTGCGATGTGGGTCGACAAAGAAACTCAAAACAAAAAAATTGTGGTGGGTCGGGATGGAAGAATTTCTGGAGCTACCATTAATAATTTGGTGACATCGACTCTCGTGTCGCTTGGGTTTGAGGTTGTTGATATTGGACTAAGTACGACTCCGACAGTCGAGATTGCAGTGGTAATGGAACACGCAGGTGGCGGAATTATTATTACTGCAAGTCACAATCCCAAAGAATGGAATGCGCTCAAATTACTCAATAAAGATGGCGAGTTTTTGAGTTCACGAGATGGTGTGTGGGTACTTGAATGTGCAAAAAATGAACAATTTGAATATGTGAATGAAAGTAATTTAGGTTCGGTTTCCTATAATGATTCATACATCGACAAACACATACAATTAATCGTGGCGTATAGATTAGTTGATACAAAAATAATCGCAAACAAAAAATTCAAAATTGTTGTGGATGTAATTAATTCAACTGGATCGCTCGCCGTTCCTAAATTATTGAATGCATTAGGTGTGTTTGATGTGATTGTGATCAATAAAGAAATTTCTGGAAATTTTGCTCACAATCCAGAACCCTTGCCAGAAAATTTGACTGAACTTTCACGAGTTGTCGTAGAGGAGCATGCAGATTTGGGTATTGCTGTCGATCCTGATGTAGATCGATTGAGTTTTGTATGCGAGGATGGTACGTTTTTTGGAGAAGAATATACGCTCGTTGCTGTGGCGGATTATATACTTTCGTGTGAAAAAACAAACACCGTTTCGAACCTATCTTCGACTCGTGCACTGCGTGATGTGACAGAAAGGCATGGAGGAAAATATTTCGGAAGCGCAGTGGGGGAAGTTAACGTAGTAGAAAAAATGAAAGAAGTTGGAACACAAATTGGTGGAGAGGGTAATGGTGGTGTGATCGTACCTGATTTACATTATGGTCGTGATGCGCTTGTCGGTATTGCGCTTTTCCTTACACATCTCGCACGTTTTGATTCATTGGTTTCGCAGTTACGTAAAACATATCCGAATTATTGTATGTCCAAAAATAAAATAACACTGACAAAAGATATTGATGTAAAAAAAATATTTGAAAAAATATCAAAAAAATATGAAAAATTTCCAATCAATACGATCGATGGTTTAAAAATTGAATTTGATGATGGGTGGGTGCATTTGCGTACATCAAATACAGAACCAATTATTCGTATTTACTCCGAAAACGTATCAAATGAAAGTGCTCAAAAAATGGCTCAAATGATCATGCAAGATATCCATGAAATTATAGATGGTGTGAGTGACAACTAATATGTCACTATATTTTGTGTAATATATTTGATTATATAAAAATCAGAATATACAAAAATACCTTTATACATAAGGGTATTTTTGTATATCCAAGAGAAAATTTATTTTTGAATAAAAATTTTTGTTTTTATTTAGCAATAACATGCGTGTGATTTAAATTAAGCGCGCATACTATTTGCAGAGGGCTCAAAGGAAAATAATTTAAAAATTTCTAATGCGCCCTAAACCCTCCGGGGAAAAAGGTCGAATACTTTTTTGTTATACAGATTATAAAAACCCATGTGCTCATTATTTAGTTTAGATAATAATCACAATTATATTGTGATAGAAGAAAATATATATGAAAAATAAAAATTTGTTTGCAGGTATGTCATTGGCTGTTTTTGCATTCGCAATGTTTTTTACAAGTTCACTTGTCGCAAAGGCAGATACGTTTCCACTTTTTGTAAGTCAAATGCATGTTGGAGACAACAATAGTCAGGTTCGTGAATTGCAATCATTTCTTGCTACAAACCCAGCTATTTATTCACAAGGTATTGTAACTGGATATTTTGGAGGAATGACTCAGGTTGCAGTTGGTCAATTCCAACTTAATTACAACCTTGCTACACCAGGAGTTGTCGGACCAGCAACACTTCTTAAATTAAATGAAGTAATTACTGCTGGGTACGGTATCGATATTTCTGCTCCAGTAATAAATAATGTAAATATTCAAGCTGGAAATTCAAATGCGATTGTTAATTGGACTACAGATACATCAGCACAAGGAAAAGTTTTTTATTCAACATCTCCACTCCAAGAAATTGATGCACAATTAAATTTTGCAGCTCCATACATTAGTGGTCCGTCAGTTCAATCAGATGTAAATTACAAAACTTCTCAAAGTGTTTCAGTTAATGGATTATCATCAAACACAACATATTACTACGTAATTATGTCTACTGACCAAGCAGGGAATGTGAGTGTTACCGTAGAAGGAAATTTCAAAACGATGTAATCGATTGACGGTTAAATTTAGTTTTTAGTAATCCCATGAATACAGTATTCATGGGATTATTGTGTTTTTTTAAATTTATGGTATACTTTGCATATCTAATACACTAGATTTAACGTGAGGAACATTCAAAAAGTTATAGAAAGTTTGGGATATAAAAGCAAGGAAGCAAAATTTTATCTTGCTGCGTTACTTTTGGGTGAAGCAAAAATTTCTGAACTCGCATTTAAATTAAAAATACCCAGAACAAGTGCAATTGTTATTGCAGAAAAACTTCAAAAAGATGGATTGCTCAGTTATTATGTTAAACGTTTAAGTAAATATTGGGTTGCAGAAAAACCTGATAATTTACTGCGTAAACTCAATGAAACAGAGCTTATGCTCAAAACTGTATTGCCAGAACTTAATGTACTACGACTAAAAACAGTAGCAGGTCAACCAACCGTAAAAGTATATGTTGGAACAAAAGAAATTCAATTAATTTTTTCGGATATACTCATGACAAGAAAAAATTTTCGTGCGATTGTGGCATGGGATGATTTAATTCATATTATGGGTCGTGAGTATCTGACAAATTTTATTGAAGCACACACAGGGCAATTTTTGAAATTACAACTACTTGCTCCTTGAAACGAAACAACCGTTGATTTAAAAACACGTGATAATAAAGAATGTAGAGAAACTAATTTTCTTTCGGAGCACACCCATGCATTAAATACTGCGATGTTTATGTATGGTAATAAAATTGCCATTATTTCACTCAATGAATCTCTTTCGACTGGATTTTTGATAGAAGATGACGATGTCCAAAATACTATGACAATTTTGTTTGAAGAATTATGGATATGTCATTCATAATATTTGTCTAGGATATGTATCAAAATTAGGTATGTTTATAATCGTAGTTACAGGCAGTTGATATAAGTTTGAATGCTTTATTTTGGATTTTCACGAGTATGTATTATATAATACTTTTCATATGGAAAATAAACACATACCAAATCCTCGAATCGAAGAGCGCGCTAAAGCCGGTCCACATTTAACAAGACATGAGCATACTGGTATAAACGGTAAAATCGCACTTGCAATTACAGGAATGGTAAGCACGATGTGGTGTGCGTATTTGTTTGCAATTCTCGCATTTGTGAGTTTGCCTGCGGCGATTGCTGGTGGAACTGCAACACTCATATCGTGGATTGCGCAGACATTTTTGCAACTCGTTTTGCTTTCTGTGATTATGGTTGGTCAAAAAGTTGCTGCGGCCGCTTCTGACAAACAAGCAATGCAAACATACAAAGATGCTGAAGCACTTCTCAAAATGCAAGACGAAGTTCATCGTCTCATAAAAATCAATAACGAAATGACAGAGGAAATTCGGGGGTATATAACAAGTCAAAAAACTCCAGATAAAAATATAACTGCGTAACTGTTTTGGTGGTATACTTACCATATGAATGAAAAAAATCTTATAAATTGGTCTTTGATTATTCCATCTGTTTCTGTGGCGCTCGCTCTTTTCTTTGGGTTGTGGGTGTTGGGTGTTCATATTTCAAACCATGGCGATAGTACGATTGCTGTGACTGGTTCTACTTCTCAAAACATAAAAGCAGACCAGGCGACATGGCGCATCGAAGTACGTCGTACTGCATTTACAAACAATACAACTGTAAATTATTTACAGGTAGCAAAGGACGCTGCGATCGTTGCAAATTATTTTAAATCACAAAATTTGGCATCTTCGACGGTTACTGAATCTGTTATTTCAACAGACGAAAACTATAACCAAGATCAAAACGCACCAAAGACATACAATATACATGAAGCAATCATTGTACAAACAGCAGATGTAGACGCGATAGACAAACTTTCTCGAGAACTGGGTGTACTTACTTCCAAGGTTTCTGTCGATACACTTGTCTCACCAATGCAACCAGAATATTATGTCTCATCGCTCCCACAGTTGCGTGTCTCGCTTGTCGGACAAGCTGTCAAAGATGCAAAAGCTCGTGCTATCGAGATTGCAAAAAGTGGTGGTTCGTCGGTAGGAGCACTCAAAAGTGCATCATCGGGTGTCGTACAAGTACTTGCTCCAAATTCTACATCTGTAGAAGATTATGGTTCATACGATACGTCAACAATTCAAAAACAAGTAATGGTTACTGCAAGGGCAGTGTTTTATGTAAAATAATAAAAATAACTATTGCGGGTAGTGTGACAATCAATAAGTTAGGGCCTTCCGGGTCATGTACAAGATAGAAAGCAAAACACGAGATGCCGAAGGAGATTATAATTAAAATCAAATTCAAAACATAGTTGTTCATGTTTTAATTTTATCACAGGTTCGAACTTGATTTAAGATAATAGAAAAACCACCTTATTTCTAAAGTGGTTTTTGTTGGTTCTGAACGTAGTGGAGTTTTTGTGGTAATAATAGAAAAATCCACTTGGTAGTAGATTTTTCTACCACTAAGTGGATTTACATTAACGGGCCTTCAACTTCTATTTCAATCCATCTGTATTCATCATACAGCTTGCTTTCATCGTATTCCTTTCGGTAGCCTATTTTGGTTACTTTCCAGAACGTTGGTTTTGATTGGTCAGAATTAGTAAATTCATTACCTCTTACTACAACCTCTGCCAACACAATTTCTTTGTGGCCATAAAAAACGATTTTACGTTCGAGTATTTTAAATACTGAGCCACCAGATGTATCGTTTCCAATTTCTTTTACTGATTCCATTTGAATTCCACGGAACCAAACAAAGTTTTTCCAGTTGTGCATCATCAGGATGCCGTCTTCTTCGTAATTGTGTAGAAAGTTAATTGCAACTTGTACATTTTTTGCAAAATCATGTCTCATAAAACCGCATGGGTTTTCTTATTGCGACATTGCAATAAGGCGTGCCGTCACAGCAGCTCAATACTCTCAAAAAGGGCATTGAGCTACCGTGAAGGAATATGTCAAAAAACGTATCTGAATAGATACTACAACAATATTAAAATAAGTCAAACTTTTGCTCCGCATGCTGGACGATGTTCGAACGTGCATATTGCGAGGGTGACGCCCGCCCCGACCAAGGAAATTAACACCTAAATTATTTCTTGGTCGGGGCGGGCTCGATCTAAGCGCATGCAGTTGAAGCACTACAAGACAGACGTCTACCGTGCCTTCGCCAACATGGAAGAACAGGACACCCTCAAAAAGGGCGACACCGTTCACCGCCCATACCGCTCATCCCTCACGGTGAACGACATGGGAGCGCAAGGTCAGTACACCCGTCAGGACATCACTGACATTGCAAAACAAGGGTTTTTGCGCGATGCTCCGCTTCGTGGTTTTAATTACCTATTTTTATATTAAAGATTAACTTATTAACATTTAATTTGCTTTTTATGTATTAAGGTGCTACACTCGGGTCATGGCAGAAAAATACAAGGCAGGAGCGTATAGGCAACAGGAGGGATACAAGAGCTTTCAGCCAAATCCTGTAAACAAAACATTTGAGTGGTCAGACAAGAGAATTGACCTACTTCTTTCCGATGCAATGCGATATCTTGGCGAGCTCAATGCCTTTTCTAAGCTTATTCCAGATGTGGATTTTTTCATAAAAATGCACATCGCAAAAGAAGCTACTGGTTCAAGTAAGATTGAAGGAACTCAAACAAAGTTAGATGAAGCTCTTTTGCCTGAACTCGAAATTGATCCAGAAAAAAGAAACGACTGGGAAGAAGTACAAAATTATGTCAAAGCAATCAACTATTCAATTTTGGAGCTTGAAAAACTTCCACTTTCAATGAGACTTGTAAAAAATACACACAAGGTACTACTCTCAAGTGTTCGTGGATACACAAAGTTACCGGGAGAAATTCGCCACAGTCAAAATTGGATTGGCGGCGCTACACTCAAAGATGCAGTATTCATTCCTCCACACCACGAAGAAATCGGAGAGCTACTCAGTGACCTTGAAAAATTCTGGCATAACAAGGAGACCGACATCCCTGACCTTATAAAAATAGCGATATCACATTATCAATTCGAAACCATCCACCCATTTTTGGATGGTAATGGTCGTATCGGACGACTTATGATTGCATTACACTTGGTGAGCTTGGGTATACTGCAAAAACCAACACTTTACATTTCTGACTTCTTCGAAAAACATCGCACACAATACTACGATGGTCTTTCGCGTGTCCGCGAATCAAACGACATCGAGCATTGGATACGCTTTTTCCTCACTGGAGTACTCGAGACGGCGAAAGATTCCCGACAAACGCTGGAAAAAATAATCGATCTGCGCAAAGAATACGAAACCACGATCGAAAAAGGCATGGGCATAAAGCGTCAAAAACTTGGCAAGGAACTCTTGAAACAACTCTTCTCCAAGCCAGTAGTGACGATCCGTGAAATCGAATCAATGCTTTCCGTCACCTTCCCGACAGCTTCGGCAATCGCAAAAGATTTTGAAGCGCTTGGTTTGTTTTCCGAAAAGACCGGATTCAAAAAAGACCGAATATTCTATCTTACAAAGTATCTGGCCTTGTTTACTAAATAACCACAAAAAATATGGAAAACTTCAACCAAAAAACTTCAATGATCTGGAACATCGCCGACATCTTACGCGGTGGCTGGAAACAACACGAATATCAGGACGTGATACTTCCGCTTGTTGTCTTGAAACGACTCGATTCGATACTCATAGACACAAAGTCGAAAGTGCTTGAGAAATACAACGAGTACAAAGGAAAAGTAAACGACCTCGATCCAATTCTCAAGAAAACATCTGGAACAGCTTTTTATAATATCTCGGACTACGACTTTAAGACACTCATGGGCGATCCGAAGCATCTTGCAAAGAATTTCAAGCAATACATCAATGGATACAGCAAAAATATCCAAGACATATTCGAAAAATTTGATTTTAGTAAACAGCTCGAGCGACTAGAGGGTGGCGACTTGTTGTTCTTGGTCATGCAGGAACTCAACAAAGTAGACCTACATCCATCAGCGGTAGATAACTATCAAATGGGACATGTGTTTGAAGAGCTTCTCCGCAAGTTTTCTGAAATGTCCAATGAAACCGCTGGAGAACACTATACGCCACGTGACGTTATTGGGCTCATGACAGAACTCCTCTTCTCGCCCGATATCAAAGACCTCAAAAAGCCGCACGTCATCAAGAAAATATATGATCCAGCTTGCGGTACCGGTGGAATGCTTAGTGTTGCAAAGGATTACATTCTCGAAAATATAAACAAAGAAGCAGACATTTTTTTGTATGGGCAGGAACTTAACTCAGTTACATATGCTATGGCAAAGTCCGACATGCTTATCAAAGGAGATGATCCTGACCTAATTCGTGGCGGAGAAAAAGACCATTCAAAGGCAAGTACACTCGCTAACGATCAATTCTTCGGAGAAGTGTTTGACTACGGACTCTCAAATCCTCCATACGGAGTTGACTGGAAAAAAGATAAGGATGCTGTTGAACGTGAAGCATCACGTGGATACGCTGGAAGATTTGGCGCTGGGACACCTCGCATTTCTGATGGACAATTACTATTCCTGCAACACCTCATATCAAAGATGAAGCCGGAAAAGGATGGCGGTTCGCGCATAGCCATTGTTCATAATGGTTCACCTCTATTCACCGGAGATGCCGGAAGCGGTGAGAGCGAAATCCGTAGATGGATATTGGAAAAGGACTTACTCGAAGCAATCGTTGCTCTGCCTGATCAGCTTTTTTATAACACAGGTATCAATACCTATTTATGGTTTGTAACCAATAGAAAGTCAGCTGAACGAAAAGGTAAAGTTCAGCTTATAGACGCTCGAGCTTTTTTCAAAAAGACACGTAAGAGCTTGGGAAGTAAGCGTCACGAAATTGATACAGAATCAAAAAAGAAAATAGTGGAATTGTACGGGAAGTTTGAAGAAAATGAATTCTCAAAGATTTTCAAAACAACTGATTTTGCATACAGACAGATCACTATCGAGCGACCACTTGTTGTCGATGGAAAAATTGTAAAAAATAAAAAAGGAGAAATCGAGATAGATAAATCTTTGCGCGATTATGAAAACGTTCCATACGAGATGGATATCAAAGAATACTTCGATCGTGAAGTAAAGCCGTATGTCTCAGATGCTTGGATAAATGAAACTGTCACGGATCATAAAGATGGTAAGGTTGGAATTGTTGGATACGAAATTCCATTCACACGATACTTCTATAAATACGAAGCACCCCGCAGTTTAGAAGCAATAGAAACAGATATTGAAAAGATTGAAAACGAACTGCTTGGTTTACTTAAGCAACTATAAATATATGGAAAATAAAACTATTGGTATTCATATAACAAAAGAAGCTTCTGACACAAAAATTGAGGACTGTGAATTTATTGGTTTTAATAATGCAATTAAAAATGAAGGAACGAGAACAAAAATAATAAGATCAATTTTTAAAACAGCTCAATCATTACTACCTAAATCAGTTATGGGGCAGATATTAATTGGTGTTGCGATTGCATTAATCTCTGGAATTGTTCTTTGGTTGTTAAAAATTAATTAATATGCAAACACTAAAACTCACAAAAAAATACGATAAATATCCTGAATACAAAGATTCGGGTGTTGAGTGGTTGGTTAAAATTCCTAAAGGTTGGGAATCGCAAAAAGTTGTATCAGTATTTGATTTCCCCCATGATAAGGTAACTGAAGAAAATTATGAACCTCTGTCAGTCACCTATGGTGGTATTAAGAAGCAAATAGAAAATGCTGCCAAGGTTGCCGAGGGTAGCTTGCGAAAACATGTAAAGATTGGTGATATAGCTATCAATGGGCGATCAGATAGAAAAGGTGCTGTTGGAATGTCAGAATATGAGGGAGGAGTTTCTCTTGTTTACAACGTTCTCCGAAAAAGAAACCCGACTTTTGACTCAAAGTATTTTCATTATTTGTTTAGAAGTAATCTATTCTCTGAAGAGTTTTATCGCTGGGGGCGAGGCATTGTTGACGATCTCTGGACTACTCGTGAGAGCGAAATGAAACGAATCTTAATTACGGTTCCTGAATCAAAAGAACAAACTAAAATTGCAAATTATCTTGATGAAAAAACATCGTTTATCGATCAAATTATAGAAAAAAAAGAAATACAAATTGAATTGCTAAAAGAAAGGCGCACCGCTTTGGTTAATCATATGATTATGGATATCAAAGGTGATTTTGTAAAAATTAAAAATCATGTACAAGTAAATCCCACAAAAAAAGTTGTTTCAGACACTGACTTAGAAGATACTGTTTCGTTTGTACCAATGGAAGCTATATCTGAGAACGGAAAACTTGAACTACAAGAAAAAAAATACAAAGAGGTAAAAGATGGGTTTACCTATTTTCGAAATGGAGATGTTGTTTTAGCCAAGATTACTCCATGCTACGAAAACGGAAAAGCCGGAGTAATGAAAGGATTAAAGAATGGGTTTGGTTTTGGCACAACCGAATTCATGGTTATGCGTCCGAAAGATTCGATACTGGCTGATTATCTATACTATCTAATTTTTTCTGATAAATTCAGAAAATCAGGCGAAGTTGAAATGCGCGGGACAGCAGGACAAAAACGAGTTACTACTTCATTCGTTAGAAACTATGAATTTTCACTTCCTAATTTAGAAAAACAAAAAGAAATCGTAAATAAACTAAACGAAAAAACAAAGCTTTTTGATACTGCTATCCGCAAGACAGAACAATCAATTGAAATTTTAAAAGAGTTTAAGTCGTCGTTAATATCGAATGTCGTAACAGGAAAAGTAAAAATATGAAAATAAACAGTATAAAAATAAATAACTACCGAAGTATTAAAGAGATTTTTTTGACTACTGATTCGATTGCCAATAAGAGTTGCTATATACTCTTGGGTGTTAACGAGACGGGTAAAAGTAATATACTTAAAGCGATAAATCTTATATCAAAAGGAGAAACAATTAACTACAATACTGATTGTCTTAAATCGGCACAGAAGAAAAAAGAATCAGTATCAGTTCGTTTAAACTTAGGAATTCAAAATTGGCAATTTTATGTTGACCACTTGAGTAAAAATGGTATCCCTCTTGATTTGGCAAAAGAAATAAAGATTAAAAATATAGAAAGCGTGGTTGTTTTTGATTTCGAGAACAAGCGAATAGATCAATTTTTTATAGAAATTGATGACATAAAAACTCTCGGGCTCTATTTCATTGATGGACAAAACGCTATTAAGTTAATCAAAGAAATATATCAGGGTGAAGAACCAGTTACAGAAGAAAGTATCGTCACACTTGTTGGTGCGGGTGCAAGAATCTTAAACAAGGAAATTTTAGAGAAGATTTTATCAGAAAAATCTACAATTTTTGATTTAGGTATTCCAAAAATAATTTTTTGGGCTCCTAATGACGACAAGTATCTAATAAATAAACCTGTAAATCTGAATGAATTTGCAACAGATCAATCAAAGTCAATTCCACTTCGAAATATCTTTAAAATAGCTGAAAGAGATGATATCCCTTACGCAGTTTCTCTTGCATCACAAAGTGCAGAAAATAGAATGGAGTTACAGGAAGATCTCTCCAGAGCAATCACTGAGCATATAAATTTGATTTGGTCGGAACACAATATCTCGATTAGAATACAAATCGAGCAAGATTTATCATGTTCGGTTTACGTAGAAGATAAGGATGATCCAACACCTAAATATGCAATGTCTCAACGTAGTGATGGATTTCGACAACTCGTATCAATATTACTTAACCTTTCTGTTGAAAACAAAAAATCAATTTTAAAAAACCAAGTTATTCTCTTGGACGAACCCGAAGTTCACTTACACCCAAGCGGAGTAAGATATCTTAGAGATGAGATACTAAATATCGCGCAAAACAATTTAGTTTTTGTTTCAACGCATTCAATCTATATGGTTGATCGAAAAAGTTTAAATCGACATGTAAGAGTTGAGAAATGTGGAAGTGTATCGAAAGGTTCTGTTACAAGTGCGTATTCTATTGATCCTGAAAATCCATATCAAGAAGAAGTATTATATGAAGCACTCGGAACATCAGTGTACGAACACATAAAACCATATATGTTAGTTTTTGAAGGTAGAACCGATAAGGATTTGTTTGATGTTTTTACATCAAAATTTAAATCTGACATAAAACCTTTAGATATAGGTTCTATATCTTCTGAGAGTGCTGACAAAATGCCTACATATGCAAAATTCTTCGATAATAAACTAGTTAAAGGTTTTTTTATTCTTGACTCAGATCAAAAAGGTAAGAGTATAAAAAATAACATGATTAAGGATAACTCTTCTTTGAAAAATAATATCTTTGAATTGAATGATTTTTCAGCTCAAAGTAAAGCTTACTTTACAATAGAAGATTTACTACCATCTGAAATTATTATTGAATCAGTAAACGAACTTTTTTCTGTAATAATACAAATTGATTCAACGAAAGCTGTTTTAGATGAAGTAAAAGATAAACTAAAATCACTAAGAAAAATAAGCCCGAATGACGATCTAAAAGAATTAAAATCTTTGATTACAAACAAAGTATTGTCTGATGTCGTTAAAAAAACAAACACCAAGCAAATCATACAAGATAAATATACAACCTTCTATAATTTTGTGTTGTCGGTGCATGCTAAATTGAAAGAATAAATTTATGATAAAAACAAACACAAAAGAAAAAGGATTTGAAGAATTCATCGAGAAGGAACTTGCTGAGCTCCACAAATATCGTTCGAGATTAAATTCTTCCTACGATAAAACTCTCTGTATGGATACAGAGCTGGTTTTGGAGTTTATTCAAAATACTCAGAATGAAGCATGGCAGAAGATTGTTGAGCAGTACGGAGGAGAAGCACAGAGTAAATTCTTGACTAGAATAGACGAGGAGCTTCTTTCTCGTGGCTTGTTGAGTGTCTTACGTGATGGGGTCACAGATCGTGGGGTGCGTTTTCGTCTTGCGCACTTCAAGCCAGAAAACGACAAAAATCCGGAAACACTTGCTGACTATGCTGGAAATATATTGAGTGTCATGCGTCAGGTAAAATACAGCGCAAAAAACGAGAACTCACTCGATATGGTTACCTTTGTAAACGGACTCCCTGTTTTTACAGTTGAACTCAAAAACCAATTTACAGGACAAAACGTTATCAATGCTATTTCTCAATACAGAACGGATCGTGATCAAAAAGAGAAACTCCTATCCTTCAAGCGATGCCTGACTCACTTTGCAGTAGACACTGAACAGGCATATATGACGACTCGACTCACTGGTCTTACGACATATTTCTTGCCGTTCAACAAAGGCAACAATGGTTCGTCTGGCAATCCTGATGCACCAAAAGGAAAATACAAAACCCACTATCTCTGGGAAGATGTCTGGTCAAAAGACAGTGTGTTTGATTTACTCGGGAATTTCATACAAGATATCACCGAAGAAAAAGAAGACAAAAACGGAAAGAAAAGTAAGGAAGAAAAAATAATCTTCCCTCGTTATCATCAATTGGAGACAGTGAGAAAAATCGTGTTAGATGCTCAGGAGAATGGCTCAGGGAAAAACTATCTTATTCAACACAGCGCTGGATCAGGAAAAAGTAATACCATTGCATGGGTAGCGCATCGTCTTGCCGAATTACACGATATTGCAAGCAAGAACGTGTTTGATGGCGTTATTGTCGTTACCGACCGCCGTGTGCTCGATAAACAGCTTTCAGACACGGTAAAGAGCTTCAGTCAGGTGACAGGGCTTGTAAAACACATAGAGAATGGAGGAAAAGAACTCAAGGAATCATTGGAAGCAGGAGTAAGAATTATTACGACGACTCTGCAGAAATTCCCTGTGATTGTTGATGCAATAGAAAAAGTGGAGGGCAAAAAATTCGCAGTCATCATTGACGAAGCTCATTCTTCGCAATCCGGAGAATCTGCCGCCGATTTGCGACAAGTGCTTACTTTGGACGAAGCAGAAAAAGAAACGGAGAAAGAAGAAAAAGTATTTAAGACAGTGGAAGATCAAATCATTGAGCGAATGAAAGCGCGAAAGGTTGCTTCACCAAACTTGAGCTTCTTTGCGTTCACTGCAACTCCAAAACAAAAGACACTTGAACTCTTTGGAACTGAAGACCCACTCACTGGAAAATATATACCGTTCTCTCTGTATTCAATGAAACAAGCTATTGAGGAGAAATTCATCCTTGATGTGTTGAAGAATTACACGACATACGAAACATACTTCGGGCTTCTGAAAAAAGTTGAAGACGATCCAGAATTCGATAAGAAAAAAGCACAGCGATTGATGATCGGATACGTCGAGCGCCACGAACATGCTATCGATAAAAAGACAGCGATCATGGTGGAGCATTTTGAAGAAAAAATAGCTTCACTTGTCGGTGACAAGGCAAAGGCGATGGTGGTAACAAAATCTCGTCTCCACGCTGTTCGATATAAAATTGCGTTTGATAAATATCTCAAGGAGAAAGGTTATCATCATAAAGCGATGGTAGCTTTTTCGGGCACCGTAAAAGATGTTGATACGAAATTGGAATACACTGAAGCACAGATGAACAAAGTATCCGACACCCAAACTACTGAAGAATTCAAAAAAGATGAATATAAGTTTTTGATCGTAGCGGAAAAATATCAAACTGGGTTTGATCAGCCGTTGCTCTCAGTGATGTATGTCGATAAGAAGCTCGGAGGGGTTGGCGCGGTGCAGACGCTTTCACGATTGAATCGAACTACATATGGAAAGGATGATACGTTCGTTCTCGACTTTGTGAATCAAACAGACGAGATTAAGGACGCTTTTCAGCCCTATTACACCACCACAGTGCTCTCAGAAGCTACTAATCCGAATATACTGCACGATCTCGAGCGTGAGGTGCGTGGATTCAAGTTCTTCACGGATTTCGAGGTAAATGGGTTTATAGATGAATACTTCGCAGGTGCAACACCGGATAAGCTCAATCACATAATTGATGGTGTCGTTTCAAGAATCCAAGAAGAAAATCTTACTGAAGAAGAAATGGAAAGTTTCAAAACAACTGTATTCGACTATCTCAAAAAATACGCATTCATCTCGCAGATTGTTACATTTGAAGATCCTCAGCTTGAGAAGCTATATATCTTCCTGAAGTTTCTGATTAAGAAATTACCAAGACGAGAAAATCCACTTCCGTATGAAGTGCTTGAAGCGATAGATATGGCAACATATAGAATTGAAAAGACTGGAGAAAAGAATGTTCAACTTGAAAATACTGAAGGAGTTATCGATCCAATGGGTAGTGGAGATAGTAAAGGTTCAGCCGAAGATGAACGAGACGCGCTATCAAAAATCATAAAAGAAATCAACGAACGATACGGTACGAATTTCACTGATGGTGATCGAGTTATTCTCAATGACTTGAGTAAGCGACTTCTTGCAAGTGAAGTACTGAGAGGTTCTGTAGAAAATAACAGCAAGGATTCTGCGAAATTGAAATTTGATCAGCTCTTTCAAGACGAGCTTGTTGGCGTGCTCGACAATCACTTCAGCTTGTATCAAAAACTTGATCAGAGTCCAGAACTCAAGAAATTCGTCCAAGAGAAAGTGTTCGAATATGTGGTCAAGAAGATGAATAAATACTGACTAACAGATGAAATTCCTTATTACTGATGAGTCCAATATAACCAGTGACGACAAATTCGAATTCTTCATTTATGGTGGAATTATTGTAGATGAAAAAGAACTTGCCCCTCTTTGTAAAAAGGTATTGAAACTGAAAAGTCATTATGGAATAAAACATGAGCGTCCAATAAAATGGACAAATAACAATTGGAACGGGGAAGGAATATTAGATGCTACTATTCATGCAGAATTTAAACAACGTATTCTAGAAATGGTGAGTAAGTCAAAATGCAAAATTATTGTTTATCTTGCACCACATGACTTTTATCACGATATGAGTTTCGTGGATATGATCATTAAATTTAGAATAAATAAATCTCGCCAATTGCAGACAACAAAATATGGAATGAATGTTTGTCTGCATAAATTTAATCAGTACCTCGAATCAATAAGAGAAAATGGTATGGTTATATCAGATTGCTTTGAGCAAGCGTTTACTTCCCACATGGCTGGACATTGTTTTTCTGCCTATGCCAATGGAATAGATTATTCTGATCTGCGTTATATTATTTATCCTGTCGTTCAAATCAGTAATGAATATAGTCAGATTCATCAAATTAACGACGTAGTATTAGGTGCAATTCAGTATAGTATGAAGGAGATGGCGTATAATTTTCTACCCATCATAAAGGATAATTTTTGGAAATCAGATGATACCGATCTTAATACAATTTTAGGAAAAGGTTTCAATGTTTACCCTAAAAGAACATTATCACCTTCAATAAAAGAAAGCACCGACAGAATAAAAGCAAAATTTAGAAGACTAATCAGTGTGGTATAATAAAATTATGAGAATCGAGAATAGTAAACTAAGAGAAGATACTCACAGGGATGTATATTGGACAATCCTGCGCTTATTGTCTGATCATGGTAGCAAATACTCTAGCGTGTACATCTGCGCCTCATATGAATATTTCGTTGATCACTTTAAAAAAGCTTTTACTGAGGACGATTTACAAACTTGGCTTGATGCGCGTGTTGAAGAATGGAATAAAAAAGGAGAAGATGTTCTTTCAACAGAGGTGTATTATGATGTGTACGCTACAACTCTTGAGGGCAAGCAAAATGGCATAGCTTTTTTGAAAAGCAAACTAAATTAAATTGAGTTAGATATCTCTGTGGCAATCTAACTTAATAAGAACGATCCCTATTTTGGTAGCGTTTATATTCTTCAGGATCGTCAATTTTTAAATCGTGCTCCCAGCGTTGGCCAGCACTCATCTCAGACATTTCTCTGATACCCTCCAGTGTTTGATCGATGATTCTTAAATTCCCATTCATTGCCGATAATTGAAAAACAATGATCACTAATAAAATGATTATAGCTATTTCCATAATGTTATTTTAAAGTCTGATAAAACCCCCTAAATGGACAGCAAAAAGCCCATCACAGGGGTGATGTCTTGCGACATCCATACGCCTTTCGACGTATGACCGACTAAGGAAGCCCCCATATGATGGGTTGTTTGCTCCTTAGTCGGATTTTTTCACCATGCCACCGCCGAAGCGATGGTTTAGGTTACTTTCATATTAAATTGTTCGAATACCTTGCGGTACAAAATTATCATAGCATAAACGGCACTTTCTGGTACACTTTGGGCATATGAATAGCGGTGACGCCGAGACAGTATCTCGGCTTGAGGATCAGTTATATAAGATAACCTTCAGTGACGTTTTTTGGGAAGATGTAGCCAATATACGTCGTAAATTTAAGATGCCAATATTTGGATTCGAGAAAGAGATACTCAAAACTCATTGGATAAAAGGACTAGATGCAAATATGACAGAAGATCTGTTCCTTGAACAAATAAATCTTGCAAAAAAGTACGGAGTGTCATTGTTAGATAGAGATTTCTTATTTGACTATCTTTATTTCGGTGATCCCGAAACCAGAAAAATGAAAAAACATGAAGATGGAGCAATCAAACGAAAAACAAAGAACACTATTGCTGTCTTGGATACAGATGCGTACAAATACGGTTCTAAATTTCAATGTCTAGATGATCTTTATGTCGCGGTGAAGCAACCATTCGTTAAACTTTTTATTTTTCCTGAAGCGACAAATTACAAAGATGTTCAAGAATTCATAAAGGAGAACTGGGAAAGAATTCAGGATTCTCTCATGGAGCAAACACAGAAAAAACCTGAAAAAATGAATCCACTTCAAAACAAAGAAAGAGATGAAAAAATCTACGCCCTGTCTAGAAAATCCCGAAAAGAACTTGATCCAACGTGCGTGGATCAGACAAAGGAAATGATTATTCAAAAAATCTTAAGTAATGAAGATAAGATTAAGGTCAGTACTGCGACAATTAAGCGGGTTGTCACTGAGTACAACAAACTCAAAAATAAGAGGTTTTAGAGACCCTCTAAAACCTAGGGAGATTATCGAATCAAAACGCGTCACCATAGAAATGTGGTAGCGCGTTTTGCGTTGACCATACGGTGACGTCATACAAAATGGCCAGCAGGAAGTCACCGTCCTGTTGGCCATTTTGTATGGACTTATCAGCGAAACAACTTAACCGACTTATCGAAATAATCGATCAGGATTATGGTGTTCAGTTGTCGCATGCTGAAGCCGTTGAGCTCGCGACTCGACTCCTACGAATGGCAATGCTGGCAAAGAAACACGCCTGCAGGCGCATTATAAAAAATAATCGCTAATAACCGCTGGGTATGGACTTCGAAGCCATTACTTGGTATGTGTTGTTATGTAACCTATATGGATAAAGGTGAATTCAAAGGACTTAAAGCACGCTCATATAATCGCAAATCAAGCGAGCAAGAAGAACGTCAGGCATTGTCGATAGAATCACAAAAAGCTGAGACAGATAAACTTGCTATAAGCTATGGTTTTGAATTACAAGAAAGCGAAAAATTGACCGAAGCAAAATCAGCAAAGAAATCAGGACAACGACCTGTCTTTGAGCAGATGGTTAAAGATATTAACAAAGGTAGCGTGCAAGCAATTATCACGTGGCACCCTGATCGTCTTTCGAGAAATGCTGGAGATGCTGGGCGACTAGTTGATTTGTTAGATGAGGAAAAATTAAAATATATAATTACCAAACAACAGATATTCCGAAATACACCCTCTGACAAGTTTTTCTTCACGATGCTCTGTAGTCAGGCAAAGATGGAGAACGACAACAAGGGCGAGAACGTTAAGCGCGGGCTTGTGAAAAAGCGACAGATGGGATATCCGCCCGGAATTGCAAAAATCGGATATGCGAATGATCGAGGAGAAAAGGGGTTTCGAAAAACGTTGATTGATCCAGAAAGATTTGAAATCGTCAAAAAACTATTTCAAATGTTTCTAACAGAGAAATATTCAGTCAGAGAATTGCACCGTGTTGCTGTGAACGATTTTATGCTTCATAGTGTTGCGAGAAAGAAGTTTGGAGGTAAACCATTGAAACTTTCGCTGACGTACAAGATGCTCAGTGATCCATTCTATGCAGGATTCTTCTTCGGTAAAGATTCGGATGGGAACACTGTCAGGTATGAAGTGAATCCCTTAGTGCCACGGATGATAACAGAACGAGAGCATTACAAAATTCTCAAATTGATTCGTCGTAGAGGTAATCCGCGATCATCCACCCATAGAGAAGAATTTCCGTACAAGAATTTCTTAAAATGCGGACACTGCGGTGGTTCAGTTACTGCTGAAAAGAAACTGCAGATTATGTGTGGTAATTGCAAAAACAAGTTTGCTGTGTCGAATAAAAGTGCGTGTCCCAAATGTGGTAGTGGTTTACGTAGTATCAAGAATAAAGTTTTAAATTATATCTATTATCACTGCACAAAAAAGAAAGTGCCTGATTGTCCAGCGAAAAGCTTCAGCGAAAGTGTCCTTGGTGAACAGGTTGTAGATGATTATATCCGCACAATTGCTCTCTCACCACCTCTTGCGAGGTGGTGTATTGATAACATAGAGATATTAGAACATAAGCAGAAAACGACTGACAAAACGATCGAAAACAGCTGGCATCAGGATATGAAGCGACTCGAAGAACAGCATGGACGATTACTTGATGCGTACACAAGAGGTTTTACGGACGAGGAGGGCTTTAGAGAAAAAGAGTTAGAAATAAAGGGAGAAATGGCGAATGTTCGCGCCAGAATGGGCGTAGGACAAGACTTTAAGCTCGATATGAGAGATGTTACCAATAAGCTCGAGATTCTCACGGAATTGGAAGAAGTTATCAAAAGTGGCGATTTTGAAGAGATTACGGAGGCACTCTCTAGTTTGGGTTCGAACCTAACTTTAACCGAGAAAAAAGTAATAATTACAAAGGGAATTCTGTATAAGACGATCGAAAAAGGATTGCTTGAAGCAAAAACAAAAAATCCGCAGTTCGAACCTAAAAATATACTTGATACTTCAGGACGAAATGCGGTTTTTGAGGACGTGTGTCCTAGCTTGCTCCCCCGGCAGGGATCGAACCTGCGACCAATCGATTAACAGTCGATTGCTCTACCGCTGAGCTACAGGGGAATGTTTTGTTGTAAAACATATCTGATTACTAATTATAATAATCAGAATTTGCTGCACAATCGTAAGTTGTTAACAGTCGATGTCACAAGTATTTTTCTGCTGAAAAATCTCGCGACCCCGGCTCGGCTCGTCAGCCTCCGCCCTTGCGAAATGGGTCCCATCCCATTTCTCACTCTACAGCTGAGCTACAGGGGAATATTTTTTTGATACAGAACTAAATACGAGAACTCTGAA
>JBAXTD010000010.1:0-26930 GCA_037130335.1 bacterium
CGCTGATTCTGTGGGGGCAGCACCACGATATTTGGGGAGGAGTGAATAGTGTACATTGAGAGTTTTGTGTTTTGGTAAATCAATAAATTCTTGCGGAATTATTTTTCCGTATGCAACAACGATTGAAATATCTAGATTGAATTTAGAAAGTTCTGCAAAGAAATCCATGTCTAATTTTTCTGGTTGGAGAACTGGAATGTTTCTTTTTTGTGCCCAGAGTTTTGGAGCGGGTGGTGTGAGTTCGTGTCCGCGACCTTTGGGTCGGTCAGGATTTGTAACAATCACCACTGGTGTCATGCCGTGTGCTTCTAAATTATCGAGATATGTGATTGTAAGTTCGGGTGTACCCCAAAATGCGATGCGATTTTGCATGTTATTTTTTTGCACGAGTAGATTTCTTTTTGAGGGGAATTGGTTCTGGTACTTCGCCTGGAGCTACATTGCGAGCATTGTCGATAAATAAAATACCATTGAGGTGATCGGTCTCATGTTGAAAGATGTGTGCGAGTAATCCACCTGCACCACGTGTAATCTTTGTACCGTGTTCGTCGTATGCAGTAATTGTCGCGTTGAGTGAACGATTGACTTCACCCCACAGTGGACGAACAGAAAGACAACCTTCATACATCCATTTTTTTGATTTTGAAACCTTAATGATTTCAGGATTAATAAATACCAAATCCGCAGGTTTTTTTGGTTTTGGTTTTTCGATATGTTCATCTCCTTTGCGTACGAAATCATCTTCAAAAATTTTTCCAGCTACCACAAAGATGCGGAGAGAATATCCGATTTGTGGAGCAGCGATTGCAACGCCGTCAGCTTGGGTGGCAAGCATTTCTTTCATTTCTCGAATAACTTTTTTTATTTTTGCACTCGAAATATCTTTGAGTGGAACCTCTTGTGCAATTTGACGCAGAACTGGGTCTTCTTTTTGAACAATACGTTTCATAGTTAAATCTTTTTTATGTATTCAGCGAGCTTGATAAGTTTTACGTTTTCTTGAGAACGGTTTTCCATATTTCGAACGATAACTGTTTTGTCGATTGCCTCTTTTTGTCCAAAGATGATTGCGTATGGTGCGCCAGATTTTTCGGCCATACCCAATTGTGCGCCGAGAGAATCTTTGGAAAGCGCCTGTGTTATTGGCACATGTGCTTTGCGCAAAATTTCAATCACGTTGAGACTTTTGAGCTTTGCTTCCGCGCCGAGTTGGATGAAATACACCTTTGGTTTTTTGATGATGCGAGGTGTGTGTTTGTTGTACCATGGCATCAAAAGTATGCGATCAACTCCGAATGATACACCAACTGCGGGAATATCTTTTTTACTTCCAATTTGTTTACCGAGATAGTCATACCGTCCACCACCTGCAATTGTAAGCGGTGTCGCACCTTCTGCTGTGTCGCGGTAAATAATTTCAAATACTGTGCGTGTGTAATACGAAAGTCCTCGTACGAGATTTTTGTTGATGTTGTATGGAATTTCCATTTCTTCGATGTATTCCAAAACTTCTTTGAAGTGTTTTTTGCAGGCAGGGCAGAGGAATGAAACACAATCTGGCGCGAGTGTATTTATTTCAATTGTCTTCTCTTCTTTTGAATCGAGAATGCGAAGTGGATTTGTTTTTAATCGCTCGCGATCGATTGCGGGCATGTTGTTGAGGTGTTTTTTGTAATACGAAACGAGCTCTTTGATATAGTGTGGTCGGCATTCTTTACATCCAATCGAATTGATATCAACAGAGAGATTATCTGCGCCACAATCTTGGAGTACAGTAATTGCAGTTTTTATTACGAGCGCATCCTGAATACTTTTTTCAGATCCGAGAGAATCAATATCGAATTGATAGAATTGGCGATAGCGACCTTTCTGAGGATTGTCGTGACGAAAGACTGGTCCGTATTGATATGCGAGAACTGGCTGGGGGACAGATGCCATACCGTGCTCGATATATGCGCGCATGAGAGCTGCCGTGTGTTCGGGGCGAAGTGAAAGATTGTCGCCACCTTTTGTTTTGAGACTGTACATTTCTTTGTCGACAATATCTGTACCTTCTCCAACTCCTGAAGTAAAAATTTCTGTTTGCTCAAGCATGGGAGTTTCTACTGGCTTGAATCCATAGTAAATTGCAACTTCTTGAGCTTTTTCAAAAAATCCCTGAAAGAGATAGTAATCATCGTTCATGATATCGCGCATTCCTTTGGGTGCGGCGAGTTCAGAAGTTTTTTTTGCTGCTTTTTTGTTTGTAGACATTTTATGTATTGATTATTAGTTTGATAATACTGTCCCGTCAGTACTCGTGAGTGTGTGTGCTGCTGGAAGTAAATTTATTTCAGTAAAAGGGAACAATCGAGCAAATGCGCGTCCAGTAATGTTTTGTGCTGGCAATAAGCCCCATGCGCGTGAGTCGTAACTTTCTGGTCGATTATCTCCCATTACAAAATATTTTCCTGCTGGAACATCTCGGGTTACATCTTCGGGTAGTGTGTCGCGAGTAATATATGATTCGTTAAGGATTACACCTTTTGGAAATTGAGCATTTGTGATTGTAACAACTCCGTTTTTTACTTCTATGTGGTCACCAGGAATTCCGATGACGCGCTTGATGTAATATGCAGATGGATCGATTGGTGGGTGAAAGATAACCACATCTCCTCGATGGGGTGGATGAAATCGGTAGGAGAGTTCGTCGACGATCAAATAATCACTACTTGCAAAATTCGGTGCCATTGATGCACCGGAAACGATAAATGGTTGCGCAATTGCGTATCGAATAGCGATAACAGTAATAAGAACGAGTGCTGCAAACTTGGTAAAGTCCCATACACCATGTGCCAAATCGTTTTTTGGTGTTTGAGATGTGATATTTTCACTTTGAACCGGCGCTTGTTCACTTTTTGTTGAATCCATGGCGCTATTATAATATAAAGAATCTATTGACAACAACCTATTTTTTGTGTTATTTAATTTTATTTTTTTAGTGCGTAACTAATTTATTTGTACTATACTTGCTGTATGATACTCGTTGCAGGGCTTGGAAATCCGGGTGAAGAATACGAAATGACTCGACATAATACGGGGTTTATTGTGCTTGATTTTATTGCTGGAGCAAAAGATTGGAATGAGTCTGGAAAGGCAAATGCATTATTCAAAAAAGTTGGTTCAGGAAAAAAAGAAATTGAATTTATTAAACCACTTACATTTATGAATAATAGCGGTGTGTCAGTAAAGTTTGAAGCAACAAAAAATAAAATTAAACCAGAGCGTGTCGTTGTGATTTATGACGATATGGATTTACCGATTGGCAAAATGAAAATTTCTTTTAATCGCAGTTCTGGTGGACATAATGGCGTGGAGTCACTTATCAAACAATTAAAAACCCAAGAATTTTTGCGCATTAGAATTGGAATTTCACCACATACGCCAGGTGGTAAACTAAAAAAGCCAAGTGGGGAGAAGGCCGTGCTCGATTTCTTACTCAAAGATTTTAAAGATTCAGAAATTGTAGAACTTAAAAAGATTTCAAAAAAAGTAAAAGAAGCGCTCGATTGTTTTGTGACTGACGGTAAAGATAAGATGATGAGTTTATATAATTAAATTTAAAAAAACCATTAGTAGTATCTAATGGTTTTTTTATATATATTTTTTTAGAATATAGCAGCAGTATTGTCTGCGGCGTAATATTTGTAGAGTCTTGTCTTTTGCTTCTCTAAATCTTTTTTCTGTAATATTGTATTTTTGACATACCTCATCTTTTGTGAGGCTATTTTTTAATTTAAAAAATGATGAAATTACATCTCTTTGGTATTGCGTCAGTGTTTTAAGAGCCCGATCAATATCAATCCTTAAATCTTCATTTTTTACTTCGTCGTCATTGTAATTATCAATAATAATTACATCCTCATTAGTAATGTCGTC
Source organism: bacterium (assembly GCA_037130335.1). Lineage (GTDB taxonomy): Bacteria > Patescibacteriota > Minisyncoccia > Phycocordibacterales > UBA9973 > CAITQP01. The sequence goes on from JBAXTD010000010.1 coordinate 3,919, forward strand.
TAACCCTAGTATCGGTTCATCGAGAGAAATATGGCGAGTGTTGCTGGTGAATATGTTGGTTACTTCGGTCTCGCTCATGTCGAGAATGTTGGCGAGCTCTTCGGTGGAAGGCTCACGTTCATTTTCCTGTTCAAATGCGGTAAAGGCTTCACTGGCTTTATTGTAGGTCCCGATTTTGTTTTGTGGAAGACGTACCAGGCGTCCTTGTTCGGCAAGTGCTTGTAGTATCGATTGGCGTATCCACCATACAGCGTATGAAATGAATTTGAAACCCTTGGTTTCATCAAAGCGTTGTGCAGCTTTGATAAGACCGAGGTTTCCTTCGTTTATAAGGTCACTTAGCGATAATCCCTGGTGTTGGTACTGCTTGGCTACCGAAACTACGAAACGAAGGTTGGCTTTCACAAGTTTTTCTAAGGCGCGTTGGTCGCCCATGTGAATTTTAACGGCAAGTTGCACCTCCTCTTCTTGGGTGATTAATGAAATTTTTCCGATTTCCCTGAGGTATTTCTCTAGTGACAGTGATTCTCGGAATCCGATAGTCTTGGTGATGTTAAATCGTTTCATCATATATTAAAAATTTATTTTAAAGGAAAATAGTATATCAAGTAAAATCTACAACTTATACATGGATATGTAAAGCACAAAAAATCCCGCCGGAAAGGCGGGATTTTTTGTGCTTATTTAGGTAAGATTATTTCTTTGCATCTTCTACCCAAGTGAGAGTCATGCGTTGTTCCTTTGGATCAAAGAGAGTGATTTGGAATGTATATGTTTTTCCAAGTTCTAGTTTTTCGCGAAGTTTTGTTTCGCTACCAAAGTTTGAGTGATGTACCAATCCTGCAACACCTTGCTTGATCGAAACCAATGCGCCGTGTTTGTTGAATTTGATAACAACACCTTTGATGATATCTCCTTTTTTGAGTTTTCCATCAAATTCATTCCAAGGATTTTCTTTGAGTGCTTTGATTGAAAGAGAGATTTTACCATCACGAATGTCGATGATTTTTGCTTTAACCTTGTCGCCAACTTTGTAGAGTGAGCGAGGGTCTTCTACGAGACCCCAGTCGAGTTCACTGATGTGAACGAGACCTTCGAGACCTTCTTCAACTTTGAGGAATACTCCGAAGTCTACGATACCAGCAACTGTACAATCGAGCTCTTCGCCCATCGCATATTTGCCGACAACTTCTTGACGCTCATCGGTATTTCCTTCTTTTTCAGAGAAAATAAGTTTGCCATCTTTTGGAAGTGCGGTAACGATTGTGACACTGAGACGCTTTCCAACGAGTTTTTTGAGTTCCTTCAAGATTTTGTCCTTGTCAGAATCTTCAACGCGAGGGTAGTGCTCAGGTTTAAGTTGTGATGCTGGGAGAAATCCTGCGATTCCTTGCCATTCAATGATAAGTCCACCTTTGTTTGCATCCTTAACAGGAAGTTCAAATGCCAAGTGTTCTTTGATTGCTTTTTCAGCTTCACTCCAAATGAGGGCTTGTTTTGCTTCCTTGAGAGAAAGTTCAACATACCCATTTTCATTTTCAGTGTCGATGATTTTTGCTTTTACAATGTCACCGATGTTCATCTTTTTGATGATTTCGCGTGCATTTTGATATTCGCGTCCGTAAATAACACCTGTTCCATATGGTCCAAGGTCGATATATACTGATGCTTTTTCGATTCCGATCACTGGTCCTTCAACGAGCTTGTCGGCTACGAGGGGAGCTGATCCACGGTCGAGAAGAGTATGAATTTCACTCAATACTTTTTCTTCTACGACTTCTACTACTTTGTCTTTTTTCATATGTATAAAATAAAAAATCCGCCAATTTAATGCGGAATAAGATTATGAGGGGTTTGCGGTATTCCGCAAGGGTTATTCCTCAATATATCCGACTGGTAATGCAGATATACTACTATATGTATGCCGATTTGGCAAATTTTAATTATTTGATAATTCTGATATAATCATTAGTATGATAATCACATATTACGGAAATCAATTTTTCAAAATTGCTCAGGGCGATACAGTTATTGCTATTAATCCACCATCCAAAGAATCTGGTGCGACATCGACAAAATTTGGAAGTGTTTTGGCACTCTCGACCACAAATCATCCACTATATAATGGTTTTGAAACTGTTACTCATGGTGACAATGTACCGTTTAGTATTTCAGGTCCTGGAGAATATGAATGTGCTGGCGTGTTGATTAAAGGAAAGGGTACAACAACTCATATTGATGACAAAGAATATAATACAACAATTTTTTCACTCGTACTCGAGGATACAAAAATTGGATTTTTGGGACCAATCGAACACCCACTTCTCGCCGCAGATTACGAAGTTCTCTCAGGAACCGATATTTTGTTTGTGCCGGTTGGTGGTGAAGGTGTGCTTACTCCCGCAGAAGCAAACAAAGTTGCAAATGCAATTGAACCAAAAATAATTATTCCAATGGATTATTCAAAGGGCCGTATGAAGGACGCGCTCAAATTATTTTTGAAAGAATCTTCTGAAGGAAATATTGAACCAATCGAAAAACTTACGATTCGTCGCAAAGAAATTGAATCCAAAGAAGGTGATGTGATTGTGCTTGCAGAAAATTAAGCCCATGTTTTCAAAAAAACTAAAAGAACTTCGTCAAAAACCAAAGCATGTTAAACATCGTTTTATTATTGTTTTTTTGTCGATATCTTTTGTGATAATTTTGATTATTTGGTATCTCACATTTGATTTTCATCGGTTTGATTTGCAGGATATTGGTGATTACGCACAAAACACAAAATCATATATAACAAATGGTCCAAAAATTTTTAATGAAAAAATCCCAGAAAATATTATAAGTAATATTTCTAGTACGAGTACGCAAACAAATTAGTTTTTTATAAAGTTTATGATAAAATAACGAAACTATGAGCAAAAAAGACCCAAAAAAATCAGATAATGAATCAACTGCAGAAATCATTCCTCGAGTATCGGTGCTTCCGATGAACATTACAACTGAAATGAAAAGTTCATTTATCAGTTATGCAATGTCGGTCATTACTGATCGTGCGCTTCCTGATGTGCGTGATGGACTCAAACCAGTTCACCGAAGAATTTTGTATGCGATGCATGAAATGGGTCTCACATCGTCTGCAAAAACAAAGAAGTCTGCTGCAGTAGTTGGAGACGTGCTTGGAAAATACCACCCACACGGCGATGTGGCTGTGTATGATTCGATGGTTGGAATGGCACAAGACTTTACCCTCAGATATCCAATGGTTATTGGGCAAGGTAACTTCGGTTCTATCGATGGAGATAATGCCGCTGCGATGCGTTATACCGAAGCAAAAATGTCAAAGCTCGCCGGGGTGATGCTTATGGATTTGGAAAAAGAAACAGTTGATTGGCGTGGAAACTACGATGCAACTCTCAAAGAACCGATTGTATTGCCATGTGGACTTCCAAATTTGGTACTCAATGGAACACTTGGAATCGCGGTTGGAATGGCGACAAATATTCCTCCACACAATTTAAACGAAGTACTCGATGCAACATTTCATTTGATAGAAAATCCTGATGCGACAACAGAAGATTTGATGCAATACATCAAAGGTCCAGATTTTCCAACTGGAGGAATTGTATACGGATCAAAAGACATGCTTCATGCATATTCGTCAGGACGCGGAGGTGTGGTGTGTCGTGGTGAAGCAGAAATTGTCGAGCAAAAAGCTGGCGTGTCGCAAATCGTAATCACAAGTATTCCATATCGCGTCAACAAACAAAATTTGGTGATGGCAATTGCTGAACTTGCTCAAGAAAAAAAGATCGAAGGAATCAAAGGTCTTCGCGATGAATCAACCAAAGACATTCGCATTGTGATTGATCTCAAACAAGGAGTATTTCCACAAAAAGTTTTGAATTATTTGTATCGTCACACACAACTCGAACAATCATTTAATTTCAACATGGTCGCGCTTGTCGATGGGGTTCCACAAACACTTTCACTCAAATCAATCCTTGATGAATTTATCAAACACCGCAAAGACGTGATCAAACGTCGTACTGCATTTGATTTGCGTAAGGCTGAAGAGCGTGAACATATTTTGCTCGGTCTCAAAAAAGCGCTCGATCATATCGATCGTGTGATTTCAATTATTCGTGCATCCAAAGATGCTGCGCTTGCAAAATTAAACTTGATTAAAGAATTTAAATTCTCAGACTTGCAAGCAACTGCGATTTTGGAAATGCGTTTGCAGAAATTGGCTGGTTTGGAACGCAAACAAGTTGAACAAGAATTACAAGAGAAACAAGATTTGATTGCAGAACTCAAAGCGATTTTGAGTAGTCCAAAGAAAATGTTGGCTGTAATTACCCAAGAACTCAAAGACGTAAAAGAAAAATTTGGTGATGAACGTCGTACTCGCGTTATCAAAGGTGGTGTCAAAGAAATTACTGACGAAGATTTGATTCCCGAAAAAGAATCAATGCTTGTATTTACTGCCGGTGGATATGTGAAGCGCACTGACCCTTCGGAATATCATGCTCAAAAACGTGGAGGCGTGGGTGTGGTTGATCTCGAAACCAAAGAAGAAGATTTCGTCACTATGCTTCTCTCTGCAAATACTCATGATGATTTGTTGTTCTTTACCAACCTCGGAAAAGCATATCAAATCAAAATGTACGAACTTCCAGAAGGTAAGCGTGCAACTCGCGGTAAATCAATCATGAATTTTATTTCACTTTCTGAAGATGAAAAAGTCATGTCGATTCTCCCAATTTCAAAAATGGAAAAAGGTAAAGAATCATACCTCATGCTCATGACCGACAATGGTACAGGAAAGAAGATGTCATCAAAACAATTTGGTGATGTTCGCCGAAGTGGAATCATTGCAATCAAACTCGATAAAGACGACGCACTTCGCGGAGCAAATTTGATTGAGAAGGGTGACGAGGTAATGCTTGCAACATCCAAAGGTCAAAGTGTGCGATTCAAAGAAAACGATATTCGTGAAATGGGACGTACTGCAGGTGGTGTGCGCGCAATGAAATTAGGAAAAGGTGATCGTATTGTCGGATTCGATGTTGTAAAAAAAGAGACTCGTGATAATTCATCACTTCTCGTGATGTCTGCAAATGGACTCGGAAAGAAAACTCCACTCAAAGAATACAAAGTCCAAAAGCGCGGAGGTAGTGGAATAAAAACTGCAAAAGTAACTCCAAAAACTGGTGAACTCATCATGGCAAAAGTAATTACTGATGAAGTGGAATTGATTGCGATGAGTCAAAAAGGCCAAGTAATCCGTACTGCACTTGAATCAGTTTCAAAACTCGGTCGTCAAACACAAGGTGTGACAATTATGAAATTGCGACCAGGGGACAAAGTGGCTTCAATTACGTGTTTGTAAAAAATATAAAACAAAAAATCGCATACATTGCGATTTTTTGTTTTTACACAAGCATTTGCTGATTTATTTGCTATAATATACGCATGGATTTTCTAGACCCCGCAAAAGTTTTACAAGAATTTGGTGTGTTTGGCACAGAACAAGTTGCTGATTTCGGCGCAGGTGCCGGACACTTTTCGATGGAAGCTGCAAAACGGCTCGATGGTGGACGATTATTTGCAATCGATATCGAAAAAGAAATGCTCACACGTCTCGTTGCTGAAGCACATGAACGTGGACATGATCATGTGCATACTGTATGGGGTGATTTGGCTACAATTGGTGGCGTGCCACTTGCAGATCATAGTTTTGACAAAGTAATTGCCGTCTCGGTTCTTTTTCAGGTTGATGATCGTGATGCGTTTGTACAAGAAACAAAACGTTTAGTAAAACCGGGTGGAAAAGTTTTGCTCGTAGATTGGAAAGAAGGTACAACGTTTGGTCCACATCATGAACATCGTATTTCTGAAATTGAAGCACTCGCACTTTTCCGTAAACATGGTTTTGAAAAAGAAAAAGATGTTACCACTGGAGATTATCATTATGGTATGATATTAATCAGAAATTAAATGAAAAAAATAAATTTCATTTCAATATTTTATGTTTAAAAACGTCATTCTTGGAATTTTTATTGCAGGAGCACTTCTCGCCATGGCAATGTTTGCCGGAATAATAAAAATCGGCGGTAAAAGTACTTCGACTACTGTCGTCAAAGGTACTGCGGTTATGTGGGGTACGTTTAGTTTTCAATCGATGCAACCACTCCTGTCTGATTTTAAAGATGTAAATGGAGACATCAATATTCAGTATGTAGAAAAGAACCCCGCAACATTTTCAAGTGATATTACTGAATCAATTGCCGCAGGCAATCCACCAGATCTTATTTTGATGCCAGATAATTTGATTAAACATTTCAAAGATCAGATTGTGCATATTCCATTTACATCAATTCCTGCTGACACATATACAAATACATTTATTTCGGCTGCAAATATTTTTGTTGCAAATGATGGAATTGTGGCGCTTCCGTGGGCAGCTGATCCAATGATTTTGTATTACAATCGCGATATGTTGCAAAGTGCAGGGTATGCAAAGCCACCAGCAAAATGGCAGGATTTTACTGACAGTATCAAGCTTCTCACAATCAAACAAAATGATATGACGATTACACAGAATGCGGCAGCACTTGGTACGTATTCAAACATTGCGCACGCCAAAGATATTATCGCATTACTCTTTTTGCAAACAGGTAATCCGTTTATGACATACGATTATTCTCATTTTACTGCATATTTGGGTGGTGGGGGAACTACCAACGAACGTGATATTGCAAATCAAGTTATGGCGTTTTATACAGCATTTTCTAATCCAGTAAAAGCCGTGTATTCATGGAATGCAGGTGAACCACTCGATCGTGATTTATTCGAACAAAGTTCGCTCGCATATTATTTTGGTTCGGCAAGTGAATTGCCTGCAATCCGTGCCAAAAATCCAAATCTAAATTTTGGAATTGCACTTCCTCCACAATCTCCAACAGGTACAATCGTAACCACCGGGAGAATTTTTGGAATCGCGATTCCAAAGTCTGCCAAAAATCAATTACTTTCATTTACTGCTGCATCACTTCTCACAAATTCTGCAGCTGAAGCGTCACTCTCTGGAAATTCTGCGGTAACACTCGCACTTCTTCCAGTTCGTCGAGATGTACTTTCGGGAAAACAAGTTTCTGATCAGTATTTAAATTTTTTGTACAAAACAGTGATTGTTCAAAAATCATGGTTTGATCCAGACCCAATTGTATCTGACAAAATTTTGGGTGGAGCGATTCGAGATATTAATTCATCGCTTATGACAATTGATGAAGCACTTGGAAAAGCAGAAACGCAATTAGAAGCAACGGGTAATCAATAAAATATTTATCATGATCAAAAAAATAATATCATCGTCAATAATAACCGTACTTATTTTATTTTATAGCGTATTTTCTTTTCCGGGCACTTCATTCGGTGATGTTCTTGTAGAGCAAGCATCGGTCGTAATTTCTAATATTACTGATTCTAGTGCGAGTGCTAAAGTAACAATAACTATCTATAGTGGTATAGATAACGATACTACTTTTACTCTTGAGTACAGTACTAATGAATCATTTATTCCAGGTCGTGGTACTCCTGTTACCATAAATCCATCATCTGGAGTTGCTAATATTTCTGGTCTTTCTTCGGGTACAACTTATTATTATCATGTTATTCATGCTGATAATTCTACTTTAATTGACAGTAGTGCAGGAAGTTTTAAAACTACAGGTTTAGCTGATACCGTTTCAATTAATCTCAGTAATGTTTCAACTTCAACGGCTGTTCTTAATATAAAAATAAGTAGGCCAGATTTGAATCATACAACTACACTTTGTAAGCCTATTCCTAATCCTCTACCACATGGTGCGAATACTGATTGTAGTTTTGCATTTACATTAAATAAAATTACTGTTGATAGTAATAATTTTATATATAATTTTTCTGGACTTGATCCAAAAACAAAATACGATTACGCTTTTTTTCCTAATGGTGGTGGGTTGGATTTGGTATCAGTAAAGTTTACTACACTCACTGCTACTTCTACTAACCCAACTTCTTCAAGTACTGTACCAATTCCAGTTGTTTCTAATATAACAACAAAATCAGCAAAAATTACACTTAGTTTCAATAGTAGTAATATGCCAATCGCGGGTAATGAACCTATGGTTTTTTATGATTCAACATTAGTTGCGAATGGGTTTTATGGTAAATCATCTTTGTTGCAAGAAAGTTCACCGACAGAGTATTCGATTGTACTGTCAGATCTTGTTCCAAATACAAAATATTATTTTTCTGTTTTTGATAACACGGGAAGTACTCCATACGGAACAATTAATCAAACATTTACAACTACAGGTTTAGGAACTGCATTTGATAGTAGTGCGATTACGATTTCAAATTTTTCTGCGAATACAAATACAAATGGAAGTGTGATAACTTTTTCGGCAACAGCAAGTGGTGTTCCAGCGACTACTGATTTTAATTATTCTTTTGCATGTGGACTTTCGAGTACTGCAATCGGAGATCTCGTATCAAATCTTACTGTTGCCAAAGGTTCAATAAAAAGCCCTCTTTCACTCAGTGATAGTCTTTCAATTTTGCCACCACATGCATTCGTTGCATCAAATATTCCATATTATTGTCAGATTTTAGATGCAAATGGCCATACGCTTTCAAACATCGCAACCGTTACAATCGCGAGCGGTCAACCAGATATTCCGTATGTTTCAAGTGTTACAGATTCGCAAGCTACAATCAAAGTTAATTTATCACAGGTAACAATGACTCCTCCATATATTATGTATGGAGATTCACCAACAAATTTAACAAGCGCTCAAATTCCAATGTCTGCGCTTGATGGCAAAAGTTACGTGGGGGACATTACAGGACTTAAGTCAGATACGATTTATTATTATCAAGTTTATAATAATAGTTCTTACATTGCTCAGCCATATGCTGATGCAACTAGTTTCAGAACTACACAAAAGGCTGTGCCAACCGTACAACTTATTACTGGTAGTATTAAACCTTTTAATGCAAATAAATATAGTGGTGGTTTAGTTACTTGCGGAACAGGTCAGGTAATAGAAGATCCAAACAATCCAGGTAGAAAAATTATTTCAGATTACTGTAATTTCCAAAGTTTGATGGCAATGATAAATAAATTTATTGGAATCATGGTGTTTATCATTGCACCTGCGATTGCAGCAATTGCTATGGCATGGGGAGGGTTTTTGTACATGACTTCAGGTGGTGGTGAGGGTAAAAGTCAGGCAAAAAGTTTGCTCATTGATGCACTTGTCGGATGGCTCCTCGCATTTGCATCGTGGATTATTATTAAATTTATTATGGTCCAGCTCGGTTATGCTGATGGATGGATGCATTTTTGGTAATGTTGTTTATTAATTAATATTGTATAATGCTTGTATGAAAAAAATAATTCTGGCTCGCGTTCTCTTTAATACTTTTTTTGCACTTCTTGTGTTTGTAGGATTTGGACTCATTCCATCACATTCTTTTGCTCAAACTAAAACTACTACAGTACCTTCTCAAACATCTCTTGATATAACACTTCAAAATCCACTTGGTTCAACTGCGGACATTCCAAGTTTTATTCAAAAAGTATTGGATGGCTTGGTGATACTTCTTACACCTGTAATTGTGATTATGTTTTTGTGGACTGGATTTTCTTTTGTTAAAGCGCAGGGTAACCCTGAGGAATTATCTACGGCCAAAAGTTCTCTATTGTGGACTGTGGTAGGTGCAGCACTTGTATTGGGTGCCAAAGGTTTGTCGCTTGTTATTGGAGCTACTGTTTCGCAACTTTAATTGTATGAAAAAAATAAAACAAACAAATTTATATAAAAAAGTTTTTGCCAACGTTGCAATATTTGCAGTGCTGTTTCTATTGTTCCCAATGCCTACATTTGCAGCAAGTTCGTGTACGGGAACTCCTGGCCCTTTAAATATAGAGAGTAGTAACGTACGTGTGGGTGATGTATTAAATTACGGTACATGTTTAATTCAAAAATCAATTATTCCACTGTTGTTTTCAGTTGCTATGGCCGTTTTTCTTTATGGAATAGTTATGTTTATCAAAGAAGATAATACCGAAAAGAAAGAGGAGGGTCGAAATTTTATGATTTGGGGTGTTGTGGCAATGGCAGTAATGATGAGTGTGTGGGGATTGGTATCACTACTTACAACTACATTTGGAATTGATACAGTGATTCCACAACTTCCAATAAGTACAACTCGGTAATCCACATTTGTTTATTTTGAGATTGGTTTTTTGTGATACAATATATGTACATATTAAAAGGTCATTATTAATTTATTACGTTTTGCGCCGACGCATGGCGCTTTATATAAGATGAAAAAATTTATTGGATTTGTTGGTGCTGCGGGATTGACACTTATGCCGGTTATGGTTTTTGCAAATACAGATCTTGCAAATACACTTGTAAAGTTTAAAGGACTTGTGAGTATCGGAGGACAGCTTTTGATGGGACTTGCTTTTGTTTTCTTTGTATACAATGTTATCTTGTTTATCTTTGCTTCAGAAGCTGAAGCAAAGGCATCAGCTCGTGCTTCAATGCTCCAGAGTATTATCGGTTTCGTAGTAATTCTCGGATTGTATGGAATCGTAGGTCTCCTCCTTAGTACCTTTGGAGTTGATAGTAACGCAAGTTCATCACTTAATAATGGTGCAGGAAATCTTAATGTACCGACATTTACATTTTAATTTTTCACTTTAATAAATAAGTAGTACGGCTCCGTGATAAATTTATTTTGTCTCGGAGCCGTATGTCTCTATGAATTCAATCATTAATTTTTTTCTTCCAGCGGTTGCGTATGCACAAACTGCAACATCATCTCCGATAAAAATTTTTGTCGGACGAGTTGATCGATTACTTATCAATCCGCTTATTGTGCTTATGTTTGCTGCCGCACTTGTATACTTTTTGTATGGAGTTGTTGAGTTTTTGATAAACGAAGCAAATGCCGGAGAAAAGGGAACAGGCAAAGAACATATGCTGTGGGGTGTTATCGGAATGTTTATTATGTTTTCGGTATATGGAATCATTCATTTGCTCGAACACACTCTCGGTGTGGGTCCAAATCCACTTATTGGATAAAATAAAATTTCGGAAATAGAAAAAGGGCGGGTTTGGAAAATTTATTTTCCAAACCCGCCCTTTGATATTTTGATTGCACATTATGTAAATTGAGCAATCCAATGCACAATAGCATTAAGTATGCTAAAGGCAATTTTTATTGTAAAAGCAACTAATATCGCTTTTACAATAAAGAAAGCCAAGGTGTCCATTGTTTCTCTTTCGTGAATTTGGCTTGTCCAGCCAGTTGCGAATTTCGATAACGAATGGAAAACTTTTTCTAGCCAAGATTCTGGCTTCTTTCCAGCAGGTGGCTGTTCTCGGTAATATTTTTTGTCTAATTTTGCTCCTTTCGCATTTTGCAAAAGGACATGCATTGTTTCGGGCATTTCATGTGCGCAATACCAGAACAAGATTGCACTTCCCAAAAAGAATTCTTTGCAATCACCATCATTGTTGGCGAATGCAAAAATAAGAAGCACGATACCAAAAACAGCACCAATCCACCAATATTTTTTATCCCAATACTTTTTGAGATATTGGTCACCCTTGAAATTACAAGGGTCGTATAAATACCATCCAACTACTATACTAGATAGTAGATTTACTAAAGAGGCAATCCGTAGAAGTGCCTCAATCAAAATTGTTAATGTGTTCATGTTTTCTGATTTTTTTATATTATACTATATTTAAATCAAAAAGTCAATATTTCAAAAAACCTTTATTTGCATGTCCAAAAAAAGAACTTTTGTATTAATTTCACATCAGATTGCAATAGTTCCCAAATATACATAAGTGAGTATGAATCTTTGAAATATGTTTTTTCTCTATCGAGTAATTTGTTTACAATCCAAAATACAAGACCAGCAAGTAGTATTCCCGCAAAAATATCTACGACATAATGTTCATAAATTGCGATAGCTCCAATACATAATGCGATGCACCATGGGATCAAAATAATTGCGAAACGTCGGTAAAAAATTATAAGTGATAATAATACAAGCATGGCCCACGTCGCATGCATTGATGGAAAAGTAGATACGTTAAACGATATGTTTGTGGGATCAATCCATGTTTTGTCTGTTTTTTCGATAAATGGAATTGTGATAGGCGCGAGTGTGGCTTTGTAGGGCTCAATTATGGCTGTATCGCTCTGTGTGACGTTTATATCGATATATCCACGTGGTGATGTGGCTGGAATGAAATACCAAAAGATAAGGCCAATGTATCCGGTAACCATAAAGGAAATCAAAAACCTACGGAAATTTTTTGTATTTGCACACATGAGTATGATAAGCGTTGCTGAAACGACAAACGAAAGAATCATATATGAAATGAGACATATGTATCCGAGAAAGGCATGTGATGCAAAAAACACATTGAACGCATTTGCTGGGTATGTTTTAAAAAGCGAAAGGTCGACAGAAAATAATACATGACTCGCATATGCAATATGTGAAAGCGAACTTGTTTGAAAAATAATCGCAAGCGTATGTGAAAATGCAAAAGTACCAATTGTAATAATACAAATCCAAAATAAAACACTACGCAAAAACTTGAATGCTTCAATCCAGATTAGATGCCAGGATTCTTTTTGTTGGATTTTTTTTGCAACAACGTATATTAGTCTGATATATACATACAGATATACAAAGATTAATCCTGACTCTAGAAATCGTTCACCGACCAGAGAAAAAATAATATTATTTACAAACGTTCCTGTTTGAATGTGAGTATGCCACGTACCAAGAATTGTAAAAAATAAAATGAGGAGAGAGGGAATTCCAATAATCCAAGTTTCAATCGGGAAGCGTGTAAAGAATTTGTGTACCATGTGCCGGAGAGAGGACTTGAACCTCCACGGGTCGCCCCGCTTGCTCCTAAGGCAAGTGCGTCTACCATTTCGCCACTCCGGCTTATACTTGTCGTCACGAATATTTTCTCGTCGTCACTCGAAAATTTCGCGACCTCGCCTCGCGGTTTGGTGTGCTCACCAAACATCGCTGCGGCTCGGACAAGTACTGAGAAAGTGAATAAATTTACTTTCTTCAGTCTAGTCCGCCCAGTAGGAATCGAACCTACGACCAATCGATTAAGAGTCGAGTGCTCTACCAGCTGAGCTATGGGCGGAAAATCTTGAACAAATTGAGTATACCTTTTATTGCAGATTTTTCAAGGTGTTTTGGGGATGAGTGATTATGTGGGATTGATTTCAATCGATAATCACGGTATAGTTTCCAAGTGCAATATTTGTGTGCGTAATGACCTGGTAGAAAAGTGGTAATTCAGGGGACTGCAAATCCCTCATCGCGGGTTCGATTCCCGCCCAGGTCTCCAAGCAAACGTTTGGTTTGCCAATGTAATAGTAAAGGTTATTTTATAAATTAAAACTTGTTTGTTGTATTGTTCTTGTTCGATTACCATGATAAAATTATATCATGAGACCTAGGTCGTGGAACGACGTACAATTAAAAAAAGCGATAAAAACATCAAAAAGTATTAGACAGGTTATTGAAAAATTAGGCCTTGTTCCAGCAGGTGGAAATTATGTACAGGTTCAAGATAGAATTAAATTTCTCAATCTTGAAATAAAAAATTTTACTGGTTCAGCTTGGAACAAAGGAATGAGTGGAAGATATATGCCACAAATTCCATTGAAGGATATTTTAGTTAAAGATTCTAGGTTTCAGAGTTATAAATTGAAAGCAAGACTTTTTAAAGAAAATATTAAAAAACCGAAATGTGAAGAATGTGGATGGTGTAAGTGCTCTATTGATGGTCGAGTACCTTTGGAACTTGATCATATAAATGGAAATCACTTTGATAATAGATTGGAAAATTTGAGAGTGCTTTGCCCCAACTGTCATAGTTTAAAGCCGACACATAGAGCAAAAAATTCTGCTAAAATTAAAAAATGCCCGAGTGGTGAAATGGTAGACACGAGAGACTTAAAATTTCTTGGCCGTTAAAGGCCGTGTGGGTTCGAGTCCCACCTCGGGCACAAATAAATAATCGTATGACTGACATAAAAAATTTTAATCAAACTGTAATTTTTATTAAGAAAATACACGCAAAACGTGACTTACTAAAAAATAAATATGGTTGGTTACCAGAAAAAGATGCCAGGGTGGGAATTTTTGATACCTGGATAAATGCTGTAAATAACACTCTTTTATCGACTATCTTTTATATTGAAAATCTAAAGGATAATAACTGGTGGTTGAAAAATTTTGACGGCATACCAAAAAAAGAGCGTTTATTTAGAGAAAAACAGTATGAAAATATTTTAAGACTGTCTTTTTGTCAGTTTGTTCTTCAAGATATTGAAAGCTCACTTCGTATAATATTGCGAACTATTGATCAAAAAGCTTGTTCTGATGGCACTGCATCATTTGAAAATGTTTATTGCTTCATGCTTAAGAAAACAAATCTAAGTACTTATAAAAATACATTTAAACTAATGAGACTTATTAGAAATACCGTACATAACAATTCATTCTACTTTGAAAAGGAGAATGAATCAGTAGTATTTCATAATATAGAATATAAATTTGAAGTAGGAAAACCATTAAACTTTTTAAGTTGGGAATTTATTTTAGAATTACAAGATGAATTACTAGAAATTATTGTACAAATGATTGATAATCCTTATATAAGTTCTTTGCCTTTTTTAGAAAGTACGGGGGAGCTTATTTAAATATTTATTATTTCTTTTTGAGAATCAACATGTGACACGCGTATGTGCACTCACTTTTTTTGCCGATTGGAATTGTATATGAGATATCTTTAATTTCTTTTTCGATTGACCAGTTGTTTGTGTCTAATACATCTTTCATATTTGTTACATGTAATTTTTTTGGTGCTGATGAAAATTTCCAATCGTACGGAGTAGTAATGAGTAGTATTCCGTTAGTTGTGAGTGTTTCATAAAGTGCTGTAAAAAGTTCTGTAGGATTTGCAACTCGATCAAACACATTAATACAACTAATAAAATCAGCAGAATTTTTGAGTGTATCATTTTTTAGAATATCTGCGTGAATAAATTCACTGATACTGTTTTCTTTGATTTTGAAATCAAATGGGGTAGGGCCATTTTTGAGTTCGTTGCAATAGCGGATATATTGTTTACTACTATCAAGTCCGATAGATTTCTGCGCTCCCATTTTTTCATATTCAAATACGAGGCGACCAGGTCCACACCCTACGTCGAGTGCGTGAGTTGTGGGTTTCAAAAATGGTCTTGCTTCTGCAAGTATTGTTTGATAAAAACCTTCAGCCTTGTCATATTTATTTTTAAAATAAATACCGTATTGTGTTTTTGTACTTTGAGCAAGCATTGATCGTGCTTCAGTTTTGTAAAATAGTAGCAGAAAGCATTCGCGTAGTGCAATATAGTTGAGATATATTGCTCCGGTACATAGACAACATACAAGAAGCAAAAGAAACATGTTTGCCATGATGTGAGATTATTCCTCGAGTAATTTGTTTATTTCTTCACGCATTTGTTCGCCATGGTCTGGGAGAATTTGAAGGGTTGGAATTGCGCGGGAGCGGATTTTTTGTTTGAGAGTTGTACGAAGTTCGCCGAGGTTTCTTTGGACGAAATCAAGTGCAGCTTTTTCTTTTGTTGTTGGAAATACGGAAATAAAAAGTGTTGCACCGTTGCCACGTTTGGTAAGTATAGTACGGGTGACTGTGATAAGTGCCTGACGATTACCCTCACGTTCAAAGAACATCGAGGCTTCGCGTGTGATTGCTTGAGCTAGTTTTTCGTTATGGTCTCTCATGTTGTTATTCAAATTGTTTACTAATTGCTTCTAAAATATCTCCTGGTGCAATATCGATACGTGCTTCGACGAGTACTCCACACTGAACTCCTTCTGATACTGTTTTTGTTTTGTTTTTGTTTTGCTCGAGGCCGACAATAGTTCCTTCACCGATTTCGTTTTCACGGCGCATTATACGAAATGTATTTCCGGTATGTATTTCTCCAGACACTACAAGTCCTCCGACAACTTGACGATCTTTTGTTTTGTTAAAAATCTTTTGTACTTTGAGTGAGCCAGATACTGATGTTGTCTCAATTCGTGGGCGGCGTTCTTCGACAAAATCTTTCAAAAATTCTGAAAGTTTGTAAATGATAGAAAAATTTTCAACTTTTACGTGCATTTGCTCATTTATTTCTCGTGCGCGAGGATCAAGTTTAGTATTGAATCCAACGATGATAGCAGATGTATCAACGGCTGCACTTTTGATATCATTTTCACCGATATTTCCAACTCCGCATGAAATAATTTTCCACTCGACGGTAGGTAATTCAAGTTTCATTATTTCAGAGAGTACTGCTTCGGCTCCGCCTGAAGTATCTGCGCGAATAATAATTGGAATTTTTTTAATTGAATCATTTCGGGGTTTGCGTGCAGGGGAGACTGCGTTGTCGCGAGATTTTTCTTTGCTTACTTTGACACCATCATCGACTTCACTTTTTGTATCATATGAATGAAAAACTCTTCCAACTTCTGGCATTTCGCTCCATCCGACAATTCCAACTGGTTGTGATAACGTTGCTTCATTCATTGGTTTGATGCGGAAATCTTCCATCATTCGAGTGTTTGCAACTGCTGTTCCTGCGCGTACAAACATGCCTTTTTTTAGGGTACCGTTTTTGACAATAAGCGTGGCACTGATTCCACGTTTTGGATCGAGGTGAGATTCGATAACAATTCCTTCTGCTTGGGCGTTTGGATTTCCAGTTAATTCTGAAATATCTGCAGTAAGGAGAACGAGTTCGAGCAGGTGATCAATTCCAGTACCAACTTTTGCAGAAATTTCGGCGAAGGAGATGTCGCCACCAAAGCCTTCGAGATAAATTCCTTTTTCGGCGAGATCCATTTTTACTTTTTGTGGATTTGCGTTTGGTTTATCGATTTTGTTTATTGCTACAATGTATGGAAGGTTGTATTCAACAATTGTTTTCCATGCTTCAAGCGTTTGTGTTTTTACTGAGTCTTCGGCAGAAACAACGAGAATTGCGATGTCTGCTGATTGAGCACCACGAGAACGCATCCCGACAAACGCTTCGTGTCCAGGGGTGTCGAGAAAGGTAATTGTGCGACTGTTACCCGATGCGTCTTTGTGAGAAACTTCATATGCTGAAAGACGCTGTGTGATTCCACCAGTTTCTCCATCAACCACATTTGTTTTGCGGATATAATCAAGAAGCGTCGACTTACCGTGGTCGATGTGTCCCATCACGACGACAACTGGCGGTCGTGAAATATTTTTTTGTTCTTGATTTTCTTTTTTCATGAATTACTTCTCTGTTTGTTTTTGAGCTTCGACAACAATAATTTTTTCTTCTTCAGTTAACTCAACTTCTGAAATACCTTTTTTTATTTGTTTTGCAAACACACTCATTCGTTCACGTGAATACAAACTTGAAAGTACGATTCCGTCACCATCTTCGTTTACGATTGCGATTGCAAAACTTTGATTTCCTCCAACGTCTTTGAATGGATTGAAACGCATAATTTTGACTCCATGGCCGAGTTTACCAATTCTCTCTGAGAGATAAATGAGTGATGTATCATGAGAATCGCTTTTGTTTTTGAGTAATTCAACGTGAGTTACAATCTCGTTCATGAGTTCTTCGAGTGTATGAGCCTTGGAGCCTTTAAATAATTTTTTTAGGCGAAATGATATTTGTATGATAAAAAAGAGGCATACGCCAAGCAAAACAAAGACCACTATAAATAGAATGGAGTTTGTACTCATATGCCGTCGAGTATATACTATATAGAGCAAAATTTCAATCAAAATACCTTATAATATAAACATTGTATATCTATGCCAATAAAATTATTCAAAAATAAAAAACGTATTTATTTTGACTATGCAGCGTCTGCTCCGGTTTTGCCGGCTGTTTTGAGAGGTGTCAAAAATCACACAACACAATTTTTTGCTAATCCGAGCTCGATTCATAAAGATGGAGTGATGGCAAAAAATGCACTTGAAAATGCGCGCCAAAAAATCTCCAGATTTTTTGGCGCGCATTCGGACGAAATATTTTTTACCTCAGGTGGAACAGAATCAAATGCACTCGCGCTGTGTGGTGTGGCTATGTATGCAAAAAAGTTACCACAATTTCAAAATCAAAAACCACATATTGTTACAACAAACATAGAACATCCGTCAGTTTTGAAAACATGTGAAATGCTTGAAGGATGGGGAATCGATGTGACATATATCCCAGTAGAAAGTGATGGATTGGTTTCGGCAAAAAAAATAAAAGAATATATTACACCTCAGACTATTTTGATTTCAGTTGCGTATGCAAATAGTGAAATCGGAGTTATTCAACCGATAAAAGAAATTGCAAAGAGTATTCGTTCATACAAAAAAGAAAAATCAGATGCTATTCAATCATCATATCCGCTTTTGCACATTGATGCGTGTCAGGCTATTTCATATCTCGAAGTTGGTGTTGAACAATTGGGTGTTGATTTGATGAGTTGGAATGGAACAAAACTTGGTGGACCACGCGGAACTGGATCTTTGTATGTACGTCGAGGAACTCCTATTTCATCAGTATATGGTGGTGGAGGACAAGAAAATAATTTGCGATCAGGTACGGAAAATGTTGCGGGGATTGTCGGTCTTTCTGTTGCACTTGCTGAAGTCCGTAACGTCTTTGAAAAAGAAAACCAGCGACTTTCTGATTTGCGAGAATATTGCTTTATTGAAATTACAAAAAAATTTCCACATGTTCGAATTAATGGAAATCAAACACAACGTTTATGCAATAACGTAAATATTTCTTTCCCTGGTTTTTCGAGTGAATTGTTGGTGTTAGAGCTTGATGCTCTCGGAATTAGTGTTTCTGCTGGAAGTGCGTGCGGAAGTTTGAAGCATTCTGGTTCGCATGTATTGGAAGCATTGTACGGAACACTAGATGAAAAAAAATGGGGAAGTATTCGTTTGTCATTTGGTCGCGAAACAAAAAAACAAGATATTATTATTTTTATAAAAGCACTTGATTCTATTTTTGATAAATATAAAAAAGTGCGTATACTATAAACATATGGATAAAGAAGATCGCCCCGTAGAAATTAAAGATTTAAATAAAACACAATTAATATTGCTTTCGATATTGCTTTCGTTTGTGGTTTCGATTGCAACAGGAATTATGACAGTGTCTCTTTTGCAACGCGCACCACAGGCAGTTACTCAGACAATAAATCGCGTCGTTCAACAAACAATTGAGAAAGCAGTACCAGATTATATTCCAGGCCAAACCCAAACGGTTATCGTCAAAGAAGATGATTTGGTTGTAGACGCGGTGACAAAAACTCGTTCAAATATTTTTCCAATTTTTTCAACCGGTGATTCAAAAGATTCACTTATGGATGCGTACTCTGCAGGAAATGGAATTTTTGTGGCGAAATCTGATGGATTGGATAATTCAAAATCATACGTTGTAAAAAATAAAGACATAGTACTTCCTGTAAAAGTTATCGCTGTCTCAGATAACGGAATTGCACTTTTGGGTCCAGTTGATCCGGCAAATAAACTAGCAGCAAATTTTCCTAGCTCACTCTTTGGTAAAGATGTAGATGTAAAAGCAGGACAAACCGTCATTGCGATTTCTAATGGTTTGATTTATAAAAATATTGTTCAAAATATTTTATTTAGTAAGCAAAAAGATACTGGCTCAACCCCTGTGACAAGTGATGTATGGAATACAATTGTTTTGGCAAATGAAATTTCGATAAATTTAAACGGAGTACCTGTTGCAAACCTCGATGGAAACGTTATCGGATTTGTTTCTGCTCAAAGTACTGCTGATGGACTCTCAAAACCGCAAATAATTGGTATAAATGCAATTCAAAAAATGATTTCAGAATATCAAAAAAATCCTACTGTCTCTGCTTCTACAAGCACTGCTGTGCATTAGTTTGACAAAACAATTATTACTGTTATATTTATGCTAATACAAAATGCACGATGAAATTTAAAGTGCATTTGTACTAAAAAAATACACATATGCCACCATTTAACCACTTTACAACAAAAGCAAAAGAAGCAATTAGACGTGCACATGAGCTTGCAATAGAGCGTGGTCAAAATCATGTATCATCAGTGCATTTGCTTGCAGCACTTCTCACGCAAGAGGAATCAATGGTTATCTCTATTCTTGAAAAATTAGAAATTGATACCATGCTTTTGGTAGACAATGTACTTGAATCAATCGAGTCTCCAGAAACAGGTAAAACATTGTCGCCATCATATCAAATATATTTAACTCCTGATCTTGCAGCGGCAATTGATCAATCATCAAAAATTGCAGCACAACTCAAAGACGAATTTGTTTCGACAGAACATTTGTTTTTGGCGATCCTCGAAGTGCCTGGAGATACTCGAGAAATTTTGGGTAAATTTCATTTATCAAAAGATTTGATCGAAAAAACACTTGAAGATTTCAAAATAAATGGAGCAAGTGAAATTGATTCTCCAAAGAAAAATCGCATGCTTTCTAAATATACACGTAGTCTCATCAAGCTTGCACGCGAGGACAAACTCGATCCAGTAATTGGTCGCGATAATGAAATTGCACGAATTATGCAAATTCTTTCTCGTCGTACAAAAAATAATCCGATACTCATCGGCGAAGCAGGAACAGGTAAGACAGCTGTTGTCGAAGGTCTCGCAATTCGTATTGCCAAAGGTGATGTGTCTGAATCACTCAAAGACAAAGAACTCGTTTCGCTTGATTTGGGGTCACTTCTCGCAGGTACAAAATATCGCGGAGAATTCGAAGAACGATTGAAGCAACTCATGAAAGAAGTTGAACGAGCAGAAGGAAAAATAATTCTTTTTATTGATGAAATTCATACGATTGTCGGAGCTGGAAGTTCAGAAGGTTCGCTCGATGCATCAAACATGCTCAAACCCGCGCTTGCTCGCGGAGAATTGCGTGCAATCGGTGCGACAACGCTCAAAGAATATCAAAAACATATTGAAAAGGATCCCGCACTCGCACGACGATTTCAGCCAGTGTTTGTCGATGAACCATCTCCAGATGATGCGATTGCTATTCTGCGTGGACTCAAAGAAAAATATGAAGTCTTTCATGGAGTTCGCATTACTGACGATGCAATAATTTCTGCAGTTAATTTGTCGACGAGATATCTCACAAATCGTAATTTACCAGACAAGGCAATTGATTTGATTGATGAAGCTTCTTCTGCGCTTCGAATTGCACTTGAAAACAAACCACCAGTTCTCGAAGACGCGCACCGCAAAATTATGCGTCTTGAGGTTGAACGTCAGGCACTCGCCAAAGAAATTGAAAATGGAAATGATAAAGATTTGAAAGATACAAAAATTCGTGTGAAAGAAATCGAAAAAGAAATCGCGAACTTGAAAGAAAAAACAAAAGAAATCGAGCTTAAATGGAAAAATGAAAAAAATCTTGTTTCAGATATTCGTGCAATAAAAAAAGATTTGGAAAGTTTGCGTATTGATGCAGACAATGCAGAGTTGCGTGCGGATTTGACCAAGGCTGCAGAAATTCGATATGGAAGTATTCCAACTGCCCAAAAAGATTTGGAACAAAAATCAATTCGTTTGAAAAAATTACAAAAATCTCGCCGAATTTTGAAAGAAGAAATCACTGCCGAAGACATTGCCGAAGTTGTCGCTCGTTGGACTGGAATTCCACTTACACGAATGATGGAAGAAGAGCGTATTAAACTTGCACGTATGGAAGATGAACTTCGCAAACGCGTCATTGGCCAAGAGGAGGCGATTACTCGTGTAGCAGATGTGGTACGTCGTTCTCGTGCAGGAATTAGTGATCCAAATCGTCCAATCGGTTCGTTTATTTTTCTCGGACCAACCGGTGTGGGAAAAACAGAACTCACCAAAGCACTCGCTGAGTTTATGTTTAACGACGAGAAGGCTCTCATTCGTATTGATATGAGTGAATACATGGAACGTCATAGTGTCTCGAGACTTATTGGTTCACCACCAGGATATGTGGGGTATGATGAGTCAGGACATTTGACTGAATCAGTGCGCCATCGTCCATATTCAGTTCTCTTGTTTGATGAAATTGAAAAGGCTCATCCAGAAGTATTTAATACACTTCTCCAAGTTCTCGATGATGGACGATTGACTGACGGAAAGGGTCGTGTGGTGAATTTCAAAAATACAATCATCATCATGACTTCAAACATCGGAAGTCAGTTTATTGAAAAAATGGAATCAATCGGATTTACGAATAATTCTGCCAAAAATGATTATTCACAAGTCAAAGGCAAGGTTCTCGAAGCACTCAAAGATCATTTCCGTCCAGAATTTCTCAATCGTATCGACGAAATCGTACTCTTTGATGTGCTCAGCAAAGAATCAATTCGTAATATTGTGAATATTCGCACAAAGGTTGTATCGGATCGATTGCTTACCAAAGGTATTACACTTGAGATTACAAACGAGGCACTCGATTTGATGGCAAGCCAAGGATATGATCCGCACTATGGCGCACGACCACTTAATCGTTTGATTCAATCTAAAATTCTCAATCCTGTTGCAGCACATCTCATCTCAAATAACGTAACCAAAGGTGATGTGGTCAAAGTTACCGTAAAAGACAAAGAGCTTTTGGTAGAAACACATCGTGCTGGAAAGGTTAATAAAAAAGTAAAAAGTTCAATTGTGCCAGGTGGCAAAAAGATAGCGTAAGGATAATAAAAATTAATAAAAACCGCCCCGCGTTTCGGCATAGCCGAAACGCGGGGCGGTTTCATTTTGGCTTAAAATGAGGTACCATGTACAAATCATGCAACAAGGCGAAAATTTGTTTTTTTCTCTTATTATTCCAGCACATAATGA
>JBAXTD010000011.1:0-26414 GCA_037130335.1 bacterium
GTTCGGCATAGCCGAACCGCCCCGCTTCATTTTTGCCTTACTTTTTGCTATATTGTCAAAATATGAAATCAGAAGAAATTCGTACACGGTTTTTAAAATTTTTCGAAAAGCGCGGACACGCGATTATTCCATCGGCACCGCTTGTACCACTCAACGATCCATCAGTACTTTTTAATATTGCCGGTATGCAACCAATGGTGCCATATTTGCTTGGGCAAAAACACCCAATGGGCACTCGCATCGTGGATTCGCAAAAATGTTTTCGAACCGTTGATATTGATGAAGTGGGAGATAATCGTCACTGCACATTTTTTGAAATGCTTGGCAACTGGTCGCTCGGAGATTATTTCAAAGAAGACGCAATCAAATGGAGCTACGAATTTTTGACTTCAAAAGACGAAGGACTTGGCCTTGATCCATCTCGAATTTATATAACTGTTTTTGAAGGAGACAAAGACGTGTCTCGAGATGATGAAGCTGTGGAAATATGGAAAAAATATATGCCAGAGAGTCATATTTACTATTTGCCTGCAAAAAATAATTGGTGGGCGCTCGGCGAGACTGGTCCCTGTGGTCCTGATACAGAAATTTTTTATGATATTAATGAGAATCCACTCGGTGAAATGTCGCACGAGCAATTTGTAGAAGCTGATGATGCAGGAAAAGTAATTGAAATTTGGAACAATGTGTTTATGGCATACGAACGTACAGATGCAAATACTGTCACTCCGCTTTCGCAAAAAAATATTGATACTGGCATGGGGCTTGAGCGTATTGCGATGGTTTGCCAAAAAGTAAGTACAGTTTTTGAGACAGATGTACTCGCAGAAACTGTTGCAATAATAAAATCTGAATCAGAAAAAAAAGGAACATTTAATTATCGCTCCGCATATATTATCACAGACCATTTGCGTGCATCGGCATTTTTGCTTGCTGATGGTGCAATGCCAGACAATAAAGGCCGAGGATATGTCGTCCGCCGAATTATTCGCCGAGCGATGGTACAGGCAGACAAAATCGGACTTACCAAAGAAGATTTGTTTGTTGTATTTAATTTTCTTCGTTCAAAATATGAATCTGCATACCCGGAATTAAAAAATGAAATTTCATTCACGCAATTTTCTGAAGAGTTGGAACGATTTTCCAAAACACTTGTACAAGGCTTGAAAGAATTTGAAAAAGGTAAAGACCCGTTCGTGCTTGCGACGACATACGGCTTTCCAATAGAAATTACTTTGGAAATTTGTAAAGAAAAGGGAATTGAGATCAATATTGATGCATTCAACCAAAAAATGTCCGAACACCAAAAGCTCTCTCAAACTGCATCCGCTGGGATGTTTAAAGGTGGACTTGCAAATCATAATGAAAAGACGATTCGATTGCATACGGCGCATCATTTGCTTTTGTCGGCGCTCCAGCAAGTACTCGGCAACGATGTAAAACAGAGGGGAAGTAATATTACCGAAGAGCGTTTGCGTATGGACTTTGCATTCGATCGCAAAATGACTGATGACGAAAAGAAAAAAGTTGAAGATTTGGTAAATGAAAATATTTCTCGTGGTCTCAATGTTGTTCGTCGCGAAATGAAACGTGAAGATGCAGAACAAATTGGTGCCGAAATGGAATTCGGAGCAAAATACCCAGATATAGTTTCTGTATACTTCATCGAAGACGAAAATGGAAATCATATTTCCAAAGAATTTTGTGGAGGTCCACATGTGAACAACACCAAAGAACTCGAAACATTCAAAATTCAAAAAGAAGAAGCTTCATCACAAGGTGTGCGTCGCATCAAAGCTATTCTCGAATAAACATTGCATGCTATAATATACGCATGAATTTCTGGTCTCTTTTTTCAAAAAAAGAAAATAAGAATGAATTGAAAAAAAGCGTATTGCTTATAGATATCGGCTCTGCGTCGGTCACATGCGCGCTCGCAATTTTTGAAAATAATAAACCCACTATTATCGCAAGTGAAAGTTCTCGTATTGCAATACTTTCTAATCTCACGTATTTGCAATTTGAAAAGGAAATGCAACGAGCACTCATTGTATGTCTCGGCAAAATCGTAAAGCAAAGTCGCACGTCGATCGATTATATCAATGTGTGTTTGGCGTCGCCGTGGTATGACTCACAAGTGCGCACTGCCAAACTCATGCGTAATCAGACATTTGTTGTTTCAAAAAATATTTTGGATGATATGGTACGACGTGAACTCAACGCATTCGAAGAAGAACAAATCAAAGCAAAAAAAGTTGCGACAGATGTAGTACGTGTCATTGAATCACAAACAATTCGTGCACGATTAAATGGATACGAAACTCACGAGCCTGTGGGTTTGAGTGTAAAAGAACTCGAAATCACAATGTTTCTTTCAATTGCTTCCGAAAAAACACTCGCAAGTATCGAAACAATCATTAGTCGCGTGTATGCAGGTACGATACATTTTTCTACATTTCTATCGACTACATATTTGGTTGCGCGAGAATTTTTTCCTCACCAAGAAAGTTATATGATTATGGATATTGGTGGAGAAATCACCGACGTGTCATTTGTAAAACAAAACGCATTACAACAATCATTCTCATTTCCGTCGGGTAAAAATTTTATTTTGCGCCGACTCTCGACAGGATTGCAACGCACAATTCCTGAATCTCAAACATTATGGGCGCTTCACAATGAAGCCAAAACAAGCGGTCCAGTATACGAAGCATGTAACAAAATTTTGATTGAAGCCAAAAAGGAGTGGCAGGTAGCTTTTCAGCAAGCACTATATACTGCATCGCGTGATCTCGCAGTCCCGGATTCAATCTTGCTTTCTGTGGACGATGATATTTCATTTTGGTTTTCTGATGCAATAAAAAATGAACAATTCCATCAAAACACACTTGCGGGCAAAGAATTTAAAGTATTTTTTATGAACAGTTCACTTTTCAATACTAATATTTCGTTTACTCTCGGTGTAGAAAAAAAGGCGGCAGTAATGATGGAGTGTATTGGAATCAAGTATCTTATTGATAATGCTATGTTAAAAATATAATCATATGGAAAAAAATATTATTCAAGATATAAAACCATCATCTCGAGCTGGAAGTCCAAACACTACTCCGCGCGAATTTAGTATTCGCAAAAACCCAGCACGGGTATTACCAAAAGAAATTCCATTTACACCGACACCTCCAAAGAGTTCATCAAAGCATGGGCTATGGTTTCTCGCGATTGCGTGTCTCATTGTGCTTATTGTTTCAGTATCATTTTTGTTTCAATCAGCCACTGTCACCATTGTGCCCAAAACAGTAATGGTTGCGCTTGATTCTACAGACACGTTTACAGCCATCAAAGATAGTAAAGATGCCACAGTACTTCCATATATGGTAATGTCACTTTCTGGCGACACTTCAATCACACTACCTGCAACTCAAACAAAAAATGTTTCAAATTTTGCAACCGGAAAAGTTACCTTGTTTAATACGTATTCAACTACTCCAGTCAAAATTGCAAAGGGTACACAATTGCTCGGATCAAATAGTCAGCTATACAAAGTTAATTCACTTGTAAGTATTCCTGGTTATATTAAATCAAAATCAATGGGGAACCTTCCAGGCTCTATTGATGTCGATATAACTGCTGTTGTGCCAGGTGAAGTTGGAAATATCGATACTGCTAATTTCACAATTCCAATGTATGCAAAGCGTCCACAAGCTGGCAAGATTTATGCAAAATCAAAAACAGCACTTTCTGGCGGATTGTCTGGAGTTTTGAATACAATTCCACAAGCATCTGCTGATACTGCGTATCAAACACTCAAAGATCAATTAAAGGCATCGCTCATCGGAAAAGAAAAAGTACAGGTTCCACCAGGATATTTATTTTTTGAGGGAGCAACTGTATTTGAAACTGACAATGCGGTTGTTGCACCATATTCAAAAAATCCAGAAATTCCACTCGGTCTTCACGGTAAACTTACAGCGTATTTGATAAAACAAGATATGCTCACACAAAGTATTGTTCAAAAATTTGTTAACAATTACAACAACGAACCGGTCACAATTCCAGGTATTTCATCACTTGTGTTCGTCCCTTCGTCAACTGCTCCACTTGACCCAAATTCAGATACTCCAATAACATTTTCGTTTACGGGTACGGTAAAAATAATTTGGAAAATCAAAACAGATGATATCAAAAATACCTTGATTAGTAAGGATAAATCAGGATTTTCGAGTGCACTTGCGGCAATTCCAGGTGTAGAAAAAGCAGACCTTGTTATCAAACCATTCTGGAAACAATCATTTCCAGATGATGCAAAAAAAATCAATGTTGATGTGATATACCCAACAAATTGATTTTGCCTATTGACCTTTGCAATTATATTTGTTAATCTACTTACACCTGTCACATGGTCATTCAAAAAGACGAAAAACCAACGGTTGGAGTGATTACCGAAACACTTCCAAATTTACTCTTCCGAGTAAAATTAGGTGATGAGGACCGAGTGGTCCTTGCTTACCTTTCCGGTAAAATGCGATTGCATCGCATTAAGGTTTTGGTAGGTGACAAGGTCGAACTTGTCTTATCTCCTGATGGGGGACGAGGGCGAGTTACAAGACGTCTATAAGCTTTAGGGGCAACAGCCCAGAGATGGGTTGTAAATTTTTATTTGCCATTGCGCAAAACAATAAAAAACATTTATGAAAGTACGAGCAAGAGTAAAAATTATGTGTGAGAAATGTAAGATGGTTAGACGTAGTCGCCATTTGCGTATTATCTGTACAAACCCAAAGCACAAGCAAAAACAATAAAAATAATTAAAAAATTATAACTATCAAAATCATGAGAATCTCAGGTATAACAATTCCAGATGTGAAAAAATTAGAGTTTGGCCTCACCGCTATTTACGGTATTGGCCGTTCAACTGCTGTAAAAATTCTTAAAGAAGCAGAAGTTTCTCTTGAAAAAAAGGCAAGTGAAATTACCGCTGAAGAAGAGAATGCAATCCGTAAGATCATTGAGGTTATGAAAACAGAAGGAACACTTAAACGTGAAATTTCTGCAAACATCAAACGTTTGAAAGACGTCAAAGCATATCGCGGGGTTCGACACATGAAGCGTCTCCCAGTATACGGACAACGAACAAAAACAAATTCTCGAACAGTTCGTGGAAATATCAGAAAGACGATGGGAAGTGGTAAACGTAAACTTGAAAAGACTTAAAATTTGATTGACCGAATTTAACTATATCTAAAAATTAATTTATATACCATGGGAAAAAAAAGAATTACAACTCAAGAGGGAGCAGAAAATAACGAAGGCGCAGTAGAAGCAGCTGAAAAGGTTGTTCGTGTGCCAAAAAAGAAGCTTTTGAGTGGAACATTACACGTTGAAGCTACTTTCAATAACACAAAAGCTATCTTTTCTGATAAATCAGGAAATACACTTTTCTGGTCTTCATCAGGAAGTATTGGTTTTAAAGGAGCAAAGAAAGGAACTCCATTTGCAGCTTCAAAAGTTGGAGATGTACTTGGTGAAAAAGTTGCTGCTCTTGGAATCAAAGAAGCTGATGTTGTTGTGAAAGGAGTTGGATCTGGACGTGAACCTGCAATTCGTGGATTCATGGCTCATGGAATCGAAATTACTGCAATCAAAGACGCAACACCGATTCCACACAATGGTCCAAAGGCAAAAAAGCCACGTCGCGTTTAATTTATTTATTTACAATTTTTATTAATTATTTATTACATTTATGCAAATCGGCCCAAGATACAAAATAGCTCGTCGCCTCGGTCCTGGAGTTTTTGAAAAAACTCAGACTCAGAAATTTCAGCTTTCAGAAGCACGTCACGCACACGGCAAAAAAAGTGACAAACGCCCAAAGGCTCTTTCTGATTACGGACTTCAGCTCGTAGAAAAGCAACGTGTTCGCTTTTCATATGGAATCATTGAACGCCAACTTGCAAACTATGTAGCAAAGGCAACTGAAACAAAAGGCGCAAATTCTGCGGAAAAGCTTTTTGGAATGCTTGAAAACCGTTTGGATAATGTAGTGTATCGTTTCGGACTTGCACACACACGCCGCCTCGCACGTCAAATGGTTTCTCACGGACACTTTGTAGTAAACGGAAAGCGTACTATGGTACCTTCATATTCTGTAAAAATCGGAGATGTTATTACTGTCCGCGAAGGAAGTAAAAAGAGTGTTCTCTTTACAGATGTTCCAAAAAAACTTCAGAATTATTCAGTTCCAAAATGGCTTTCATTTGACGCAGAAAAATTGACAGGTACTGTGACTGGAACTCCTGCACTCGAACTCGGAGGATTGTTTAATCTTAACACTGTACTCGAGTACTACAGTCGTTAATTATTTTTTATTGTAATTATTAATTATTAATTATTAATTTTTTTATATAATCTTATGTCGGATCAAAACATCATTCTTCCATCAAAGCCTCGAGTTGTTTCAGAAAACGGTTTTAAGGGCGTGTATGAAATTGACGGACTTTCTCCAGGTTATGGCCATACACTTGGCAATTCTTTGCGTCGAATTGTGCTCTCATCGCTTCCAGGTGCAGCTATTACACTTGTAAAAATCGATGGTGTATCACATGAATTTTCTACAATCGAAGGCGTCAAAGAAGATGTCGTCGTTATTTTGCTTCATTTGAAAAAAATTCGTTTCAAAATGACAACTGACGAAACTCAAACAGCAACTCTTTCTGTCAAAGGTGCAAAAATGGTTACTGCAGGTGACATCCAAATGGGAGGTCAACTTGAAATTCTAAACCCAGAACTTCATATTGCAGAACTTACAGACAAAAACGCAAATCTTTCAATCGAAATCACAGTTGAACGTGGTCTTGGATTTGTTCCTCGCGATGTTCACCAAAAAGGTAAAGTTGATGTAGGAACAATTGCAGTTGATGCAATCTTTACTCCAATCCGCCGTGTATCATACGATGTAGAAAACATGCGTGTTGGTGACAAGACAAACCACAACCGTTTGCGAATGAGTATTGAAACAGATGGAACACTTTCTCCACGTGAAGCACTTGAACGTTCAATTCGCATTATGATTGACCAACTTGCAGCAATCATCGGATTTACAGAAGAAACTATTTCAGCTCCAGTTAAAGAAGTTGCTTCAAAATCAGATGATACCGACAATGATTCTTCTAAAGACGACATCAGTGAAGTATTAAAAACTCGTATTGACACCCTCGATTTGTCAGGACGAATTTTGAATGCTTTGACTGAAGCAGGAATTCGAACTCTTGGTGGTCTTGCAAGAAAGAAGAAAGAAGATTTGCTTGAAATCGAAGGAATGGGCGAAAAAGGAATTCAAGAAATCAAACGTGTGCTTACCAAACACGGAATTACACTTAAATAAGGTATAACGTTTACATATTATGAGACATTCAAACAAAAACAGAAAATTCGGACGCGAACGCAAAGTTCGTAACACATTCCTCAAAGGACTTACACTTGATCTTATTCGTCATGGAAAAATCACAACGACTGAGGCTCGTGCAAAAGAACTCCGCAAGATTGTAGAACCACTCGTAACACTTGCAAAGAATGAAAATGTTGCGAGTCAACGCTTGGCTGTTTCTCGATTGCTTAACCGCAAAGATGAAGCAAAAAAGCTTTTTGAAGAAATTGCTCCAAACTACAAGGGTCGCAAAGGAGGTTATACACGAATTACACGCATGCCAGTTCGCAAAAGTGACGCATCTCGCATGGCAGTGATTGAGTTCGTTTAAGCTTGCTAAATAAGCGATTTTACGATAAGGTACACAAAGATATATGAAAGAATACACAATAGATGCAACAGATAAAAAGATTGGACGCGTAGCAAGTGAAGCTGCTGTTATTTTGATGGGTAAAAAAGATCCATCATTCGAAAAGCACATGGCTGCTGATGTAAAGCTTACAATCACAAACGCAAGTAAGCTTTCAATCGATTTGCGCAAAATGGAAGGAGTTCAATACGCGATGTATTCAGGATACCCAGGTGGTCTTCGTTACGATTCTCTCGCAAAAGTTATTGAAAAGAAAGGGAATGGTGAAGTTCTCACTCGCGCAATCAAAGGAATGCTTCCAAATAACAAACTTCGACCAGTTATTATGAAAAATCTTATAATCAAAGAATAATTTTATGGCAGATAAAAAACAGTACACAGAAAAAATTGGACGACGCAAGACATCAACATGTCGCGTTCGTATGACACCTGCAACTAAATCTTCTTTTGTTGTAAATGGAAAGGATGTTAAGGACTATTTCAAAACACAAACACTCATGAAGGTTGTAAATGATGCACTTGTGCTCATTAAACCAGATTCAAAATATGAAATTTCAGTTATGGTTTCAGGTGGAGGAATTCATTCTCAAGCCGAAGCTGTACGTCACGGAATTTCTCGTTTCCTTTCTGAGCTCGACGAGGACTCAAAAGGTAAACTCAAAAAAGAAGGATTTCTCAAACGTGATCCTCGTGCAAAAGAACGCCGTAAATTCGGTCTCAAAAAAGCTCGCAAAGCTCCACAGTGGTCAAAACGTTAAAACAAAAAAATCTCCCATTCGGGAGATTTTTTTGTGACGAAATTGACTAATTGTAAAGTTTGACGTAAGGTTGAATCGAACTAAACAAATATTGTGTTATGAAAAACCTTCTTTCTAAAGTTAATTTCGTATACAAAGGATATGTATATGAACTCGAAATTTTTAGAGACACCACGTCTGGTGTAAAAAATTTGATAGAGCTCAAGGAAAGTTCTATTCAAAAAATATTCAAAGATGCAAATGACTTACTGAGACCCATCGTTTTTTTGAAAATTAAAAAATTAAAAAACGTGGAACTTGTTGTTAAAAAATTTAGTTTTGATCAGGATACAGTGAAATCCGTTTCATTCGGTACCGCCGAATTAGAAAAAAGTGAGTTCCGCCGTAAATTCTTCAATTTTGAAGAATTTGTGAGAATACATTTTCAAAAAGAAATAGATCAATTAATCCTTGATGATGTGCTGATGTTATTTTGTGTTTTTTGTTTTGATGAATACCTCAAAGAAATAAAAAAACATGAAAAAGGTGGTTTCTTGTATTATTTTCAACCAGCAAAAAATGGTGGAATGCCTGAAGATGGTGATACTGCTTATTTTTTTATGTGGCAAGAATTGCCAGTTGAGGAGGAAAAGTAATATGTTTTTATGTTGATACCGTAGATTGATTCAGTCTACGGTATTTTTTTTATGTTATACTTTTTTTATGCATATATTTCAAACAATAATTTTGGGAATAGTAGAAGGAGTTACAGAATTTTTGCCGATTTCTTCGACTGGTCACATGATACTCGCTTCACATGTGCTTGGGATAAGTGAAACAGATTTTGTAAAAAGTTTTGAAATTTTTATTCAGCTCGGCGCAATACTTGCAGTTGTGGCATTATATTGGAAAAAGCTTTTGATGAACAAAAAAATATTTTTGCGCGTCTGTGTGGCTTTTTTGCCAACCGCAGTAATTGGTTTAGTTCTTTATAAACTCGTCAAAACATATTTACTTGGAAATATTTCAGTGGTACTCTGGTCACTACTTTTGGGTGGAATATTTCTCATTGGATTTGAATATTTTCGCAAAGGCAAAATTTCTCATACAAATGAAATTGAAAACATTTCATACAAACAAGCATTCATTGTTGGATTGTTTCAATCGATCGCAATTATTCCCGGAGTCTCGCGTTCGGCGGCGACCATTGTGGGTGGACTCGCGCTTGGGATCTCACGCGAAGCAATTGTTGAATTTTCGTTCATGCTCGCCGTACCGACAATGGTCGCCGCAACTGGCCTCGATTTGATCAAAAGCGGACATGCATTTAATGGCGGACAAATCGAATTACTCGCGATTGGATTTCTTACTGCATTTATTTCAGCATTCTTTGCAATTAAATTCCTCCTCAATTATGTCAAAAATCATACATTTACATCATTTGGAGTGTATCGCATACTTATTGCCCTCGTTTTCTTTTTTGCTGTCTTGTAAAAATTTTCATAATGTATAGAATGAAGATATGAATACAAACGATGAAGAAATAATTGACCCGCAAGAATCGCTCGATGAAACCGAACAATCAGACGAGACTGTTGACGATGTAGTCTTTGAACAAACCGAGGAAGGTGAGGGTGAGGCAATGTCGAAGGATAAGATAAAAAAGCTTCGTGATGATTTAAAAAAGGCTCAAACAGAAAAAGCGGATTATTTGGCAAACTGGCAAAAGGAGCGTGCAGATTTTATCAATTACAAAAAAGGTGAAGACGATCGCAAACGTCAGACGCTTGATTTCGCGCGTGAACAATTTGTCGAAGAATTATTGCCCGTGCTCGATGGATACGATATGGCATTTGTAAATAAAGAAGCATGGGAAAAGGTGGAAAAGAATTGGCGCATGGGCGTGGAATATATTCATCAACAACTACTCAAAGTGTTGGCCGATAATGGAATTTCTGAAATCAATGCAAATGTGGGTGATAAACCGGATTCAAATTTACACGACATGATCGAAAACGTTGCGACGGATGATGAGAAAAAAGATCACACAATCGCGCAAGTGATGCAAAAAGGCTACAAAATGAAAGATCGTGTACTCCGTCCTGCTCGCGTGAAAGTTTATGAACATACACAATCGAAATAATATTGATATAATATTTGTATTAATAAAAATTAATTAGAAAAAGCGTCGCGCTTTAATCGACGTAGCGCACGACGCGATTTCGCTAAATCGAATATGGCAAAAGGAATTTCTCACAAAAAAGAAACAAAGAAACCAAAAAAGGTTAAGAAATAGTTTTATAAAAAATCCGCTTAAGCGGATTTTTTATATGTTAAATGTTTTTTGCAAAATTGATTCTGTTTCGGGGTCGAGTGTGTCGGTGACAATGATCATGAGTTCGGTGGTGAGTTCGAAATCTTTTTTGATGTTTTGAAACAGAAATTCAAATGGGTTGGGGGAGACGTATGCAGAATTTTTGAGACAAACGAAACCTGCTTTTTTGAGCAAGTAGCGGAGCGCTTCGCGCTCCGCTTTGCGTGCCTCCGGCAAGTCGAGAAGCACGATTCTCCATTTACCATCCCATGTGGGATTTGAAAGCATGTTTTTGTTGTCGAGTTTGAGGGAGGCGAGCTTTTGACGGCCCTTTTGGGTAATGCGGGCATAGTCGTTTTGACCACCCTCCAGAGTCTCTATAAGCCCCAAATCAGCGAGATTTTTGATACTGCGAGTAACGGCATATCCGTGTTCTGGCACCACCAAAGCGCCCGTTTTGGGGCTAATTTGATCCTTGAGCTCGGGAATATTGATCGCCTGCTTTCCAGCCAAAATACCCAGTATTTTTTTTGAGAAATCTGCCTTCTTTGCCATACAAAATATAATTTACAACATATTTTGTATTATGTAAACAAAAATAATAAAATTGTGTGTGTTAAAATATTTGCATGAATATTTTAAATGCGATTTTGATTATTGGAGGTTTGGCAATTTTTGAAATTGTGTCTTCGATTGATAACGCTGTTATCAACGCAGAAATACTCGAGACAATGACCCCTCGCGGTCGTCGTTGGTTTATGCTTTGGGGTTTTATTTTTGCAGTTTTTGCAGTTCGAGGATTATTGCCATGGATAATAGTTTGGGCGACAAATCCTGCACTTGGTTTTATTGGTTCACTTACTGCTACATTTTCGAATGATCCAGCTGTTGCTCAATCAATAGCATTATCGTCTCCGATTTTACTTGCTGGCGGTGGAGTATTTCTTATTTTTCTTTTTTTGCATTGGCTATTTCTTGAACCAAAGGCGCTTGGTCTCGTTCATGAAAAATTTTTCTTACGAAATGGAATTTGGTTTTATGCGATTGTTTCAATAATTCTTGCTGTCATTGTTTGGCAATCAATAAAAATAAATCCAATCATGGCGTTTGGTGCAGTCATCGGATCAACAGCATTTTTTATCATGCATGGGTTTAAACAAAACGCTGAATTAGCAGAAGAAAAAATGAAAAAGGGTGGCAGTGGAAAGTCTGACCTTTCAAAAATATTTTATTTAGAAATTATTGATGCATCGTTTTCGATTGATGGAATTCTCGGAGCCTTTGCTTTTACTATGTCTGTTCCATACATTCTCATAGGAAACGGAATTGGAGCATTTGTGTTGCGTGAACTTACAGTAAAAAATATTGAGAGAATAAAGAAATATACATTCCTAAAAAATGGAGCAATGTATGCAATCTTTGCCTTGTCTATAATTATGATTGCTGGAGCATTTGGATATGAAGTTCCGCAGTGGGTATCTCCGGTGGTAATGCTTACAATTGTTGGATTCTTTTTCTTTAAATCAAATAAATTAATTGCTCAATAAATCATAAAAAGCCCGCCAAAACAGGCGTTTTGCCTGTTTTGGCGGGCTTTTTTGTATCTTGACGATTTTGCACCAAATTTGATATATTCTACGTATATTTAGTGGTCGCCAAAAACTTGTCAAAAAGTTATCCACAGTATATAATCGGAACGTAAAATCATTATTAAAAAATTATTAGTAATTACAAGAAGTAATATATGTCAAAAATCATAGGAATAGATTTGGGTACAACAAATTCTGCGGTCGCAATCATTGAAGGTGGCGCACCGAAAATAATAGAAAATGCTGAAGGAATGCGCACAACGCCTTCGATTGTTGCTCTTGCAAAAAACGGAGACCGTATGGTGGGTGTTACAGCAAAGCGTCAAAGTATTACAAATCCAAAAAACACAATTTATCAAATCAAGCGTTTTATCGGACACAACTTTGATGAACCAGATGTTCAAAAAGATTTGAAAATGATTCCGTTTGAAATGCGCAAAGCCTCAAATGGTGGAATCGAAGTAAAGATGGGCGAGGAATGGAAGCGTCCAGAAGAAGTGTCTGCGATGATTTTGCAAAAAATCAAAGCCGATGTGGAGGCTCGTCTCGGCGAGACGGTTACAGAAGCGGTCATTACTGTGCCAGCATATTTCAATGACGCACAGCGTCAAGCGACAAAGGATGCAGGAAAGATTGCAGGACTTGATGTAAAAAGAATTATCAACGAGCCTACAGCTGCAGCGCTCGCATATGGATTCAACAAAAACAAAAATGAAAAAATCGCAGTCTTCGACTTTGGAGGTGGAACATTCGACGTTTCGATTCTAGAAGTTGGCGATGATGTTATCGAAGTAAAATCTACAGACGGTGACTCTCACTTGGGAGGAAAAGATATCGACCAAAAGATTATGAACTGGCTTGCAGAAGGATTCCAAAAAGAAAACGGAATTGATTTGCGCAAAGATCCACTCGCTCGACAACGTTTGGATGATGCTGCGGAGAAAGCAAAGATTGAACTTTCTACTGCGATTGAAACAGAAATAAATATTCCATTCGTAACTTCAGGTGAAGCAGGACCAATGCACTTGGTTCGCACAATGAAGCGCGCAGAACTCGAAGATCTCACTCGTGAATACATCGATCGCGCAATGATGATTACAAAGCGTGCAATGGATGCATCACCATTTAAGGTTGGAGAAATCAATGAAGTAATTTTGGTGGGAGGTCAGACTCGTATGCCAGCACTTCAAGCAGAAGTAGAAAAGTTCTTTGGCAAAAAACCAAACCTTTCAGTAAACCCAGATGAAGTTGTAGCGCTCGGTGCTGCAGTGCAAGGTGGAGTGCTCAAAGGTGAAGTTCGCGATGTGCTCCTCCTCGATGTGATTCCACTTTCTCTCGGAATTGAAACACTCGGAGGTGTGTCGACAAAATTGATTGAAAAGAATACAACAATTCCATCACAAAAATCTCAAATTTTCTCAACTGCTGCTGACAATCAAACAAGTGTAGAAATTCATATCTCACAAGGTGAACGTCCAATGGCCGCAGACAACAAATCTCTCGGACGATTTATTCTCGACGGAATTCCACCAGCACCACGTGGCATGCCACAAGTTGAAGTTACCTTTGATGTGGATGCAAACGGAATTTTGAGTGTGACTGCAAAGGACAAAGCTTCTGGAAAATCTCAATCAATTCGCATCGAAGCTTCATCAGGTCTTTCAAAAGAAGAAATCGAAAAAATGCAAAAAGATGCTGAGCTTCATGCTGACGAAGATGCAAAGAAAAAAGAATTGGCAGATGTACGCAACACTGCAGAAATGATTATGTTTACTGCTGAGAAATCTCTCAAAGATGCAGGCGATAAAGTTTCTGAAGAAATCAAAGCAGGTGTCGAAGCAAAGATTGCCGATGTGAAAAAAGCAAAAGAAGGTGATGACATTGCTGCAATGAATGCCGCAACTGAAGCACTTTCAAATGAAATGATGAAAATCGGTGAGGCAATGAACAAAGCTGGAGTTAAGCCCGAAGAAGGTACCACTGCAGAACCTCAAAACCCAGAAGTCCAGGATGCTGAGACGATGGAGGGTGGGGAAAAGAAATAATTTGACATTTCATAAAAAACTCTGTATATTAAATACAGAGTTTTTTATTGGTTCGAAAAGTGATCCCTGAGGATATGTGATAACTTATTTTTTTGATTTGTTTTTAAAGTGGTTTTTTGATTCTTTTCTCAAAAATTAAGTTTAGGAATTGTGCAGTGCGCCTCAGGGGTCATTTTTGACCAAAATGTTATTTTAAAATGTCATTTAATAATGGTTAGAAATAAGGCCATCTATTTTTATAGATGGCGAACAGGTGAATTTAAAATAGGTTAGATATAAAAGCTGGTATGTTCCCATACTGGCTTTTTTTTGTACCCAAAATGTGATTTTTTAGTTTATAATAGACGTATGACTCAGGCTCAGGCTCTTGCGATTATGAAAACGGGCGTGAATGTATATCTCACAGGATCGGCTGGTTCGGGTAAAACGCATACATTACGACAGTATATAGATTGGTTGGATGAACACGACATACCGGTGGCGATTACGGCGTCTACGGGCATTGCAGCTACGCATATGAACGGACAGACAATTCACGGATGGTCAGGAATTGGTATCCGTGAATTTTTGACTGATAGTGATATCGACGCACTCGAGCAGAAGCAGTATTTATTTAAACGATTTGAAAAAGCTCGTGTGCTCATAATTGATGAAGTATCAATGCTCCATGCGCATCGACTCGATATGGTGGAGCGAGTATGTCGACGGTTTCGGAGAAATGATTTACCGTTTGGTGGACTTCAGGTAATTTTGTCGGGTGATTTTTTTCAATTACCTCCGATTACAAAGGCGGGCACGCTTCGCGTGCCCGCCAAGAATAATTCTCCACAACAAGAAATGTTTTTTGATTATGAGAGTGGCGAAGAAATCAAAGAACCAGAAAGTGATATGGTGATTTATTCAAATGCATGGAAAAAAATGAAACCTGCAATTTGTTATTTGACCGAACAACATCGCCAAGAAGACAATAAATTTTTGGAAATTTTAAATGCAATTCGCGATAACAATGTAACTCAAAAAAATATTGATACGATTACTTCGCGTATTGGCGCGAGTGTGTCTTCTGCATTGCCAACCAAATTATACACACACAATGTCGATGTCGATGCCATAAATCATATTGAACTTCAAAAACTAGACGGCGCAGAAAAAGAATTCGTAATGTCGGGTCACGGTCATGATGTGCTTGTGGATATTTTGAAAAAAAGTTGTCTTGCTCCTCAACAACTTCGTCTAAAAATTGGTGCAGAAGTTATGTTTATAAAAAACAATTACGATGAAGGATATGTAAACGGTACACGTGGAGTAATCGTTGGATTTGATAGTCGAGGTGAACCAATTGTAGAAATTTCATCAAATAAAAAACGAATCATTGTATCGGCCAAAGAATGGCAAATAGAGGAGAACGGCAAAGTAAAAGCAAGTATTACGCAGTATCCATTGCGACTTGCATGGGCAATTACAATTCACAAAAGTCAGGGAATGAGTTTGGATTCTGCCGAAATCGATTTATCAAAAACATTTGCATATGGAATGGGATACGTAGCACTTTCACGCGTACGTACGCTTTCTGGTGTACGATTGGTGGGGTTTGATAAAAAAGCACTTGAAGTTGATCCGCTCGCGCTTGATGTGGACAAAAAATTACAAGACGAAAGCAATGCGAACGAAAAACTTTTTGGCGCGCTTACGACAGAGGCGTATGATAAATTAGAAAATGATTTTATTTTGCGAATGGGCGGAAAGGTTTTTGCTCAATCCAAAAAAGAAAAATCTGCAAAAAAAAGCAAATCAAAAAAAGCGCCAAA
The DNA here is from genome assembly GCA_037130335.1 of bacterium. GTDB lineage: Bacteria > Patescibacteriota > Minisyncoccia > Phycocordibacterales > UBA9973 > CAITQP01. The sequence continues at coordinate 16,287 of JBAXTD010000011.1, forward strand.
TCCGGAATGGGCAGAAAAAATGGCAAAGATACGCGAAGAATTTCCCAACGCAAGCAAACCTTGGAAAAAGGAAGAAGACGAATTGCTTGTGAAATTATTTACCAAAAATAAAAACATTGAATCTATCTCCAAAGAATTAGGTCGCAAACCACATTCGATACAATTACGTTTGGTTGTAAAGCACGGATTACTTGAGCCAGATGAAAAAATGAAAGAATTTTTGGCAAGGCAACAGGAACGAAAGGCTAAGGATGAATAAAAATTTTAAAGTGATATAATCGACGCATATATGGAAGTAATAAAAACAACAGGTGAAAAAGAAGAATTTAGTTCATCAAAACTATGCCTCTCGATTCGAAAGGCTGGTGCTCCACGAGGTGTGGCTGATTCGATTTGCCAAATTGTCGGAAAAAAAGTAAACCCAAACGATTCGACTACGGCGATTTTTCGCAAGGCGCTCAAATATCTCGTGCGTGAAGATATGAATGTTGCTGCACGATATAGTTTGCGTCGAGGGGTTGAGGCACTTGGTCCCGCAGGTTTTATTTTTGAACAATATTTTGAAACAGTGTTGCAAGCGTATGATTTCAAAACACGACGTGATGTGATCCTCAAAGGCAAATGTGTAACTCACGAGATTGATGTGATTGCTTCTGAGGGAACCAAACGCTTTCTCGTAGAAGCGAAATATCATAACGATGCAAATATCAAAACACACGTTGATGTGATTATGTATGCTGACGCACGTTTGATTGATATTGTAAAAAATGAATCCGCAAGTAATCAAAAAAAATACGAGTATGCAATGTGGGTCGTAACAAATACTAAATTTACCGATGCGGCAATTCAATATGCAAAGTGTCGGGGAATTCGTCTTACCGGTTGGAATTATCCACGCGGAGCAAGTTTGGAGGATGTGATTGCTGACAAAAAATTATATCCTGTTACTGTACTTCCATCACTTCCAAAAAACATGCTACCCAAACTCGCAAGCAAAAATATTATTTTGGCGCAAGATTTAATTACATACTCGGCTGATGATTTGGTCAAAACTTTTTCGATTTCACGTGATGTTGCCGAACAACTTGTCCGTGAAGTTCAGGGGATTATGCAAGTGTTAAAATAATAAAATGAAAAAGTATAATTCGGAACTTGGAATATTGTATGTGGTTGCAACACCGATCGGAAATATGGAGGACATTACACTTCGCGCACTTCGCGTACTCAAAGAAGTGTCGCTTGTGTTGTGCGAGGATACTCGACACACACGTCTACTTCTCAATCGACATGAAATAAAAACAAAAACCGATAGTTATCACGCACATTCAAACGATTCAAAACTATCTCAAATCGCACGTAAATTAGAAGAAGGCGAAAACCTCGCGCTCGTGTCTGATGCGGGAACTCCACTCGTATCGGATCCCGGAGTATTTCTCATTTCATATTTGCGAGAAAAATTTGGAAATGATTTAAAGATTGTACCAATTCCAGGAGCTTCGGCACTCACAGCGGCACTTTCGGTAATTCCAGTTTCAGAAGGACGATTTACATTTATTGGGTTTTTGCCACACAAAAAGGGGAGACAGACAATTATCAAGGAAATGATTGAATCACAGTATGCGACAGTGTGTTATGAATCATCACACAGAATTTTGAAATTGCTTGCCGAACTCGAGGAGTTTTTCCCCGAGGCACATGTGTGGATTGCTCGCGAACTTACCAAGCAATTTGAAGAAGTTTTGGAGGGTAAACCACAAGAATTGTCACAACTTTTAACCGAAAAACCCGAAAAGCAAAAAGGTGAATTTGTGGTAATTGTCTCAAAGAAAACCAACTAAATCCCCACATTGCACAAAAATGAAAGTCTGGAGTATACTGGCAGTATGAAATTTATGAAAGAAAAGACAATTATAGGGCTTGGTGTTTTATTGATACTGATGCCTCTTACTGGATTTCCTCGAAGTTGGAAGACAGCGATAACCGTTATTATTGGAATGGGCGTTGTGTATATAGGATTACTCTTTTTTAGAAATGCTCGAAACAACGAAATCGCAACAAAAAAGAATTCTGAAATTAAAATTGAAACAGCTTAAGCTGCATGCAAAATAATAATCATAAAAAATTATTTTTAATTACAACTGTCATTGTTTTGGCGGTTGTAATTTTTTGTTATTTATTTTTTCATAATAAAGTAAGCAAAAATAATTTACTTGTTCCCAACGAAAATTCTGAATCTTCTAGAAATGAAATCACAGCAACTTCTTCAGAAATTATTGCAACATCAACAATTATTTCAATTACACATATGACAACCCCAGAACCACTCAAAGGTTTGTATATGACAAGTTGGGTTGCAGGTACAAAAACGATGCGTGATCATATTATTACTATCGCAGAAAAAACAGAAATTAATGCAGTTGTGGTAGATCTCAAAGATTATTCTGGTCGCATTGCATATCCTGTCGATAATTCCACGTTGCAATCAATTGGTTCTGCTCAAAAAAGAATTCCAAATCTAAAAGAATTAACAAATTTATTACACTCAAAGCATATTTATGTTATTGGACGAGTTGCGTGTTTTCAGGATCCATATTTTGCAACGCTTCATCCCGAGTATGCAATAAAAACTGCTTCAAATACGTCCATGATTTGGAAAGACAAATCCGGTCTCTCGTGGCTCGATCCCGGAGAGCAACCAGTGTGGGATTATTTAATCACTATTTCCAACGATGCATATGCACAAGGTGTAGATGAAATTCAATTTGATTACACACGGTTTCCATCTGATGGAAATTTAAAACATATGTATTACCCATCAAGTGAAGGAAAAGAAAGATCGGATGTGATAAATAGTTTTTGGGTCTATGTAAATCAACATTTGCATGGAACAGGTCCAGTTTTATCTGTTGATTTGTTTGGTTTGGCGACAACGGCAAAAGACGATATGGGAATTGGTCAAATAATCGAAAATGCTTTGCGTAACTTTGATTATGTATCTCCGATGGTATATCCATCACATTTTGCGGCTCACTGGGATGGTTTTCTCGATCCACAAGCGCATCCATATGAAGTGATAAAGACTTCGATGGGTAATGCTGTCGAGAGAGCAAAAGTAATTGAAATTTCTCCGTCCAAACTTCGTCCCTGGCTTCAAGATTTCGGTTTATTTGGAGAAACATATGGACCCAAACAAGTTCGTGAACAAATTACTGCAACCAATGATGTAGGCCTTACAAGCTGGCTTTTGTGGGACCCGTCAAATGTATTTACTATTGATGCATTATTGCCAAAAAATGCCACAAGTACTGTTTCTTTAAAAAAATAAAAGGCTTAACATATAGATATATTTGAGTGTTCGTAAAATAAATAATGCTTGCTATAATAAACAAATATATGAAAAATAAAATTAAACACATAATCTTAAATAAGAATTTTTTGTTTGGCGTGATATCTGTTGTCCTGCTTTCAGGAGTCTTTTTGGGAGGTATGTATTTTGAATATACTCATCGACCATACTCAGATAGAATTTCTGGAATTTCAAATATGCAATCACCCGATAATTCTGTGGATATGGAACCGTTTTGGCAGGTATGGAATACGATTGACCAAAAATTTCCGGGTGCAAAAAATATTTCATCACAAGACCGAATGTACGGTGCCATCAAAGGACTGGTTGGTTCACTTGGCGATCCGTATTCAGTATATTTTCCACCACAAGATTCAAAAGATTTTTCTGATACGATTAATGGAAGTTTTGAAGGAATTGGAATGGAAATCGGCATCAAAGATGGTGCTATGAATGTAATTGCACCTCTCAAAAATACACCCGCAGAAAAAGCTGGACTCAAATCAGGTGATATTATTTTGAAAATTAATGCTTCATCTACATCTGATATGTCGGTTGATCAAGCTGTACACATAATCCGTGGACCAAAAGGAACTCCTGTTACATTAAATATTTATCGTGCTGGAGAAAAGCAAGCACGAGACATTACTGTCATACGTGATGTGATCGAAGTTCCGATGATTGATAGCAAGGATTTAGGAAATGGAGTTTTCAAAATTAGTTTATATACATTTGGTGCTGATTCCGATAGACAATTTGCTAATGCAATTAACGAATTTCTAAAATCAGGCGATACAAAATTAATTATTGATTTACGTGGAGATCCAGGTGGATTCCTCGATTCAGCAATAAATATCGCAAGTATGTTTTTGCCAAAGGGTGATGTGATTGTGACAGAAAGTTTTGGTGGAAATCAAAAAGATGAGATTTCGAGAAGTAAAGGATATGGTTTCGTCGACCCATCAAAGGTCAAAATTGTAATACTTGTCGATGGAGGTTCTGCTTCTGCTTCAGAAATTCTCTCTGGTGCACTCCAGCAACATGGTGTTGCCAAACTCATCGGAGAACAAACATATGGAAAGGGTTCAGTCCAAGATGTAACGAGTGTTACAAACAACACGACGCTCAAACTTACAATTGCAAAATGGCTTACTCCAGATGGTACATGGATTTCCAAAAAAGGCCTCACTCCAGATATTGTCGTAAAACTTCCAGACACGGTCACAACTACAGATTTGGTTTTGAATCGAGCACTTCAATATTTCAAAGACGGTAAATAATACCAACATGACATTTTGTGCATGTTGGTATAGTATGGAGATATGAAAGTCATATTTATAAAAAACGTGCCTCGTGTGGGCAAAATTGATGAAATAAAAGAACAGCCAGACGGATATGTTCGTAATTTCTTGTTACCCAAAAAATTAGCTATTTTAGCGACTCCAGAAGCAATAAAAAAGCTTGAGCATTCAAAAAGCCAAATCAAAGTAGGTAGGGAAGTACAGACTGATTTATTCAAAAAAAATCTCCAAGCTGTGGATGGAATGACGGTTACCATAAAAGCCAAAACAAACGACCAAGGAAGTTTGTTTAAAGCAATTCACGAAAAGGATATTACTGACGCACTCAAAAAAGAATACCAAGTAATCATAGCCCCCGAGTATGTGCACATTCATTCACCAATAAAACAAAACGGAACATTTCCAGTTATAATTGAAGCAATGGGAATCAAAGAAACAATTACAGTAAATGTAATTCGAGCGTAATATAATTAAATGTAAGTGCGCAGAAAAAAAATCCCCTTTGGGGATTTTTTTTCTGCGCACTTTGGATTTGATTAGTCTACGTGAACGATTTTTTTAGTTACTGTTCGTCCGTCGTAGTTTACTTTTCGCTTGTTTGCAAAAGAAACTGAGCCAACTTTTGTAGAAAAAACAGTGTGGTCCTTACCGAGTTTAGTATTTCGTCCTGCGAGAATTACAGTTCCGCGTTGGCGAATTATTATTGATCCAGCTTGAGCTTTTTCTCCAGCGTAGAGTTTTGTTCCGAGGTATTTAGGATTTGAGTCCTTTAGGTTTCGGGCTGTTCCGCCCGCTTTTCGATGTGCCATATAGGTTAAATTGAAATTTAAGAGGGGATATCCCTCGCCAACGCTTATAAAAACTAATATAATTAGCTATATATGAGTATACATGACTTTTGCAATAAAATCAAGCTCCAGGTAGTGCGTGGGGTGTATATATTCACAAACGAGATATGCGAATAAAAATAATCGTCATTAACCTTGTAACTCTCGCATTTGCCGCATGGTCAATGTTTTTTATTAGTGCTAATCATGTATTTGACCACACTCCGGAGCTTGCCGTGTCTCAAAAAAACGATATTGTTTCAATTTCTCAGACCGTACCTGTTTCTTCAAAAAATAATCTTATATCTGGGCGTAATGCTACTATTTCGACGAGTACTCTCGAAAAAATAATGAAAATTACACAGGTCCCATTTGTGGCTACAGAAAATATTCGAAAGGTTATTACTCCAGGTCCACTAAAAATAAATAATGTACAAAATACTAATAGTGCAGATATCGGCTCAATCACGATTCCTGGCGTAATTGAAAGAACAAATTATGAAAGACTACAAAACTCACTTTCGGGCTTGATTGAATCACCACAACTTGATATTTCAGCACAACAAAAAGCAAAAGATATACTTATACGACAATATTTTGAACACACAGCACCAGATGGTAGAAATGTAGCTGATTTAGTGGTTGATGCTGGCTACTCGTACATTCGCGTGGGAGAAAATTTAGCACTTGGAAATTTCAAAGATAATGAGGACGTACTTACCGCATGGATGAATAGTCCAGGACATCGAGCAAATATTTTAGAAAAAAGATATCAAGATATTGGTGTGGGTGTGGCGTACGGAACTTACAAAGGTCAAAACGTTGCCGTAATTGTGCAGCATTTTGGTCGTCCGCGTTCATCGTGTCCTACAGTCGATGATCAGATAAAAATTTCTGTACAAGGTTTACAAGTACAAATGAATTCACTTTCTGATTCACTCCAAATTTTGAAAGATAATATCGATACTGCGAGAAAGAATGGGGAATACGTCGACAATACAATTATCGATGCATACAACAGTGCAGTAAACAGATATGAATCTATGGTTTCTAATTCAAATAACTTACGCGATACATACAATGCACAAGTAAAAGCATTCAATACTTGTTTGGCAGAGTTGTAAACTATCATGCTTGCAAGTATGAGTTTGATTTGATACCATATTTCTTATGTTATATAGGTTATCTCATTATCAAAATAAAATCAGCGCAAATTGTGTCATATAATCCGCCGAAAGCGGTTTTTTTAATGTAAATTTATGGAAAATCACAAAGAAAAATTATTGAGTGACTTGAAAAATCATATTGATGTTGTTCGAAGTGTGATTGGTCAAAAACTAAAGGAAGTTAAAGCATTTGCAAATATGAGTTTGACTGACGTTCGTAGAATGCCTCAATCTGATCAATTGGTGTATATGGATTTGCGAGTTGGTGCGCAAAAACGTGTGACTGAACTTTCGCAACTAGAAGGTTCTCCTTATTTTACAAAATGTGAAATTATTGATGAGCATGGTGAGGAGAAAAATTATTATTTTGCAAAATATGAATTTTCAAATGAATCTATTTATTCATGGGTTGCGCCAGTTTCAGTTATTCGTTTTGAAAATCCTGGTGTTGTATCGTATAAAGTTCCCGATGGAACTATGCGAACAATTACGATTAAACACAAGGAGCAATATATGATTGTTGACGGAAAAGTTATTTTTTTTGCACAAGAATCACCAAATAAACCTCGTGAATTAATTTACCAAGAACATTTTACAAAACAAAAATCTGACTTTGCTCTTCCTGAAATTGTTGCTCAGATTGAAAAGGCTCAAGACCAAGTAATTCGTGCACATTATAAAGGTCCGCTTGTGATTTCAGGTCCTGCTGGTTCAGGAAAGACGACTCTCGCACTTCACCGTGTAGCATATCTCATGCAAGCTCCAGATACTGCAGAGCTATATCCAACACGTTCAACGATTGTGTTTGTACAAGATAATGGAACGAAAGAATATTTCTCAAAACTCTTACCCGGGCTCGGTATTTATGATGTTGTGATTACTACATTTTCGCAATGGGCATTTGAAATTTTGGGTATATCAGATTGCATTCATGTCGATAGATATGGAACTCTCGAAGAGGAGAGAGACATGTATGAATATCAAAAACTTCAAACAGTGCGAGAAAATAAACAAATTCCTTGGGGTAAAAATATATTCACAACATTACATAATGTGTATAGTAAAAACTTCTCAAAAAGTAATTTGGTATTATTTCAAAAACAAAAATCAGAAAAAAAGATTGATCGTTTTGACCTTACAATTTTATTGCAAGCCTTTTTAAATAAAAACAAAAAATTTGAAATTAAGAGGGAATATAATACCTTTGTTAAGGATAATTTGGTAAAAAAAGTTCGTAAAACTTCTATCGAGTACCCACTTATGATTGTTGATGAATTTCAAAACTATCTACCTGAACAATTAAGAATTTTTAATCATTGTTTGGTTCCCGAAACACAATCAATAATATATGTAGGAGATATGGCGCAACAAGTAAAACTTGGAACAATAAAAAATTGGGTTGATATTGGTGAATCAATTTTACCTGAGCGCAATATTCGATTAAATAAAGTATATCGAAATACCAAAAATATTTTGGAGTATATTCAAAGTCTCGGATATGATATTGAAATTCCAATTGGTGTCAAAGATGGTCCAAAGGTTCTAGAAAAAACCACTAATGGTTTCGTGGACGAAATTAAACACATCAAAGAATATATTGAATCATATAAACATGGAACAATTGGTATTATTGCAAAAGATGAATTATATCTTGAAGTATTTAAAAATGAATTCTCTGGTGTAAAAAATATTCACGTGTTGACCATGGCTGAATCACAAGGTGTTGAATTTGATTTAGTTTGTATTGTTGGGTTCAATCAATCATCGCTGATTGATGGTCGCTATAAAGATATTTCAAGTGATCACATAAAAGAACGCGAGCGAATTCAAAAAGATTTGTTGTATGTGGCACTTACGCGAGCAATTACTGAACTCCATGTTTTAAAGTTGAATCATTAGAGGGAAGATAGATGTTGACATTAAATTAATTCAATTTCGAAGTTCTCGTTTTGGTGGAATATATCTAGAGGGAACGTATATATGGCAATGTCGCACAATATATCTTTTCCGACATTAAGACAGAGGGAGAATTGCATATACACAAGCTGCGCTTTATACTGTGTGTATGAAATTATCTAAAACTTTTGTATTTATTTTTTCTATTATTATCACCTCGGCTCTGTATCAACCAATGGTTTCTGCTGCCACAATTCCACTTCCAAATGTTCAAATTTATGCCAAAAGTGCTTCCACAAGCAGATTTATTAATTCAACTACTGATATACATGGTTCATTTGTATTTGTTAACGTAGAAGATTCTGGGTTCTATAACCTCTTTGTTAATGATGAATCCATGCCTCCAATTACATTACAGGCTCATAAAGGTGTTTTGAGTGGTCGAGTTGTTGTTTTGACTGATGGTACTACAACTCAAGATCCACCAAAGCCAATTACTAAATCAAAAACTATTTTCAAAAAAGTTTCTGATCCAATAAAGAAAATAATTTCTGCAACAAGTACAAAAAATAAAATTTAAACATGTATTATATAAATTAAAAAACCGACAATAAATTTTGTCGGTTTTTTAATTTGACACATATAGTTAGTGTGTTTTAGTATTTACGGATAACACCTTTGACGATTGCGCGGATTTTTAAATCAGTGGTTGGGTAGATTGGTTTAAAATTTTTGTTGGCGGGTTGGAGCCATACACGACTTCCCTCCTTTTTGAAATATTTGAGTGTGAATTCCCCATCTACTTCGGCAATTACGATATCACCGTCTTTGGCTGTTTCGGTACGCTCAGCGATAACGAGATCGCCATCTGCAATATGTGCATCGATCATTGAATCGCCGTCGACTTCGAATATATATGTAGAGTCTTTTTTCTTTATGAGATAATTATCGATGTTGATTGTTGTCTCAACTAAATCTTCTGATGGTGATGGAAATCCAGCCTTAACAAGCCCCACGAGTGGGGTTTCTGTTAAGGCTGCGTTTGGGACAATTCTACCAAGTGGATCCTTGGATACGAGACCTGCATCAATGAGTTTATCGACAATTCTCGAAACAGCGTTCTTTGATTTGAAATTAAATAATTTCATCATTTCGGAATATGTCGGCATGCGATTTTCGGACCCGTAGAATTTTATCAGTATTTTTTTGTAATCTGTTTCCATATTTTAAAATTGAAAGATCGAAGGAAAAAATTTATTCATAAAAGGTGTGCGAGTGTTTTGGCGCACCTTTTTGATAAGTAATTTATGATCACGTGCTTCGCGAAAATATTCTTCGCCGTTGATGATCTTTTGATCAATCACTTTGTTTATTTTTTGGATTTCTTTTTCTAAAATTTTGAGATACTCTTGTTGTTTCATATATTTTTTTGACTGCCATAGCTTTGTGCGAAGGCAATTAATTACTTAAAATTTTTAATCCGACCTACAATAAGTATATGTGAACGTTCGTTCACATGCAAGATAAAATCTGTGGATAAGGGAACACTTATGCAAAGCTAAGGGAACACTTATGCAAAGCTAAGGGAACAC
>JBAXTD010000012.1:0-26358 GCA_037130335.1 bacterium
AGCACCAGCAATTAATCAAGCACCAGCAATTAATCAAGCACCAGCAATTAATCAAAACTCCTTAACTGGTAGTGGTTTCAATGATCCGAAAGCTGATTACGCAGCGTTTTTGGGACTCTGCAAAAAAAATGGAACCGAAAATTTGGCAAAACAAATTGGTACAGTTATTCCTGATTTTGATGTGCTACCTGAAGGTCAAAAAATGTTGGTATTGCAAGGAATGAATGATCAACTTTTGACTCACGTAAAGCAGAAAGCAATTGAGAATTTCCAAAAAAATCTTGAAGGTAAAAATTGGTTTGGTAAACTCAAAGCAAATCTTACAAAAAGTTACTCAATGGCAGAATTTAAAAAACAGGAATTAGCACTGCTTACTGGTGATGGTGGCGAAAATACAATAGAACGCATGGAGTTTTTGAAAGCACACGCGCCATCACTCATGGAAGTTTTTGGAAAAAGTGGTGTCGATGGATATCTCAGTACATTTGGTAATCGTGTCATTGCAGATTTTTCTGATAGAAAATCTCTCGAAAATGCCTCGCCTGAACTTCAAAGAATCGCAGAAAATTATAATGATATTGCTGATAAATTTGCGCATACTCCACCTACAGACAAAAAAGCACATGAAAAAATTGAAAAGAAACTCGAAAAAGCACGTGAGGCATATCTCGCAGGGCTTATTGAAAAAGCACGAAATGAAGGCGTTCCAAATCCGGAGTTTAATGTATCAGTTGAGGTAAAACGCAAGGAGGTTTTGATGCGTACAATGGCAACACTCGCCGCTGATGAAAACACAAGCAATAAACTTATCAGTATTGCAAAACGTCCAGCACTCATTCAAGCTTTTTCAGATATTTGGGCACAACGTGGTGGTTCAATGGCTATTGGATATGCTGCACGTATGGGAAAGAAAGTTTTACTTGGATCGGCTGGAGTTCTTATTGTTGCAGGAGCTCCTGTTTCTGCGCCTATGATCATGGTTGGTGCGGCACTTGCATCTGGAGCAATTGTTTCCGGAGCACTTGGATACTGGAGAGGAAAGAAGCGTGCAAAAACGTCTCTCGAAGAAAAAGATTCTCTTGCAAGACGTGGTGCTAACCAAACAAAAATTAAACTTTCAAAAGAAACCCAACAAAATCTTGCACAATTGAGCATGTTGGAAAACGAACTCAACACTCGATTTCCGCGAGATGCGGCTGGTAAATTACCAACGCTTACTCCAACACAGGAAGCAGAAAGAGTTTTGTTGATAAAAGAAATGCAACGATTAAATGACGTTGTTGCTGTTGCTCGACAAAAAGAGGGTACTAATATTGGTATGGGAAGTGTTACTCGTCACCTTGATCGTCTCGCAAAACTACAAACTGAACTTGTCGGTGCTACATCTCCAATACAAAAGAAAGAAGTGTTGAGTCGAATGAAAACAATTCATGATTTTATCGAAGCAAAATTAGATAGAAATGAAGTTAACTTTTTGGGTAAAGACAAAGATAAAAATCAAATATTCTTGAATCAAAATAAACTTTTTACTGCGCTTTTTGATGCACAAATTGCAATGCAAGCAGAAAAGTTTGAACCAGAAACAATGAATATTTTTGATCCCAAGGCTCCTGATTCAATGCTTGCGTTTGGTAATGTTGCAAACAAACATAACGATGGAACAATCCAAGATGTAAATTTCCGAGAACGTTTGACTCGTACTGGAGAGGCAAATGCACGTAGTGTTGAAAAGGCTCGAAAAAACTTTGAAAAATCTCAGGCAACAAAGAGTGCAATATACGGTGCAATTTTTTCTGGAATTGGTTATGGCATTGGACATTACGCAGAAGGTCATTGGTCTATTCCAGATTCAATAAAAAATTTCTTTCACAGTGATCACGTCAATGCCGTAGCGCCAAGTGGAGTATGGAAAGTTGGACCAGATGGATGGCATCCTCCAATGGTATGGCAAAATCCACAGGCAGGTTTGCCTACAAACTCAAGCGAACCATTTGATTGGAATAAAATGTTGCTTGGTCCAGATAGAAGTGTACATGAACATGTTTCTAACCATGGTCATCATGTGCAACACATAGATCGCGAGCCTCAAGAAATTGAAGCTGTGACACCAATTTCAAAACCAGTTGAGATGAAAATTGATGAGATCGTTCTCGATAAAGCTCCTGTGATGGAAGTGTCTGCTGTTGCACCAGTTAATCCATTCTTTGATCACACACCTTCTTTCAAAGAAATCAGCAATCATCAATTTGATGCTGATGAAATGAAGACGGTTGATGAAATGTCACAAAATAAAATGATTGAGGATTTGAAAAAATTCTTCCCAGATGGAAAACACGCACGACTTATTAATCGTGATGCTGATAGATTTCTCAGTCGTGATGAAGGTGCAATTGTAAATGAAGGTAAGAATGAGTTGCATCACTACTTTGTAAAATACGAACAAGAAACTGGAGATGCGCCACGTGAAGGTGAGACTGTGGGGGATTTCATGAAGCGTATTGAAACATTCCACGCACAACAAGATTATTTACAAGGAAAAAATATTCCAGGCGATACAAAAATTGAAGGATTAGAAGTGCGACATCACCAAAGAATTATAGATGAAACTCTTGGAGTTGATTCAAATCAATCCGAAAATGTGCCTGAAACTCTCCCCGATGCAGATCAAGATATGGAACTTACAGACAAACAAACTGAGTGGATCAAAAATTCTTTGGATGAAGAATTTAATGGCAAAGATCGTCTCGCTCGAAAAGTGAGTGATTGGAATGTAAAAGAATTTCTCGCAGATGATTCAATAAAAGCTAAATTTGGTGATCTTCATACTGATCTCAAAGAATTTGTTGACGGAAACAAGGAAGGAATTACTGTTGACGAAAACATGACAGTTGAAGATTTGATGAAAAAAATTGCTATCGCAAACCCAAGAAGTGTTGAAGGTGATGTGACGCTTCACAAAATGATTCAAAATTCGTTGGCATACAAAGCCCAACATGGTACACCACCAACAAACTCATCGTCAGATTTTAGTCGCGTAGAAAATTCTGTTTCAAATACCAATAATCTAGAAACTGATTCATTAAAGGATCCAGCTGCGATTTTGTGGCGTAAAAATTCTTTGGATGAATATTTCAAAGGAGATGATGCTCAAAAAATTGAACAATGGAATGAAATTCGTGATGAGTCAGCGCAGAAATTTTTGAGAGCAAGTCGGGTTTCTCGCGAATTCGCTGGATTACAAAAAGACCTTAGAGAAATTGTAAACGAAGAAAAAATTGATATTAGTAAAAAAATGACAGTTGAAGATTTGATGGAGAAACTCGCACTTAAAAATAAAGGCCGTGTTCCACTCCATGAAATGATAGACCGTGCTTCGGAGAGAGGGTTTTTGAGTTCAGATAATATTGGAGTGCGTTCGCTTGATGATGGTCTTGCTGATTCAGCTCGCGCGTGGGGACTTTTGAACTACCCAGTTGGAGCTCCTCAAACAGATCGTTTGATTTCTTCGATTCAGTTTCAACAAGGGGTTGAATATAACATGGGAAATACTATCAATAAAATTAATGAAGTGAGTGGCAAGGGATTTTATGAGGCACACAAAAATGAAACAGTTGAATCATTCCTTGCCTCAAGTGTACGAGCAAACCCACGATATAAAGCATTACACGATGTGTTGGTAAAATTTGAAAGAATAAATCCTGGAACAGTAAAAAAGGGTGAAACAATCGATCAATTATTTAGAGAAATATATGAACAAAACGAGTTTATAAATTTCTTGAACAAGAATGCTCCAAAATAATTCATTTCTTTTTTGAGACAGTTCTAGTATAGTTGTGTGGTATGCAATCGAACGATGATGGTGTTTTGAATAATTTAAATGACGCACAAAAAGAAGCGGTACTTCATACAGAAGGACCGCTTCTTATTGTGGCGGGTGCCGGTGCGGGTAAAACAAAAACACTTACTGAGCGCATCGTGCACATTATTTCAAAAGGAATTTCTCCGCAAAATATTTTGGCAATCACATTTACAAATAAAGCTGCAAATGAAATGCGCGAGCGTGTGGCAAAGGCGCTCGAAAAGCGACATATCGATGAGTCTCCGACGATTACGACATTTCATAGACTCGGAGCACTTGTTGTTCGAGAAAATGCCGCAGCGTTTGGGCTCACCAAGCATTTCACAATTGCAGATGAGGAAGATGCACGATCAATTATCCGTGAATGCATGCGTGAATTTGGTATTGACCCAAAGCAACTTGATCCCAAAAAGATTAAGGCAATTATTTCGAATTCTAAAATGGCAGGACTTACACCTGATGGATTGAATGCTGAAGCAGGTAACCAAACAGAAAGTGAAGCTGCGAGGTTGTGGCGTTCGTATGAGGCAAAACTAAAACTTTCAAAAAGTTTGGATTTCGATGATTTGATCGTAAAGCCAGTACGATTTCTCGAGACAAATAAAGAAATTCTCCATATGTATCAAAATCGTTTTCAGTATATTCACGTGGATGAATATCAAGATACGAATGACATGGAATATCGCATGATTAAATTGCTTGCAGGAGAAAAACAAAATGTGTGTGTTGTGGGGGATACAGATCAAAACATTTATAGTTGGCGTGGAGCAAAAATAAAAAACATGATGCATTTCGACCGAGATTTCAAAGGTGCACACACTGTTTTTCTCGAAGAAAATTATCGTTCAACACCAAGTATCCTAAATGCTGCAAATGCAGTAATTTCAAAAAATACGGTTCGGGTTCCAAAGAATTTGTTTACACGCAGACCTGACGGCGAAAAGATTTCTCGGTATGAGGCATTTAGTGAGCTCGATGAGGCAAGTTTTGTGGCACGTGAAGCGGGGAGATTGATTGCGCAAGGAACTGAACCCGAAGAAATTGCCGTACTTTTCCGTGCAAATTTCCAGTCACGCGTACTCGAAGAAGCTTTTTTGCTCGCACAAGTTCCATACCGAGTGATTGGTACGAGATTCTTTGATCGCGCCGAAGTTAAAGATGTACTTTCGTATATTCGTGCTGCAATAAATCGTGACGGACTAGCTGATATTAAACGTTCAATCAATATGCCAAAACGTGGAATTGGTGATTCATCAATTGCCAAAATTTTTGCTGGTATGCGAGCTGATATTCCAACGAAAGCAAAGAAATCATACGAAGAATATGAACGAATTCTCGATAAAATATTGATTGCTACTGAGGGTAGACAGCCATCTGAAGTTGTACGATATGTACTTGAAGAGTCAGGACTCAAAGCTGAATATGAAAGTGAGGGTGATCAAGGAATCGAACGCATCGAAAACGTTGGAGAACTCGCGACGATTGCTGCGATGTATGATACGTTTGCACGACCTGACGGGTTACTTAAATTTCTCGAAGACGCCGCACTTCGAAGTGATCAAGACGAGGTAAATGAACGAAATAATGGCGTACGACTTATCACGGCGCATGCATCGAAAGGTTTGGAATTTAAAGTTGTGTTTATTGTCGGCATGGAAGAAGGATTGTTTCCGCACGAACGTTCACTCAAAGCGGTAAAAATTGAAGATGCCGAAGAAGAACGCAGATTGTTTTATGTGGCGCTTACTCGCGCAAAACAAAAGATTTTTATTTCACACGCCTCGCAACGTACACTCTTTGGACAACGAAATATTGCTATTCCTTCACAATTTCTCTATGATATCCCCGAAGACTTAATCGAACTTCATCCTGATATTCCCCGATCGATTCCAGATATTTATCTCTACTAATTGTATGCATCGAGCAAAAAAATCATTAGGACAAAATTTTTTACGAAGTGGAGCTGTACTCCGCTCTATTGTAGATGCGGGTGCGATTGTTTCCAGTGATATTATTCTTGAAATTGGACCTGGAAAGGGTGCTCTCACTGAGGCTTTGCTTGAAACTGGTGCCAAAGTAATTGCGATTGAAAAAGACCGCGAACTCATACCATATTTACAAGAAAAATTTTCTCAAAAAATTTCTGAGGGAAAATTAGAATTGATTGAAAAAGACGTGCTTGAGTTTGAACCAAAAGATGTGGGGTTTGTATCTGGTGGCTATAAAATTATCGCAAATATTCCGTACTATATTACCGGTGCAATTCTCGAGAAATTTATGGAAGGGGATATTTTGCCAGAGAGAATTGTTTTTTTGGTTCAAAAAGAAGTCGCCGACAGAATTGTTGCACGCGACAAAAAAGAAAGTATTCTTTCAATTTCAGTAAAAGCATTTGGTGTTCCCAAAAATATGGTAAAGGTTTCCAAAAAAGCATTTACTCCTCAACCCAAAGTTGATTCGGCAGTATTACTTATTGATAAAATTTCTCATGAATATTTCAAAACATGGAATATTCCTGTACACCAGGCGATACGAGAATTTTTTGATATTATCCATGTTGGCTTTGCGCATAAACGTAAATTGCTTGCTCGTAATCTTGAAAAAACTAGTTCAAAAGAAATTATTTTGAACTCATTTACGGAATGTAATCTATCAGTATCTGCACGAGCAGAAGACATTTCGCCTACGCAGTGGCTTGCGCTTGCAAAACTTCTCGCACAAAAGTAAAAACCACATGATATAATATGTGGTATGAAGTTTGGTAAAATAATTCCAGTATTACTTTTGGGACTTTTGTTTATCCCTGGTGTTACATATGCACGTAATTTTTTACGTACATTGCAAGTGGGAAGTGTGGGACAAGACGTACTTTTTGTCCAAAAAATATTAAATCTTTCACCTCTCACACAAATTGCTCAAACGGGCCCAGGTTCTCCTGGAAATGAAACCGTGTTTTTTGGAAATGCGACCAAAAATGCAATCATTAAATTTCAAACACTGTATTCTGCTGATATTTTGACACCAGCAGGTTTGTCGTATGCTACAGGAGTTGCGGGTAGTTTTACACTCAAAAAAATAAATGAGCTCTCTCTGTCAAATACTACCCAAATAGCCACTTCAAGTTCTGGTGGTTTAAAAACTCAAATAGCTTCAAAACCAATTATTGATTCAATTTCTCCATCTGTCTTTGGTAACGGCGAAACTATTATAATTACGGGTAAAAATTTTGATACAACCAATACGGTAATGGTTTCAGTAGAAAGTGATGATAAGTATACAAACATATCTTCTAATGGAACAAGTATTTTTTTGCAAATAAATAGTGTTTTTGCTGATGCATTAACCAAAGGCATGCAGAGTCTTTCGGCTAATCAAAGGGCAGATGCAATACAGTATTTAATTTCAAAAGGTAAATTTGTGGCAGGTCCAGGAGATGGCTCTGCATATATACCTGTAACCATATATGTTAAATCAAAAAATGGAAGCAGTAATTCAGTAAATGGTTTATTTAGAGCTATAAGTAAATAAATTATTTCTTGTTTGGGGTAATTCAGTATATAATTTAAAAATTACATATGAAAAATAAAAAAATAATCAAAAATTATTTTTCAAAAACATTACTGTTGCTCAGTATCGCTTTTTTTTGTTCATTCTTTCCGTTACAAACGAGAGCACAGCTTAGTTTTGGTGGAAAACAGATTATGTATTGGAATTCATCTATTTGTAATAATAGCGGTACAAACGTACATTTTATTTTAAGTAGAACGAAGTTGGTTGGATTGTACGATGGTCCTTCCACAGAGACAAAAGGTGATTCGAGTGTCGAGTTTGGTGTAAGTCAGGTTGGAACGTATGAACCAGTTCCCGTAGAATGTATTGCAAATATTGCTGGCGCTCCTGTTGTTTTGTGGGTAGCAGACGGTACATATATGATGGTTTCTACGGGCATTACCATGAAAGACAAATTTTTTGCTGGAGCAATTAATCCATTTATCAAAAAAATAAATATAAATGCATAATATGATGAAAAAAATTCAAAAACCAAATGACTTAAAAGAAGTATTGCCGAGCAAAAAATTTGTTAAAACAATATTGATTTGCATCGGTTCATGCGTAGTAATCCTTTTGATTGCAAACTATTTCGGTTCACGATCCGCTTTTTCAAAACCAGCAGTTTCAATAAAGGACAGTGCTACGATTTCAGACTTACTTGTGCAGGATTCAAATAATAATGGAATTCCGGATTGGGAAGAATCGCTTTATGGCTTAGATCCAAAAGGTGATGGTATCTCAAACAAAAAAATAATTAGTGATAAAAAAATACAATCCAAACAGGCCAATGGAATAGTTGATGGGGGAGATACTTCGGTAACGGAGACAGGAAAGCTTTCGAGAGAGATGCTGTCGACAATTCTCGCGCTTCAGCAATCAGGAAACCTTACCTCTGCGGCAGTAGATAATTTGACCAACACACTTGGAACCACAGTAAATGCAAAGAGAGATACAGTTCCGACATATACAATTGATAATATAACTGTTGTCGATGATAGCGCAAAAGCCATGGCCGTATATGAAAAGGGTTTTAGTGTAGCACTCGCTACTTCACAAAAAAGTGATGTTGGAAATGAATTGAGTATTATTTATCAAGCGCTTGATGAAAAAACTGGTAAAGACAAACTCGCCAAGCTTGATTCATATGCAGCTGGATACGCCAAGTTAGCATCTGATATTGTCGCAATAAAAACACCACAAAAGATTTCCCAAAAATCTTTAGCTTTTGCGAATGCATGTTCATTGATGTCGCATGCACTCAAAAAAATCGAGGTTATGTATTCTGATGCTCCAACCGGAATGATCGGATTTGATGAATATACAACAGCACGAGATGCGATTGTTAATGGAACCTCAGATATTACCAACAGTTTTGTTAATTAAGTTTATTAATAAATAAAATACTGTGATATAATTTGAACAGATGTATGTATAAGTCTCGTATCATTGCAATGTTGTTTATAGTTTTTATATGCATACCTATTGGGGCTGTGCCTATACAAGTGCGAGCAAAATCAGATATTTCTGATTTTTCTCGTCTCGCAGGAAATTCTATTCCTGTTATTAATGCAGTTACTAATTGTACAATTGGTAAAATTCTAGGTCTCGCACAAAAAGCTGGAGAACAGGCGCAATATGATGCAATAAATGGAGTTTTGTCTGCCAGTATTAGTGATCCTAATATATTCGATAAACTTGATCAGATAAATCAGGAGGCGGTACATGCAAAAAACAAAGCAATGTGTACGGTTCCGATTGCACGTGCCGCAGCACAGACAATTTTGAAAATAATGACTGAAGAGACGGTTAACTGGATCAACAGTGGAATGGATGGAAAGCCAATGTATGCCCAAGACCCCGCCGCCCCATTTTTGAATCTTCAAAACCAGGCAATTAATGATTTCAAGAATGTTCTCCAGTCTGATCCAAATTCATTTCCATTCGGAAAAGATTCTTTGTCTAATGCGATGCAACAATATAATTCTTCTTTTGCCAATCAAAATTCGCTAACTCTTTCGACGTATCTTTCGGAAGTAAATTCATCGCTTACAATGAAAGATTTTTCTTCAGATCTCAAAAACGGGGGATGGGCTGCATTTAATGCATCACTTCAACCGAGAAACAACGTAGTTGGATTCAATTTTGAAGTTAACGATCAATTTGTTAAAATTTTAAATGATAATCAATATACAAAAGCTCATGCTTTGGCTGATCAACTTAATTGGGGTCGTGGATTTATGAGTCAAATGAAATGTGTCAGTCCTTCGGGGGCTGATCCTTCAAGTCCACTTTGTAAAAAAACCATAATTGTAACTCCTGGTTCGACTATCGGAGCAGCACTTGATAAATCTCTCGGTGGTCCGCAGGATGCACTTAATTTGGGAAATGATCTCGACGCAAGTATCAGTAGTATTATGAATGCGCTGTTTTCTAAATTATTACAAACTGGTTTGAGTTCTGTGACAGACGATTCACAAAGCAGTAACCCAAACGCACTTGTTGTTCAAACAATCACAGGAAATGCAACACCTGGGTCTCTCTGTGGCGTGCAATCTTCAACTGATTGGTATAAACAGTATCCAAATTTTAATTTTACTGGAGGTGGTTTGATTGCACTATCAAAAAGAGAGATATTGCTTGCAAACATACTCAAGGATCAAAACAGTGTTTTGAAAAAGACTATTACTTCGATTTATGCACTTGATTATTGTGTCCCAGGTCCGCGTCCTTTTGATGTAAAGTCAACTTCTGGTCAAGCATATGGAGCAATTTTGCAAAATATTCCTACTGGTAATACTCGAATAATTAATGCTCAATTTTTGAATGACAAAATTGGTTTACCTGTATTCCCAAACCACAAGGTTGGTTCAATTCTAAATGTTACAAAAATTGTAAAAGCAGTTACAGATAGATACTTTACTGCTGTTAATTTCCTCTATCATGATCGAGGTCCAGATGGTGCAAAGCCTATTGTCGAAGACTTGATACCAGAAGCTGCAGATAGTGTAAAATATTATGCAAAATTGGGATATTACCAACAAACAATCGCTGACAATGAAGCAAAATTAAATCTCATAAATGCAACAGTTGGACAACTCAACAACATGCAGGCTAAATTATCAAATCTTCAAACTGAAGATTCGGCCAATGGTAAGGATTTAAAGACCGATTATCGATTTATTAATTTGCAGAATGCGTTCAACGTAATGATACCTGATCTCGATGTATCACCTTATTCAACATCTCAATAATATTTTATGATGAGCAGCCGCAAAAAAATTATTTTAATATCAGTAGCCGTAATTTTGATTCTTGCGGTTGTTTGGTTTTTGTATCAAAAAAATCAGCAGTCAAAAAATGTGCAATCGGGCACAGGGAACGTAAGTTCATTGTTTCCATTTACTGGAACGAATACAACTAATTTTCAGAAAGAACCAAACTCTGGATTGCCTCAAAAAAATAATTCAGGAAGTGTTTCTAGTAATAACGGCAGTGGTAATGGAACTGGTAACGGAACTGGAGGTGATGGTTATGATATGGGGAACGTTTTAAATTTGAATGATCTCACTGTGGGTAATAACAATCTTCATTTGGGTTTACCTACTGATAATTGTACAGGATCTGGTTGTGGTGGAAGTGGCGGTAATGGAACTGGTGGCGGAGGTGGTTGTCCTCCGAGTGGATGTAGTCCCTACGCAGGTGAGATATCTTTAACTGCGAATGGATCAGTTTCTGCTGGTGTAACATCTGATGGTGGAAATGTTGAGCTTGTTTGGGTTGTCGCAAAAGGACAAATAGTAGATACAACGTGTATTGCAAATAGTTCGAATAGCGATTGGATTGGAACTAAGAGTTCTACAGGAGGAACTGAAAAAATCATCATTCCTGCAAATACTGGAGCAACAGTACTTTCGCGTACATATTCAATAAATTGTATAAATATTGGACAATCATCGGTTACAGTAAATATACCCCCCGTAAGTCTTACAGATATTATCAAAGGTTCGTCAGTAACAATTACCGCAAATAGAAGTCAATCAGCAGATCTTTCTTCGGCTGGCGGAAATGTAAGATTGGACTGGAGTGTAAAACTTCCTATGACAGGAAATATTGGAAAATTATACACAGCAGCAGATTATGCAGCTATGGGTATTTCTTGTACAGCACAAAGTTCTGCAAGTGATTGGACTGGATCAAAAGCTGTGGTTGGTTCTGATTCAGTTTCTGAATCACAAAATACAGGAAGCGATATCATATCAAACACGTACACAATTTCTTGTACTCGAGTTGGAGAGGCGACCGCAACTGTGAATATTGGTCCATTAAGTGGAACTATCAAAGGTTCGTCAGTAACAATTACCGCAAATAGAAGTCAATCAGCAGATCTTTCTTCGGCTGGCGGAAATGTAAGATTGGACTGGAGTGTAAAACTTCCTATGACAGGAAATATTGGAAAATTATACACAGCAGCAGATTATGCAGCTATGGGTATTTCTTGTACAGCACAAAGTTCTGCAAGTGATTGGACTGGATCAAAAGCTGTGGTTGGTTCTGATTCAGTTTCTGAATCACAAAATACAGGAAGCGATATCATATCAAACACGTACACAATTTCTTGTACTCGAGTTGGAGAGGCGACCGCAACTGTGAATATTGGTCCATTAAATGAAAAAATGACGGGTGTTATAAATGGTGCTGTTAATCTCACTGTTGATGGTTCCTCTTCGTCACTTGTAGATGCATCAGGAGGGACTGCTAGTTTAGCATGGACTGTTGATACAGGTGGGAAAAGCGGTGTTACTTGTAAGGCGCAAAGTTCAGCAGGTGATTGGACCGGTATAAAAAATGCAACGAGTGGAGTTGAAATAATAACCATTCCTCCAAATACAGGTACATCAACATTATCACAATCGTATACAATGGTTTGTGATACTATTGGTTCTTCTATTGTTACGGTAAATAGAAATATGCCTGTAGATGCATTTGCAGATAAAACTCCAGAGTTTTTGTTTACTGCAAATGGTGGAACAAATGTCACAGTGGCTCCTGGTACTCCGGTTGAGTTGGACTGGGAAACTAGAAATATAAATGGTAATTCTTGTGTTGCCACAAGTGATGGATCATATGCTGGATGGGGTACAGAATATGTATTATCATCAAATCCTTTGTCAGCCAAAGACCAAACAGATCTCGCAACATATCAAGGTCAATTGCTTGCTGATCAAACAAATCTCGCGGCTCTTACTGCTACAAATACTGGTACACAAACAGTTTCACTAGCTGATCTTGCAAGTAATATTGCAACAAATAAAACTCTTTTGAATACGACCGTAAGTAACATTACTCAAGCAACTTCAAATATTTCAAATACAAATGCAATACTGCAGACTACTACAAATACTATTTCTACTATTACTAATCAATTAAATGATCAAAAAAATACACTTACGTTATTAAACAATCAACAAAATAGTGTTTCAGGTACACCAACACTTGGAGGCTTGGTCCTCGATGCGACAACAATCGGTACTTTGAGTCCTAGTGAAATAACTTCAGACATTGCAATCGTTTCAAATACAATCACAACACTTCAAACTCAATTAAATACTGGTGTAAGTACAAAAAATACATTAACCAGTCAATTGACAGCACAACAATCAACACTCAGTACTCTTTCTACTCAAAAACAAACACTGCAAAATCAAATTACAAATTTACAAACACAATACAATCAAGCACAAACTGTTTCTCAAATTACAAAAGATTTGACTGTTGCGCAACAAATAAAAAATTTACAATACCAAATACAAGTATTGCAAGGTAAGATCGCTGATATTAATGCAAAATTAATTACGAAACATCTTTCGGTAAAGTCTCGAGGTAAAACAATCAAACAACCTTATACAGATGTAGGTCCAACATCAGCATCATTTAGTGAAGTTGCTGGAATTCAAAATGTGATTGTCACAGGAACAGACAATAATGGAAAGAAAATTTCTGGGGGAGATGGAAGTGGGGGTGGAATTATTGGAGATACTCCTATAACAACAAAGCGAGTATATACGCTTACATGTAGTGGTATAAACGGAGTAATACTTACTCCACAAACTGTCACAATCAATGTAGACAACAATCAGAGTACTCAAGTTGGTCAATTAAGTACTGATCCTGCACTTACATTTTTGGTAAATGGAAGTACTACGGCAAATGTTAATGTGGGTGATTCAGTTAAATTAACATGGCAAGTAGCAAATCTACCTGCAAATAGTTGTCGTGCGACAAGTGATGGATCATATGATGGATGGGGAGCAACATATCAAAAAGTTATGCATATTCGTACTGCAAACGGAACGATTATTGATAATACAAAAGGCTATGCAAAAAAACCTGGAGATTTTATTTTTTACACAAATGATTTGCTTACTGATCCAGGTGGTACAGTAAAGGCCCCAACTGCAAATGTTGGAACAAACGCACAAACATTTACAGAAACAATTGGCGCAGATAATTCAATTACTACAACACGAACATATACGCTTACATGTGGAGATATCCCTCCTCAGACTGTCACAGTAAATGTTTCAAATAGTCCAAATCTCACACTTTTGATTGATGGATCATCTTCAGAAAACATTCCAGCTGGTGGTACTGGTACACTTACATGGTCAGTACAAAATATAAAAGGTGGTAGTTGTCGTGGGACGAGTAACGGAAACACAGACCCATCAAGTGGAGGTAATTTTTATGGATGGGGAGCTGCGTATGGTACTGCACCACTTATAACTTCTATAACAGGGAGAACAAGTAATCAAATATCAACACTTATTTCTGTGCCAGGGGGTACGAGCAAGGCTCCATCAACAGATGTTAATTCAGTTCCAAAAATATTTACTGAAAAAATCGGGCAAGATGGTTCATTTACTACTGCAGAGAGAACATACACACTTACATGTACTGGTTTGGATGGATCGACACTTACTCAAACTGTTGATATTAATGGACCAAGCACAGGATCTAGTGTAAGCAGCGGAGGTGGTACGTTTGGAAATGAAAACGATCCATGTGCAAGTGATATGGATATCAATATGGCAAAAATAAATTTGCAGAACTTTATTACTGAGTACAAAACAATTACAGGAAACGATATTGATCCAAACCCCGCATCCTTTGATAGTAAAGGAAATCCAATTGAGTTTGATAAACAGGGGAATCGTATAAATCTTATTCACGACGATTCAGCAAATAGTTCAATTGATTCATGTGTTGCTGACTTAAACAACGCAAAAAATGATCCAAGTAATCCTAATTACTATAAGGGTCCAATGAACTTTTTGCCATACGCTAAAAATTTATTTAACGTAGATACTGACATGGCTAATTTGCCATCAGACGTTAATCGAGGTGCGAGTATTCTCTACGGACGAAGTCCGAGTTTCTTGCCAGATTGGGTTTGGGTAGACCAAGACAGTGTTTTGCATCCAGAACATGATGGAGAAGAAAAGTATCGTGGTGCAACATGGACATGGAATGATCAGACAAACATTGCAACAGCATGTATGAATGGGGGAAGTTCTGGTCCAGGATTGGCTACATGTAGTTATGGTGATTCAAATTTCGTCGGTTATGGAATATATGTCGGAGATTTGGTTGATCTCTCACATATTGCCTACGATGGTGATGGAGAAGGTAGTTGTCCAAAAGGACAGGCGTGCATATACACGCATTTTGATAGCGATACAAGCGCGGATGCATATAATGGACAAGCATTTACAATACCTCATTCAAAATATGATAGTGTTAATGATATATACACTGGCTCAGATGGAACTCAAAAAGATGAGAAATTAGGAT
This sequence comes from bacterium, assembly GCA_037130335.1. Taxonomy (GTDB): domain Bacteria; phylum Patescibacteriota; class Minisyncoccia; order Phycocordibacterales; family UBA9973; genus CAITQP01. The sequence continues at coordinate 15,263 of JBAXTD010000012.1, forward strand.
TCTGTTTTAAGATTGGAACGAATTTTGGAAAGGGTAGTGGAGGATATCCTTTAATAAATACGGTTACAGGGGGCATTGCTCCAGTTTCTCTAGAATCAAATCCAAATACGTTCAATATTTGGACACAAGCAAACAATGCAGGCGCACTCAGTAAAAAAACTCTCAACTACGGTGCTGTAGAAATTTCGGAAGGTAACAGTTGTGAAAACTTATTGTTCTATCAAAACGATGATCTCGGACTTTGGGGGCAGGGTATTGGATACAAAATTGAACAAGAGGCTGGATTTTATTAATTTTTGTCCTCAATAATTGAGTGCAAAAAAATAAAATATGTGCGAAAATAGATGTATTCGTTCATGAAAAGAATCATCACTACACTTTTTGTTTTTGTTATCGCCATTGGTGTTTTTGCACCGGTAACTTTTTCTCTGGCTCCACAAAATAATTTTGTACAAACGCAAGTTGCTCATGCGCAACAAGCGACAACGACTGCCCTACAGGAAGTTTCTAATGGATGTGGAGTTTTTTCTGGTACGATAGGAAACTGTATTTCATATATATTTTATTTTATTCCATATGCTGTTGGTGGAACGGTTCTTACTGCGTCAGCTTATTTTTTAGATATTACTGCTTCACTCACTCTTTCGAGTTCTTTGTTTACAAGTTCTTCGTTTATTCAGATAGGTTGGGCGCTCATGCGTGATATTGCGAATGTGTTTTTTATTTTGATGCTTTTGTATATTGCATTACTTATCATGATTGATGAGCCAATGCAGGGTGGTGGAAGTCCAAAGAAAATGATTTGGTCAGTAATTTTGATGGCAATTGTTATTAATTTCAGTATGTTTATTACAGGTATTGTTATCGATACATCAAACACATTGGCGCTTGTTTTTTATAATCAAATCAGCGTCAAAAGTGAAAAGCTGAGTACTATCCCAAATAATCCAGCCGAACAAGCTGCTGCTAGTAAACTTGTTGGAAGTAATATTAAAACAGTTGAACCAAAACAAATTTCACTTTCACTTGCGTCCGCATTTCATCCTCAAGCATTTGAGGATCCAGCTTTTTGGAAAAAATTACAGAACCCAGGTGATAATTATGTAGGTGCGGGTACAATGATACCACTCCTCCTTATGATGGGTACACTTTTCTTTGTTGTCGCATGGAGTTTCTTTGTTGCTGGATTTTCTTTTTTGGGACGCATGGTAGAACTTTTTATTATTGTTATTTTTTCTCCGATTGCCTTTGTTTCATATATTGTTCCTGGTCTAAAGGGGATGGAGCGTCTGGGGTGGACTGATTGGTGGAAGCGACTTTCTGATGTTGCTTTTTCTGCACCACTCTATTTCATGATGTTGTATTTGATTGCACTTATTTTGGATCAAGGTTTGTTTGGTGGACAAAATCATACAGTTTCATCAAATATTTCAGCAGGTACGTGGCTGATGACTATTGTGACCGACGTCATGATTCCAGCAATCTTTCTATTTATCATGCTTTCAATGGCAACCAAATTTGTCATGAAGGCCTCTGGTGCAATTGGTTCAGCACTTGGCGGTGCTGCAAATTTGGGAGCAAAGGCACTCGGTGGCGCAGCACTTGGCGCGGCGCTCGGTGGTGGAGCAGCACTTGGACGTACTGCTGGCGGACGTTTGGGTGAGCGATTAGAAAAATCTAATTGGGTTCAAAACAATAAAACAAATACAGGTATTTCTGGATGGGTTGCACGGCAGGGACTCAAAACAGGAAAGGGAATGCAAACTGCAAGTTATGATGTGCGTCAAACTGCAGCAGGAAGAGGATTTTCAAATTTTACAGGAATGTCACTTGAAAGTTATGGAACACTTTCAACCAAAGCTGCAGCAGGTGGTCGTGTAAACCAAAAAGCTCGTCAACAACTTAAACAAGAAAAGCTTGCCGCGCTTATTGGTCATGATGAAAAGGGTAAGAAAAAAATCGATCACGAAATTGAACACAAACAAGCTGATGCTGATAAAAAGAAAATTGAAGTTGATGAAAATAAAGAAAGATTCGAAGCTGTTGAAAAAGAACAAACAGCGGCTAAGGCTGTGTTAGAACAAGCAAATAAAGACTTAAGAGCTGCAAAAAATTTATTGGTTCAAGCTCAGGCAAGTGGAAACCTCACTGCAATTGCAGAAGCTCAGACAATGTACAATACAGCTTTGGCTGATGTAGGTGTTGCTTCTGCTCCAGCAAGACCTGCTGTTATTGGACAAAATGGTCAAATTATTACTCCGGCACAACCTGCACAAAGAGCAACTGGAAAAAATTTGGCATTAGAAGAGGCAAAATCTCGTCTGGCTCCAGTTAAAATCGCGTACGAAGATTCAAAAGCTGAATTGAAACAATTAGAAACTGGACGTGCTCCAGAAAGATATTCTTCTGATCGAAATCATAATGATTATAATCCTGCAAATCCAAATTCGGTTCCATTTGATCCAGCTAAAGTTGGAAAAGTTATGCGAAGAAATGGTATCGGAAAAATAACCGATGATGGTAGTGGAAAAGTTAATTACACTGCACCACTTTCTACTCATACTGTAATTACTGATCCCGTTACTCACCAAAAAACTCGAGTTGCAAATATTAATCCTGCAACTGGAAATCCTGTGACTCGTGACGAGGTGATTAAATCGCAGGGTATTGAAGGTCTCAAGAAATTGTCTGAACAAACCAAAACTGCACAAAGTAAGGAGTATTTATTTAAGCGTATGGCAAAGCGATACAATGTCGATGAAGCAAAAGATGTGATTCGAAATGCAGCGGGTGATGTTACTGCAGTTCATTTTGATCCCAAAAAAGAACTTCGACAGGATAAAACCAAGGGTTGGCAGGCTGTTCAAAATGTTGCATCTACAATATCTACAAGTACTGTGGGCCTCACTGTATCAGCTGCACTTACCCTTATACCTGTGGTTGGAATTCCACTTGCTGTAGCTGCACTTGCTGCTACTGGTGCTGCTGTAGGATCAAATGTAAAAAGTGGACTCAAGACTACTGGTACGGTTGCTGATACACAAATTGAGGCACTTACAGGCGCCGCTCATAATGTAGATGGTGGTCACCAAACACATGTTGCCGAAAGTACTGCTCCAGGAAAACAGTTACATGAAAATATTGGTGAAGCGATTGGTTCTGTTCCTGGTGAAATTGGAAAAGGATTTGGTGCAGGTGGTGGAGGCGGTGGAGGAGCCAAACCTGCAAAAGCTGCTGCAAGTGCTGATCATGGACATCACTAATGCTTATCTAGAATTTATCAATCAAGTCGCGTATAATTAAAAGAGAAATTTTATGGATACTCAAGTAAAAACAAATAACATAAACAACGAAACTGGTTTGTCGCCAGAAACAGAAAACCAAATGAAACTTCGGTATTTGCTTTTGCCGGAAAATATCCAAAACATGATTAAGGATGCGACGTATAATACTGCACTGATTGAAATCACTCGAGAAAACAAATTAACCTATGAGGATTTGGAAACTCTCCAGTTGGAAACTGCGATGGCACTTTTTGGACTCAGTACTCTCGATGAATATACGGATGCTGTAACCGATGCACTCAAAAAACCTGCAGAACAAATGAATGTGATTATTAAATCACTCATGGAAAAGATTTTTGATCCAATCAAAGATTCTTTGCAAAAATTTTATCAAACAGTCGATGAAGAAATTGCAAAAACTGAAACAGAAGATGTTGAGTCAGGGGATATACAAGAAGATGTGCTTTCTGACGAAATTCCGTCCGAAGCGCTACAAAATGCAAATCCATTTACAGGTACACTCAATACAATGCCTGCCCCTGAAGTTTCTGCTGGTACAGTGATTCCAATAAAAACTAGCCCTGTCGTTTTACCAGTTCAAACTCAACCAGTCTCATCATCTCCTCAGTTTGTATCAAATATTGCAACAAATAATATTCCTTCAGGGCGTGTACTTTCACCAAATGAAAAACGAGTATTGGGTAGTACTGGTATTGAATTGAGTGATTCTCAAAATAAAATGAATGTACCCGAAATAGAGGAATCAATGCTTCCAAATCGAAATGATTTAATGGCGGGAATAGAAAATCCTGTAAAGGTTGCACCTGCGTCAAATCCAACACCTGCTCCTGTATCTCCTACGATTGTGGCAAATAAACTCACTATGTCGACAACACTCATGCCAAACAAAACAACTGATTATTCTATTTCAAAATCCACACCTCAAAATCAATCAAACACAAAAGCTTCTGGTGATCCATATCGTGAAGCAGTTTAGTTTTTATGAGTGAACTTATTCCAAAATATGCACCATCAAAAGAATCCAAAAAACCTGGTGTTTTTTCACAGATTGCGAATCATATCACAGGAATTATAAACCAAGAGGGACGTATAATTGATGGAATTTTTCTTGGAAAAGATGCTGCTGCCAAAGAGAAAGCTTGGATTCCACAAAACAATACACCAGCTTCTTCTGAAAAAAAATCAGTATCAACAAAAGAAAAAAGAGAAGAGGAAGAACGTCAAAAAATAAAGAATTTTGTTGATGATTTAAAATTGCTTGGCTACGATGAAAATCTCAAAAAAAATATTGACCATGCAATAGCAAAAAAAGAAGAGGAATTAAGTGAATTCAAGATTGAATTTGATATTGTAAAAGATGAGTATGACTCACTCGAAAAAGAAATCGCGTATGCAAAAATTGATTTTTACAATTCAGAACTCGATGAGCGAAAAGAAAAGAAACGTATTTTGGATGAATTAAATCAAAAATTCGAACCAATTAAAAAATCATACGATGAAATGAAAAATTCAATACGAAGGTTAGAAAAAGGGGTACCGACTGGTTCTATTGTAGGTGATGAGCAAGAGGAGATTATTGATTCAATGAGTATTTCTGAATTAAAAAAGCTGAGCCAGGGAACACGACTTGCGCAAGTAAAAGAATATTTTTTTAATATTGCAAAAAATAAATTCAATATTCCCGAAGGAGATATCGTGCGAAATAAGCTTGGAAACATTGTTTCGTTTCGACTTGGTGATGAAGGAATTCCATTTGAGAAAGAAATGAAAAAGATGCTCGATGCATATCTCGCAAGTGCTGGAATCAAAAATTAAATTATTTGATGGAAATTATTGTGCAAGTCGCGTATAATTATACGCAGATATGTCTGATGAAATAAATTTTGAAAAATTTGCTGCAGGCTTACCCGTAGAAATTAAAGGTGAGGCGATGACTCGTTTTGCTAGTTTGGCACCCGAGCTCAAACAAATGCTTACTGGGCATGCGTATGGTGAGGCAGTTTTGGAAATTGCAAAATCTCAAAAGCTTTCGTTTGAACAATTGGCGTTTTTTCAGGCACAAACAGTAATGGCACTTCTCGGTTTTTGTACTGCAGATGAATACAGAGCACGGCTTGCAGAAAATTTTGCAAAAGATGATGCGGGGATGGATGAATTTATGAATCTTGCTAACGAAAAAATTTTTGATGTTTTCAAAGAGTTATTACATAAATTATTTTAATTACTATTTATTATTATGAGATTTCAAGTTCCACAATATATCGACGTTGAAGATAAAATTTTTGGTCCATTTACCTTTCGGCAATTTGCCTACATGGTTGGGGGATTGGGTCTGTGTTATGTATCGTGGAATTTGTTGCCCGTATATATAGCAATCTTTTTTGTGATTATCTTTGGCGCAGGAGCTGGTGCACTCGCATTTATTAGAGTAAATGGCAAACCGCTTATCAATGTACTCGAGGCATGGTTTACATACACAATAAAAAAGAAATTGTATTTGTGGAAAAAAGATCCACAAAAAAAAGTTGAAAAGAAAGAAGTTGAAATAAAAAAAGAAACATACCTTCCTCGTATTTCAGAATCCAAGCTTCATGATATTTCGTGGGGGCTCGATGTGCTTACCAAAGATACTTCAGAAACATCTGAAAAATAAATATGATATAATCAGACTATGCCATCATCTTCTCCTACACAAGACTTTGTGCCAATCAAAGAGGTTCGCGGTGGAACTATCGTTTTGAAAGACGGTGGTTTGCGCGCAATTATTGCAGTGTCATCTGTAAATCTTTCACTCAAATCAGCCGATGAACAAGTTGCGACGATTGGACAATTTCAATCATTTCTCAATTCAATTGATTTTCCGACACAGATCGTGGTGCAATCACGACGTCTCGACATTCGTCCATATTTAAATACTCTCGATGAAATGATGCGCAAACAACGTGAACCGCTTCTCAAATTACAAACTGCAAGTTATATTTCGTTTGTACGTGAATTTACTGATCAAGTTGCGATTATGCGTAAAAGATTTTATGTCGTTATTCCATATGATGAAGCGGTAATATCAACCAACAAAGGCTTTCTCGCTGGAATTCTCGGAAACAATCGAAAGAATGCACAAGGTGCCGAAGATACTGCATTTGAAGAAAAGCAAACCCAACTTGATGAACGTGTAAACATTATCACAGGAGGACTTGGAAGTTGTGGAATGCGCACCGAACGTCTAAAGACTGAGGAAGTCATCGAACTTTTTTATAAGACCTTTAATCCAGGGGATACACAGCCAGCAATTCAGATGGGTACACTTGATACTACAAAGTAATTTTAATTTAGATAAACAGTATGGGATTTTTTGATACATTATTTGGAAAAGGCGGTGCAAACAAAAAGATGGGAGGCATCTCGGCAAATTCCATGCCTATTTTGCCACAGCAAATCTATGAAGCTGCTGCGCTCGAGCTCAAAGACATCATTGCGCCATCTGCGCTTCAGATTCAACCAAAGTCTTTAAACTTGGGAGACAAAATTGCTCGCACATATTTTGTTATTTCATATCCATCAAATCTCAATGATAGTTGGCTTGCGCCGGTTATCAACCTCGATAAGATTTTTGATATTTCGATTTGTATTCAAGCAATGGATACATCGACAATTTTGCGTACATTTCAAAAAAAGGTTGCTGAGGTTCAAAGTCAGATTATGGCTCGTGAAGAAAAGGGTTTGGTGCGTGACCCATCACTTGATCTGGCGTATCAAAATTTGGAACAATTACGTGACCGATTGACACAAGCAGAAGAAAAAATGTTTGATGTGGGTTTGTATATTACAATTTATGCCGACAACGAACCAGAATTATACAAAATCGAAAATGAACTCAAATCAATTCTCGAGACACGTTTGATATATTTCAAGCCGGCACTTTTCCAACAAGAAGATGGATTCAAAAGTGTTATTCCACTTGATGACGATCATTTGCGCATATATCAAAAATTAAATTCAGAACCACTCTCATCATTTTTCCCATTTATTTCTGCAGATCTTTCGAGTGATAAAGGAATTTTGTATGGAATTAATCGTCACAATTCTTCGATGATTATTTTTGATCGATATTCACTCGACAACTACAACTCAATTATTTTTGCTACTTCTGGAGCAGGGAAGTCTTATGCAACAAAGCTCGAAATCATTCGTACACTCATGTTTGATACCGAAGTCATCGTGATTGACCCTGAACGTGAATATGAACGTTTGGCCGAAGCGCTCGGTGGACGTTATTTCAATATTGCACTGAGTTCTGATAATCATATCAATCCATTCGATTTGCCGATTCCTGGCAAAGACGAAACCGGTGCAGATATTTTGCGTGGAAACATCATCAATCTCGTGGGGCTCTTTCGATTGATGCTTGGAGGACTTACTCCAGAAGAAGATGCGATTGTGGACCGCGCAATTACCGAAACATATTCAATCAAAGATATCACACCCGAATCTGATTTTTCTCAGATTGATCCACCACTTCTCTCTGACTTTGAAATGGTGCTCTCTGGAATGGAAGGAACTGAATCAATTATTTCTCGTCTTTCCAAATATACACACGGTTCTTGGTCTGGGTTTATGAACAAACCATCTAATGTGGACATTAACAAAAAGTTTGTTGTGTTTTCGGTGCGTGATATGGAAGACGATCTCAAGCCAGTTGCGATGTATATCGTGACACACTTCATTTGGAATGAAGTTCGAAAAAATATCAAAAAACGTTTGCTCGTGGTGGATGAGGCGTGGTGGATGATGAAATCTGATGATACGGCATCGTTCCTTTTCTCAATTGCCAAGCGTGGACGTAAATATTTCCTCGGTCTTGCGACAATTACACAGGATGTGGGTGACTTTATGAAAAACCAATACGGTGTGCCGATTGTGACGAACTCGTCACTTCAACTTCTCCTCAAACAATCGCCATCGACAGGGGATGTGCTCCAAAAAACATTTAATCTTACCGACGAAGAAAAGTATCTGCTTCTTGAATGTAACAAAGGTGAGGGAATTTTCTTTGCCGGACTCAAACACGCCGCAATCAAAATTATTTCTTCGTACACCGAAGACCAGCTCATCACCTCAGACCCATCACAAATCCTCGCCCAACAAAAAGCCCGCATGGAGCTTTCACAAGCGGTAAAAAATTAATTTTTTACACTATATCGTGCTAGAAAATATTGCATAAGTATCGTATAATTTAATGTATGAAGTATTGCACAAAAATTTTTTTAATGGCGATGTTTTTTTTGACCACGATTACTTTTGCGCATGCTCAAACACAATCAAATCCTGTGGGAAGTTTGAATGACCTTTCTGTGGGGCTTTCTCCAGAAATTCCACAAGCAAATCAGGAGGTGACACTTAAACTCAAAACATATTTACTTAATTTATCATCAGCAGATATTAATTGGTCAATTGACGGCAAAAGTGCACAGCATGGAATTGGTATTGATAGTTTTGTATTTACCACAAAAGGCGTTGGAATGCCGACTACGATTGATGTTTCTGTCTTGCCTGTTGGTGGATATGTAATCAAAAAAAGTCTCACTATCACTCCATCATCGATGGATATTTTGTGGGAGGCGACTGATTCTGCAGTGCCACCTTTTTATAAAGGTAAGGCGTTACCTACAACTGAGGCGACAATAAAATACGTTGCGATTCCAAACATGAAAACTTCAAGTGGTACATTTGTAAATCCAAAAGATGTTATGTATAACTGGAGTAATAATTACGAACTAGATTCAAAATCATCTGGATATGGAAAGGATGCGTATGTATTCAAAATGCCATTTACGGATCAAAAGGAGACAGTAAGTGTCGTGGGACAAATGCGTGGAGGTGGACTCAGTGCTCAAAATGAAATACAAACTTCAATATATAATCCGCTTGTTGTGTGGTACCTATCGAGTCCATTGTACGGACCTCAATTTGATAAGGCGATAAATAGTGGATATACCGTTACCTCAAATGATATTTCTGTATTTGCGCAACCATTTTTTGTATCACCCAAAAACATTCTCGCAAAAAATCTTTCGTATTCATGGGAATTAAACAGTCAAACACTTGATGCGCAAACTGTACCGAACGTACTTATACTCCACAGAAATGATGACAACAAAGGAGATGCAGTTGTGGATCTCACTATTAATAACAGTGATAAATATCTTCAGGAATTAACATCGTCACTTGTACTTCATTTGCAATAATATATGAAAAAATTTATTTGGATTATCGTTATCGTTCTCATTGTGGTTGGATTTTACTGGTTCTTTTTTGCGATGAATTCCTCACAAAATGGAAACGGGGGAGTAAGTAGTTTGAAATCATTATTTCCTTTTGGTGGTGCAAATAATAATTCAACAGGAACAATAGCAAATACGCAGGCTCCAGTTCAAGGTTCAAATGAGCAAACTCAAATTACTGCTTCGTATGATCCGCTTATACAAATTTCAACACGAGCTTCTGTGGGTGCGACGATACTTTTGCCAGGATATGCAAGTTTGCAAGTTACAGCATCAACTTCAAGTTCAACTTCGACAAAAAATACTGGAACATCGACATCTGTTGTTCAATCAAATACCACGAATCCATTTTTGGGCGATACACTTCCAATTGTAAGATTTGCAGAACACGGAACTGGTTATATATATGACGTCGATGTACGTGGAAAAAATGAAACAAAAAAAACAGGAACGACGATTGTGCGTGTGGCAGAGGCGTATTTTGGTGATGCGGGGAATAGTGTGATTTTCAGATATCTCAAAAACGATAATGCAACAATCGAGACATATCTCGGACATATTGTACCTCCGGCGCTAGGTACTACTGGTCAATTTGCAACGATTAAGGGTGATTTCTTGCCAGAAAATATACCAAGTATTGTAATGTCTCCTGATCAAACTAGTTTTGCGTATCTGTTTGCGACAAACAGTGGAGTCTCTGGAATATCAATGAGCACGAATGGTTTGAATAAAAAACAACTATTTTCAAGTTCGTTTGATGAATGGACACTTGATTTGAAGCAATCGGTTTTGACTGCGACCACAAAGCCAGCAGGTGATATTCCAGGATATGCGTATTCAGTGCTTTCGTCAGGTATTTTCCAAAAAATCATTGGTGGTATAAATGGACTTACGACAAACATCAGTCCTGACGGGCGGTTGCTTCTCTATGCAACATCTGGCAAAAACAATATTGGTCTTTTTTTGCAGCATCAAAACGGAGATTCAACAAAATTATCTATCGCAACTCTTCCCGAAAAGTGTGTATGGAATAAATCATCAACAACAATATATTGCGCAGTACCGATTTCATTGGATACATCGCTTACATATCCTGATGCCTGGTATCAAGGACTTACTTCTTTTTATGATGGAATCTGGAAGATTGATGCAAATTCTGGTGCTACTACGCAGCTTACAGATTTGAATAGTAAAGCTATTGATATAGAAAACCTAATACTTGATCAAAGTGGTAATTTTTTGATTTTTGAAAATAAGAATGATGGAACATTATGGTCATATGATTTGCGTCCTGTGTCTGCTCAAAAAATATAGAAACTAAGTTTTCAAAAAAATGAAATATATACAAATAAAAAAAATAATTTTTGGATTAACAATGTATCTCATTATTTTTTTTGGTTTCTTTCACGGGATAACATATGTACACGGGGCAACGTGTGTTTCGAGTAACACAATTTACTGCCTCCTTTCTCCACTTCCAGGGCTCGGTGATAGTGTCGACACGCAAACT
>JBAXTD010000013.1:0-21191 GCA_037130335.1 bacterium
TTTTGAGTTCACTCAAGAAGCGGTTAACCATTTCACTTTCTGGAATAATTTCTGTGTCAGAAAGATTTGAGTACAAATTTTTGAGTGATGTGTGTACTTGATCTGAAAGATTTGCATCAACACTCCAACGAGAAACGAAATCGTCATCTTCGCGGTGTTTAATAAATTCATCTCCGAGTACCAAGTAAAAATGGATATGATTTTTTGTTTCTTGATCTTTAGAAACGAAATCGAGGAGCTCATCTTCGGATACAAGTCCACCTAATTCATCAACGATTGTTTTGAGTTCAGCAAAACTTTCTTTTTCACCTTTGAATTCTTCAGATTTTTTGATCATTGTGAGTGCGGCTTGTTCGATTTGACGAACGCGTTCACGAGTAATGCCGTATTTCTCACCAATAGCTTCGAGAGTGCGATGTTCCAAATCCGCGCCAAGACCAAAACGGTTTTTGATGATGTCCAAAGAACGATCGCGGAGTGGCGAAAGTATCTTTTTTGTTACTTGTTTTGGTTTGAACGTGGTTTTCTTTGTCATAAATTAATTTTAATTTTGATACTAATTATTATACTGTTTTAGCATAATATCATTTATAATATAAAAGTCAAGATATTCAATGTTTTGAACATGCGACAGTTGGAATCACTTACAAATTGACTATACCATATTTAAAGTTCTGGTCAACTATATAAAAATATCCTTATGCTGTAAGGATATTTTTATATTACGATATGTAAATTATAAATTAAACCTATATTTACAAAGGGTGAAATATGTCATGGTAAGTTATCCACAGCATCAAAATGATAAGCACGAGGAAGCCAATCCGATTAATGAAGGCGACAATTTTTTGTGAAATTTTGTTTTTGCCTTTTGATGCAAATAGCTCCAAAATCATCCTTCCCCCATCAAGCGCTGGAAATGGCAAGAGATTTACAACAGCTAAATTTATAGAAATAAGTGCCATGAATGAAAGTAACGATCCGACACCCAGTGAATACGCAGTACCAGCAAATTTAGCAATTCCAACTGGCCCAGAGAGTTGTGAAAGAGCATTGCTGTGTGGAGCAAATATTCCAACGATAAGCCCCCACAGAGATACAATGATCAGTATGAATTGATTGAGTGTGTATACAAAACCTGTTTTGATTGCATCAAAAAATGACATACGAAGTGTACCCTCTTGATCTATACCCAACCCGATTCCTGGTTTTCCGTCAAACATATTTGGTCTCGGAGTAACTGAATAATATTTGTCATCCCCGTTTCGTAAAACCTCGATATGTATTGTTTCAGTTGAATGAGATTGAATAAATTGTATAAATTCAGTTGTGTTTTGCGGTGTGTATGCGACATCGTCTGTGCCATATGTAAGTGATACTACTTTGTCATTTATTTGTAGTCCCGAAAGAGAAGCTGGACTGTCTTTTACAACTTCAATAATTGTAAGTTGTTGTGGTGATACAACGTGTGCATTTGGAAAGTCTTGTGCATTACCTGGAAAACCAATTCCAAACGATGCACTATACAAAATGATTGCAAGAATAATATTTGCAGTTATTCCAGCAACGAGAATCAAAAGTCGTTTCCATAATTTTTGATGTGAAAAAGAATCAGATTTAGTATCTGCTGATTTTCCTCCATCATCTTCTCCAAAAATTTTTACAAATCCACCAAACGGAAGCCAATTGAGCGTAAAGAGTGTACCCCTCCATGTAAAAAGTTTTTTGGCACGAGGTGGGTACCCAAGTCCAAATTCTTCCACACGTACACCAAAAATTTTGGCGACAAAAAAGTGTCCGAGCTCATGCCCGACCACAAGCACAATAATTACAAATAGAAATATAATGAGTGTAGACACAAATTTAGTTCATGACTTCCTTTTCTTTTGATTCAAAAATTGATTCGAGTTTTGCATTTACGGCATCCATTCTTTTTTGAATGTCATCTTTTGCGCGGTGTTCGGCATCTTCTGGTAATTCAGCGGCTTTTAATTCGCCAAGTGCATTTTCGCGTTCCTTGCGAGCGCTAATGCGTGCATCCTCTAATTTTTCTTTGAGTACTTTTACTAATTTGGTGCGATTTTCAGTAGTGAGAACTGGAAAAATTACGCGCATACCTTCACTGTCTGCAGCCACCGAAAGTCCGAGGTTAGCAGAACCTATCGCTTTTTCGATTTCTTTATTTAAACTTTTGTCCCATGGAATCACACGGAGTGTACGTGCATCCTCTACGGTGACAGAGCCAACGTTTTTGATTGGTTGAAATGATCCGTATGATTCAACCATTACACTATCGAGAATAATTGGTGTTGCGCGTCCAGTATGCACGTACGAATATTCGCGCGAAAGCCAATCGCACACATCTTTTAAACTTGTATCTAGGTTTGTGATATTAAATGACATGCGGTAAGTATACTAAAAATTACATAAATCACAAAGACAACACTACCGTTTCCAAAATGCTTTTTGTGGAAGCGGCTGGCGAGTATAGATACTTCTTGAGCTTGAGAATTGATTCAACCTTTTCGATATTTTTGGAATTTACTTCAGAAATATTTTCTGCGAAATAGTGTTCGAGATCGTCAAAGAATGCGACAGCCTTTTCACGAACTTCGGCCGAAGCGTATTCATCATCCCCTTTTTCTGTTAACTTTTTTACAAACTCAAGCTTGTCGGCAATCGATAATTTTAAAAAATCTTTTATTTTTTGTGAGCCACTTCGTTCTGATTTTTCTGGAATAATTACTTGCACGCGCGAAAGTAACGTCGGCAAAAGCATTTCTGGTTTTGGAATCGCAATTATAATGTGCGTATGTGGTACAGGCTCCTCGAGGGTTTTGAGTAATGCGTTCTGTGCTTCATTTGTAATGAACGAAATATATGCGATATAAATCTTTTCACCATTTTGTGATACCAATTGTTGCCAATGACGCAATTCTCGAACGTGATCAATGGTAAAAATTACGTGTTCTGATGTCGTAATTGAATTATCGTGTACGACACCAAACTTTTCCAAAAATGAATTCACAAAAGCTTTCGCGTCTTCTTTGTGTCCACCAATTACATATGCATGAAAAAAATCTTCCATATTTTTTGATTATCTTTTTTTACTTAAAATAGTTCGTTTATATGTTTCGAGATGCTCCAGTGCAATACCAGTACCATTTACTACACAATATAATGCATCGTCTGCGAGACGTGCTTTGACTCCTGTTTTGCGATAAATAAGTTCAGGAAATCCACGAAGCTGTGATGTACCGCCCGTCATGATGATTCCTTGGTCGATGATGTCGGCAGCAAGTTCTGGAGGAGTTTCTTGGAGTACGTCTTTGATTGCTTTGATAATGTGTTTGAGTTCTGGATCGATTGCACGCACGATTTCATTTGTAGAAACTTGTGCAGTGCGTGGAAGTCCTTGGACATAATCACGCCCACGAATCGTCATTGTAAGTTCTTCTTCGAGTGGTACAGCAGCACCAATTTTTATTTTTACTTCTTCGGCAGTTTTGTCTCCGATTGCGAGGTTGAACATTTTTTTGATGTAATCTGCTATTGCTGCATCAATTTTGTTTCCGGCAAATTTAACCGATGTGGATGCCACAATTCCACCAAGTGAAATTACTGCGACGTCAGTGGTACCTCCACCGATATCGACAATCATATGTCCACATGATTCATGAATTGGAATTCCCGCGCCAATCGCTGCGAGAATTGGTTCTTTGACCACATACGCATTTTTGGCACCTGCGCGAATTGCCGCCTCGACAACTGCTCGACGTTCAGTGCTTGTGATTCCAGCAGGAACCGAAATCATTGTCTCTGGTCGAAACAAATTCCATTTACCCAATGCTTTTTGCATAAAATATCGAAGCATTGCTTCTGTGATGCGATAATCGGCAATTACACCATCTTTCATTGGTCGATATGCGATGATTGCTTCAGGAGTTTTACCAATCATGTCTTTGGCTTGGTTTCCGATTGCGAGAATAGTGTTGTCTTGTTCTGATACGGCTACGACTGAAGGTTCATTAAGTACGATTCCTTTTCCTGGAATGTATACGAGGGTGTTTGCTGTCCCTAAGTCGATACCGATTTTTTTGTTGAACATATGTACACGGGATTATATACAAAATACAGGATATGTAAAATTATGCTTTAATACAAATATATGTGGATCGTCGAAGTTGTACCAATCAAAAAAGGCTTGCCACAGGAAACCCTGACGTATTTTTCTGCCGAACCCATTGCTGATGGTACGATGGTGAGCATTCCGATTCGCTCTAAATTGGTTGATGCGGTTGTGGTGGCAACCAAAGACGCACGCGCCGAAAAATCTGCTATCAAATCTGGTTCGTTTTCGCTCAAAAAAATTGCAAAAATAAAAAAGGATTCCACGATACCATATTATGTATTTGAAACGGCGACACTCGCCGCCAGATATTATCGCCGCACGCGCGGAGAAATGCTCAACCTAGTCGTCCCGGATTACTCGCTCCATGGATCGTTTGCAAAAAAGGCCGCGTTCACAAAACCAGACACCGATGCCAATATCGTACCCGAGAGATTAGTCTTTCAATCCCCGCTCGAAGAACGCCTTTCTTTTTACAAGACATCGATTCGTGAAGCCTTTGCACGCAAAGAATCCGTGCTGTTTATTTGCCCCACGATTTCTGACTGCGAAATTTTTACCGAAAGCTTGTCGAGAGGAATTTCGGATTTTGTCGTGACCCTTCACAGTGAAGTTTCCAAAAAGCGTTGCGTGGAAATTATTCAGCGTCTCGCAACCGAAACACATCCGTTTGTGGTGATTTCAACTCCTTCCTTTTCATCGCTCATGCGCAGTGATATGCAGACGATGATTTTGGAACACGAAAACTCAAACGCATACAACACACCGACAGTCCCGTCGTATGATTATCGCGTCATCATCGAAATTTTGGCGCGAACTGCTGGTAAAAAATTAATCATCGGTGATAGTTTGCTTCGTGTTGAAACGCTCGGACGCTATGATAGCAAAGAACTTGGTTCGGTGACACCAGTGACATTTCGAGCACTTGCACCAATTGAAATTTCTGTTATTCCACATGGTGTGCCAGATGATTTACCACTCAATCTGCGCAGTGAACAAATTCCAGCACTTTCAGAAAAAGCACAGTTGCTTATAAGCAAAGCCGTGCAAAAAAAATCTCATATATTCGCATTTGCACTGCGCACAGGACTCGCCACTATCACACGATGTCGCGATTGTGGATTGATATGTACCTGTGAATATTGCTCGTCACCACTTGTGCTGTACCAAAACACAAGTGAAAAAAGAATTTATATTTGTAATAAATGTAAACGACATAAACCATCAGAATCTAAATGTGTGCGATGTGGAAGCTGGAATCTTTCTGCACACGGACTTGGAACTGAATTTGTCGAACAAGAAATAAAACGCTTATTTCCTGACCTTCCTGTGTTTCGAATTGATCGAGAGACGACACCGACGCGAGCACTTGCGCGGAAAATTGCTTCGCAATTTTCCGCGTCCGAATCCGGCATTCTCGTCGGTACCGAAATGGCATTATTTTATCTCGGTAATTCAGTTACGGATTCTATTATTGTGTCATTTGATACGCTATTTAATATTCCAAGCTACCGAACCAATGAACGCATCGTGAGTCTCATGCTCACAATTGCCGAACGTACGAGTGGACGATTATATATACAAACCAAAAATCCGCATGAACAAATTATCGAACTCATGCAATCAAATAATTATGCATCATGGTATCGCACAGAACTTGCTGAGCGTTTGGAATACAATTACCCACCCGCAACCACAATTTTCAAAATCATGTGGGTAGGAAAAGATTCTGAACGAGATGCGGCACGTGAATATCTCAAAGAATTATTTCTCGCGTATACACCAGACATTTTTGATAGTGATATTATAAAAAATGGCAAAAAAATTACCGTAATTAACCTCATTATCCGTCCCAAAAAAGATGAGTGGTCATTATACGCACTTTTGGACGGTAAAGGCCTTTCCGAAAACCTACGTGAAATTCTCTCCAAACTCCCCGAAGGTACAATTTTGAACGTAAATCCGGATAATTTATTGTAATAGTTCATACCCTTGTATCAAAATAATACTTGTGCTATATTACTATCCACATGAATAGCAAACCAATTATTGAAGTAAAAAAGTCGGCAACCGAGAACAACATGACACTTGTTCGTCGTTTTAGTCGTCGCGTGCAAGAATCAGGAATTATTCAATCAGTCAAAGGTAATCGTTACAGTGAACGTGCTCCATCAAAGCTTGATCGCAAGCTCGGAGCCCTCAAAAGACTTAAACGCGGTAAAGAAATTGACCAACTCAAAAAGCTTGGTAAATGGAAAGAACCAACTCGCGGAGGTCATAAATAAAAATGGTATTTGATTCTAATCTTTCAATTTTAAACAAAACAAAAGGCAAGCTTCCACGCTTGCCTTTTGTGCAGCTCAAAAACAAAATCCTCGGCGATGACTATGATCTCTCGCTTGTGTTTGTGTCACCTCGTGAATCTCACAAAATAAATTTGCAATACCGTGGAAAGGATAATCCGACAAACGTGTTATCGTTTCCACTTTCTAAAACTTCTGGAGAAATTTTTCTCGATCAAAAAACTTCTGCAAAAGATGCACCTAATTTCGACATGACACCAACTAAATTTTTGCAATTCTTGGTTATCCACGCAATGTTGCATTTGAAAGGATACGAACATGGTAGTACAATGGAGAAGCAGGAAAAAAAGTTTCTCAAAATTTTTTCTAAATAAAATTTTTTTCTATTTATTTTTTTCTTGCACATATTTAAAATAATTATGGCACGATCTTTTATTGTTGGAGTTGATCTCGGTTCGTCGGTTACAAAGACCGTCGTTCTTTCTGCGCGCGGTGATGATGGTGCAGAAGTATTATCTGCGGTCTCAGTTCCCTCACGCGGTATTCGTCATGGATACGTCGTCAATATTTCCGCAGCTGCTGATTCAATTAAACGATCGATTCAACTTGCCGAAAAAGAAGCTGGTATCCAAATCAAACGTGCTTACTTTTCAATTGGTGGAATTAGTCTTTCTTCTGAAACAACAATTGGCGGTTCAATCATTTCCAAATCCGACGGCGAAGTTACTGCGTTCGATATTAAAACTGCAATCGCGAGCGCCGAGGAAGCATTGGGGCTCAAAAATAAACGCATTGTATTTAGTACTCCTACTGGATGGAAAGTAGACGGCAAAGAAATCCACGGAAAACCAGATGGCATGCACGGAGTCAAACTTGAGGTCAAAATGTTTTATGTGACATGTCTCTCACAACATCTCGATGATTTGGTTTCTGCCTCAGCCGAAGCTGGTATCGAAGTACTCGATATAATCCCTTCACCGATCGCCGCAAGCAATATCGCACTTTCTGAACGCCAAAAAGCTGTCGGAGTCATTCTCGTAAACATCGGCGCCGAAACAGTATCGATTGCCGTATTTGAAAACAATACACTCATAGGACTTTCAGTGTTACCAATTGGTTCGACTGATATCACAAACGATATCGCACTTGGTTTCCGCATTCCACTCGAAGAAGCCGAAAGTATAAAAACAGGAAGCGTTATGTCTGCAAATTATCCAAAACGTAAAGTTGATGAAATCGTTGAAGCTCGTTTTTCAGATATTTTTGAATTAGTTGATGGATATTTAAAAAAAATAAAACGCAGTGGATTATTGCCAGCAGGAATTGTAATCACAGGAGGTGGTTCAGGCAACGGACTCGTCGAAGGTCTCGCACGAAACATGTTGCGACTTCCATCCAAAGTTGGTAGCGGTGATTTACTTTCTCACATCAAAGGTCCAGCGCGTGACTCTACATGGTTTGTTTCTTTTGGTCTCGCAATGATTGCTCGCGAAGGAAATTCTGACGGACGTTTGCACACTTCATCAGGAAATAAAGCAAAAGGATTGCTCAAAGAATTTTTGCGACAATTTCTCCCATAATATTTTTTATAAATATTATTTTATTAATTTTTTACAAAAAATAAAGACACAATGAAGCCATCTGTCAATCGTATTTTTACGTTTGCTTTTTTCAAATTTCTGGTATTATCTATGTAGTTCATTAGCAACCTTTAGTCTATACATACACATGGTCACCCACGTGTACGTCTGAATGCATATATGCCAAAAATCAATCCTGAAGTAGAAACCTTTGCCCGAATCAAAGTTCTCGGTGTTGGAGGTTCTGGAAAAAACGCAATAAATCACATGATCAACTCCAAAGTTCGCGGGGTTGAATTTATCGTGCTCAATACTGATACGCAGGATTTGCATAATTCTCTTGCTGACAAAAAAATTCATATCGGAAAAAATTTGACTCGTGGACTCGGTGCTGGAGGCACACCAGATGTAGGTAAACGCGCAGCCGAAGAAACAAAAGCAGAAATTCAAGACGTCATCAAAGGTTCAGATATGGTCTTTATCGCATGTGGTATGGGAGGTGGTACCGGTACAGGTGCTGCTCCAATCGTTGCAAAAGCTTCAAAAGAACAAGGTATACTCACTGTTGCAGTTGTTACAAAACCATTTTTCTTTGAAGGTAATCAACGTATGCGCATCGCCGAAGAAGGCTTGGCAGAACTTTCAAAAGAAGTTGATGCGATTATCGTTATTCCAAATGACAAACTCTTGCAAATCGCAGGCAAGGACATGGGCTTTCGTGATGCGTTCGCACTTTGTGACAATGTACTCCAACAAGCAGTCGAAGGAATTTCTGATTTGATTACAACTCCTGGAATCATCAACGTCGACTTTGCCGATATAAAATCAATTATGGCAGATACAGGTACAGCGCTTATGGGTATTGGCACTGCTTCAGGTGAAGGTCGTGCAACTCGTGCCGCAACTGACGCAATCAATTCCCCACTCCTCGAAATTTCAATCGACGGTGCCAAAGGTGTACTCTTTGCAATCTCGGGTGGTGATGATTTGACCATTTTTGAAATTCAAGAAGCTGCAAAAGTTATCACAGAATCAGTCGACAAAGACGCTCGCATTATCTTTGGAACAATCCGAGACGAACGTTTGAAAAAAGGTGAAGTCAAAGTCACTGTTATTGCTACAGGATTTCCAACTGAATCCCCTCGCCGATCACTCTTTCAACAATCTAGTTATGCAAGTACCCCATCAAACACTTCTACAAATTCAATTTCAACTCCTCCAATCGAAAAACACATCGAAGCTCCTGTTGTTGTAAAAAAAGAACCAATTCAAATAAACCCAACACCATCTCCATCGACAAACGATTTCATGGTAAAGCGTGCAGAAGTTGCCAAAGAAGACACTGAAATCTTTTCATCAGAAGATTCAGACGATTGGTCTGCAGTACCAGCATTTCTCCGAAGACAGAAAAAATAAAATATAGTATAATCGCTTCATGATATACGATTTAATTATTATTGGTGGCGGTCCTGCAGCTTCATCTGCAGCTATTTATGCTGCCCGCAAACGTTTAAAAACAGTGCTTGTTACATCAGAATTCGGCGGTCAGTCAGTTGTGTCAGATGATATTCAAAACTGGATTGGAACACCACATATTTCAGGTGCCGATCTCGCAAAAAGTCTAAAAAATCATGTACTCGAATACAAAAGCGATATTTTGGAAATCAAAGAAGGCCACCTAGCGACAAATATTTCGGGAACCGCAGGAAACTTTTCTGTTATAACTTCCAAAAACGAAACAATTCAAGCTCGCGCAGTACTCATTGCCACAGGATCTAAACGTCGTAGCCTCGACATCCCTGGTGCGCAAGAATTTGAAAACAAGGGTGTGACATATTGTGCATCATGCGATGGGCTACTCTTTTCTGGTGAGGATGTAATCGTCGTCGGTGGCGGAAACGCAGCATTTGAAACCGCCGCGCAACTTCTCGCATATTGCAAAAGCGTTACACTCGTAAATCGTAGCGACAAATTCCGCGCTGATGAAATCACTGTGGCTCAGACAATGAAAGATCCTAAATTCCGTACAATTACAAATATCGAAATGACAAATATTTTTGGTGGAGATTTCGTCGAAGGAATGACAATTACTCACAATGAGGACGATCACGAAGAAAAACTTTCTGCCAAAGGAATCTTTGTAGAAATAGGTCAAATGCCAAATTCTGATTTCGTAAAAGATTTCGTATCACTTACTCCTGGTAATCAAATTATCATTGATCCACGAACTCAAGCCACAAACATAGTTGGTGTGTGGGCTGCTGGTGACGTAACAGACGTGCTTTATCACCAAAACAACATCGCCTCAGGTGACGCAGTCCGCGCCCTCGAAGACATCTACATCTGGCTACACAAAAATAAGTAAACCGTTAAAAACCCCACAATTGATATATTGTGGGGTTTTTAACTTCTCTAGTGCTTAAATTATTTTACTTAGATACTTCCATATTCATCGGAGCCGTCATGACTTTATTGGAATAAATTTCTGGGTTTACCATTCCAAAAATCATGGCAATATGTGCCACAACTAAAAATATGGCGACAAATATCACGTGTAATTTTAATTTTTGTTCTGGTGATTTATTTTTATTTATAACACCCAGTTCCAAAAGTGTAATTCCAAACAAAGGCACAACGCCGAGAAGGTAGAATCCTACTGCAATTACGTCAGCAAATCCTCTCCACTGCCCTCCCATAGTTAATGGAACCACTGCATTGATAAGTAAATAAAAGAAAATTCCCAAAAAATATATACCTACAAATACCCCAGCCCATTTGTTAATAATTTTTGCTTTATTGTTAAAATTTCTTGTAAACAATAAATATAATTCTGTTATTGCTATGGTTTCTGCCAAAATAACAGGTATTGCCATAAAGATAATAAGATTCCAAGGTTGATTCGAGGCAAGAAGCCCCATGTAATGAGTCATTGACATATATTTTTATAATTAAATTAATAAGTAGATTAATTTAAAATATTTAAAATGCCTTTCCGTTAAGAATCCCTTGCGAGAACAATTCTTGAAATAAAAGAGGTATATCTCTGTATCGCTTTCGTTTAAAATAAAAAGATGATTTGATTATATTTAGAGATACATAAATAAAACCAAAAAATATAACACTTGAACAAAGTATAAGTAATTTATAAAACAAAGGTACCACAATTACATTTTGCAAGATGCCTAAATGTGCAGGAAAACTCATCGGACAAACAGAATCACTTCCCACCAAAAATGTACAATCTTGGTGACCCATCATTTGGGAATCAATCATATGTGTCATATGACCAAAAAGAAGCACCGGAATAATCATATATATAAATATAAGAAAAACTGATGCGAGCTTCATCATATTTTTATTTAAAAAATTTGAAAACATGAAAGCAAAACTCATATCTCGCATAATAGCACAAATGCAGAATAATCGCATAACTCTGTGAGCCTACAGGGTGGATTTCCGAACTAATAAAGAGACATTTTGAAATTATTTTGAGTATAAATGGGCTTCAAAATATAATCCAATACGATGGTATTGACACTGTACAACTATCATGCTAAAGTTTTATTGAACAAAAAACAAGGATTATGAAAAATGAATTAAAGTGGTTGTTGGCATTGGTTGGCATAAGTTGCCTGCCTTTAGCATACTTATCATTCGGAAAATATATTCCCGAAAGAGATGTGAGCGCACTAAAAGGAGTACACTATACTCCACCCCATTGGCCATAATGTGGGTTAAAGAATATAAATATTTAAGTAAGCAAGGCACACCCTTGCTTTTCTTTTTCTTAAAAAGTTCGGAAAATCTTTGGGATGTATATTTTTATATTGAAAAATAAAGATAAAAACGCAGTGACCCTACAGAGACTATGAGTACATTTATCGACCTCGACTAAAGATTCGCCGTCGCTCATCTTTGTCTGGTCACCAGCTCGTCTATTTTTTCTGCTAAAAAAATATGACTCCGCTGTTCGATTCCCTGTCACGAGTGAAGCAGTTCACTCGTTTAGGGTCACGCACAAAAGTGAGTACTATTGACAAGTACTCACTTTTGTTGCAGTGACCCTACCGGGAATCGAACCCGGATTACAGCCTTGAAAAGGCCGTGTCCTAACCGTTAGACGATAGGGCCAAGTAAACACAGCGGTATAAACTACCTATGTATTACTACATATGTTTATAACATACTAACCGTTTTTTTTCAAATTTTATGCAATCTATGCTAGGATATCTCGAGTGCATAGTGCATAAACACGGAGAGATGGCTGAGTGGTTGAAGGCACCACCCTCGAAATGTGGCATTGGGGCAACTCAATCGGGAGTTCGAATCTCCCTCTCTCCGCTCGGATTTTTTTGTGTTTTTAAATAAATTCAGTGTGCTATACTACGCAAATGAAAAATTTTGAAGCATCTGGCGGGCCCAAAAAGGTAGCAATTATTGAATCAGAACATTTAGAAAAAATTGATAGCAATAAAAATCAAAGTTTCCTTTTGCAAAAAGAAATGGATTCATATCTCGTAGCACTCAAAGATGCGATTTCAAAACGAGATGAGTACCAAGCAAGTCTCGCATTAGATCCAAACGATACAATCGCACAAAAACAATTAGATACGATTCAAATTGATATTAATATAATTCACGACAAAATGAATGAACTCGCACTAAAAAAAGTGACGACAAACTTTAATATCGAAACATATGAAGTTGTAAGCAAAAAACATAAAAAAACGTTACTCAAAACACTAATAAATACTTCAAAAGAATCAAATAATTAATTAAAAAAAAGCGCCGGTATCACCTGCGCTTTTTTGATATTATTTAAACTATTAATTCTCCACAGATAACGGATCATTAACGTCAATCATCTTGCTGAGCATTTGCTCAGTAGATATCGTAACGATAACGATTCGTTGCCCAATTGTGGGGTTTGCTGTTTCCACATCATAGCTATCAAGCTCTATTGATAGATAGTTTACTAATAGCTCAATGTCGTCTATCATTTCGCTACTGAAAACTATCACGATTGGCCGATTATCTGTAATGTTATTGATGGCCTCCAACAATTGAGTATAATCGTCTTCTTCATTTAGAAAGAAGTAATGTGGTTTTTTTTCGAAAATCTCACGTGAGATAAAAATACAACATTCATTCTTTTCTTCTATAGGCTGTAGAATAGTTTTGTGATCCGATCCTCCCACTAGACCTATACTTGTAATGCTAGTCTGAGCCGATGTAATCAAGATACTTTTTTTCATCTGGAACATTTTTAATGTGTGAATTTAAATGAATTTATAAAATAGTCAAAACAACCATACCATATATATAAAAAAATGCAAGTATCTGAAGTTTTCCCTACGAGCCCATCGATAACTGCTATATACTACGAGTGGACCCTTCGGCGAATTTACAAAATAGTCATTTGGAACATCTCAAAGAAGGGTCCATTTCTTTCAAAAAAAATAATACACAAAAACACCAGCATCTTTGGATAACCTCAGATGCTATTTTTATTTCATATCTTCTATTTTGAGAAGTAGCGAATTCTGATGAATCTCAACTGTGAGCTTTTTATTATATTTCAATAGCAGTGGTAACCAATACACATCTGACCACGGCATTGTATCGAAATCTAATGTATCAATATCAAACCATTTCGGTTCTGCCATTTCTTCTGTAGATTTTGGAGTTCCACTAAATTTTGTAATGATATATGTATGCACTCTCCACACATCAGTTTCTGAATTAAAGAAATCAATTATCGCAACTTTTTGCAAATCATGAATATTAACTTGCAAACCAGATTCACTTTCTAATTCCCTTTTTGCACATTCGAGTTCTGTTTCGCCTGCATCAATTTTGCCACCATAGCTTGTCCATTTACCCGCGTTTACTTTTCGTTTTTTTTTGCGCTAATAGAACTTTACTGTCTTTGACAACATAAATAAGCGTTGCGGGTTGTTTAAAAATTTTTTCCATATAATTGTAGTTACTATCTACCGAAAGCATACTCAAAAAACATGCATATGTAAATATACAAAATACTAATTTGAATTTATAAGTTTTTCTGGTATTGTATGTGACATATGCGCGGTTAGCTCAGTTGGTAGAGCGACCCCTTGACGTGGGGTAGGTCAGAGGTTCGATTCCTCTATCGCGCACAAAGTTGACTAAATATATATTTATTGTAGTATCAAAATTGATACTTTTTTGACATATATTTTTGGGTGACCTTAGCGAGGTGAGATTTCTCACCTTTTGTGGTCACCCCAAAATTCATAGTTATGACATTAGATAAAGATTTATCAGCATACAACTACAATGAAAAGATTGACCTTGATAGATGGATTTCAAAGAGAATATCTGAAAACTCTCCAGCAGTTGAAATGTATACATTTTTAATAAATAACGGAACATACTTTAAAATTCCATCCGAAGTACCTGATATTCTCCTTCCACAAAAGACGATGGCATATCATTGTCATTCAAATTGTACGCATTATTTATCAACAGTAAAAGAAGAAAAACCAATTCTTCTCGATAAAATTCATTTCGTTACAGGACTGTATGGTTGCATCGCAAACAATGCTTGTGTTCCACCAGAAAAAAGATATTTCATTGATCATCATAGTTTTATACTATACAACGGTGCAGTTATAGATTGGACAGTACTTAATCATCCACCGAAATACTATGATGTAGATCAATATTTTGGAGTCATGTTTTCTCCAAAAATTGTGCTGGATGCAATTGATGAACTTGAACTTAGAAATTTAAATGGTCCGATGGTTCCATTAATGATTCTCAAAGATAAATTTAATCAGATTTAGTTGGTTATAACTATAAACCAGTCTGATTTTTACAAGCCTTTCCGTTTAATCTCGGAAAGGCTTTTTTATTTAAATATAATTTCTAAATGTACGTAAGTTGGTACGGTTAGTGTCTATACCAGCTGTGCACAGTGAGAACAACGTTTTGCGTCACATGGAATTTCACTCATACACTCAGGACACTTTTTGGTTGTAGGATCAGCTGGAGCTTCCTTGCGAGACCGAGAAATCAAAATATTCATTGGTTTAACAACAAAGAAAAACACAGCACCCGAAACCAACAAAAATGAAAGCAAACTATTTAAAAAATGACCATATGCAAACTTGCTTCCGTTTATTACAAATGCGAGACCAGAAAAATCTGGTGTTTTTATAATCGCACCGATAAGCGGTGTAAGTAAATCAGATACTAGCGCAGTCACAATCGTCCCAAACGCTGCACCAATCACAACACCAACTGCTAAATCGACTACGTTACCTCGCAACAAAAACTGTTTAAATTCTTTTATCATAATATATATATGTATTAATTATATGCAAATGAATATATCACAAAAATCCTTTATTTAAAATTAAGTATTTCTGGTTCGGTTTCTAATATTACTCCGTATTTTTTTTGAACCTCAGAAATTATTTGCGAGACTGATTCCATCAATTCATTTTGTGTTGCATTGCCATTATTTACAATTACTAATGCGTTTCCTTCGTAAATTGAGATGTTGCCAAAATTTTTACCTTTCCATCCGAGCCCATCAATGAGCGACCCGGCGCCAATTTTTGTATTTTTTTCATCTACAGGAAATATCGCAAGTTTAGGAAATTCATTTTTTAATTGAATTGCTTTTTCTGTTGGCACAACCGGATTTTTGAAAAAGGAACCAACTGATGCAATCTTTTTGGGATCAGGAAGTTTATTTGAACGAATTTCGATAATTGCCTCGCGAATTTGAAGGAGTGTTGGTTGTGTAATTCCCTTTTTTGAAAAGTATTCCATCACACCCGCATATTGTGGAATCTTTGGTGTGTCTTTTGAAAGCAAAAATGTAATTTGAGTTATGATATATCTGCCTTTTGCTTCACTTTTAAAAATACTATCGCGATATCCGAATGTACACTGAGCATTTGATAGTGTTACAAATCTTTTTTCTATGCAATCATATGCACGCACAGATATGAGTGTGTCTTTGATTTCACATCCATAGGCACCGACATTTTGTACGGGAGTAGCACCAGTGCTACCAGGTATAGCAGAGAGTGCTTCAATTCCCGAGAGACCATTTTGTACGGTATATGCAACGAAATCATCCCATTTTAGACCACCATCCACGACAACATGTGCGAAATTATTTTCTACTTCAATGATTTTAATATCACGAGCGAGATATTGTACGATACACATATCACAATCTCCGTCAGGAAAAACAATATTAGAGCCACCTCCGACCATAAACCATTTTTTGTCGGGAGAAAGCGTTGCAAAAAATTCTGAAACATCGGTTTCGTTTTCCAAACACACAACCTCTTTTGCAATTCCATTCATACGAAATGTAGAAAGTGTGGCAAGTGGTACGTTTTGTTTATGTAGTATAGACATGTTGATATGATATCTCATATATGATATAATCGCAACATGTCAAAAACAAACTCAAAAAACGAACAAACCAAAATTGGTAATTTTATCAAACACGTACGCGAGGAGCGTGGACTTACTCAAGCAGAATTCGCTAAAGCTCTCGCGACAAGCCAGAGTGCCGTTGCGCGAATGGAAGCTGGTGAACAAAACTTTTCTCTCGGCCAAATAGCAAAGATGTCTGAAATTCTCGATCGAAATATCCTTTCCCTATCCAAAAGTATTGATTTTGAAATTGAAGGTGGTCAAAAATTATCTGGAAGTATCAAAACAAACTATTCCAAAAACGGCGCAATCAACATGCTGTGCGCTACACTCATAAATAGTGGCAAAACAATCCTCCATGGAATTCCACGCATCGAGGAAGTATACCGATATATCGAAATCATGCAGAGTATTGGCGTGTCTGTGAAATGGATAGAAAACGATACACTCGAAATTATACCTGACAAAAAACTATCACTCGACAAACTCAATATTGAAGTTGCCAAAAAGGTACGTTCATTTACATTTGTCGGTGCACTCATTCATGCAAGTAAATCATTTCAATTCCCTCACTCAGGTGGATGCAAAATGGGAGAACGTTCAATTAGTGCTCATAAATACGGACTTGAAAAATTTGGTGTAAAAATCAAAACACTTGAGAACCACTATCAAATTTCTCATACCAAACTCAAACCAGCCGATTTTGTTTTGTTTGAATCAAGTGACACAGGGACAATCAATATGCTAATTGCAGCCGCAGGAATTCGAGGGACAAGTACCATTCGATTTGCAACACCAAACTATCAAGTTCAAGATGTATGTTTTTTGCTCGAAAAATTTGGCGTAAAAATTGATGGTATCGGCACTACAACACTTGTCGTACACGGCGTAGGTGCAATCAATCAAACAGTAGAGCACTGGAATAGTGAGGATCCTATTGAATCTATGTTTTTTATTACCGCAGGAATTATAACGAAATCAACACTCACAATCACACACTGCCCTATTGAATTTATTGAACTTGAAATTGAAAAACTTAAACACATGAATGCCAAAATAAAAATTGGTAAAAAATATTTTTCGAATAACGGCAAAACACCGCTTGTAGACATTACAGTATTTCCATCAAACCTCGTTGCACCACACGACAAACTACATACGCAACCATTTCCTGGATTACAAAACGATAATCTCCCATTTTTTGCGACACTTGCAACTGCTGCCAAAGGTACAACACTCATCCATGATTGGACATGGGAAAATCGCGCAATATATTTCACCGAACTTAATCATTTGGGAGCGAAAGTTAAATTAATTGATCCACATCGTGCGCTCATTGATGGCCAAACTAAATTAAAAGGTGCGCAAATTGTCTGCCCACCAGCGCTTCGCCCGTCTGCGACACTTCTCCTTGCCATGCTTGCAGCTGAAGGAACTTCGATGCTTCGCAATGTGTACTCAATTACTCGTGGGTACGAGGAAATCGCGGATCGATTAAACAGCATCGGTGCCAAAGTTCGCGTTATTCGTGGAATATAATTTTTATGAATATACTTTCGATTGAAACATCATGCGATGAAACTGCGATTGCGATAGTAAATGTGGGAAGTGGCAAAAATCCTGCTGGAAAAATTTTGGCACACACTGTCGCTTCGCAAATAGAACTTCATACACAATACGGAGGTGTGTTTCCGATGATGGCCAAACGTGAACATGCCAAAAATATTCTTCCGGTACTTTTGGAGACGTTGAAAAAAGCGGGTTTTTTGGCCAAGGCCAAAAAACCCGCCGAATTCCCCGTTCAAAAAATTTCCACAATTCTCGCTCGAGAAAACGATTTGGGTGAGCGATTTTTGAACGAACTTCCAATATACAAAAAACCAAAGATAGACAAAATCGCAGTGACTGTCGGCCCAGGACTCACACCGGCACTGTGGGTTGGTATTAGTTTTGCCAAAGCACTATCGCTCGCATGGGACATCCCAATCGTGCCAGTCAATCACATGGAAGGTCATTTACTTTCAACACTCATAACTGACTCAAAAAAATCTTTTAAACTTTCTCAATCAAGTTTTGATTTGCCCGCAATTTCACTTCTCGTTTCTGGAGGACACACCGAACTCGTATTGTTTAAAAAAATCGGCGCGTACAAAGTCGTAGGTCAAACTCGTGATGATGCGGCTGGTGAAGCATTCGACAAAGTCGCTCGCATGCTCGGACTCGCATATCCTGGAGGTCCACTCATTTCCAAACTCGCATCTGAATTTAGAAACAAAAAAATTGAATCAAAGACAGCACTTCCTCGCCCAATGATTCATTCCAAAGATTTTGATTTTTCTTTTTCTGGACTCAAAACTTCGGTTTTGTACTTACTTCGTGACTTGGGAGAAATCGATGAAAACAAAAAAATGGAAATCGCTTGCGAATTTGAAAACGCAGTCGTCGACGTGCTCATCGCCAAAACTTTTGCAGCGGTCAAAAAATTCAAAGCTCAAAGTATCATCATCGGTGGTGGCGTATCAGCAAATACGGAACTTCAAAAAAGATTTACGTCGGAAGCCAAAAAATATGGTATTCCCGTCTACCTCCCAACCAAAAATTTAAGTACCGACAACGCAATCATGATCGCCATCGCCGGATATTTCGCAAAACCAGTATCTCTTATTTCCAAAAAACTCATCGCGGTCGGCAATTTGGAATTATAATTACAGCTTCAAAAAATCATTAAAAGATGGTATATTTTCTAAATGGAAACACCAGACAAAAAGAACACGCCAGCCAAGCTTTTGGCGCCTTATAACCCAACCGAAACCGAAACACGCATTTACTCTATGTGGGAGGAAAGCGGATTTTTTAACCCCGATGTCTGTGTCGAAAAAGGTGTTACTGATGCAAATGCAGAATCATTTTCGATAGTTCTCCCTCCACCAAATGTAACAGGAACACTTCACCTGGGTCATGCATACGAGGATTCATTACAAGACACGGCAGTCCGCTTTCATCGCATGCGTGGAGAAAAAACAGTTTGGATTCCAGGCACTGATTCTGCAGCAATCGCCACGCAATCTCGTGTTGAAAAAAATATTCAAAAGGAAGAAGGTAAAACTCGTCATGATTTGGGACGCGAGGAATTGGTCAAACGA
The DNA here is from genome assembly GCA_037130335.1 of bacterium. Taxonomy (GTDB): domain Bacteria; phylum Patescibacteriota; class Minisyncoccia; order Phycocordibacterales; family UBA9973; genus CAITQP01. The sequence goes on from JBAXTD010000013.1 coordinate 19,598, forward strand.
GTGAGCGCCTTTGCCAAACAAAGTGAGAACACAATTCTCAATCAAGTTCGCAAAATGGGCGCATCACTTGATTGGAGTCGCTATGCATACACACTCGATGATACACGAAACACTGCAGTGTTTACTGCATTCAAAAATATGTATGATGCGGGACTTATTTATCGTGGTAATCGCATCGTAAACTGGGATCCAAAAGGTCAAACAACAGTTTCTGATGATGAAATTATATACGAACCACGTAAAGCGAAACTTTATACATTTAAATACTCAAAAGATTTCCCTATTTCAATAGCAACCACACGTCCAGAAACCAAAGTTGGTGACACTGCAGTAGCGGTAAACCCAACCGATGAACGTTACATGCAATATATCGGTAAAGAATATGATGTAGTATTTTGTGGTGTACCACTACACATTAAAGTCATAGCTGACGAAAATATTGAAAAAGAATTCGGTACTGGAGCACTTGGAGTAACACCAGCACACAGTCAAATTGATGCCGAAATGGCAGAAAAAAATAACATCCCAACAATTCAAGTAATCAATGAATATGGAAAAATGATGGTTGGTGGAGAAAACTTGCTTGGAAAAAAAGTTTCTGAGGCAAAGGAAATCATTGCTGAATGGATTCGTAATGAAGGTCTCATGGAAAAGGAGGAAGAAATCGATCAAAACGTTTCAACAGCTGAACGCACCGGAGGTATCATCGAACCACTTCCGAAATTACAGTGGTTTGTGGGAGTTAATAAACCATTTGTAATAAAACATTCAGAAATTCCAGGAATTGAATCTGGTTCAACGATTACCCTCAAAGAGCTCATGCGCATTTCAGTAGAAAAAGGCGGTGTATCAATGCCACAAGAAAATTTCCAAAAAGTATATTTCAACTGGATCAATAATTTGCATGATTGGTGTATTTCTCGACAAATATGGTTTGGCCATCAAATTCCAGTATGGTACAAAGGCGACGAAATGTATGTGGGTGCGACACCTCCAACAGGCTTCGATTGGACACAGGATCCTGATGTGCTCGATACATGGTTTTCTTCGGCATTGTGGACATTTTCTACTCTCGGTTGGCCAGAAAAAACAAATGATCTTGCAAAATTTCACCCAACATCATTTATGTCTCCTGCGTATGAAATTCTCCCACTATGGGTTTCTCGAATGATATTGATGAGTGGATTTCATCTCGGACAAATCCCATTCAAAAAAGTTATGCTTCATGGAATCGTTCGTGACTCACAAGGACGCAAATTCAGTAAATCACTTGGCAATGGAATCGATCCACTCGATGTGATTAATAAATTTGGAACTGACGCACTTCGCATGGGACTTCTCTCTGGAACTGCAATTGGTAATGATATTACATTTGACGAAAACAAAATTCGCGGTTTTTCTAAATTCTCAAACAAACTCTGGAATATTCAACGCTTTGTTCTCGAAAACACACAAGACACAAACATGGACGCGCAATTTTCTGACGAAGATCAAAAATCTTTTGACGGTTTGAACACGCTTGTATCCGAAATCACAAAGGAAATGGAAGAATACAAATTCTATTTAGTTGCTGAAAAATTGTATCACTATACAT
>JBAXTD010000014.1:0-21021 GCA_037130335.1 bacterium
TCATGCAACAAGGCGAAAATTTGTTTTTTTCTCTTATTATTCCAGCACATAATGAGGAAAAGTATATTGTTTCTACGCTCGAACACATCCAAAATTTAAACTATCCAAAAAATAAATTCGAAGTTATTGTTGTCGAGAACGGTTCAAAGGATGATACGCTTTCAGTTTCAAAAAAAAGTGCATCTGAAAATATTAAAATATATTCACTTGAACAAAACGGTGTTTCTCGTGCAAAAAATTATGGAATTCAAATGATTAGTCCCATAAGTGAGTGGGCCATTATTCTTGATGCAGACACAACACTTCAAAAAAATTTTCTTACATCAATTAATAATTTCCTTTCAAAAAAAACATCACAAAAATATTCGATTGGTACTACGTATGTTCGACCAATTCCGTATTCGCTTAAGGCACGATTGTGGTTTTCTTTTTATGATATAGGTCATCGTATTACTAAGGCGTCATATGCCATACAACTTGTAAAAGTAGAAGTATTAAAAAAATTTGTATTTAATGAAAAACTTTCTATTGGTGAAGATTTAGAATTAATTAAATTTGCGCGCAAATTTGGAAGGTTTTTTGTATTTAAAACAAAAGATGTCTCAACTTCAGTTCGTAGATTTGAAAAAGGTGGTTGGGTTAAAACTTTTTTTGTCTGGACTTCAGTTGCATTATTACCTTCATGGGTTAAAAAAAGATTAACATACGAAGTCATTCGTTAAATATACATATGAAGCAATCAACTAAGCCATACAAAGAAACTCTCAAAGCTTTTCCGTCGATTCTCGCTCGACACGTGTTTCTTTTTGTAAACGGAATTATTTTTTCTGTTGTAGTGTTACTGTTTGTGTTTGGTGTGCATGTGTCGGCAATCGTGTTGGGTGTCATTACTGTTATCAACATTATTCTCGGCGTTACCCAAGACACACGATCAAAATATTCTCTCGAAAAGCTCCAGCTCATCACTGCGCTTAAATTCCACCGTATTGCCCCCGATGGGGCAGACGAAGAAGTATACGGCGAGGAATTGCAAAGGGGTGATCAAATAAAAATAAAACTTGGTGATCAAATTCCGATTGATGGAAAGGTTATTCAATCATCGAATTTGGAAACAAGTAGCGCGCTTATTACCGGCGAATCAGATTCATTTGCCAAAAAGATTAATGATACATTGTTTGCTGGAGAAATTGTAACTGCAGGATCTGGTACGGTACTTCTCGAATCCACATTCAATGAAAGTAAAATTGCACAAATGACTAATGCAATAAAAAAATATTCTGGAAGTCAAAGTCCAATCCAAGAATCAATTTCAAAAATAATAAAAATTAGTGGATTTGTACTCACTGCAATTATTTTTTTTGTTGTCGGTCGCGGGTATGCGATACATCAATCAAATATTGAAATTGTAAATAACATCGGTGCACTTGCAAGTATGGTAATTCCGCAAGGGCTTGTGGTGATTACGACACTTTTGTTTGCGTTTGGTGCTGCGAGTTATTCGAGTAAACATGTATTATTCCAAGAAATAAATGCAACAGAAAAGTTGGGTCGCATAAAAAATTTGTGTATGGACAAGACAGGGACTCTCACGAGTAGTCATTTGGTTGTTGAAAAAATTTTTACCAACGAAAAATATACAGAAGAAGAAGCCAAAAAACTCACCCATATATACATCAATGGTTCAGGTGATGTATCAAAGACAGTCAATGCGATTGCTGAGTTTGTAGATCATGTCGAAACTAATCCTGTTGTGTTAAATACTGTACCGTTTTCTTCGTGGCGAGGATTCGGTTCAATTTTTTTGGATTACAACGGCGCAAAAACAAATATTTTTCTTGGTCCACCAGAAGTATTTTTGAAACGCGTTTCTGATACTGCTCAAGCATCATGGCTTCAAAAAATTACCGAAGAATACACTCAAAAAGGTGACAGAGTGCTTTGTCTCGCGTCTGCCGTTTCAGATACATTTCTCGAAACGATTGAACATATAGATTTATCAATCATTGCAATCTACGTGCTTTCGAGTAGTTTGCGTGAAGGAATCAGAGAGTCAATAGATTTTTTCCAAAAGCGTGGAGTGGCAATTCGAATTATTACCGGAGACAATCCTGAAACTGCTGTTTCTGTGGCACGCGCAGCGGGAGTCAATAATCCCGAGCAAGTAATTACAGGAGATATGTTGAAAACATGGACTGATGATGATTATCTCAAAAATTCAAAAACATATTCAATTTTTGCCAGAATTTTACCAGAACAAAAAGTAAAAATTATCGACGCGCTCAAACAGGACGGATTTACTGCGATGGTGGGTGATGGAGCAAATGATGCACTCGCAATCAAAAAAGCCGATCTCGGCATCGCCATGTTTGACGGTGTGCCGGCAACGCGTCGTTTGGCTGGTGTGATACTTATGAACAATAGTTTTGCCGCACTTCCAGGGGCTGTAGAGCTCGCAGATAGCTTTATTTGTAATATTGAGATACTCGGTAGCCTCTTTCTCAATCAGGCGCTTATAGGCACATTTTTCTTTATTTTTGTTAGTGTGTTTGGGTATGCGTATCCGATTCTACCGCTCAATATTACAGTGACGAATTATTTCACTATCGGCATACCAGGTATGCTTATTGCGTATTGGGCGCTTAATCCAAGTGGCAAAATCGGCAAGGAGACAACTGATTCGTTTATAAAAAAGGTTTTACCATTTCCACTTTTTTCTGCAATTTTGCAGGCGAGTATGATGATTAGTATTTTTATGATACTGCCTGCATCGGTTCGTGTGATGGATTCAAATATGTTTGTGTTGTATGCGCTCATCATTTCTGGATTTATATTTTTTGTCTGCACTCCTCGTGTGTATCTCGGTTTTATTTCTCGTATTCAAAAAATTCATTTCTTAATTCTTTTTGCCTGCGAATCAATATTACTGTACATACTTCTACACATTCCATTTGTTGTAAAATTTTTCTCACTAAAAAATGTGATACTTGAAATAGGGAAGTATCAAACAATGTTTTATATAGTTGTCGGATATCTTGTTTTGCAATATATTTTTACAATGTTTTTTGTGAAGTATTTTACCAAAAAAATTGTGTAATATTTGGGTATTATTGAAAGTATCCTAAAAATATGTATACTATATACGTTCGATATGCAATCGTGTATATGGGCTCAAAATGCCTTGTATATGCTACTTGCGTCGGTGGCGGAGTGGTCAATCGCACTTGACTGTAAATCAAGCGACATTAGTCTACGTAGGTTCGAATCCTACCCGGCGCACCAAATGAAAAAGACAGACTGTAGGTCTGTCTTTTTCATTGTGTCGGAGCAAGCCAACTGCTCATTTAGCAAAATGACCTACTGGGTTCGCTTGCGTTAGGTGATTAGCAAATCACGCCGGGAGGCGCTGAGAAAGACTTTTCTATGTTTCGCTTGCGAAACGAGAAAAGTACCAGCCGTAGTATCGGCGAATCCTATCTGACATGTTAAAATTTCTTTATTAATGTAATCATAAATAAAAATGTATCCAATAATAGCATCAATAATTTTTCTCGTGGTCGTGCTCCTCATAACGTCAGTGGTAAAATATTTTCCTATAAAAAAGGAAGAGCAAACTGCTAACCTCCCGTACACCAAGAAACCGTATCTTATGACTAACGCGGAGCGTGAATTCTTCAAGGTCTTGCACCTAGCGGTGCAAGACAAATACTATATCGTTCCACAAGTGCAACTTTCAAAAATCGTTGAAGTTAAAGGAAAAGAAAAATGGCATTATGAATACAAGAATAAAATAAATTTAAAATCAGTAGATTTTGTGCTTTTTGACAAAGAATATTTTACACCGCAAGTGGTTATTGAATTAGACGATTCGTCGCATGAAAGGGAAGACAGAAAAGAACGGGATGTTTTTGTGGATTCAGTAATGGAAAAAATCGGTATTAGAATTGTGCATATTAAGACCTCTTATAAATACGACGTTAACAATCATATTATTGCAAATGTTTAGAATCATTGTCAACGATATATAACAATTATTCGAATAAATAAAAAACCCAGACTTGGTCTGGGTTTTGATAAAAATAAAATTTTTACATTAATTATATATCCTTTAATTATATATCTTTTTGGATACATTTGATTAATGTTTTCTCTTCTGAATACCATCTGATTTGGGTACCAAAAGGAAAATTCACTTTTTTGTAAGGTTTTAAATTACTTTTTTTCTTTTTTGAAATCATATGACCTGTGGGCGGTACGATTTCAATTGTAAATTGTAACGTATCATTGTCGCAAGTTGCATAAAATGTGTTCTTTGTTATTTGAACATATTTTGACCACCCATGAGATGGTACATACACAGTTTCATGTGATTCATTTTTTTTCGCGTTGTACTGTATTATGTCTTTAATCGGATTCGTTGTATCAGTAGAATTATTTTTAGAAAAATTTAAATTTTCCGGTTCAAGTATTTCTACAGATTCTTTTTGTTTACTTTTCCTTCCTCTTCTTTTTTCTTTGTGTTGGCGTGACTCTTTTTCTTTTTTGATTTTGGCAACACGTTCTTTTTTTACATGAGTGTGTTTTTTAATCCTATTCTCCTCTTCTTTTGTAGTGTCAGAAGGAGTTGGCCATGTAGTGGCTTTGTCCCAATCCGAACCTAATAAATCAGTTGCAGTTTTCGGTGCAATAGGTTTGTTATTTACCTGTTGGTTTTTTAAAATGTTTAATAATTGTTGATGAGTTTGTGTATTCTCATCAGAATTTTCAACATTTTGAATTTTTTTCACGGTAGGTTTTTCTTTTTTTGAAACCTTCGTGTTTGCAGTTGATTTTTTTTCAGTCTTTGAAGATTTTCCGGTTTTGGATTTTTCGACTGATTTTTCAGCTGGTTTTTTTATGACCTGCTGTGTTGTTTGATTGTGATTAACTAGAGTGTCACCACTACCGTCTGAGGTAGGGGTGTCATAAATTATTCCGCCGGTAGGCTTTTCTTTTTTCCAGCTAAGCCATGCTGGTTTGAATTGTGGATTATAAAATAAAAATATGGCACCTGTGGCCACGATCAGTACTAGTACAAGTACTATCATTAATAGTTTTTTCATTTGTTAAAGTAGTTTTTGATTCGATTATTTTATACATGATTTATTGATAAAAGTCAAGGCTTATGAGTATGAATTGATTTTTTAGGTTAAATGAAATAGAATCGAGATAAATTAAACTACATAAATCATGGTATTAAAAAATTATATTGAATGTATTAGAAATTCAATCGGAACAAGAATGTTTCGAAGTTATTATGTCGACGAGACAGATGTACTCAAAAACGGGGATTTGTCATGCGCTTTTTATGTAAGTTCAATTCTTTTGCTTTTTGGATTGATTGACCGTGCACACTTCACTGTAAAAGGTACAATATTTGCAATGGAGCAAGCTGGTTGGTATAAAATACAGCAGCCAGAAATTGGTTGTGTGATTTTATGGGAATCTGTTGTCGAGGAAAGCGATCATCTGCATATAGGTTTTTATGCAGAAGAAGGGCAGGCAATAAGTAACAGGTCTTCATTGGGGGCCATTGGTGAACACGCTTTGCATTATTCTGGTCTTGATAAAGGAACAGAAAAAAAGGCAAAAGTTTTGGCATTTTATTGGCATAAATATTTGATATAATATCGAAATGGATATTATGGTAAAAAATGGAAAAGTATCGCTAGGTGATAGTGGTACTTTTTTTAATTGTGTTTTTGGAAAAAACGGATTTACTTATAATAAAATCGAGGGTGATGAAAAAACACCCATTGGTAATTTTTCAATTGAAAAAATTTTTTTTAGAAAAGATCGCGTTGGTTCATTCAAGACTGATTTTGAATTAATTCCAATTGAAAAAAACTATGGTTGGTGCGATGATGTTAATTCAAATTTATATAATCATTTTGTTTTGTTGCCTTTTGCAGAAAGTCATGAAGATTTGTGGAGAGAAGATGAGCTTTATGATATTATTGTTGTCTTGTCATACAATACAAATCCTGTGATTAAAGGCAAGGGAAGTGCAATATTCATACATGTTGCAAAGCCAAATATGAAACATACAAAAGGTTGTATTGCTTTAGAAAAAAGAGACTTAATAACTATTCTAGGCTTGATTACAAGAAGTACAAAGGTTGAAATTTTAGAGTAAAGCTCTCTACTGCCTCGGATTGTTGTGTCATAGAGGATAAATATTGTTATTTTTTAATATATATGCTACTATATTTTGGTATTGATTTAGGACGTACGTCCACCCAAATAACTATATGTCACAAGATAAACTCATAAAACTCGGCTGTGGAACTTGCAAGCGTATCAACTATTGGTCACGCAAAAACAAGAAAACTGTCACAAAAAAACTTGAACTCAAAAAGTATTGCAAATGGTGCAAAAAGACCGTTAAACACAAAGAGGTAAAGAAATAATTGTTCGAGAAATCAGCCGGGTTTCGCTTTGCGAAACCCGGCTGATTTCGTTTCGAATGGATTTTTTAAGCGTTTTCTGATATTGTGTGTAGGTTCGGGCGGTTAGTTTAGTGGTAAAACTTCGGTCTCCAAAACCGATGTCGGGAGTTCGATTCTTCCACCGCCCGCATGGTACCAGTATTGTTATCACTTGCGACATTTTTTTCAACTCTGTTTGGAGGTTTGTTTTCTATGAAAAACAAAGACCGCTTGCATTTAGTAATGGGATTTACTGCCGGTGTTTTGCTTGGAGTTGTTGCGTTTGATATTTTTCCTGAAATAATTAGTGAACTATCTGCAACTGGATATGATCCAATATATGCAATGATTGCACTCGTGGCAGGATTTTTGGTTTTTCATATTTTTGAAAAATCAATTTTGATTCACCATTCACACGAAGACGAGTATGCAGTTCATAAACATCCTGATGTGGGCGTAGCGTCAGCGATTGCACTTGCAGGACATAGCTTTTTGGATGGAATGGGTATTGGACTTGGATTTCAAGTTTCAAACACTGTTGGAATTTTGGTTGCGGTGGCGGTGATTGCACACGATTTTACTGACGGAATGAACACAGTGGCGCTCATGCTTTCAAATAAAAATACAATAAAAAAAGCAAAATGGTTTTTGCTTCTCGATGCGCTTACACCAATTCTCGGAGCACTCTCAACATTATTTTTTACTTTCTCGAGTCATTTTTTGATTTTGTATCTTGGATTTTTTGCAGGATTTCTTTTGTATATCGGCGCGTCAGATATTTTGCCAGAAGCGCATAGTAAACATAGTTCGTGGAAAACGATCGTGCTTACTGTGTTTGGAGTCATATTTACTTTTGTAGTAACTCGCTTTATTTAGCAAATTTTTTAAACCATGTGCGTTGGCGTTTTACATAATGCCAAATGTCATTATTGAGTTCGTTAATGAGTTCTTGTTTGGTTATTTTCTTTTGTAAATATTTTGCACAAGTGCGGCACTCAAGACCTAGTTCATTCATTCGTTTGTATGACACGCCACTGTCGTGAAGTTTTTTTGCTTCACGAAGCATTCCGGCTTTTATTCGCTCGAGAAGGCGAGTGTTGATACGTGCCTTTAATATATCATCAGGGAAATCCAAATATATCCATTCGACATCATATGGTGATGATTTTTTTATTTTTGGAACTTTGCCAAGTGCTGTTGCAATTTCGATTGCACGAATGAGGCGGACGGGATTGTGGGCATCGATTGATTGTGCGCGGGTGGGGTCGAGTTTGGAGAGGACGGCAAAAAGTTCTGCGGAACTTTTTGCCGTCAATTGTATGCGCAGTTTTTTATTTGGTGGAACATCTGGCAAAACAGTATCGTACACTAATGCATCAATATATAATCCTGTACCCCCACAAATAATTGGAGTTTTGCCGCGCGTAATAATTTCTTGAATTTTTTGTTTGCCAAGTTTTTGAAAATCTGTAACTGAAAATTGTTTTTTTGGATTAATGACGTCAATCAAATGATGGGGAATTTTTCCGGCTTCTTTTTTTGTCACTTTACCCGAAAGTAAATTAATACCCGTATATACCTGTCGTGAATCAGCAGAAATAACCTCACCATTTATTTCTTTGGCAAGTTTGATTGCATATGAAGTTTTGCCGGTTGCAGTTGGCCCGCAAACAACAATAATTTTTGCTTTGTTCATTACGCAAAAATACTATCAGAAAATGCATTTTAATACAAAAAAAGCCGCCAAATTTTTCTTTGACGGCTAGAATTTAATAATATAATTCTTAAATCCAGGATGACAACTTCGATTTGTTTCTTATGTTGTATATTGCAAGCGGTAGTGTTATCGCAAAACAACTTATAAACATATATATTGGAAGTATGTATCCAGCAAAAGTTATTGTTTGCGTAAATAATAATCCAATTCCGTAAGATGTCGTAACAAAAATCCATGGAAGTGCACGGTCCTTTTCAGGTGTTTTCCATGAATTTCGTAATTGTGGAATAGACGCAGATAAATCAGCAATAATTGTTGCATAAAGTGAATATTTCATGAGTTGAATATTGTTTTTCATGAATACCCAAAGTATCATTACTATTATACAAAGTATTATACAGCTCCATTCAACAGTGTCCGGTTTATATTTTTCTTTATCTTTTGTAAGTAATACTGCAATAATTACAATACAATTAAATATACCAGCAACAACACCCAAAATATTATTTATTTTTTCGTGTGAAGCTATATATGTCAATGTGAAAGTGACATTCATCAAACACCAAAGGGTATAACTTATTAAACTGGGATTTGCTTTGTTTTGATATGTTCTAATTGCATAAGGCAAAGAACTTCCAATCATCAATATGATTGTTAATAATTCATAAATTTTTAAATTTTGCATAGAATTTGAATTTACATAAATTTAAAACATTTATGCGTATTTGTCAATTTTTTATTTGTGCCGGAGAGAGGACTCGAACCTCCAAGTCTTTCGACAACCGATTTTGAGTCGATCGCGGTTACCATTTCGCCACTCCGGCGGTCATAATTTGCACTTGGGTATTCTACATGAAAACGAGATATTTTTCCACTTTTTTATTAACTTCCGAATTTTTGGTTTTTGGCTTATACTCTTGCCATGGCAGAATTTTTTTCTAATTCGATTTTTTGGGTAGAAGTCGACAAAATTAAACCCAACCCTTATCAACCTCGTCGTGAATTCGAAGAGGGCCCACTTCGAGATCTTTCTGAGTCAATTCGTCAGTATGGTGTCATGCAACCGCTCACTGTGTCGCGTGTTGAGTTTGAAAAGCCAGAAGGAGGTATCGGCGTGGAATATGAATTGATTGCAGGAGAGCGTCGTTTGCGTGCATCCAAGCTCGCGGGGCTTATTCAAGTTCCTGTAATCATCCGCATGGGTGATACATCACAAGAAAAACTCGAACTTGCGATAATTGAAAACTTGCAACGTGAAGATTTAAATCCTGTCGAACGTGCGCGAGCTTTTTCGAGACTTGCTGCAGAATTTAAATTGCAACATGCAGATATTGGTAAAAAGATTGGACGCAGTCGTGAGTATGTTTCAAATACACTTCGTATTCTCGCGCTTCCTGATGAAATTTTGATTGCGCTTGGTGAAGGTAAAATTAGTGAAGGACACACACGGCCACTGCTCATGCTTTCAGATAGACCAGCAGAACAAATGGTTTTGTTTAAAGAAATTACAAACAAAAAAGTTTCTGTTCGTGAGGCAGAACGTGCTGCACGAAATATTGCAGTTGAACGTGCACGCAAAATTACTCCACAAGCTGATCCAGTGCTCGTAGAAATTGAAGCAAAGCTTCAAGAAATGCTCGGTCAACGTGTACATGTAGAACAAGACGTCGTGGGTGGGCGAGTAACAATCAGTTTTATTAGTCCAGAAGAATTACAATCAATTTTTGCGCAAATTCAAGCACAAAATTCTGGCGTTGTTTCAGACGTTATTGCACACGAGACAGCAACTGCAATGGATGACATTGCTCCAGTTGATCATGAAATAAATATGCAAAAAGATGTCGAACCAAAGGATGATATCCCTGATGATTCAGATCTGTATAGCATCAATAGTTTTTCATTGTAATGAATTAAAAAATGCCGGGCAAAATCTTTCAGATTTTGCCCGGCATTTTTATTTTGGTTTTTTAATTTTTCTTAAAGAATCGTGCAAACACACTTTCTGATTCGTGTTCATTGAGATAACTTTTTATCTTTTGTTTTGCTTTATTTGTTTTGGTCATTGTGAGCCATTTTTCTTTGGGTACGCCATCTTTGCGAGTAACGATTTCTACAATGTCTCCAGATTTTATTTTTGTATCAAGCGAAACCATTTTGCCGTTTATTTTTGCACTCGCAGTTTTGCCACCGAGATCTGAGTGAATGGCGTATGCGAAATCAATCGGTGTTGATTCATTTGGTAAATCAATTACGTCTCCGAGTGGAGTAAATGCAAAAATTTGATCACTAAAAAAATCACCCTTGAGTCTGTCGATGAAATCATGAGGTTTGTCGACAGCTTTTTCTAAATCTTTGAATTCATCGAGCCATTTAAATTTTTCATCCAATGGTTTTTTGAGTTCAGTATTTTTTTTGTATTGATAATGTGAGGCGATTCCATATTCGGCACGAGAATCCATTTCGGCTGTGCGAATTTGAATTTCTACAATGCCACCTTCACCAGTAAAGATTGTGGTGTGGAGTGATTGATATCCGTTAAATTTGGGTAGGGCAATGTAGTCTTTGATGCGTCCAGGCATTGGTTGCCAGAGTGAATGAATAATTCCGAGTGTTGCGTAGCATTCTTCAACTGAGCTTACGATAATGCGCAGTGCGACGAGATCGTAAATTTTGTCGATGTTCATTTCGTATTTTTGCATTTTGCGCCACAAACTATATGCATGTTTGATACGGTAGTTTATTTTTTTGACATGAATTTTGGCTTCCTCGATTTTTTCTTTGAGTTCGTTGTACACATCGTCGAGAGATTTTTTTGTTTGTTCGGCACGTTCGTTTAGAATCTGACTAATTTTTTTCTGGTCTTCGGGAAACGCATATGGAAACGCTGCGTCTTCGATTTCACCTTTGAGACGTCCGATACCGAGGCGATCGGCAAGTGGTGCATATATTTCAATTGATTCAAGTGCGATGCGCGCACGTTTTTTTTCATCCACGTGCTCTAGTGTGCGGAGATTGTGTAAACGGTCGGCGAGTTTGATAATGATGACACGGTGATCGTGGGCAGTTGCCATGAGGAGTTTACGTAAACTCTCTGCGTGACGTTCGTGGCCCTGATATTTAACTCGTCCGAGTTTGGTGACACCTTTGACGAGTGTGCAAATTTCTTCACCAAATTCATCGGTCATCTCCTTTTCGGTTGTTTGTGTATCCTCGAGTACGTCGTGCAAAAATCCTGCCGCGATTGTCGGTGGATCCATTTCGTAAAGTGCTAAATTTTTGGCTGTTTCAAAAACGTGAATGTAGTATGGTTCGCCAGATTTACGAAACTGTCCTTCGTGTGCAAGTTTGGCAAAATCCGCTGCTTTATGCAAAAGATTTTTTTCATCCGCTTTGAGATGGGGAAGTAAATCAATAATTTCTTGAGTTTGATACTGCATGAATTTAGTGTATCTCAAATACAATAAATGTCTACTTTTCAATTTTGTGTGGGTTGTGGTTTGGGCAGGTTTTGACTGAGCAACGTTCGCCGATAGTCTTTGTCCCTTCCATCATGAGTGCTCCGCAGAGTGTGCAGAGACGGCCGGTTGGTTTGGCTTTGATTGCGTTTTTACATTGTGGATAGTTTGAACAAGAATAAAAAATTCCAAATCGTCCACGGCGCTCCATCATATAACCATCCTTGCACATTGGGCATTTCACATCTGTCATCTTTTTCTTTTTTTCTTCCTCGTCTTCTTTGATAAATTTACATTTCGGATATCGTGAACAAGAAATAAACATTCCGAAACGTCCTTCGCGAAGCACGAGTTTACCGCCACCTTTGGGTGGTTTGATTTCGCCACAAATAGGACAGAGTTCTCCGGTTTCTTTTGGTCCAGACATTTCACTTCCGTCTAATTTACGAGCGCCATCACAATCTGGATATGTGGCACATGAATAAAATTTTCCATTGCGAGAAAGTTTTACAATCATTTCTTTGCCACATTTAGGGCATTTGATGTCATCTGGTGCAACGCCGAGATTTGTCGCTTTTGCGAGTTTGTCTTTGGCTTTTACTTCTTTGAGAAATGGTGTGTAGAAATCTTTGAGTGTTTTGGCATAACCACGTTTGCCATCGGCGATGTCGTCGAGTTCGTCTTCCATTTCGGCAGTGAATGTATCAGAAATATAATTTGCAAAATGTTCCTCGAGGAAACTTGAAACTACATCACCGGTATCTGTGGGGAAAAGTGTGCGACCTTGTTTGGTCACATATCCGCGATCTTCGAGTGTCGACATGATTGATGCGTATGTCGACGGACGTCCGATACCGCGTTCCTCGAGTGCTTTGACGAGCGCTGCTTCGGTATATCTGTTTGGTGGTTCAGTTGCTTTCTCTGTGCTCGACAAATCAATGAGTGAAAGTTTTTCTCCTTTTGAAACTTTGGGAAGTTCTACGTCTTCACCACGTGCATCAGAATCAACTGAAAGCCATCCAGGAAAGAGAACTCGTGAACCGTTTGCCGTAAATTCTGGAATTTCTGAATGATTTTCGACAACTGCAATAATTTTTGTTTTGAGGAGTTTTGCATCAGTCATTTGTGATGACACCGTGCGTTCCCAAATAAGTTTGTATAACTTTTTTTGTTCGTCATTCATTCCAACAGAAGACTTTTCGACATGTGTGGGACGAATTGCTTCGTGAGCTTCTTGGGCGTTTTTGGATTTGGTTTTGTATGTGTGTGCTTCTGCAAATTCTTTGCCGTATTTTTTGGTTACGAGATCGAGAATTTGTTTTTGGGCAACTGCAGATAAATTAGTACTGTCGGTACGCATGTATGTGATATGTCCAGCTTCGTATAATTTTTGTGCAACTTGCATTGTGCGTTTGGGAGAAAATCCGAGACGTGATGATGCAGTTTGTTGAATCGTCGAAGTGGTAAACGGAGCACGGGGACTGCGCTTTTGTTCTGATTCTTTTACATCATCCACAATCCAGGTGCCGGCTTTTCCAACAGATAGAATATTTTTTACAACTTTTTCATCACGAGGTTCTTCTACGCATGAAAGTTTTATCTCAACTTTTCCAAGCGTTTTGAATAGTCCTTCGATTACCCAATATTTTTCGGGAATGAATGCGCGGATTTCGCGTTCGCGTTCCATGAGAATGCGAAGCGCAGGGGATTGTACGCGACCAGCCGAAAGTCCATAACGAACCTTTTTCCAAATCACTCCCGATAAATCATAACCGACGAGTCGGTCGAGCACGCGACGAGCTTCTTGGGCTTCAACTAATTTTTTGTCGATGTCGCGTGGGTGTGAGAGTGATTCGAGTACTGCTTCTTTGGTAATTTCGTGGAATGCGGCGCGTTTGATTGGAGCTTTTACTTTTTTGTTTTGATGAAGTAGTTCCTCGAGGTGCCATGAAATTGCTTCTCCTTCGCGGTCCGGGTCGGTTGCGAGCACAATTTCTTTTGCTTTTTCGGCGAGGGTTTGTAATTCTGTTACAACTTTTTCTTTACCTTTCGAAATTTCGTAATGGGGAATAAAGCCACCGGGAATGTCGATAGCTTTTTTGTTGGACTTTGGCAAATCACGCACATGTCCAACTGATGCGCGCACAGTATATGCACCATCGAGATATTTCTCAATTGTTTTTGCTTTTGATGGAGATTCAACGATTAATAATTTCATACGTTAAGTATAAGTAATACTATACATTAATTTTTTACGCAAATTAAATGCGGTGAATTTCGCCGTATTCTTCTTTGATTAAACCTTTGATTTCCATTGCAGAGAGAACAATATTTATTTCATTTGCAGGTGCTTCGAATTCATCGATGATATTGTCACGAGAACGTGGTTCGCTAAGTAATTCTAGGATTGCGCGTTCATCATCTGATAAATCGAATGGAAGTTCTTTGGTTTTGTATTCCACGTTTTCACCTAATTTAAAAAATTCCAAAATGTGTTTGCTGTCGTATACCGGCGTGGCACCTTGGCGGATCAATTCATTAGTACCGATTGATGTGGGTAAATGTATTGGTCCAGGAATCGCAAAAACTTCGCGATTGTAATCGAGTGCCATGCGTGCGGTGATGAGTGTTCCCGACTTTTCGACTGCTTCGACAATCATCGTCGCATGCGAAATTCCAGCCATCAAACGATTGCGTTGTGCAAACGTCCATACTGCTGCGGGGAATGTCGGTTCAAATTCTGATACGAGCGATCCGCCGGATGCGAGAATTTCTTTGGCGAGGCCTAAATTAGATGGTGGGGCAATAACTTTCTCGGAAAGTCCGGAACCAGGAAATGCAATTGTGCGCAGTCCCGCCTTTATCGCTGCTTTGTGTGCAATGCTGTCGATGCCGAGTGCGAGTCCAGATACGATGACAATATTTGTACCCGCAAGTCCGGCAATTAATTTTTCACATGATTCTTTGCCATATGATGTGTAATTGCGTGAACCTACGACGCACAAATAAAGTGCATTGTGGTCGAGTGGCTCGCCGACAATATATAACGATTCAGGAATCTGCGGAATTTCAAGTAATTGCGAAGGGTAGTCGGAACGTTCGATTTTTTCAATTCGAAAATCCATACTTTATTATTATATCAAATGTGATACTATACAAATAGTATGTTGGACATAAAATTTATCCGAGAAAATCAAGATTTAGTCAAGGATGCAATTCGCAAAAAATTTGTGAAGCTCAATCTCGACGATTTGATTGCACTCGATGACAAGCGCCGAGAGGTGCTCTTATTAGTGGAAAATTTGCGTGCAGAACAAAAAAAGATTTCAGACAAAATGCCGACACTCTCCGATCCAGCAGAGCGCGAAAAATTGATTGCAGATATTCGTCCACTCAAAGATCACATAACCGAAAAAGAAGAAGAACTCAAAAATATCATGTTGCAGTGGCGTGATCTCATGCTTCAAATTCCAAACGTTCCAGATATTTCTGTACCTGAAGGAACAAGTGATGAAGAGAACCAAGAAGTTCGATCTTGGGGAGGGAAGCCAGTGTTTAATCTTAAACCCAAAGATCATGTTGAATTGTGTGAACTCCACGACCTCGCAGATTTTGAACGTGGAGCAAAAGTTTCGGGATTCCGCGGGTACTTTATGAAAAACGAAGGTGCACAACTTTTCTTTGCACTTTGGCAATACACACTCAATTATTTTATTAAAGAAGGATATACGCCAATCATTGTGCCATCACTTGTGAAGCGTGAAGCACTTTTTGGAACAGGGTATTTACCACAAGGAGAAGAAGATTTGTATAAAACACAAGACGATATGTTTTTTGCAGGTACTGCCGAGGTGGCAATGATGTCATATTATTCTGGAGAAATTTTGGAAAAAAAGGATTTACCAAAAAAGTTTATTGCTTTCTCTCCATGCTTTCGTCGTGAAGCAGGTGCCCATGGCAAAGACATTAAAGGTATCATTCGTTCACATGAATTCTTTAAACTCGAACAAGTAATTTTGTGTGAAGCAAATCATCAAACATCAGTTGAACTTCATGAGGATATTACTCATCATGTAGAAAATATTATTCAGGCACTTAATTTGCCATATCATATTGTTGCAAATTGTACTGGTGATTTAGGTCTCGGTCAGGTCAAAAAATACGACACGGAAGTTTGGATGCCGTCACAAGACAAATATCGCGAAACACATTCAGCTTCATATTTCCATGATTTTCAAACACGTCGTTTGAATATTCGTTATCGTGATACTGATGGTACGCTCAAATACGTACACTCACTCAACAACACTGCGTGTGCCACATCGCGCCTCCCAGCTGCTATTTTAGAAAACTACCAAGAAGCTGATGGACGTATTCGAATCCCTGATGTACTTCGACCATACTTTGGCAAAGATTATATTGGGTAATACGAATAGGTGATGAAGAAAAGGCCTCAATCAAACGACCTCAATAAACATATCAAAGAACTGCCAAACATGCAGAAGCTTTTGCATCGTCGCAAGGTTATTCATCGATATTTGCGCATATTTTTTTCGGTTGTATCGATTGGAATTATTGTAGGAATAATTTTTATTTTGCGAAGCTCGCAGATGCAAATAAAAACAATTACAGTTTCTGGAAATGAAATTATAAATTCAAGTGATGTGATTGCAGATGCCAAACAAAGCTTGTCTGGATCATATTTGTATTTGATTCCCAAAACGAATATTTTTTTCTATCCCAAAAATACTGTATATAACAATTTAAAAAAAGATTTTCCACGGTTTGATTCGATACACATGTCGCTTGTAAACAAAACAACACTCGAAATCAAAGTTACCGAGGAGCGAGGTACTGCGCTGTGGTGTGGGCAAGATGTCGACATTCCGGATATGACATCGCAATGCTATTTTACTGATACAAAAGGTGGTGTGATTGATATTGCGCCGTATTATTCTGGCAATGTGTACATTCGATTTTTTGGTGGAGCGATTTCTAGTGATGTGACAAACCCAATTGGTAAAACATTTATTGAATCAGATTCATATGCAAGGCTTTTGAACTTTGCACAAAATATTTCAAGTTTAGGATTTCAAATTCAAGCAGTGCGGATTACTGCTGGTACTGATGATTTTTTTATACTTGATTTGGGTGATTCGCATACTGCGTTTGTGCAGTTTAGAAAGACTGATGATTACAGTACATTGTACAAAAATTTACAGACTGCAATTAATAAAACCGATCTTTCAAAAAATATTGAACAAAATAAAAAGAATTTGCAATATTTTGATTTACGGTTTACAAATAAAGTGTATTACAAATTCAACGACGGTACGATGATTCACACATCATCGAGTACGGCGACAACTTCTATCAAAAAATTACAATAAATTATTATGAAAAATTTCTGGCAACAATTACCCAAACCATTTTTTTGTCTCGCGCCAATGGCTGACGTGACCGATGTGGCATTTCGCAAAATCATCGCGAAATATTCACGTCATGGAGAAATAGGTGGTGGTCCTGATGTGTTTTGGACTGAATTTGTATCATCAGACGGACTCATGAGTCCTGGACGCGAAGTACTCAAACATGATTTGGAATATTCAGAAGGTGAGCGACCAATTGTCGCGCAATTGTTTGGTTCGCATATCGAAAAGATGGAAGGCGCGGCACGACTCTGTGCCGAGCTTGGATTTGATGGAATTGATATCAATATGGGCTGTCCAGATAAATCAATCGAAAAACAAAATTCTGGTGCAGCGATGATGAAAAATCCTGAACTTGCGCGTGCAATTATTCGCGCGTGCAAACGTGGTGCTCCAAATTTACCAATCTCGGTAAAGACTCGCATCGGATACAACAAAAACGAAATCAAAACATGGATTCCCGAATTACTCGCCGAAGATATTGCCGTGCTTACGGTGCATGCGCGTACTCGCAAAGAAATGTCCAAAGTTCCTGCGAGGTGGGAGCACGTGAGGGAAGTTGTAGAACTTCGTAATCAAATTAGTCCAAACACACTTATTGTTGGAAATGGTGACGTAATCGATATCGCCGATGCAAAAAAGAAAGTTGAAGAAACGGGATGTGATGGTGTGATGCTCGGCCGTGCGATATTTGGTAATCCATGGCTCTTTGATCAACACAAAAAGGAACTTTCTGTCGAAGAAAAATTGCGCGTGATGGTAGAACACACCAAAACATTTGAAGAAAAGTTGGGTGGAATCAAAAGTTTTTCAATTATGAAAAAGCATTACAAAGCATATGTGCAAGGATTTGATGGAGCCAAAGAACTCCGGGAAAAATTAATGCTCTGCGAAAACGCAACGCAAATCGAAGAGGTTATACACGAGTTTTTGGCAAAAAAATAAGCAGGATTTACATCCTGCTTTTTTGGTTTAGATAGTGAAAATATTTTTATTCACCAATTTTTTTGAAAATACTTTTTAAATTGTTCGGTGTTAACGGAAAGGGTAATGTTTTTGTTGTGTGATCAATCTCACAAACATTTGTTTTCATTGTATACACCGTTAAATCCTTTATTTGTTTTTTCGGTAACTCGTTTTCAAAAACTTCATCAGCCAAAAGTAATATTGGATACTTGGGGGTTATTAATAAAAACTCAGACATCGTATTTGAATTATTTGTTATCAATACGTCATCTACGTTATTATTGCCCGCTTGTCTTATGACAGTTTCCCATCTGGAATCTGTCGCGTTTACTACTAAAAGGAAAACATTAAATTTCATTTGGTTTTTTAATTTTGATTCATACTATTTATAGTATATATTAATGATATTGTCAAATTTTTTAAAAATGGATTCGTGCCGTATAATGATGCGTATATATGGAACACAACGCACTGTATCGTAAATATCGCCCTGAAAGTTTGGCACAATTGGTAGGGCAGGAACACATTGCGAGCGCAATTGAAGGCGCGCTCAAAAACAACAAGATTGCACACGCATACCTTTTTTCCGGTTCTCGCGGTACGGGCAAGACGACGACTGCGCGCATAATGGCACGCGTGCTCGGCACATCGGCAAACGACACATACGAAATTGATGCTGCCTCCAACAACGGCGTGGATGACGTGCGCGAACTTCGCGAGAACGTCGGCACGCTTCCGTTTGATTCCAAATACAAAGTCTATATCATCGACGAAGTGCATATGCTTTCCAAAGCTGCATTTAACGCACTTCTCAAAACTCTCGAAGAGCCACCATCTCATGTCGTCTTTATCCTCGCCACTACCGAAGTAGAAAAAGTTCCCGAAACAATCGTATCTCGATGTCAGTGTTTCGTTTTCAAAAAACCATCTGAAGCAATACTCCGCACATTCATCGAACGCACTGCCAAATCCGAAAAGATAACACTCGGTGATGGCGCAAGTGCACTCATTGCCGTGCTTGCCGAAGGAGGATTTCGTGACGCGCTTGGAATTTTGCAAAAGGTAATTAGTGCAAGTGGTGACAAAATTAGTGAAGACGATGTCGCAAAGATTACCGGCGCTCCATCTGCCACACTCGTCCAAGATTTCATCGACGCAGTTGCGCGCGGAGCGCTCAGTGAAGCACTGCAAGTGGTAACCAAAGCCAAAGAAATAAATATTTCAATGAAAACATTTCTCGAGCTCGTGCTTTACAGTCTCCGCAGAATTCTCCTCATCAAAGTCGCGCCAGGAATTGCCAAATCCGAACTCGAAGGTCTCTCCAAAGAGGAACAAGACTTCATTCAAAAAATCGCTCAAATGAATTCTCTGCACATGACATCCAAAACATTACTCGCATTCCTCGATGCAATGAGCTCACAACGTTACGCCGTGATTGATTCACTTCCAATCGAACTCGCACTCATCAAAGTGCTCGGTGGGGAATAAATTATTAAATTATTTACACAAAATATATGTCTCAAGAAAAAAAGAATACAATGTGCGAAAGTTGCATGATGCCATTTGCCAAAGATACCGGCGTTCGCGAATCAGAAAAATATTGTAGTTTGTGTTTCAAAAACGGAAAGCTCTGCTACGAGGGAACTGACATCAAAGAATTCCAAAAAGTATGTTTCGAAAGCATGCGTAATAATGGTACGCCATGGCTCCTCGCCAAGTTTTATACATACATGATCAAATTCGCTCCTCGCTGGAAAAAGCGATAAGGGTTGTTTTTTTACCAAAAAAACGTTAAACTGCAAGCTGTGCAGTAGAACGTGTACAAAATACGTATATACCATATGCGTATTTAAATATTGGGGTATCGTCTAATGGTAGGACAGAGGCCTTTGAAGCCTTTAATCGAGGTTCGAATCCTTGTACCCCAGCAACAGGCAAAGCCTGCGTGGGGTAAACGAGACACCTGCGTGTCTCGTGCCGAGGATTCGAACAGCGCAGTCATATTTTGCCAGCTGGCAAAATGACGAGCTGGTGACCAGACAAATTCGAGCGACGGCGAGAATTTAGTCGAGGTCGAAATTCCTTGTACCCCAGCCAACAAGAGCGTCGCTCAGGATGACTTAAAATTATGGAGGAATATTATAAAGATAAATACGAGAAAGCTTTAGATGAACTCTTTTTTTATAAAGGTATTGTTGGTTTGGTATGTATGGTTGCAAATGTAATATTGTATTTGATGTTTCTGTTTAGTTTTTGGTTTGGTGTATTTAAATTTGTTGAGTATAGAGATAAATTATCCCTATCAGATTATTTTGGATTGATCACTATAATAGGCGTATTTTTAGGTTTTATTATTTCTCATAGAAAAATTATATTTAATTGGCCTGAAGAACTTTATATAAGAAAATTAAAAAAAGAAAAAGAGCTTAGAGATATAAAAAAGTAATTACGCTCAAGATTGTGTCAAAATGCTATACTGAAAATATGATAAAGATGTATCACAATAAAAAATACCAAACGCCACAAGCGATAGAACTCAAAAATGCATTAGAGGCTAGAGGCGTGGAAGTGTATGAAGAATTTCATGATGGATTCAAGACCATTGACCTTCGATTACCAGAGGCAAAGATAGATGTTGAAGTTGACGGTGTTCATCATTTAACTGACGCAAAACAAATACTTTCTGATTTGGATCGTGGTAAATATTCTCATAGGGATGGATATGATACTATGCATATTCCTAACAAAATGATTCATGCTCATTTGGAAGAAATTGCCGATGCTTTGGCACAGGCATCAAAAACTCGAAAACAAAAATTACATATTTATGTAAAATAAACAATGCCCGAGACGCGTCGAAATGCTATACTAAAAAATATTAAAAATAATTAAAGTAAAAAATATGAAAAAATTTGGTAATGTTTTTCTAAAAATCGTGTTTAGTTTGATACTCGTTATGCCAATCTTGGGAGCTTTGCATGTGTTTCCAG
>JBAXTD010000015.1:0-18824 GCA_037130335.1 bacterium
TGGAGGCATCGGATGATTGAGTTTTAGTTGCAATTTGATGCCTTTAGCAGCTAAAAATGACGCTCCACGTCATTTACAAACATCAAAAAAATAACGGATAAAACAAATCCACACTTGGAGAGATTTGTTTTGGTCGTTTCTTTTTGTGTTTATAAAATAAATAGTCTATGACGACGAAAAACGCCGTTTCTGTGCGCCCAAAAAAGTACTTTTCAAAGTACAAGGCGCCGCGTGCAGAATTTCCGAATTTGCTTGAAATGCAAATTCATTCGTTTAAAGAATTGGTTCAAAAAGGTTTGGCAGATGTGTTCAAGGAATTTTCACCAATTCCTGATTACTCAGGCAAAAAGTTTCAGCTTGAATTTACTGGTTTCTCACTCGGAGAACCAAAGTGTGATGAATTTCATGCAAAAGAAAACAAACTTTCGTATGAAGCGCAACTCAAAGTTCAAGTTCGCTTGACCAACAAAATCACTGGTACATCAAAGGAACAAGAAATTTTTCTTTCTGATCTCCCAATGATGACGAATCATGGAACATTTATTATTAACGGAGTTGAACGTGTCATCGTGGCACAGCTCGCTCGTTCTTTTGGTATTTTCTTTACAGAAAATGAACTCAAAGGTAAACGTTTCTTTGGTGCAAAAATCATTCCAGCACGTGGTGTATGGATTGAAATTGATGCCGAGAACGATGGTGTTATATATGTACGTATCGACAAAAAGCGTAAGTTCCCAGTAACTTCGCTTCTTCGTGTTTTTGGTCTTGCGACTGACGAAGAAATCAAAAAGGCATTTGAGGATACTCCATCTGCACTTGCTGCAATTTCTAAATGTCTCGCAAAAGATACTGCAAAAAACATTGCAGAGGCAAATATCGAAATGTACAAGCGTCTTCGTGATGGAGATCTTGCGACTCCAGACAACGCACGTGAATTTATCACTGCGCTCTTTTCGCCTGAACGCTATGACCTTTCACCAGTTGGACGTTTCCGATTCAACAAGCGTTTTGATCTCTCAATGGACGAAAAGGAGCTTGCTCGTCGTGTAATCAATCGTGAAGATGTAATTCAAACAATCAAACACATCGTTGCACTTTCTGAAACTCCAGGTGCAAAGGCAGACGATATCGATCACTTGGCACAACGTCGCGTTCGTTACGTTGGAGAATTGCTTGCGCAAAAAATTCGCGTAGGTATGACTCAAATCAAGCGCAATGTGCAAGACCGTATGTCGACAATCGACACATCAACTGCGCTTCCAATTCAAATCATCAACCAGCGTCCTCTCCAAGCTCGCATCAAAGAATTTTTCACAACAAACCAACTTTCACAGTTCATGAACCAGGAAAACTTGCTTGCAGAAATCGAACACATTCGAATTCTTTCAGCACTTGGACCAGGTGGACTTACTCGTGAACGCGCAGGACTTGAAGTTCGTGACGTGCACACATCTCACTATGGTCGCGTATGTCCGATCCACACTCCTGAAGGTCCAAATATCGGTCTCATTTTGCACCTTTCTATTTATGCGCGTATTAATGATTTCGGAATTATCGAAACTCCATACGTACGAGTCAAAAAAGGAAAAGTAACTGATGAAATCGTATATCTCAACGCGCTCGAAGAAGAAAAATACAACATCGCACACGCAGGAACTGCAATTGATGACAAGGGAATGATTGTTGAAGAAATGGTTGAAGCTCGTCTCAAAACAGAACCAGGTTTGGTAACTGCACAAGAAATTGATTTTATCGACGTTGCACCATACCAAGCATTTTCTATTGCGACAGCGATGGTTCCATTCCTCGAACACAACGACGCGAACCGTGCACTCATGGGATCAAACATGATGAAACAAGCAACTCCATGTCTCGTACCGACAGCACCGCTTGTGGCAACAGGAATCGAAGAATCAGCTGCTCCATATTCTGGACGTTTGGTTATTGCAGATGAAGCAGGAACAGTTACACATGTTGATGCACGACATGTTGTCGTCAAAGGTAAAAACGGTTCACAAGAATATCCACTCATAAACTTTTCTCGTACAAACAACTTCACAACATTTCATCAACGTCCAGTCGTATCAGTTGGCGATGAAGTCAAAAAGGGTGGATTGCTTGCCGATATGTCATCATCTGACCGTGGACAAATCGCACTTGGACAAAACGTCATGGTTGCGTTTATGGCATGGAGTGGAAACAACTACGAAGACGCGATTATTCTCTCAGATCGTCTCGTAAAAGATTCAGTATTTACTTCAATCCACACAGATGAACTTATTTGTATCGTTCGTGATACAAAACTTGGACCTGAAATCACAACTCGTGATATTCCAAATGTCGGTGAAATAAAACTTAAAGATTTGGACGAAGAAGGAATCATTCGTGTTGGAGCTGAAGTTCGAGAAAATGACATTCTCGTTGGAAAAATTACTCCAAAAGGAGAAACAGAACTTACTCCAGAAGAGCGTTTGCTCCGTTCTATCTTTGCCGAAAAAGCTCGTGATGTAAAAGACACATCACTTCGTCTCGAACACGGAAAGAAAGGACGCGTTATTGGTGTCAAAATCTTTTCTCGTGCAGAAGGTCATCAACTCGAAAGTGGAATTATCAAAAAAGTTGTTATTGAAGTCGCTCAACTTCGTAACGTATCTGTGGGTGACAAACTTGCAGGACGTCACGGAAACAAAGGAGTTATTTCTACAATTCTTCCACAAGAAGAAATGCCATACATGGCAGACGGTACACCAGTTGATGTAATTCTTACACCACTTGGAGTTCCATCTCGTATGAACCTCGGACAAATTCTAGAAATGCATTTGGGTCTCGCTGCAAATTCACTTGGATACCAAGCGATTGTGCCACCATTCTCAGGTGCAAAAGATACAGAAATCAAAGCAGAACTCGTCAAAGCAGGATATCCAGAATCAGGTTGTCTCAAACTCTTTGATGGACGCACCGGTGAACCATTCGAACAAGATATCGCTGTTGGAATCATGTACATGCTCAAACTGCACCACATGGTGGAAGACAAGATTCACATGCGCTCAATTGGTCCCTACAGTCTCATTACACAGCAACCACTCGGAGGAAAGGCACAAGGTGGAGGTCAGCGTTTTGGAGAAATGGAAGTGTGGGCTCTCGAAGGTTACGGTGCATCGCACACACTTCGTGAAATGCTCACGATTAAATCTGATGATATCGTTGGACGCTCACAAGCATTCGATTCGATAATCAAAGGTGAAGAAATTCAATCTCCAAATACTCCCGCATCATTTGGTGTGATGCTCAATTATCTCCGCGGTCTCGCTCTCGACATTGATCTTACAAAAGTTGGTACACCTGGTCGAAAAGAAGTAAAAGATGAACAAGAGCAATAATAAGTAATTATTTTATTAATTATTTATTTAATCTATCATCAAAAAAATTATGAAAACAATCGATACAAATTCTGGATTTGATTCAATCACACTCAAACTCGCAAGCCCTGATCGCATTCGCGATTGGTCATACGGAGAAGTGACAAAGCCAGAAACAATCAACTACCGAACAGGACGCTCAGAACGCGGCGGTCTCTTTGACGAACGAATTTTTGGACCAGAAAAAGATTATGAATGTTACTGCGGAAAATACCGACGTATTCGTTATAAGGATATTATTTGTGAAAAATGTGGAGTTGAAGTAACTCGCTCAATCGTTCGTCGTGAACGCATGGGTCACATTGAACTTTCTACACCAGTTGCTCACATTTGGTTTCTACGTGGAGTACCTTCACGTATGTCTATTCTCCTTAACATCACTACAACTGATCTTGAAAAAGTAATTTACTTTGCAGGATATATTGTGATGAAAGTGTATCAAGAAGAAAAAGAAAAACTTGTTAAAAATCTTGAGAACGAATACAAAACAAAAGTAAAAAGTTCTGCTGACGAGGATACAAAGACAAAACTCAAGGAATTACTCATGACTGCAAAGCGTGAAATCGCTGATATCTATGAAGGAAAAGTTTTGACTGAAATTGCATATCACCGTTACAGTTTAAAATATGGTACATGTTTTGAAGCATCAATCGGTGCCGAAGCAATTTATGCAGTTCTCAAAAACCTCGACCTCGAAAAGTTGCGCGAAATTTCTGAAACAGCAATCGAAAAAGCAAGTGCTGTAGAAAAAGAAAAATTGGAAAAGAGACTTTCTCTTATTCGTTCAATGATCACGTCAGGAATTCGTCCAGAATGGATGTTCCTTACTGTTATTCCAGTTATTCCACCAGCACTTCGCCCAATGGTTGCACTCGATGGAGGACGTCATGCCACAAGTGATATTAACGATTTGTACCGCCGCGTCATCAATCGTAATAATCGTTTGCGTAAACTCAAAGAAATCGGTGCTCCAGATGTAATTCTTCGAAACGAAAAACGTATTTTGCAGGAAGCTATTGATGCGCTTATTGATAATTCAATTGCACGTCAAAATGATTCTGTTGCAATGAACCAAGCACAACGCCGTGCGCTCAAATCTCTCGCTGACAATTTGAAATCTAAACAAGGACTGTTTCGTCAAAACTTGCTTGGAAAGCGTGTGGACTATTCAGGACGTTCAGTTATCGTTGTTGGACCAACACTCAATCTTTCACAATGTGGACTTCCAAAACACATGGCGCTTGAACTTTTCCGACCATTCGTAATTTCAAAACTTATTGAACGTGAACTCGCATACAACATTCGTGGTGCAAACCGTTTGATCGAAGATGGAATTCCAGAAGTATGGGCAATCCTCGAAGAAGTAATTGATGGAAAGCGTGTGCTCCTCAACCGTGCACCAACACTTCACCGTCTCGGTATTCAAGCATTCAAACCAATTTTGATTGAAGGAAACGCTATTCAAGTTCACCCACTCGTCTGTGCTGCGTTTAACGCCGACTTCGATGGAGACCAAATGGCTGTGTATGTGCCACTTTCAAAAGAAGCACAACACGAAGCAGAAACTCGAATGGCTTCAAACAAAAATATTTTGAAACCACAAAACGGTGAACCAATCGTTTCTGCAAAACTTCTCGACATTACACTTGGATGTTACTGGATGACAAAAATTGTCACTGGCGATACAGGTGAAGGAATGATATTTGAAACTCCAAATCGCGCACTTATGGCATATGATTTGGGTGTTGTTGGACTTCGCGCAAAAATAAAAGTTCTTGCAGAAGACAACAAAAAATATGCTGCATTCGAAAACAAACCATTCGAAACAACTGTTGGACGTTTGCTTTTCAACTCAATTCTTCCAGAAAATTTCCCATTCTTAAATGATACAATTTCTCAAAAAAGAATTAATGCACTCGTTGACGAATTCATCATGCATTATGGAATTGAAGAAATGCCAAACTTGCTCGACAAGATTAAGGCATTCGGATTCAAATATAGTACTCGTTCAGGTGTGACATGGGGAATGGATAACGTTTCTGTCCCAGAAGGAAAGAAAGAAATCGTTGCTCGTGGACGCGCAAAAGAATTGGAAGTCATCAATCAATTTAATGATGGTCTTATTTCAGACGAAGAACGTTACCGAATGGTAATTTCGATTTGGGAAGGAGTAAAATCAGAAATTGAAAAATTATTGCCTGCAACGCTCGATCCAAATGGTTCAGTGTCAGACATGATTTTATCTGGTGCCCGTGGATCGATGAGTAACCTTACACAGATGGCTGGAATGAAAGGACTTATCATTAACCCATCAGGACGTACAATTGATTTCCCAATCATCCCATCATTCAAAGAAGGATTTTCTCCAATTGAATATTTCATTACGACTCACGGATCACGTAAAGGTTTGGCCGACACAGCGCTCAATACTGCAAAGGCTGGATACCTCACTCGTCGTCTCGTTGACGTTGCACAAGATGTTGTGATTACTGAAGAAGATTGTGGAACAAAAGATGGTAAATGGATGAAAAAAGACAATGTTCTTGGAATCGAAATTCCTCTCGCAAAACAAATTCGTGGACGTGTTCTTGCTGCAGATTTGAAAGATAAAGAAGGAAATGTAATTTACAAGCGTGGATTTTTGATCACCAAAGAACTTGGAATTAAAATCGATGCAATGGGAATTACTGATGTCTTTGTACGTACTCCACTTACATGTAAAACAACATATGGAATTTGTAAAATGTGTTACGGTCTCGATTTGGGACGCAATCACATTGTAGATGTTGGCGAAGCCGTTGGAATCGTTGCTGCACAAGCTATCGGTGAACCAGGAACACAGCTTACACTTCGTACCTTCCACGCCGGAGGAGTTGCAGGAGTTGATATTACCGCAGGTTTGCCTCGTGTTGAAGAAATCTTTGAACGACGTATGCCAAAAAATCCTGCAGTTGTTTGTCACGAAGACGGTACTGTTATCGACATTCGCGAAACTGACAAAAAGGAACGCGTAATCATTGTTTTGCATGATACAAAAGTTGATGGCAAAGCAAATGAAACTGAATACATTATTCCTCCACACCGTTTGCCAATTGTACAAAAAGGATTTGATGTTAAGAAAGGTGATTTGATGACCGACGGTTCTGCTGATATTTCTGAAATCTTCAAATACGGTGGACATGAACGTGCAGAAGAATACATCATTCACGAAATCAACAAAGTGTATGAATTGCAGGGAGCATCAATCTCACGTAAACACATCGAAATAATTATTCGACAAATGAGTTCACGTAAGAAAATCAAAGACGCAGGGGATTCAAGCTTTTCACCAGGTGAAATTGTGGAAACAATGGAGCTTGTTGATGAAAACGAACGTGTTGAAAATGAAGGTGGCACAATCGCAAAAGCAGAAACAATAATTCTTGGAATTTCAGAAACAGCACTTACAACTAAGAGTTGGCTCTCAGCTGCATCGTTCCAAAACACAAACCGCGTGCTTATCACAAACGCAATCCGTGGTGGTGTAGATACACTTCGCGGTCTCAAAGAAAACGTAATCATCGGACGCCTCATTCCTGCAGGAACTGGATTTAAAGCAAACGTAAAAAACGAATCAGTAAAAGAAGATAGTGAATAAGTTTACTCCAAACCGGAGTACCGTTGCGGAGTGATTTATTCAATAATATTGTGCGCTTACGCGCACACGAATTTGAATAAATCATGTTTTGTAAAAATAAAATAGCATGTCATCCTCTTCTGTAGAAAAAATAAAAGAGCGTTTGTCAGTCGTCGATGTTATTTCCTCCTACTTGAAAGTTGAAAAAGCAGGAGGGAATTTCAAGGCGAATTGTCCATTCCATAACGAAAAAACACCTTCGTTCTTTATTTCACCGGCGCGTGGAAGCTATTATTGTTTTGGTTGTGGAGCAAAAGGAGATATTTTTTCTTTTGTTGAACAATTTGAAGGACTTGATTTCAAAGGTGCGCTCAAAGTGCTTGCTGACCGTGCTGGTGTTCCACTCGAATCATATAATCCAAAGGATCAATCAGAAAAAGATAGATTATATCAATTGATGGATGCTGCGACATTGTTTTATGAACGTGAATTTTTGAACAATACTGAAGCTCAAGACTATATACGAAGTCGGGGAATAACAGATGAAACAAGAAAACTTTTTCGCATTGGATACGCTCCAAGTGAAAAAATTTCATGGCGCGCACTTTCAAACGAAATGCGCAAAAAAGGTTTTACTGATACGGAATTAGAACTTGCGGGATTGTCTAAATATCCCGAAGAAAAAAAAGAACAAGGTTTGTATGATCGATTCCGCGATAGAATTATGTTTCCGATTTCTGATACTGGTGGACGCGTGATTGCTTTTTCTGGACGGATGCTTCATGACGATGGTTCCGGTGTGCAAGGCAAATATATCAATTCTCCCGAAACTCCAATATTTAAAAAGGGTAGTACACTCTACGGACTCGATAAAGCGAAATTTGAAATTCGTAAACGTGACCAAACGATTTTGGTTGAAGGACAAATGGATTTAGTTTTGTCTCATCAAGCTGGATTTATCAACACGGTTGCATCGAGTGGTACTGCACTTTCGGATACTGTTGTAGCTGATGTGGAGCGAGGACTTCTATCGGGTCTCGGGCAAGTGAACGCGTTATCAAAAAAATTAGTTATTGCATTTGATGGAGACAAGGCAGGACTCAAAGCTACTGGACGAGCAGAACGTATTGCACTTTCGCTTGGCATGGATGTCAAAGTTGTAAAACTTCCGAAGGATATGGATCCAGCAGACGTGATTCGTAAATCTGGAGGTGAAGAATGGAAAAAAATAATTGATGGTGCAATGCACATTATTACATTGTATACATCGATACTCATGGAACATCCACTTTCTGAACTTGCTCGTGCTCGCGCAGTGTCTGACAAAATTTTGCCGTATGTTGCAGTAATGCCGAGTGCTGTGGAGCGTGCATATTTCATCAAAGAAATAAGTACAAAAACTGGCATTCCTGAATCAGCGCTCAATGAAGATATGGTAAAGCTTCTCAATCGTGAACAAACCGACAAGCAAGTGCTTGCAGAAATGAATGCAGGACGCAAAGACGACAACAAACGAGGGCTTCGAATCGAGGATAGATTATTTGGAATATTGTTTTGGCAAGAAACACTTTCTCCACCAATTGTAAGCACTGAGTCTCTGCGAACAAAATTACAGGCGATTCTCGGAGATGCTCGGTTTACAAGTTTTATGGAATTACCTGATAATAAAAAGAATGAACAAATTTTTGAGGTTGAGTCAATATATCAAAATACTAAAAATCTTGAACGAGAAATAGACGAACTCATTTTAAATTTAGAAGAAGATATTTTAGGAAAGGCAATCGAAAAAATAATGTCTGAACTCGGAAACGCAGAAAGAGTTGGAGACGCAGAACAAATTAAATTATTACTCACGACATCACAAGAAATTGCAAATCGTTTAAATATTATCAAGAGCAGTCGATTTTTAAATAAATAAATTATTATGGCATCAAAAAATAAAAAAATAAAAAAGGTCGCCGTTTCAAAAACTGTCAAAAAAGCCAAGCCTGCTCCAAAGGCAAAGCCTGTAAAAAAAGTAATTGTCAAAAAACCTGCGGTCAAAAAAGTGGCAAAGGTAAAGGCAAAACCTGCAGCCAAAAAGCAATCAGCGGCAACTCGTCGTTCTAATCGCGCAGAATTTTCTCGTTCAGCCAAAAAGCCAACAAAGAAAGTTAATAAAAGCAAAACGATGACGCTCGAACAGCGTGCAGATGAACTCGTCACAAAAGGTAAGAAACGAGGGTTCATTACATACGACGAAATTCTTAAACTTTTTCCAAACATCGAACAAGATATTTCATTTCTCGATGTATTGTATGAAAAATTAAACACTGCCGGAATTGATATTTTGGAAGGTGGAAATTTGCTTGATATTGATGCGAATGAAAGTGAAAAATTAGAAAAACTTGATGGTTCATATGATTCAATTCAAATCTACCTCAAGGAAATCGGACAATATCCGCTCATTCACGCTGCAGAAGAAAAAGATTTGGCAAAGCGAATTCAAGAAGGTGATATGGAAGCCAAAAACCTTCTCGCTCGTGCGAACTTGCGTCTCGTAGTTTCAATCGCCAAAAAGTATGTTGGTCGCTCAAGTGATCTCACACTTCTCGATTTGATTCAAGAAGGGAACCTCGGTCTCTTTAAAGCTGTTGAAAAATTCGACTGGACCAAGGGATATAAATTCTCAACGTACGCAACATGGTGGATTCGTCAATCAATCACTCGCGCGCTTGCAGATCAATCTCGTACGATTCGTATTCCAGTGCACATGGTTGAAACTATTTCAAAATACAAACAAGTGTATCGTCGTCTCGCTCAGGATTTGGGACGTGATCCACTCGCCGAAGAAATTGCAACTGAAATGGGAATTGAAGTAGAAAAAGTTCACGTGATCGAAAACATTTCTCAAGATACTGTTTCGCTCGAGCAACCAATTGGTGATGATGACGAAAAGTCTACACGTGGAGAATTTATTGCCGATGACAAAATTCTACGTCCTGACCAGGAAGCTTCACACAGAATTTTGACCGATCAGATCCGAAGCGTGCTTGATGAACTTTCTCCAAAGGAATGCAAAATTCTTGAAATGCGTTACGGACTTGCAGACGGTGTGCAACACACACTCGAGGAAGTAGGTACAGAATTTGGCGTCACTCGTGAACGTATCCGTCAAATCGAAGCCAAAGTGCACGAAAAACTTAGAACTCACGAAAAAATTCTCAGACTAAAAAATTACTTCGATTAAACAATCTATTTATTCAGAAAAACCATATTAATTTTTTCTTTTGAGATTTATTCACTACTGTAAAAAAATGAAAAATCATAAAAAGAAAAGTTTCTTTGTGCGAACAATACTCATATTCCGGCCTTTTTGGGGAGCGGCAACACTAGTATTATCAATCCAGTTTTTCGGCCAGTTGTTGGGCGCTATTTCACCATACTTTTTTGGTAAAAGTGTTGACGCTGTTATTCACAAAAATGCTCATGGAACAATTATCTTTCTCTGTCTCGCGTTTCTTTTGACGATATTAAATTCAAATGTTCTTTCGTGGATTCGAGAACATTTTGAAATCACTAAATTTGGTGATTATTTTGAGCAATATTTTTCAAGAGAATCACTTAAAAAAATGCTTTCGTTTTCTGTTGGACAGCACACAAACGAGCATTCTGGTATTCGTCAATCAATTGTAAATCGAGGACAAAACGCGTTTGAAGATTATATACATAATCTTATGTATATCATTGCACCAAGTGTGTTACAAATTTTTGTAACACTCGGTATTCTTGTGTATGTTGAATGGCATGTCGCACTTGTTGCGGTTACTTTCATTAGTCTATATCTGTGGGTTTCGTATCGTCGAAACAAAAGATATTTTCATGACTTGGATTTGATGCGCAAAAAAAGACAGACGCTCTCAAAATTGCAGACCGAGTTTTTTCGCAATGCGACACTCGTAATTGCTGAAGGCCAAGAAGGAAATGTACAAAATGAGTATGCTTCGCTTGGTGAAAAATTCGTTGAGTTTTCTGATACAACCTGGTTGACATATATTAAAAGTTTTTATGCTGATCGCCCGCTCATTATTGTAGGACAATATATATCGCTTGCGCTCGGTGCATATCTTATTTTTAACGGCAATCTTTCGACTGGAATGTTTGTAACACTTTTTTCTTGGATAAGTACTGTATTTGGAAACTTGATTCAAATCATGTCTACCCAACGTAGAATGCTTTTTCAGGAAGTTGAAATAAAAAAGTTGTATGATTTACTTGATATTATTCCAGATATTGACCCGAATGAAAATGGAATTACCCCAGAATCTTTTTCTGGAAAAATTGAATTTAAGGACGTAAGTTTTGTGTACCCATATCGCCACGCGCGAACTGATGTGATTGAAAACGATGACGATATGACACCAAGCGGAAAAGTAGAAGATGAATATGCAGTTATGGGTACCAGTCTTGTAATTCCCGCTGGAGCAAAGGTTGGATTTGTCGGTGTGTCTGGTTCTGGTAAATCAACAATCGTAAACCTTATGCGACGATATTATGACCCAACAGAAGGAGCTATTTTGATAGATGATATACCGCTTAAAGAAATGAATCTTAATTGGTTTCGTTCAAAAATTGGAAATGTTGAACAAAAGATTGAGTTGCTTGATCGAAGTATCAAGGAGAATATTTTATTTGGCTTACCACGAGATATATTTATATCTGACGAAGAAATTTCACGAGTGCTAACAGATGCTTCGCTTGATAGTTTTGTTTCTAAGCTTAAGGAAGGAATTGACACGATGATTGGAGAAAATGGAATCAAGGTGTCTGGCGGTGAACGTCAGCGCATCGGTATCGCGCGTGCACTCATCAAAGACCCAAAGATTTTGATATTTGATGAAGCCACAAGTGCACTTGATTCAGTGAATGAAAAATTAATTCATGAAGCTATCAATCGTGGCGCCAAAGGCCGTACGACGATTATCATTGCGCACCGATTGTCTACAGTGATGGATGCTGATATTATTTTTGTGGTAGCTCATGGCAAAATTGTCGCACATGGTACACACGAGGAATTGCAAAAGAAATCAAAGGATTATCAAAAGCTTATAAAAAATCAAGTGTTAGCAGTTTAAAATTTTAACAAGTAACTGATATAATAAAAATATGGATGAAAACGCAGTAGATGATTTAGATGATTATTTAAGTGAATTGCGAGAAGCACGATTTCGCGGTCTCAAAGAGAGCTTTCTCGATTATATTATCGCGCTCGAAAATCAACTTGAACTTGCTGAACAATATGCTTCGGCAGGAGATGTGCGAGTACTTCGTATTGCACAGAGTCTGGAGGGTATTGAGAATGAAGTCGCCGAAAAAGCACAGGACGCCAATGAGCCGATTCCACCCGAAGACTATTCCACACACATGCAACATATTATTGATGCATTCAAAACTAAATATCCTGATGTGTACGCACAGGCTACAACAAAAACTAGGAATTAATTCCTAGTTTTTTAGTAATGTATCGAGAGTGCTACTTACGACTTCGTACGGATATCCTCCTTCGATTGTGTATGTGTTGCCGAGTCGATCCACAATGATTGTGTTTGGTGTTCCTACGACATTTGATTTTAATCCAGCTTTTGCGTCTTTTGAAACTATGTCTGCGTATTTATCTGAAGATACGCATGTATTAAATTCATTTAGATTGAGACCAGCTTCTCCTGCGATCGTTATAAGTTGTTTTGGATCAAGCTGATTGTTTGAAGGTGTGATTGAAAAAACTTTTGTAATATATTTCCAGAATGCATCGTTACCACCTTGTTCGTATGCGCATTCAGATGCGACTGCTTCATGGCGAGCCTTTGAGTGGAGCGGTACACAATCTGTGGCTGTATTATCGACACAATCGAGAGGGAAATGTCGGTATACCCAATCAACTTGGTTTCCATAATTTTGAATAACTTTGTTCATCGTTCCATCAAAACTTTTACAGTAAGGACATTCGAGATCAGAATACTCGATTAATGTTAATTTCGGATTCATTGTGCCGATTATATGATCACTTGCAGAAACTGGAACCACAGGAACTTTGTTTTTTGTTGCGATAATATGATTTACCATTGCTGTTATCGTTTGTGAATCAAGAGACGTTTTTTTGTCAGATGTTGTCGTTGTTATTGTGCGAGGCATTTTGATTACAATAAGTGCGATCGCAATAATAAAAGCTCCAAGCACGATTGCCATTGGTAGGGAAAGCTCAGTTTCTTTTTTGTGGTTGTTTTCTTCTTGCATAATTTTTTATATAAAAAATAAAATGTACTGATAAATTATACTCTGGATGTGTGTTTGTTACAAACATTGCTGTTTTATTGTTTGTGATATAATACAAGTGATGTTTTCATTATTAGTTTTAATTACAAGAAATTATATATAATTTCTTTATACAAAATGAATAAAGGCGCATGTGTTTTGCATAAAATTGCAAATGTTCTCGTTATCGTTGGTGGTTTGAACTGGGGTCTCGTTGGACTCGGAATGTTTATGGGTTCAAATTGGAACCTTGTAAACATGATCTTTGGTAGTATGCCAACAATCGAAGCAATTGTGTACATCCTTGTAGGTGTTTCAGCAGTTCTCGCTATCTTTGGTGGTAGTTGTTCAAAATGCCAAGCAGATGGCGCAAAAATGTAAATTTTAGTTTCTTATAAAAGCCGGGTTTCGCTTCGCGAAACCCGGCTTTTACGTTGGTGGATTTTTGAGCTATTTTGTGGTAAAATACAAAAGCAATGGCAATTTTCTCAGTCGCCGTTTTTTATATAGTTATTTTTCTATCCTTGTATGTACAGGTGTTTTTTATCCTTACTTTTTTTGAAAAGAGAA
This sequence comes from bacterium, assembly GCA_037130335.1. Taxonomy (GTDB): domain Bacteria; phylum Patescibacteriota; class Minisyncoccia; order Phycocordibacterales; family UBA9973; genus CAITQP01. The sequence goes on from JBAXTD010000015.1 coordinate 13,897, forward strand.
AACAAATTTTGATTCGAACAGAAGAAATAACACTTTCTAATTATCCTTCAGTAACCATCATCGTTCCATGCTATAACGAAGAAAAAAGTGTTGAAAAAACAATTGATTCCTTGCTCGCACTTAGTTACCCAAAAGATAAAATAAAAATTATGGTTGTGGATGATGGTAGTAAAGATTCCACCTGGCAAGTACTTCAGAAATTTAAAGGTCACCCAAACATTGAAATCTACACCAAACCAAACGGTGGCAAACATACCGCACTTAATTTCGGTATTGAACACCTCACGACAGATTTTGTCGGTGGTCTCGATGCTGATTCATTTGTTCACCCAGAAGCTCTCAAGAGAATTATGTCGTACTTTGAAAATCCACAAACAATGGCAGTTTCTTCGGCTATTGTAGTGCATGAACCCAAAAATATTATTCAACGCGCTCAAATAGCTGAGTATCATTTTGGAGTTTTTATGAAAAAAATGTTGGGAACTATCGGAGCCATTCATGTCACACCAGGTCCGTTTACAATCTTTCGTCGTGAAGTATTTGATAATCTCGGTTTGTATCGCAAAGCACACAATACCGAAGATGCAGAAATTGCACTTCGTATGCAAAAAAACGGATACAAAATCGACCACTGTCCGGATGGATACGTGTATACCGTGAGTCCAGATACTATCCCTAAATTGTATCGACAACGTGTACGCTGGAGTTATGGATTTCTAAAAAATGCCAAAGATTACAAAGAACTTTTTTTTAATAAAAAATATGGAAATATTGGATTCTTTACCTTGCCAGCAGGTGTTATTTCTATTCTTGCGATTTCGTTTGTTTTTTTTGCAACGCTGTATCATCTCATTGTAAGTATTGTGTATACGATTATTCGATTGCGTGTTGCAGGCATTAAATCAATTTTGCACGTTCCATCGTTTAGTTGGTTTTTTGTAAATACAGAAGCGATTACGTTTATCAGTATTTTGCTTGCAATATCACTCATAGCACTATTGTTTATTGGCCAAAAAATGGTAGAAGGAAAAATTCGTCCGACAATAAATATAGTATACTTCTTTATACTTTCAACTTTTCTCGCTCCAATTTGGTTAACAAAGGCGTTTCTGAATGCCTTGTTTTCAAAGGAAACGAGTTGGACTGTCGAAAGAATTAATGGTACAAAATTATAATTATATGCAAGAACAAATAGATTGGAAAAAATATTTAATAGCTTTTTTTATCAGTGCAATCGTTTTTTTGGGAGCGATAGTGCTTTCGAATTATTTCAGTAATAAAAAGCTCGATACGTTGAGTACTATTCAAGAAAATATTTCGATTGATTTGCTTTCATCTGAAACACAATATTCATTGCTCGGCACACTCGATTGTAGTCAGATTTCACCGAGTGCTGTACTTTCGGATCAATTAAATGATTTATCAAAAAAGATTGAATATAGTGATGCGTCAATCGGATCATCAGCTCAACTTACTCGTCTCAAGGAATCATATTCATTGCTCGAGATCAAAGACTATCTTTTGATGAAAGAGCTTACAAGTCGCTGTGGTCAAAAATCAGTCTTTGTATTGTACTTTTACACCACAAATGATTCATGTACTGATTGTCTCAAACAAGGATATGTACTTACCGCACTTCGTGAAAAATACCCACTCCTCCGTGTGTATTCATTTGATTATGGACTTAATCTTTCTGCCGTAGAAACACTTGAAAAAATTTACGGACTCAAGGACACAGTGCTCCCAGCAATGGTTTCAGATGGCAAAGTGTACACAGGATTTCATAGTGTAGAAGACATAGAAAAACTCATTCCGAAATTAAAGAGTACATTGGTTGATACGACGAGTACATCGACCAAGATTAAATAGGGTAGTTGTAAAAATAAAATAGGCGTGCGTGTTTTTTTAAAAAAACACGCACGCCTATTATTTTGTCTAAACTTTCTTTTTAAGAATAAAGTACATCTCTGTACTTGAATTAAATGAATGTATAGTTTGAAAACCTCTTTTGGTAAAGAAATTTTCATTCTTTGCTTCGCAAACTAAGTTTGCAAAAACAAGGTCATTATAAAATGCTTGGCTATCTTCTTTGATTTTTTCGATAGCATTATTGATTAACCTCGTTCCGATGCCTTCTTTTCTGTACCCCACGAGTACACCTAAGTAAAATATCTCATAGAAACCAAAAGTTTTCATTTCCTCGCGGTATCCTATTATACCTACGGGTATTTGATTATCGTAAGCAACGATGAATTGAGGGGGGAGGATGGGTTTAATATCGTTCCTGTTTTGTAATAGGGCCGTTATATTTTCAGGTATTTTGTAACTCGATGTCAATGTCGTGATATCGAGGATTATTTGATCCAAGGAGATATCCTTGAAAACACGAGACATCATTTCTGTTACCTCGGCGATGTCATTAATGCCGGAAAAGTTTATTGTTGTAGCCATTGTTAAAGTGATTTGTATCAAATACTACATTAATTTAAATTAATGTCAAGTATTGGTTCAACAAAAAATCACCTATTTAAATAGGTGATTTTTTAGAATGGAGCCGCTTCCCAGACTTGAACTGGGGACCTTCTCTTTACAAAAGAGTTGCTCTACCAACTGAGCTAAAGCGGCACAGGAAACATATATACATTTGAACTACTTAGATACTATCACATTTAAAAAATATTTCAATCTTTATTCTTTTTCGATTTCTCCCATTACTTTGTCTCTGTGGTCTTTGATGTTTGATAGAAATTCGGAAGGTTTTTGGTTTTCGTCAGCTTTGTATTGAGAATTTTTGTGTATGACATGTGTAAGCTTTGTTTTTACTTTTTTGTCATATTTACGAATCAGGTTTGTAAACAATATCCATGCTTTGAGTGACACGAGAACGGTGCGGTGTATGATAACTTTAGTAATTTCCAAAAAATAATATCTAACGTTGTCGAGTGAGATATCTGTCCAGTCGGCCTCCTCATACGAACCAGCAATAATTTTGCCGGTTCGTAGAAGCCACATCTTGCGGATGATCATCGCGCAAGCGAGTATGAAGCCAAAAAGAAATAATATCAAATCAAAGGTCATAGTTTTTATCCAATCGAAACACGAACAAATTCATTGAGTGTGGTACTTGCACTTGCGAGGAGTTGTGCGATTGTCATATCAGGATTTTTGATGAATGATTGATCTGCGAGAGTGCGTTCTTTGAAGAATGTATCAATTTTACCTGTGAGCATTTTTTCTTTGATGTCTGCTGGTTTGTCTGATGAGGCAACTTCTTCTTCAAACATTGCACGAACTTTTGCAACTTCATCTGCTGGTACATCGGCACGAGTTTTGTATTCAGGATTCATTGCAGCAATGTGCATTGCAATGTCCTTTGCGAGTGCACTGTCGCCACCGCCGAGTCCAACTGCGATACCCATGCGTCCATCGTGTACATATACACCAACAACAGGGGATGAAATTGTTACAATTTCTCCGAGCTGAATATTTTCACCAAGCTTTTGGATTCCTGCAGAGATGAGTTCAGGAGCGATTTTTTGTGCTTCCTCAATTCCTTTTTCTGATGCAGTATTTGCGAGGTTTTGTGCAAGTGCGATAAAGTCCGCGTTTTTTGCTACGAAATCAGTTTCGCATTTAAGTGCGAGAAGTAATCCGTTTCCAGATTTTTCTGCTTTTGCAATATATCCGGCAGTTGCTTCGCGGTCTGATTTTTTGGCTGCAATTTCAGTTGATTTCTTTTTGAGAATCAAAATCGCTTTTTCCATGTCGCCTTCAGCTTCTTCGAGTGCCTTTTTGCATTGCATGACAGAAATACCTGTCTTGTCTCGTAAATCTTTAATTTGCTCTGTTGTGATTGCCATTGTTTTAAATGTATGATTACAAACTTAATAAAAGATTGCACACTACCAAAACGCGTTTTTATTGACCTTTGTATGCATCAGTCAAATATTTGACCATGAATTCAATTGCTCCTCGTGATGCATCGTTTGCAACGACAGGGTATTTGATTGCATTGATATCACAGTCTGTACTTGCGATTGCAACAACTGGAATTCCGAGACGATTTGCTTCGAGAACTGCGTTAATTTCTTTCTTTGGATCGATGATGAAAAGTGCATCAGGGAGTCCTTTGAGTGATACAAGTCCAGAAAAAAGACTTTCCATCTTTTCGATTTCGCGAACAATGAGAAGTAATTCTTTCTTTGTGTATTTCTTTTGGAGATCTCCACTTGCACGAGCTGCGCGAAGTTCCTCGAGACGATTGAGACGCTTTTTGATTTCACTGTAGTTAGTCAAAATTCCTCCAACCCATCGTGTGATGACGTATGGTTGACCGAGACTTTCTGCGTGGGTTTGTGTACTAACTTTTGCTTCAGGTTTTGTACCCACGAATACAACTGTTTTACCTCGTGCGCCGAGTGACTTCATAAAAGCCGCTGCTTCTTCGAGCATAACGGTTGTTTGTTCGATATCAATAATATCGACTTTGTTTTTCTTTGCAAAAAGGTATTTTGCAACAGAAGGGTGACGGCGTGTCTTTGAGTAACCAAAGTGTGCGCCGACGGTAAAGAGCTCTTTTGCGAGTGCTGTGTTTTTATCTGACATACTAAAAAATTGCTTGGCTTTGAATATATATTCGAGGCCTTAATTATAATACCGAAACCAATGGTTCGGACAAACCGTTTTTAAGCATTTCAGCTTGGCAAATCGCTACGATTTAAGCCTTACAGGGAAGATGACGTGTGTCGGAACTCCCCACGGGATGTGCAACTATAGTACCAGAAATCAGGCTTTTTGGGTATATTGACAAATTATACATTTATTTTATTATTTTAATTTAAAATTAATTATGTGATATTTGTATTTAAGGCATATTTGGGTTAGTATCCATATATATGAGACAAACTAAATTGTTTACAAAAACACGC
>JBAXTD010000016.1:0-17747 GCA_037130335.1 bacterium
ACTGCTTCGTCAAATTTTATTGAGAGAAGCTTCGATGCGCCATCGAGACCCATCGTGACTCCATAGAGCACTTGGGCACGAGACATTGTTTCGCGGTTGTGTGTAACGACGATAAGTTTGGAATGTTTCGAAAGCAAATCAAGCATGTCACCATATTTGCGACTGTTGGCTTCGTCGAGCGCAGCATCCGTCTCATCGAGCACGAGAAATGGCGGCGGATTAACTTGACTCATGGCAAAAAGAAGCGCGATTGATACAAGCGAGCGTTCACCACCCGAGAGCATATTTAAATCTTTAACTTTTTTGTGAGGTAAATTAATCGTAATATCAATGCCGTGTTCGAGCGGCAAATCTTCGTCAAAGATTTCTTCTTCATCTTTGGCACGTTTGTGTTCGACAACGATTGATAGGAACGCTCCCCCGCCGCCAAACATTAATTTGAAAAATTCTCCGAATTGAATATTAATCTTTTCAATTCCTTCTTTGAATGTGCGTTCGATTGTGTCGCGAAGTTCACTGATAAGTGCACGAAGTGATGTAATACTTGCTTCCAAATCTGCAAGCTCTTTGACGAGAAATGCATCACGAGTTTTGGTATCTTCAAATTCTTTAATAATTTCTGAACCGCTCGATGCACCTGCGTCCTCAAGTTTTATTTTTATACGCTCGATTTTTCGATGTAAGTTTTCGCGTTCAGCCAACTTTTCTGGAGTATCCATCTCAGGAAGTTTTGATGTTTCAAATACGTCACCCGTCATCGCTTGAGCTTCTTTCATTTCTTCATTCAAAACAACATTTCTGCGCACCAGTGTTTCGCGTTTGAGTGCGTGTTCGCGCATGAGACCTTCGAGTGTGGCAATACGCGCAACACTTGCATACGAACTTCGTTCACTCTCACGAATTTTTTGTTCTATATGTGAAAGCGAATCACGATACGATTCCAATTCTTTCGACATCGCATCAACGCGTGTGCCGATGTGTGCAAGTTTATTTTCGAGTTCCTTGCGTTCTATTTCGATTTCATTTTTTAAATGGTCTTTGTTTATTTGAGGTTGTTCACCTTTGATTGAATGTTTGAATGAATTAATTTTTTCTCGAATGTTTGAAAATGCATTTTTGAAATCTGCGAGCACTTCAGAATTTGAAACTTCGTCGACAGTCATCAACACATCAGCACATAATTCTTCGGCTTTTGAAACAGAAATCGTTGTGGCACCATGCACTTCTTTGACAGACAAAATCGCTTCGAGTTTACCCTCGATGCGTCCAATTGCACGACCCAATTCATCACGCTCGCGCAATAATTTAGATTGTTCAAATTCTACGTTTTGAATTTTGTTTTGAATATTCCTCTTTTCACCATCGTGCTCATTGATACGCTCAGTGTTGGTATTTTTTTGTACAGAAACATATTCTTGGTGTGTCGAGTGTTCCATTTCTGCGAGAGAATTTTCAGAAAACAAAATAGACGATGATTCCATCATTACATATTGTCCAAAAAATTCTCCAAATTCTTTGCGGAGCTCATCGGCTTTTTCGATTTTTTCTACTTGCTTGGAAAGGAAATTTAAATGTGGTGCGAGTTCACGACGAAGTGATTGCACTTCTTTCATGTTGAGCATCGTCTTTTCTAATTTACGTTCGCTTTCACGAATACGGAGTTGATAGACCTTGAGTCCAAGTGCATCCTCTACCATCGCACGGCGATCGCGCGCAGAAGCAGAAAGTAATCGATCAGCCTCACCTTGGGAAATGATATGGTGACCAGATGTGCCGATGTTTACTGAGCCAAGTAAATCATTCAAATCTTTAAGGCGCACGTTTGTACCGTTGATTCCGTACGAACTTCCACCATCGGGAGTAACTTCGCGCGCAAGCGTAACTTCATCAAACCCAAGTTCATTCTCGGCACCCGATGAACCAGAAAACGCAAACTGTCGCGCATTGTTGTCGAATGTTACAGCGACGCGAGCTTTGGATCCCGCCGCGAGGAGCTTCGAACCTTTCCAAATGAGATCGTTACCTCCCTTTCCACGCATTGATTTCATTGACTGTTCACCGAGTACGAAACGAAATGATTCTACGACATTTGATTTACCTGAACCATTCGGTCCAACAATTGCCGTAATCGGCGTATCAAAAGAAAGCACAGTTTTTTTGGCAAAAGATTTGAACCCAGCAATTTCGAGCTTTTTGAGCATATGATGTTGATAATTATACACCAAATTTAAAAGACGTACACGTGTACGTCTTTTAAATTTTATAAATATATTTTGATTTTTAATCCAACCATTTTTTGGCTTCGAGGGCGGCGCGGGCGGCTGCTTGTTCGGCTTCTTGTTTTGAATTTCCTTTTCCTTCGGCAATTTTTTTGTCACCAAAAAATATTCCGATTGTGAAATGTTTATCGTGATCAGGACCAGTTTCTTTCATGACTTGATATGATGGTGTGGTACCAAAAAATTCTTGGGCTTTTTCTTGAACCAAACTTTTGGAATCGCGCCATAACTTTTTCTTTACGATTTCGTTTGTTTTTGGATACAAAACTTTTTCCAAAAACTTTTCTGCTGGACCAAATCCACTATCGAGATATATTGCACCAACGAGTGCTTCAAATGCATTCGCGAGAATGTACTGTCGTGCCTTGCCGGTATCTTTGGCCTCACCTCGAGAAAGGAAAAGATAATCGTTCATTGAAATATCAGAAGCGATACCAGAAAGAATAACCGCATTTACAAGCGCTGCTCGAAATGAGGTAAGTTCTCCTTCGGGAGAATCTGGAAATTTTTTGTAGAGATAATCAGTAACTGCAAGTTCAAGTACTGCGTCACCCAAAAATTCAAGACGTTCATTATGATCGAGTCCAGTGTTTGGATTCTCATTCAAAAAAGAACGATGAATAAATGCTTGGGTAATGTAGTCTTTGTCTTTAAACGTAAATCCAATGATTGATTCAAACGGTTTCCAATCGCGTAAAAGTTTTTCTGCCATATATGTAATTGAGAGCGCACATAAATTTTATAATTAATTATTCGTTTGTGGTTGATCCTTCAGTACCAGTGAGTTTTGAAATCGCATTTGCCATATATCCTGTGACATCGTTGTACATTTTTAGATTTGCAACCTCAGAAACAGAAAACCAACGTACGTCGTCGAGTCCACCTGAATGGTTTTCGAGTACTACCGGTGCGTGTGGTGATTCAGCGAGATATACAGTAACAACCTTGCGGATTTTGCCATCTTTTGGATGTGAAGCTACGTATTCACTTTCACCAATTTTTTCCTTGATTACAACGTCGAGATTTGTTTCTTCTTTGATTTCACGTACGGCTGCTTGCTCACTCGTCTCGCCTTCTTCTACACTACCCTTTGAGATAGTCCAATAGCCGAAAATATCATGTACGAGTGCAAAAAATAGTTCGTTATTTTTCCAAGAATAAATAAGCGCGCCAGCTTTTTGTTCAACGGGAAGTTTGGTGATATCAACTTCTTCGTTCTTTTTTTGACGTTTCGAAAATTGATCTTTTCCTGGTTCACCAATTTCTTTGTACACAGCGCCAAGCACTCCGTTTACGAAACGACTTGAGCTGTCGCCACCGAAAGTTTTTGCTAATTCAATTGCTTCGTTGATTGCAACTTTTGGAGGAACTTCTTGATGATCACCAAACAAAAGTTCACCGAGTCCGATACGTAAAATGTTGCGATCAACTGCATTAATCTTTTGGATTGGCCATTCTGGTGCAGCCTTTTCGATAATTTGATCGATGATTTCAATTTTGTTTACGACGTTTCCCATAATTTTGCGCATAAATGGGATATCTTCATTTCCTGGAGCGAATTCGCCTTCATTGCGTTCAAGTATTTCGAAAACACCATCATCGGTTGGGCGATTTTTAAAATCCCACTCAAAGAGGGTTTGGAGAACTATTGACCGTGAAAGGTGCCGATTTGCCATTGTAATAAAGAATTAATTTTAATCGCGCTGCGATAAATTGTACGAAACGTAGAAAAGACAATTTAGAAACCTAATTCCGAAACCTCTCTTCTCTGCACTGCGTAAACTGTATATGGCTATAAATGAACAAAACGAAGCTTATTTTTTAGAACGAGCAAGCTTCTTTTCTGTCTTTTTGACCTGATCGATAACTTTGCGTCCACGATAGTATCCGCAAGCCATACAAACAGTGTGCGGTACGCGCGCTGCTCCACAGTGAGAACAAGCAGAAAACGCTGCGCCTTTGAGGGCGTGGTGACTTCGGCGGTTGCCAGTGTGTGCACGTGTGTGTCGCATTCGTATAACCATACAAAGACTATATTAGCAGAAAAAAATAATAATGCAACTACCTAAAGCATCTTTTTCAGAAAGCTCATTCTGTGCAATTTTGTAATCCCATATTTTTTGATTGCTTCGTAGTGCGCGCGGGTGCCATAACCCACGTGATTTTCGAAACCATAATTGGGGAATTTTTTGGCTTGCGCAAACATATACTTATCGCGAGTAACTTTGGCGACGATTGAGGCAAATGAAATTACCGGATATTTTTCATCACCTTTGATTATTGTCTTTTGGTTTTTAAATTCCGCAGGCGCTCGCAGTCCCCCGTCGAGCAAAATTTGATTTTTGAAATCAGGTTTTAATTTATATAGCGATTTCTGCAATGCTTGTTTGATAGCTTTGGAAATTCCGATTTTATCGATTTGCGAAGCAGGAATCATCGTCACGCAAAAATCACATTTGTTTTGTTTTTTCCAAATTTTGATTTGTACAAACCATTTTTCGCGTTGAGCTCGGGTAAGTTTTTTGGAATCACGAATCGGCACACAGAATCCGCGTATTTCTCGTATTGCCTTGGCATCTCTGAAACAAAATGCCCCCACAGCTACCGGTCCAGCCACTGGCCCGCGTCCGACTTCGTCTATGCCGATAATCACATTCATTTGTACATCATAACAGAAGAATAAAAATTTTTGTCAAAAGAGAGCGAGACCTGCTATAATCCTCGTGCATGAGTTCAAATTTTATCCATCTCCATACACACTCACACTATTCACTTCTCGACGGACTCACCAAACTCGAAGACATGGTAGATATTGCCAAAAAAGCAGACATGTCGGCAATTGCATTGACCGATCACGGCAACATGTACGGTGCGATTGAGTTTTATAAAATCGCAAAAAAAGCTGGCATCAAACCAATCATCGGTGTCGAGGCATACGTGACATCTGGTTCTCGACTTGATCGCGTCTCAGTGACTGACGGCAAACGATATTACCATTTGATACTGCTTGCCAAAAATTTACAGGGCTACAAAAATTTAATGCGCCTCGTAACCAAAGCAAACCTCGAAGGATATTATTACAAGCCCCGCATGGATCATCAGATTTTGCGTGAATTCCACGAAGGCATAATCGCGCTCTCTGGCTGTATGGGAGGAGAACTTTCGCAATCTGTCATGGCCGGCAATATGGAAAAGGCAGATGAAATTATTCGCGAACACCAAGACATTTTTGGTAAAGAAAATTATTTCATCGAAGTGCAGTGTCACCCGACAATCGAAGGAGACAAAAAACTTCGCGATGCACTCGTTGAGCTCGGCAAAAAGCACGACATCAAAGTTGTCGCGACACAGGATTCACACTATCCATGTAAAGATGATCACGAAGCACACCGCACACTGCTTGCCGTAAACACACAAGGTGATGGCAAAGCTGGAAAATTTGAATTTTCAAATGATGACTTTTCGCTCATTGATGAAAAAACCGCACTCGAATATTTTGCAGACGCACCAGAAACAGTTCCAAATACAAAATTTGTTGCTGACTTATGTGAAGAATACGAAATCGAACTCGGCGTGGCATACTTCCCACACTTTCCACTTCCAGACGGAATTACTGCCGACGACAAACTCAAACAACTCGCATACGAAGGATTTGCATTTCGTGATCTTCCGCAAACCAAACAATATATTGATCGTCTCGAATATGAACTCGGTGTCATCAAACAAAAAGGATATCCTGGATACTTTTTGGTTGTGGGAGATTTGCTCAAATTCGCTCGCGAAAACGGAATCCTCACAAACATTCGAGGATCGGTTGCAGGATCACTCACGACATATCTCATCGGAATTACAAACGTAGATCCGCTCGTGTACAAATTGCCGTTTGAACGCTTCCTCAACCCCGAACGTCCATCGCTTCCCGATATCGACATGGACTATGCCGATAACCGTCGAGGAGAAATGATTGAATACGCAAAACGAAAATACGGCGAGGATCATGTCGCCCAAATTGGAACATTCGGAACGATGATGGCCAAAGGTTCCGTCAAAGACGTAGCTCGCGCGCTCGGATATCCGTATGCGGTTGGAGACCGTCTCTCGACATTTATTCCGATGGGTTCACAAGGATTTCCAATGACAATTGATCGTGCGCTCGAAATGGTTCCTGAATTTGCCGATGCATACAAAAAAGAATCTGATACAAAGCGAATCATCGACCTCGCCAAAAAAATGGAAGGTTGTGTGCGTCACGTATCAGTGCACGCAGCAGGTGTTGTGATTGCCCCCAAACCTGTATATGAATTCGCCCCGACACAATTTGATCCAAAAGGTGGACACATCATCACACAATACGACATGCATTACATCGAGGATGTGGGTCTACCAAAATTCGACTTCCTTGGAATTCGAAACCTTGCAATTCTCGCTGATGCTGTGAAGCAAGTAAAAATGTTGCGCAACATCGATGTCGATTTAGAAAAAATTCCGATTGATGACAAAAAAACTTTTGAAATGTTGGCGCGTGGAGAAACGATGGGACTCTTTCAATTAAACGGAAGCGGTATGACTGCGTACCTCAAACAACTTCAGCCAACCACAATTTTTGATATCAACGCAATGGTGGCACTGTATCGTCCAGGACCAATGGAAATGATTCCCGAATACATTGCTCGTAAACAAAATAATTCGCTTGTGCGATATCTCGATCCACGTATGGCCGACATTCTCGATCAATCATATGGTGTGATTACATATCAAGATGACGTGATGATGATTGCGATTAAACTCGCCGGATATTCGTGGCTCGAAGCCGACAAACTCCGCAAAGCTATGGGTAAAAAAATCCCTGCAGAAATGGAAGCGCAAAAAGAAAAACTTCTCAAAGGATTTCGTGAGCACGGACTTACCGAACAAAAAACTCAAGAATTATGGAGTCTTATCGAACCATTTGCTGCGTATGGATTCAACAAAGCCCATGCCGCAAGTTATGGACGTTTGTCATATCAAACTGCGTACATGAAATCCAACTATCCTGTGGAATACATGTGTGCCATCCTAACCGCTGAATCTGGTGACATCGAAAAGGTTGCCGAAATTATCGGCGAATGTAAAAAAATGGGAATCGCAGTACTACCTCCAGAAATTAATGCGAGTTACAAAGATTTCACCGTAGTAAATAATTCCAACACACCCGGCGAAGGAATCATTCGTTTCGGACTTCACACGATCAAAAATTTGGGTGCAGATATTGCAGAAGCAATCATCACTGAAAGAAATTTTCGTGGTAAATTTGCATCAATCACCGATTTGCTCGACCGCATCACACACAAAAATTTAAATAAAAAATCCATGGAAGCACTTACCAAATGTGGAGCGTTTGATAATTTTGCCGAACGTGGACAACTCATGGCAAACATGGAAACAATGCTCGAATACAACAAACAACGCCAGACAATCGGCAGTCAAGCATCGCTCTTTGGTGAAAATTCCGCAGTTATGGCGCTCACACTCGCCAAAGCTCCACCTGCCGAAACATCTGAAAAATTAAAATGGGAAAAGGAACTTCTCGGCTTGTATGTATCCGGCCATCCACTTGAAAAATTTGCCGACAAAATTGAAAAAAGTGGAGTCAATATCAAAAAAATCCGTGAAGAAATGCGAGTAGGGCTCAGCGTAACTCTCGGATGCATCGTCGAAGAAGTAAAACCAATCATTACAAAAACAAATGAACGCATGGCGTTTATAAAACTCACAGACCTTACGGGTTCGATGGAAGGTGTAATCTTTACCAAACCATTTGCTGAATTGCAAAACATCATCGTCGTCGACGCCTGCCTCGCCTGTTCAGTAAAAATCACCGAACGAAACGGGGAACGAAGTTTGATAATTGAAAAAGCTAAAGTGATATAAAAATTCGCCATCAAAATTACGTTTTTGATAGCGAATAATATTTTTTAATTTCAATCGCAAGATCAAAATTATTCATTCCAATTAAATCAACAAGCAAATACACATCATCTGTATATAAAATATCTTTATACCAAGAATGAATTAATTCATATTCATCAGGTAAAAGTGCTTTTTGTTTATTTAATTCCCAAAATAAATAATAATGAATCTCTGGAATCGAATGTTCCCCCGTTTTATTTCTCAACACATGAGATATCTCAAAAAGTAAAAATAAAATATCATCCTTACTAATGCGTTTTCTTTTTTTGAGAAATAAACAAAACAGATTTACTTGATCATTTTGGTGCGCTTTGATAATTTCGAGTAATTTCTTTTTCTTTTCTTCGTCACGTAACTTATTATTTACAATAATAAAATTAACAACAACCAACAGAAAAATCGAAAAAAGAATACCAATTACGATATATTCCATAAGTACAGATTTTCATTATTTTACAATATTTTACAAAATATGCAAATCATCTTTTACGAATATTCGTTTCGTGCTAGGATTTGAATATGACTGAAGAACAACTCAAAAACAATCGACACACACTCGCCCACCTTTTGGCTCAGGCGGTAAAAGAACATTACAAAGATGCCAAACTTACACTCGGCCCCGCAATCGAGAATGGATTTTATTACGATATTGATTTTGGTGATACAAAAGTAAGTGATAGCGAACTCAAAGAACTTCAAACGTTCATGCGCAAAAATTTGTCTAAATGGGTAGAGTTTACTCATCGCGAAGTTTCCAAAAGTGAGGCAGAACAAGTTTTTTCCGGAAATGAATACAAACTCGAACTCATAAACGAAATCTCCGAGCGTGGGGAAAAAATTACCCTCTACTCATGTGGAGGATTTGAAGATCTTTGCCGTGGAGGCCATGCCGAAAATCCAGCAAAAGAAATTTCTGCAGATTCATTCAAGCTCGACCGCGTCGCCGGTGCGTATTGGCATGGTGATGAAAAAAATAAAATGCTCACGCGCATTTATGGCCTCGCATTCGAATCAAAAGAAAAATTAGACGCATATATTCTCCAACAAGAAGAAGCAAAAAAACGCGATCACCGTAAACTCGGAAAGGAATTAGAGCTTTTTACAATTATTGATGAAGTTGGAGCTGGACTTCCACTCTTTTATCCAAAAGGCGCAATCCTTCGCAGAACAATTGAAAATTATATTACCGAAATTCAGGAACGTCGTGATTTTGTACCAATATGGATTCCACACATCACAAAAGGAAAGCTTTACGAAATTTCAGGGCACTTGGATAAATATGATGCAATGTATTCTCCAATGGTGATTGATGATGAAAATTATTATCTCAAGCCAATGAACTGTCCTCACTTTATGATGTTATTCAAATCAATTCAACATTCATATCGCGACCTCCCTGTTCGATATACATGCACAACTACGAATTATCGTTATGAAAAATCTGGAGAACTTTCAGGACTCACCCGCGTACGCGCACTTACTCAAGACGACTGTCACGTATTTTGTGAAGCAGAAAAAATAAAAGCTGAAATCGAAGTTATGCTCGAAATGATTGGAGAACTCTACGACACATTCGGTCTCAAAGATTTTTATGTTCGTATTTCACTTCGTGACTCCAAAAACAAACAAAAATATTTGGGTACTGACGAAGTATGGGAAACTGCAGAAAACGCACTTCGTGAAATTGTAAAAAAGACTGGCTGGAACTACGAAGAAGCAGAAGACGAAGCAGCATTTTATGGACCAAAACTCGACTTTATGTTTAAGGATGCAATTGGACGACAATGGCAACTCTCTACAATTCAACTCGACTTCAACCTCCCAGAACGTTTTGAACTCGAGTACACAAACAATCAAAGCGGAAAATCTCGCCCAGTTGTCATTCACCGTGCGATGCTCGGATCTGTCGAACGGTTCATGGGAATCATGATCGAACACTTTGCTGGAACATTTCCGACATGGCTCTCGCCTGTTCAAGTTGCAATCGTTCCAGTAAACGAAGCTCACAATGATTATGCAAATATAATTTATAAATCACTCAAAGAAAAAGGAGTTCGTGTAGAAATGCACGCAGAAAATGATTCACTCGGTAAACGCATCAATGGAGCAAAAGCAAAAAAAGTTCCATACGTCATCGTCATCGGCGACAAAGAAAAAGATGCTGGTGTAATCACCGTTGAAACTCGCGGAGAAAAACTCCAAGATATCAAACTCGAAGATTTCATTTCAAAAATCGAAAAAGAAATCAAAGAACGAACACTAAATTAATTACAAGAATGTACACAAAAAAATCACTCCCGCTAAGGAGTGATTTTTTTGTGCGCTAGTTTTTAATTTTTAGATATCAATCTCCGCAGTCTTTGCGTGAGTTTGGATGAATGATTTACGAGGGGCAACTTCTGAACCCATAAGCATATCAAAGATACGATCTGCTTCGGCTGCATCATCAATTTTTACTTGGCGCAAAATTCGGCGAGCTGGATCCATCGTAGTTTCCCACAATTCTTCTGAGTTCATTTCTCCGAGACCTTTATATCGCTGCACATGCATTTTAACAGCACGTGGCTTTGCACCTTTTTCAGCAATTTCTTCTACTTCCTCGTCGCCCTCTTGTTCACCCGCACCATCTTCTTCGGCGCGTTTGATCATCTCGTCGAGGTTTTCATCGGCAACTCCTGTGATTGCATGTTTTTCTTCGTCAGAATATGCATAAAAAACTTCTTTACCTTTTTTGATTTTGTAGAGTGGTGGTTGTGCAATATAAATAAATCCTCCGTCGATAAGTGGTCGGAAATATCGATACAACAATGTGAGAATGAGCGTGCGAATGTGTGCACCGTCCACATCGGCATCGGTTGCGATAATGACTTTATGATAACGAAGTTTTGAAATATCAAATGTATCACCAATTGCAGTTCCCATTGCAACAACCAAATTTCGAATTTGTTCTGATGCGAGCATTTTGTCGAGACGTGCACGTTCGATGTTTAGAATTTTTCCACGGAGTGGCAAAATTGCTTGCGTGCGTCGATCGCGACCCATTTTGGCAGTACCACCCGCGGAATCTCCCTCCACGATGAATACCTCTGCTTCTTCGGCAGATTTAGTTTGACAGTCTGCGAGCTTTCCTGGAAGTGTCATGCCTTCCATTGCACCCTTACGGAGCACGGAATCTTTGGCAGCCTTTGCAGCTTTGCGAGCACGCACGGCGAGAATCACTTTATTTACGATTGCTTTGGCATCATCAGGATGTTCTTCGAGAAACATTGCAAATGATTCTCCGAAAACTGTCGCCACAGCTCCTTGTGCTTCTGGACTTCCAAGTTTTCCTTTTGTTTGACCTTCGAATTGAATTTCACGAATGCGAACTGATACTACGACAGTGAGACCTTCGAGTACATCCTCACCAGTAAATGCACCATCAGCTTCTTTGATATAATTTTCTTTTTTGGCGTAGTTGTTGAGTGTACGAGTGAGTGCCATTTTGAATCCCGTGATATGTGTTCCGCCTTCTGGGTTATAAATATTGTTTGCATATGCAACAATCTTTGCAGACATATCATCGGTATATTGAAGCGCAACTTCGGCAAACACACCATTGTCTTCTTTTTCTACATAAAAAATATTATCATGAATTGGTTTTTGACTTTGATTGTAATATCGTACGAGCGATACCAATCCCCCTTCGAAATAAAATGAGTATGAAGGTAAATCAATATTTAAATCAGAAAACCAAAATGTATCAACGAGTGACAATTTACCGGCATATCCACGCGCATCGATGATGCGAATACGTAGACTTTTTACCAAATACGCTTGTCCACGCAAATGATTTACAATGGTATCCCAATTAAAAACTAACTCTTTAAAAATTTCTGTGTCTGGTTGAAATGTTACGATTGTTCCGTGTAATTTAGATGAACGAACTTTTTTGACGTTGTATTTTTTCTTTCCTTGAGAATATTCTTGCATGTGCACACCACCATCGCGGTGAACCACAACTTCAGTAAATGAAGAAAGTGCGTTTACCACAGATGCTCCCACACCGTGCAAACCTCCAGAAAATTTATATCCTTCCCCACCAAACTTTCCTCCCGCATGGAGCACTGTCATGACGGTTTCGAGTGCAGAAACTTTTGTTTTTGAGTGTTGGTCAACTGGAATTCCACGACCGTTGTCGGCGATGCGAATTTTATTGTCAGGCAAAAGAACAACTTCGATTTCATTACAAAAACCACCCATCGCCTCATCGCGTGAGTTATCAAAAATTTCCCAAATCAAATGATGAAGTCCTTCAATTCCCGTACCTCCGATATACATTCCGGGACGCTTACGGACAGGTTCGAGACCTTCCAAAACTGAAATATCATCCGCACTATAGTGACCTTCACTTTTTTTGTTTTTATCGTCTGCCATACAGTTATTTTTTTGCTCAAAAGCCTTATAAATAAAGGATTAAATTAAAATTTTCCTACATACAATTGTATCACAAAAAGCCTACAAATACGAGCTATCCAAAGTGTGTATTTGTTGTATTTTATGGAGTTACTGTTGGGTCTACGGGAGCAACAACAGGAGGTACCACAGAACTATCTACTGCGGTTGTTCCAGTTGTAGTATCAGTTGTCGATGTACTCGTCGAAGAACTTGAACTAGTCGTTGTGGAAGTTGCAGTATCTACTACTATCGTACTGGTTGATGTTGTAGTAGATGTCGTTGTGGTTGTCGATGTATCAATAGTAGGCAATGTTCCCGGTAATTGTCCCTGACCATTTGTATTATTTGAAGAATTAATATTTGCTTGGTTGAGCAACTGTTGCAATTGATTTTTTGTGACACACACATCTTGCAAACACAATTCATTTGTCTGAACTTTATTTGCAAACAATGTCTGAATTCCGTTGAGCGCATCTTGTAAATATTTTTTGATGAGTGATGCAAGCGAACCATCCTGTGCTGGATCAAGCGATGTCAAAGGTTCCAATTTCAAATCCATTTCTTGAATTGCTTTTGTTAATATAGGTGCCATTCCGATTGTATTGAGTTGCTTGTATCCAGTATCAGGATCTGTAGTCACAAGATTTGGAATAACTGCTTCAACTTCTTGGGCAATAAATCCTAGGCTCTTTGTCGATCCATCAGCTTCAAATTTCCAGTTGTAATCAACAGGACGCAATTTCATAATATCTGCCAATCCATAATTTATATTATCAATATTTTTCTTCAAACGAACATCGGAACTACATGTAAGAACACTCGAGGAAATTATACAACTTGTCACACCACCTGAACCTGTAAATTTTGCAACTGTAGCACCAGCAGTATACACCTCAAGTGGTGCTGTAGGAGCCATTGTTCCGATACCCACATTTCCACCCATAAATGCTGATGCGTAGTTGTTTGTACCGCCAGTTTGAGCATTAATTATTGCGCCGTATGAATTTGTTGTTGAAGCTGTAACATTGTTTGATCCAATATAAAAGGCAGTTGATGTTCCAATAAGATATCGAAGTCCGGCAGCTGGTGCACCACTGATAGCCATAGTTGCAGCATATCCTGTCAAAGTAAAAGTACCTCCAACACTTGCTTCATAATTTGGCGCTTTGATAACCATCGCACGTTGTAATGTATTTATAGATGTACGATCGAATGTAACTGTTCTATTTAAATCAATAAGAACATCATTTTGTTCTGCCGAAGCAGGATTGAGGTATACACCTGTATATGTTGCTAGATTTCCATCAATTCTAAAAATTGTTGGTATATCACTAGCTCCTAATTGAGCATATCCATACGGAACAATAGTTAATCCTCCACCGGCACTAACTCCACCGGCCAACGGAGTTGCTGTAGGATTTAATCCATTTCCACTTACACCTCCACCAATTGCAACATCACCGAGTGCGTCAGAAATAAATCTGATACCAGTACCTGAAGCAGCAGTATTGTATCGTCCATCTCCAAGCATAACAAGATTATTTCCAGTACTACCACCAACACCTGAACCATAACCCATAGTAAGACCATTAGTTCCATTGTATCCACCAATAATTGTATTCCAAGAACCTGTAGTCATCGCGAAACCTGATTCATAACCCAAAAAGGTATTTGCTTCACCAGCAGAACTACCACCGGACCCAAGGGCGAAGCCGGCTTTCCAACCAAACACAGATGATTTTTGTGCACCAGTTGTTGCAGTGGTACCCATCGCCTGATATCCAACTGCAGTATTAAAACCAGCTGAAAAATCTTTTGCGAGTGCACCGAAACCAATTGCAACATCATTTGCTGAAGTACTCGTAGAAACATTCAATGCACCAGCCCCCAAAACAGTATTTCCAACACCAGTTTGTTTTCCTGTACCCACAGTAACACCATCTATAATCGCGTCCGAAGTTGCAGTAATAACACCAGTACTACTAATGCTAAATTTAGAAACTCCAGCAACTTCATAGTTTTCAAAATCTCCAGTAAATGTTGTAGGGTTTGCACCAATATATGTACCCGTAGCAGATGCACCGACAAGTGCGAGGTTTGCAAGATTAAATAATGCATGTGTTGCACCAGATGGAACTGCAGTTCCGATTGAGAATGGATCAAGTGCGGTTGATGATCCAACTGCAATATTTCCAGCACCGTTTACATTAAATCGAGATGTTCCACCTCGCTGTAAATCAATAAGGCTTCCGGTAAATGTTGATGTCGCGTTAACTGCAATTTGTGTTCCAGCGGCAGAACCAGCAAAGTTGTTTGCGCCACCAGCAAATCCTCCATCACCCACAGAAACAACTCCGAATGTTGTGGTTGCAGTTGGAATATTTACGATATTGAGTGCTGAGATTGGTGAAGTCGTACCAATACCAATATTTCCCATACTAAAGATTCCTCCGACATATGTATTATTGTATTGAGTAGTTGTTGTATATGGTACACCTGAATAATATGTAGCCGTACCACCATTGTGACCATCCAACGCAACAAACACGCCGTTTCCATACGCAACGGTTGATAAACTTTGTGATATATATGGTGTTACAGTTCGAATTGTCCACGTCACACCATCAGGAGATGTGATAATGGCATTGCTTGCTCCACTTACTCCAGAAACTGCAGTAAACAAACCTGCTCCATATGTAACATTATTAAGAGTTTGAATAGGAGCATTTTGTGCAGTCCACGTCACACCATCAGTTGATGTAACGATACTACTTGTGGCTGTTCCATCCCAGTTTACTCCCACAAACAAACCGTTGCCGTACGCAAGACTGACCCAAGTTCTTAGAGGATATGCACTATTTACAATAGTACTTGTTGCATATGTTGAAAAATTAGTAGTTGTTTCTGCTACATTACCTGCTGGTAAGAAAACCCACTTTCCGTTACCATATGCAGCTGGACCTCTACCGACACCAACTGGTGGAGTAGTTGCAGTCCAATTTAATCCATCAGTTGAATAATACGAATTTGGAGCTCCGTTATAAGCTTCAAAAAACACTCCATTACCATATGCAAGAGTGTAACATCCTACAGCTGGAAGACCGGTACTAGCACTTGTACGCAATGTCCAATTAAGTCCATCAGTTGATATATATTCACCTCCACCAATTGCATTCGCAGTAACAAACATTCCATTACCATACGCGACAACGTTCGGAGAAGCTGTAAAACTACCAAACGTACCAATTTGTTTCCATACAGTTCCATTATATGAAATAGCTATACTATTGTATAGACCATCAACTGCGACAAACATTCCATTACCATATGCGACATTAGTAGCTGTATATATACCACTCGCTGTCATACTCCAAGTTGATCCAGGAATACTTGCAGTGGTAGCCCATGAAAGATTTCCAGTACCATCAGTTGCGAGAACCTGTCCTGTTGTTCCTGTCGCAGTTGGAAGTGTGAGAGTATAACTTTGAGTTGTAGATGTACTACCTTTGATTGTTACAAGATTTGTTCCTGTTGCAGTAAGTATCAAACTTCCAGTAGAAGGTAACGTAAGGTTTCCATTGTAATCAAGCTTGAATTTCGAAACTCCAGCAACCTGTACATCAGCAAGACTTCCTGTAAATCCAGACGCTGCATTTATTGCAAATTGTGTTCCGACAGCAGAACCACTAAAGCCTCCAGTCGTGCTAGTAGCAAACATACCGGTTCCGATTTCGACAAGCGCTGTTGAAGTTGAAACAGGAACACCGTTTGATGTAAGCAAAATAGTTTTTGCTGTATCGTTAATGACGAGCGCGGTTCCACTTCCTGCTACTCCACCAAGTGATGCTCCACCAATATCTCCAAGTTCATATAATCTGTTTGCAGCATCTGCAAGGAAATAAACACTCGATGAAGCCGTAGCATCTCTCACAGAAAAACTATTGTTGGCAAAAATTGCTGAACTTTTTCCAGCCAATGTTCCGTCGTTTGCTGTGGCATCATTTATATAGAGTGCTGTGTTGTTTGCACCGGCACGACCAGATGCAAGTGATCCCAATTGATATGTACCAGTATATGGTTGAACTTCAAAATATGGATTACCTAAACCGTCTTTAATTGTCGCAGCCCAATTTCCAGAAGTTGTAGTTCCTGTAATATCCAAATAGCCATAATTGTGTAGACCGCCCACATCTCCCAATTGTATGCTTCCAGAAGTTGCCGTATTAATATACAAAAATGTTTTTGGTGATGCCGCGTTTGTTTGGAATGTAAAGGTTCTCGCTTGTGCGGTTATTTTTTGGTTTGCAGTTCCGTCGTCCACAGTAAATTTCACACGATTTCCTGCAGCTGCAACGTCACCGACAGTAAACACTGGATTTATTCCACTTGTAAATGCAAAGTTTCCACCTCCAGCAGTCATACTACTTGATGCAGTTAGATTTCCACTACTATCAATTTTAAATTTTGAAACTCCACCAACTTGTAAATCAATCAAATTTCCAGCAAACGTAGATGTGGCATTGAGTGCAATTTGTGTTCCTGTTGCAGTACCGTTGAAGTTTGATCCACCCAAAGCAAATCCTCCATTTCCAATCGAAACCAATCCGTATGTTGAAGTTGCAGTTGGTGCACCTACGACACTTAGAAGTGATACTGGTGATGCTGTTCCAAGACCCAAGAAATTATTTGCTTCATCATATCCTGATGTTCCAAATAATATTTTTCCTTTTGATGTGCTTGCCGTTGACGAAAGTGTGAGCGTACCTCCACCGTTTGCACCTCCATATATAGTCTGATTACTACCGATACCGATTGAAAGTGTACTATATAGTGTACCTGTCGCAGTAATATTTGCACTTGATGTACCGTCGGCCGAAGTTGAAAGACCGATTCCTGGAGTAATTGCAGTAATACCTCCCGCGCCTGTCGAACTTCCACTCGTTGCACTCACAATTCTTCCAAATGCATCAATTGTAATATTTGCATTCGTTACATTTGTAGAAGTTCCTAAAGTTACAACACCTGTCGTCGCCAAATTAAACACAGCAGAAGTTGCGGTTCCGGTGTTGATGATGTTTCCTG
>JBAXTD010000017.1:0-13542 GCA_037130335.1 bacterium
CCCGAGCACATAGCGAAAAGCCCCTCCGAAGGGGGCTTTTCGCTATGTGCTGGAACATACTAAAATTTTTAAAAATAAAAGTTTTTTTGAAACAAAAAAACTTTTGAAAAGAAAAATCTCTTCAAAAGTTTTTGATAAAATAGGATACAAACAAAATTAATTATTCATCACCGGTTTCCTGTAACACTTTTACAAAGGATCCGCGTGTCTTTCCATATGCGTGACCGAGAAGTAAATTATCAACCCCGCGATATGTTTCCTGCGACCAGTTAAATGAAATTCGGTTATACCACCAATAGTAGTGAAAGCCTTCGTATGTAAGTAATACTCTCCATTGGGAAGTATCAAACTGTACAAGACGGCAATTCAGATTTCTGCTCGCAGAAGCAATACAAACCTTATGAGGGCGAGTATCAATTTTGGAAGCAAGTATCCATGGCCAACTTATATGATACCCAGCATGTGAGTCAGGCTTCGTTTCACCAGTAATAATATTTCTGGTAATTACGAACTCATAACTTTGACTGTGATGGTAAAACATAAAATAGGATAAAAATGGCAGAATAATAAAACCTACTATTTTTTTCCAGTTGCGCTTTACATAATTAATTATTTGCATGAGCCGTGTCTGTTTGAGGTCCAATAATACCTTGGTTTATATTTCCAGATGTACCGCCAAGTATTTTTAGGAATTTATACTTTTTTTGTAGTGAATCTTTGTTGTACGAGCCGGAGGCCATACCTTCATACGCATAGGACTTGAGGATTTCTCCAAGTTGTGTTTGGTTGTAATCATCTAATCCATGTTTCTCAAAAAAATCATCTTCGCCTGTTGTATCAAAACGTACTAACATGGCATTTAATACTCTGTTGTTTGCTTCGATTCTTATTTGCATCGGGCGAGGATCAATAGTATAGATTTCTTGGAAATATGGGGTTGATTTAACCCACCCGGTGTGTCTTAGGCGAGTTCGAGTTCCATTACTCTTGTCCCACAAATAAGCAATTTTGTAATTCGGAACATCAGTCAACCACCAAACGCGGTACGTGCAGCCTCCTACGAGTGAAAAGGCAAGCAAAAAGATAAAGCCAAAAAATAAGGGATTAACTTCCCATCCAAAAACATTAATTTTTTTCATTTTAAGCGGTTTTTTATTTAATTTTCAAAAAGTGGAATTTCTTCCTGTCTGACGTAATTTAACACATAAATAGTATACATGTCAAATTTATAAAAAATTATTGAAATTAAATATAGGCTCAAAAAGAAGACTATTGTATGTAATTATTATTTGCTACAATAGACCCATGAATAAAACACGCGTAGCTATCAATGGGTTTGGCCGTATCGGTCGTGCGTTTTTAAAAGTTGCTTGGGATCGTCCGGAATTAGAAATCGTAGCAATCAATGATTTGGGTTCGATCGAATCACTCACATATCTTTTGAAATACGATACCGTATATCGTCACTGGAATCATGATGTCAAAAACGATGGCAAAGATATTTGGGTTGATGGAAAAAAAGTAACATTCGTTTCCGAAAAAGATACAACAAAACTTCCCTGGAAAGATTTAAATATTGATGTCGTTGTAGAATCCACAGGACTCTTTACTGCATACGAAAAAGCAAAATTTCATATCGATGATGGTGCAAAAAAAGTTGTGATTTCTGCTCCGAGTAAAGGCGACGGTTCGGTTGTCGGCGAAACAATCCTGCTCGGTGTAAATGAAAACAAATTTGGCACATGTGACATCACATCAAACGCATCGTGCACTACAAACGCATCATCACCGCTCATCGGAATTCTGGGTGAGGCGATCGGAATTGAAAAAGCAATTCTCAATACCGTGCATGGATACACAGCATCACAAGCGCTCGTCGATGGACCGTCAAAGAAAGATTTGCGCGAAGGTCGCGCTGCTGCACAAAACATTGTGCCAAGTTCAACTGGTGCAGCAATCGCGGTGACACAGGCATATCCAGAACTCAAGGGTTTGTTTGATGGAATTTCGATTCGCGTGCCAGTGCCAGCGGGCTCAATTGTGGACGTGACGTTTATCGCAAAGCGCAATACAACCGCAGAAGAAGTAAATGACATATTGAAAAAAGCGGCTACTGATCCACGATGGCAAAACGTGTTTGCAGTGACTGATGAACCGCTCGTGTCGTCTGATATCCTAGGAAATTCTCATGCATCGATTGCCGATCTCGCACTTACTCGCGTAGTAGGTGGCAATCTCGTGAAGGTAATGGGCTGGTATGATAACGAAATGGGATATACGCATACACTCGTAGAGCATGTAATCAAAACTGGCGCGACGATAAAATAAATTCCGAACATAAATTTAAAAAAATAGCCCGCGCGGGCTATTTTTTATTGACACGTATAAAATATGTTGTTAAGGTAAGATGAACCAAAATTCTTGATAAAAATATGAAAGGGAAAATTATAGACACCAAAACGGCTATTCTTGAAATAGCAGAAATACCTATTCCGGGATCGCGTATCTTTCAAGTTGAAGTAAAACTTGAAACTCCTGTGATTGATGCAATGGTTGGCAAAACATGTGAATTTACGATGAAAGTTCCTTGTATGCAATTTTGCGGAAGGCAACAAGTTTGTTCAAATATGCATGATAAAGTTTGCGAAGAAGCAACATGTACTCCAGTATAGAGATCCTTAATGAAATATTTGTGTGTAAAGAAATAAAAGTAGTTCAGTGATAAAATGAAAGATATTTTTAAACAAAAACAGCATTCGCTTGGATGCTGTTTTTTCATTATTGCTATATAGAATCATCTTGGTATACTGATTATCATGAAAGTATTTATTGGTACAGATCACGCAGGTTTTGAACTTAAAGAGACACTCAAAACATATTTGAGTGAACTTGGGTATGACGTTTCGGATAAAGGCGCATTTCAGTTTGATGCGGGTGATGATTATCCAGATTTTGTACAGCCTGTGGCAGAAATTGTCGGTGAGACTCCAGAGAGTTTTGGAATCGTGCTCGGCAAATCCGGACAAGGCGAGGCGATGTGTGCAAATCGATTCAAAGGAATTAAATGCGCGGTTTATTATGGAGGAGATTTAGAAATTGTAAAACTGGAACGTGAGCATAATAACGCAAACATCCTCTCGCTCGGTGCGCAATTCGTAACACCAGAAATTGCAAAAGAAGCGGTTAAATTATTTCTCGAAACGAAATTTTCTGGCGAGGAGCGACATGTGCGACGATTAGCAAAGATTGATAGCGTATTATAATTTTTTAAATTTTAAATCATATGGCAGAAATAATTCCAGCAATTCTGGAAACAACATATACAGGATTTGTAAATAAACTTGAACAATTAGTCGGGTTGGTAGATACCGTGCAACTCGATATTTGCGATGGTGTGTTTGTGCCGACTGTGTCGTGGCCGTATACAGCGCCAATGAAAGCAGATGAACCAAATCACTATGATGAGTTTATGAAAGACATCATTGTGGGTAATGGTGATGTAGACATGCCGATGTGGGAAGATTTCGATTTCGAGCTTGATTTGATGATTGCAGATCCCAAACGACTTCTTCCTGATTTGCTCACAATTGGGCCATCACGAATAATTTTTCACTACGAAGCATTTACTGATTTACATACAGAAATTTACGATATCGCAAAAACAATTCCACCACTTGTAGAAGTTGGGATCGCAATCAATGTTGATACAAATCCGGAGGTGCTTTTTCCACTTATCGATCAAAAAATATTTAAATTTGTGCAATGTATGGGAATTGATGAGATTGGAAAGCAAGGACAATCATTTGATGCAAAAGTTTTTGAAAATATAAATATTCTCCGTGATAGATACCCGGATCTTCCAATTGCTGTCGATGGGGCAGTAAATCTTTCTGATGCGAAATTACTTGTGGAGTCTGGTGCGACACGATTGGTGGCGGGGTCGGCAATATTTTCTGCAGAAAATATTGCCGACCGTGTTGCAGAATTTACTCGTGTGGTACAATAACTGTAATGTTGCGCGACGAAAAAATTCTAGAATTAGAAACAAATGCAAACAATATTCGTGAATCAATAATCGAAATGTTGCTTGAAGCAAAGTCTGGTCACTCGGCTGGTCCGCTTGGAATGGCAGATATTTTTTCATATTTATTTTTTCATGGACTCAAACATGATTCTAGAAATCCAACATGGGAAGGTCGGGATAGATTTGTGCTTTCGAATGGACACATTTGTCCAGTGTATTATGCCGCTCTCGCACATGCGGGATATTTTCCGGTGGAAGAATTAAAGACACTTCGTAAATTAGGTTCACGCCTGCAAGGTCATCCACATCGAGAATGGTTGCCATTTGTCGAAACATCGTCTGGTCCACTTGGTTCTGGGCTTTCACAGGCAGCCGGAATGGCACTTGCAGACAAAATTGATATGAGTGAGCTTACTACACGTCGTATATATTGTGCGATGTCAGATGGTGAACTTCAGGAAGGGAATTCATGGGAAGCTATCATGCTTGCTGCGAAATATAAATTGCATAATTTGGTTGCAGTGGTGGATTACAATAATATTCAGATTGAGGGCTATGTAGAAAACGTCATGCCACTCGCACCACTCGTAGAGAAATGGAAAAGTTTTAATTGGAACGTAATCGAAATTGACGGACATAATTTCCGCGCAATTGATGAAGCATTTGAACAAGCAAAAACCGTGTTTGAAAAACCAACAGTAATCATCGCACGCACAATCCCAGGCAAAGGTGTTGATTTTATGGAATATGATTTTCATTGGCATGGAACTCCACCAAACGCAGAGCAGGCCAAAAAAGCTCTCGAAGAATTACGTACACTCGGTGGTAAAATTAAATCTGAGCATCAATAATTTATGCTACAAAAATATGTTGAATCCAAAATTAAAATTAAATAATAAAATTTGGAATGATGATGTCGAGCAAATGCCGATTCGTCAGGGATTTGGCGAAGGTTTGTTGCAAGCCGGAATCGAAGACGAAAGCATTGTCGGATTGTGCGCAGATTTAACTGAATCGACAAAGATGCAGGCATTCGCAGATCGATTTCCAAAACGATTTATACAAGTTGGTGTAGCAGAACAAAATCTCGCAAGTGTGGCGTCAGGAATGGCTGCGATGGGCAAACTTCCATTTATTTCGTCGTATGCAATGTTTTCACCAGGTAGAAATTGGGAACAAATTCGCACAACGATTGCATATAATGATCGCGCCGTGATTATTGCCGGAAGTCACGCAGGAATTTCTGTGGGGCCCGATGGTGGTACACATCAAGCACTCGAAGACATTGCCATTATGCGCGTGCTTCCAAATATGATTGTGGTCACGCCATGTGATTCAATTCAAGCAAAGGCGGCTACACTTGCACTCGCCAAATTAAAAAAGCCGGCATACATTCGTCTCGCTCGAGAAAAAAGTCCAATCATTACTACGATCGATACACCATTTGAAATAGGCAAGGCGCAAGTATTGTACGCTCCTGATGGAATTGCGCATGTAGGAATCATAGCATCGGGTGCATTGGTATACAATGCAATTCGTGCAGCACGGCATTTAGAAAAGGATGGTATTCGCGTGAAGGTTGTAAACATAGGCACAATTAAACCGCTTGATACTGAAACAATTCTCGCACTCGCAAAGGAAACTCGCGCAATTGTAACTGTAGAAGAACATCAAATCGCAGGAGGGATGGGAAGTGCGATAGCTGAATATTTAGCGAGTTCGTTTCCAGTTGCTATGAAATTTGTTGGTGTAAAAAATTTGTTTGGCCAATCAGGAACTCCGCTTGAATTGATTGAAAAATACGAAATGGGAATTACGCATATCGAAACCGCAGTGCGAAAAGTTTTGGATAGAAAATAAAAAGTGTTGTCAGTAAATTTACTGACAACACTTTTTGATTTTTGTGGTGGTTTTTAATCACCTATTGTAAAAAATGACTCATTGAAATAAATCAACCCAACACTTATCGTATTTTCATACGGAATTTTTAGCGCAAGATGATTCTGGAACCATTCTAGTTTGGCGACAATTACGCCAAGTTTAACTGGATCTAATTCAATTAGTTTTTCTCTTTCTATTCTCGCTATTTTATCATGATATTTTTGGATATCATCCTTAGACAAAATAATAGAATCACTGTCGGTATTATTAAATTGATTACTCATAATATAAAAGTGGTTTTTGATTCACAAATATTATACACCCAAAAAAGATATTTGGCAAGGGGTAGATTTGTATTGAAAAATAAGGCTAGATTTGGACTGGCTTGTAGTTTGGTTCTGCTTTTGCCAGGTATTCCTTTATTTTTTCTTGAGTAAGGAGGCCTTTTTGTGCACCACAAAAATTGGTGACAGACATTGAGTTGATTGGTGCCCAAAGGAGCGCTTCACGTATTGGCATGCCCATTTCGAGGCACACGGCGAGTGTGGAAGAAAAAGCATCACCAGCGCCAGTGCGTTCGTATGGTTTGTTGGGATAGATTGGCATAAACCATGATGTACCGTTTTCTTCACGAGCGTATGCACCTTTGATCCCATCGGTTACCACAACAATCTTTGGGCCAAGTGCAGCAATTGCCTCCATTAATTTTTTTGCATCTTTTTCTTCGGATTTTAAAATTCGTTGTGCTTCTTCCAAATTGCAAATAAATAATTCAGTTCGGTTGTAAATATCCTTCAAAACTTCCGTACCCATTTTCATTTGATATGTGCCGGGTTGAAAAACGAGTTTTGTTTCTGGGTGCTGTGTAAGCCAGGCTGTGACATCTTTGTGAAATTCAAGTGCTTTGTATTCACCGATTGATGATAGATATAGCCATTTGGTCGACATATCTTTGGGAATAATTTTTTCAAAATTTGCATGATTTATCAAAATTGTTCTCTCTGGTTCATACCAAAGTACGAAATGCCAATTTGTTGGAAGTTTTTTATCGGTTGCAACAAATTCAGTTGCAACACAATTGTTTGTGAGAGATTCTAAACAGAGTGTACCGTTTTGGTCGTTACCAATAGCAGAAACGAGCGCTGATTTGAGTCCAAGTCGTGAAGCAGAAACTGCTGCGTTTGGACTGTTGCCGACAGCATATAAATTTTCATAAAAATCATACGGAACTTTGTCGCCAAAGCGAAGTGAAAGTTTGCAGTGTTCTTGATCGAGATCACATGATGCTTCTGCGTCTGTGATATGTATAAATGTATCGACAACGGTGTCGCCAATTGCGATAAAATCATAGTTATTCATATATAAATTCTAGCACAAAAATTTTTTTGTTGATACAATTATGTTAGTAAATTAATCTATGTTAAAAGAAAAAATTAAAAATTTAATTGAAGGCGATGTGGATGATTCGAATGAATCAATTGCCAAACATAGTCGCGATGCGAGTTTGTTTGAAATCAAACCGGAGCTCGTGGTATATCCCAAAAACGCAGATGATGTAGTACAGCTTGTACAATTTGTCGCTTCAGAAAAAAAGAAAAATCCAAACCTTTCAATAACTCCACGTGCTGCTGGCACATGCATGTCTGGTGGATCGCTCAATAATTCAATCAGTCTCGATTGCATGCGCTATCTCAATGTGTGTGGCAAAATAAAAGAAGTAACTCCATATGAAATCACTCCACATTTCTGGAATGCGAAGCCGATTATGGTTTCTGGTGAAGCAGAAATTGAACCGGGAATATTTTATCGTGATTTTGAACCAAAGACATTGGAGAAAAATTTATTGTTGCCATGTTTTACTGCATCAAAGACGATCAACGCGCTCGGTGGAATGATTGGCAATAATTCTGGTGGAGAATTGTCGCTCAAATATGGAAAGACTGAGGATTATCTCAAAAATCTCGATGTGGTGTTTGCTGATGGCTCGCGCGAAACGATTTCAGAAATATCTCGTGCTGACGCAGAGACACGTGCAACACAAAAAGATTTTGTGGGTACGATTTATAAAAAAGTTTTAAAATTAATTGATTCAAACAAGGTATTAATTGAATCCAAACGTCCTCATGTTGGCAAAAACTCTGCAGGATATAATTTGTGGAATGTAATACGTACAAATAATAAAGGAGAAGAAACAGTGGATTTGTCGCAACTCATTGTCGGTTCACAAGGCACATTGGGTATTACGGTGGGTGGTACTATGCGATTAGTACAAAACGTCGAAGATGAAGATCATTCGGCACTGCTCGTTGTATTTCTTTCCGATATTTCCGAGCTTGGAAAGATTGTAAATGAGACACTCGTTGTAAATCCAGAATCTGTGGAAGCCTATGACGACAAAACAATTATGCTCGCAGTTAAGTTTTGGCGCGGGTTTATCAAACGGCAGGGAATTTGGGGTGCAATTAAATTGGGATTTAGTTTTTTGCCAGAATTTAGAATGATGCTCTATGGTATGCCCAAGCTCGTGCTTCTCGTCGAGTGTGCGGGGCCACACAAAAGTGAAGTATTGTCTCGACTTGAATTGCTCAAAAAGCGACTTGGAAAATTTAATCATGTTCAAACACGTTTGATTGAACACCATAGTGACGGAGAAAAATATTGGACGATTCGTCGTGATAGTTTTGCTCTTTTGAGAGAACATGTAAACGGTAAACGCACTGCGCCGTTTATTGATGACATTATTGTACCACCGGAAGTACTTCCGCAGTTTCTCCCACAAATTCAAAAAATTCTCGACGATCACAACATGATATATAGTATCGCTGGTCACGCTGCAAACGGGAATTTTCATATCATTCCTCTCATCGATATCGACACAAGCAAGTCTGAAAAAGTTATTTTGGAAGTTTCAAAACAAGTATATAAATTGGTAATTAAATATGGTGGCTCAATTACAGCCGAACACAACGATGGCATTATTCGTACACCATATCTGACTGATATGTTTGGTAAAGAAATGACGGATTTGTTTGCAGAAATAAAAAATATTTTTGATCCACAAAACATTTTTAACCCTGGCAAAAAAGTAGGTCTAACCAAAGCCGATATTGGGAAATACTTGATACGGGAATAGATTTTTATTAAAAAGGGCGGATTTTCGCAAAGCGAAAATCCGCCCTTTTGACCAAATCGGTTTTTTATGTATAATAGATGCTATGACTATAACGCTTAACGCAACAGCTCGAGAAACGAGCGAAAATCTTACAAATCTACGAAAGAGTGGCTTCGTGCCAGCTGTCGTGTACGGTGCTGGCAAAACTGCCGAAAATATTTCTGTTACTCTCAAAGATTTTACAAAAGTCTTGAAAGAAGCAGGTGAATCTACAACAGTTACACTTACATTACCAAAAGGAAAGGTAACAGTTTTGATTCATGAAGTTACACTTGATCCTATTCGAAATATTCCAAACCATGTGGACTTTTTGGTTGTGGATACTACAAAGCCTATCGAAGTTGGAGTTCCAGTTGAATTTATTGGAGTTTCTCCTGCTGTGAAAGGAAACCTCGGAGTGCTTGTAAAAGTTCTTCATGAAATTGAAGTTCGTGGTCTTGCGTCAGATTTGCCACACACAATTGAGGTTGATCTTTCAAAGCTCGATGTACTAGATAGTCACATTACTATTGCCGACATTACACTTCCAAAGGGTGTTACTGCTCTCGGTAAAGATACAGATATTATTGCCGCAATCGCATCAATCAAAGAAGAAAAAGAAGAAGTTGCTACACCAATCGACTTTGCAAACATCGAAGTTGAAAAGAAAGGAAAGAAAGAAGAGGAGGACGGAGAAGACAAGAAATAATTTTTGTTTATGGTATAATACCCTTACACAGATATGCGTAAGGGTATTTTACATTTCACAAGTATTTTTTTGATTGCCGCTTTTTTTGTCGCAGGCTTTCCTTTTGTTCTTTTTCAAAAGACGGGGACATTTGGTGCGCAAACTGCGTTTGCAGATTTCGATTGTACGACACTTACATCCAGCGCAACTCCTGATCAGCGCTCGTATTGTCAAAACCAAATCACTGTACTCGAACAACAAATTGCTGATTTAAATAATCAATTAGCAACACAAAAACAACAATCAGGAACTCTGCAGGGAGATATCAATGTTCTCTCGACTCAAATTTCTGCAAAGAAAAAACAGATTCAAGCAAAAATTCTCACGATTACACAACTGAATGATTCAATTAGTGAAAAACAAACAACTATTGAAACTCTTGCACAAAAAATTTCTCGCGAAAAAGATTCACTTGCACAATTGCTCCGCAAAACGAACGAAATGGATCAAGAAAATTTTGCGAGTTTTTTGCTTTCATCTCTCACGCTTTCAAATTTTTATTCAGATGTAAGTAGGTTTAATACATTGAAATTTACTGTAAAAAAATCAGTAGATACTATTACAACGATCAAAACTGTAAACGAGCAAACAAAAACTGCACTTCAAAAACAACAAGACCAAACAATTGATGAAAAATCAAATCTAGAAACCGTTCAAAAAAGTATTCAGCAAGACCAAAATACTCAAAAAATATTGCTTTCAATTAGTAAAGATAAAGAAACACAATACAAACAAGTTATTGCTAGCCAACAAGCAAAGGTCGCGCAAATTAAAGCAAAACTCTTCCAGCTTGCTGGAGGTTCGAAAGCAATCCGCTTTGATGTTGCCCTCGGATATGCACAACAGGCGCAACAAAAAACAGGAATTGATCCAGCATACTTGCTTGCCGAGCTTACGCAAGAATCGAACTTGGGTTCAAACGTGGGTAAATGTTATCTGACTAATCCAGATACTGGTGCTGGGGTAAATATTACAAGTGGAAAAACATATTCAAATGTTATGAAGCCAAGTCGTGATGTACAGCCGTTTTTGAGTATTACAAGTTCTCTCGGATTTGATCCATACAAAACTGTTGTGTCGTGTCCGATTGCTGGTGTTGCTGGATATGGAGGTGCGATGGGGCCTGCACAATTTATTGCATCCACATGGAATCTTTTTGCTGCACGAGTTGCGGCGATTCTTTCGGAAAAAACTGCAAATCCGTGGGATGCACAAGATGCATTTATGGCTTCGGCACTTTATTTGACTGATTTGGGTGGTACGGGGACTAGTGCGAGTGCTCAGCTTCGTGCATCATGTAAATATTATGGTAGTGGTGGATCGACATGTTCGTATGGGCGCAGTGTGCAAAACCTCAAATACAGTATTCAGGGTGATATTGATTACTTGAACCAATACGGGGTTTCAAAACGGTAAAAATTGGGTTTTGCGGGGCGAAGCCTTTGGCTTCGCCCCGCATTTGCCATAATATATTTTCCATGCTAATATCTCTGTATGCAGAAAAAAATTCATCCAACATATAACGCAGCCGCAACAGCAACTTGTGTTTGTGGTGCAACATACGTAGTCGGTTCTACAAAAGAAGCAATTAACGTTGAAATCTGTTCAGCGTGTCATCCTTTTTATACTGGAAAAGAAAACCTTCTCGATGCAGCAGGACGTGTTGATCGTTTCAAAAAGCGTACAGCAGCTGGTACAGCAAAAAAGGCTGCAAAAGCAAAATAGCCTTCGTTTTATAAAAACCAAACTAACTTTTAAAAGGTACGACATAAAATTCTGCTGAATTTTTGTCTCGTTCTCGGCCCGCCGGCCTGCGAAAGCCCTTTAAAAAATTAGTTTGGTTTTTATTTACCGCGAGGTATAGTATTAACATATGTCACTTATCGATAAACTTTCTGAATTAAAAAAAGATCACAAAACTTCGTATCTCGCCGAGAGTTACGAGAAGCTTTTGCGTGAAGAAGAAGTTGTTCGTGAAATGCTAGCGAGTGATAGTTCGTTGCATGAAATGGCAGCCAAAGAACTTGAAATGATTGAAACTCAAAAGCACGGTATCGAGGAACAAGTAAAAGCAATTGAAGAATCCGAAAAAGAAGAAGAACAATTTCCAAACGAAGTTGTTCTCGAAATTCGCGCAGGTGCAGGTGGTGACGAGGCGTCACTTTTTGCAGCTGAACTTGCTGGTGCATATCAAACATTTGCCGAAACTCAAAATTGGAGTTGGAAAAAATTGGAAGGTTCGCCATCGGATGTGGGAGGATACAAAGAAGCTTCATTTGAACTTCGTGGAAAGGACGTGTATAAAAAAATGCGTTTTGAAACTGGAACACACAGAGTTCAACGTATTCCTGACACAGAAAAAAACGGACGTATTCACACATCGACAATCACGGTTGCGGTTTTGCCGATTCGCAAAAAAATTAAATTTGTTCTCAATCTAAGCGATCTCGAAATGGAATATTCACGCGGTGGTGGAAAGGGAGGACAAAACGTAAACAAAGTTGAGACTGCAGTACGATTGATTCACAAGCCAACAGGTCTCGATGTGCGTTCGACAAGTGAACGTAGCCAGCTCGCAAACCGTGAAAAAGCAATGGAAATTTTGACTGCAAAAGTCGCCATGCTCAAAGAGCAAGAGGAGGCAAGTAAATATTCATCTGAACGTAAAGCTCAAGTTGGTACTGCAGACCGAAGTGAAAAAATTCGCACATATAATTATCCACAAGATCGCGTAACTGATCACCGCATTAGACAGTCATGGTCAAATATTCCGGGAATTATGGCTGGCAAGATGGACAAAATTGTCGCTGCGCTCGAGGAAGGTAAATTGGGAGATGAAGCAGATGACTAAAGAGTTTGAGTGGTTGTTGAAAGAAAAATATAATGGAGTAAAATCCGATCAATATTTGATTGATGTTGCTCGTATCGAAAAAGGGGAACCGGTAGATTATGTTATCGGCTTTTCAAATTTTCTCGGTGCGCGTATTGGCTTAGAATATAAACCACTGATTCCTCGAGTGGAAACTGAATACTGGGTTGAAAAGGCAATAATAAAAATCAAAGAAAAATTTGGCGATGCACACATTCATGTGCTCGATATGTTTGCTGGAAGTGGTTGTGTTGGTATTGCAGTATTAACACATATTCCAAATTCACGTGTAGATTTTGCAGATATTGATGAATCTATGGTAGTACAAATCCAAAAAAATTTAAACGAAAACAACATTGCAAAAGATCGGTATAAAATATTTGTTTCGAATATATTTGAGGAACTAGATACTCCTGTGAAATACGATGTCATACTTGCTAATCCGCCATATATTGATAGAGCTCGTAATATTACACAAGATTCCGTGATTGCGTATGAACCACACCGTGCACTTTTTGCAGAAAAAAACGGAATGCAAATTATTGAATCTTTTTTTAACGACATTAAATCATTTTTGAAATCAGAATACATGGTCTTTGTAGAACACGATGATGATCAAGTGGGGAGAATCGAATCAATCCTTGTCTCGCAAGGATTTGAAAATTTTTTGTTTCAAAAAGATCAATACGGTCTCCAGCGTTGGGTAGAAATTTCAACATAAGGTTTTTGTGTTGTAGCGCACATACTCTAGACAATATTTAAAATATGTTGTGTATTGCTTGACTTACTGTTTGAAATGTGATACTCTTTGGGAAGTAGTTTAGTTTCCTCGTGTGCGCTCTGTTTTACAGGGAAGGTTACGGTTAACG
>JBAXTD010000018.1:0-13178 GCA_037130335.1 bacterium
TTTCTCAATCGCACGTGCAGCAGCATCACGTCCACCCAAACCAAATGCAAGTCCTCCAGCGATTGAAAGCATTGCTACAAGTCCAGTGAAAATAACACTCATGTAATAATCAGCGATTTGAAGTTGTGAAAGTGCCCAAATAAATGCAAATACATAAATTGCATAACGAGTAAGTGTTCCGAGAAATCCTGCGTAACGGAGACCACCAGCACGAGAACTTGAAGCAACAACTTTACCCATGAAATCAGCAATAACAATTGCGATTATGAGAATAAGTGCAGCTGCGATTACATGTGGCAAATAACCAATGATATCGTTTTGAATAAACATTGTTACAGCAGTAAGCTGGAAGAATGAAAGCGATGCCATTAGGAAAACTGCGATGATGAACCATTTAACAAGTCCACCGATAAAACCACCAACATTTAATTTGAGCCCAGCTTTGGTCATTACATCATCCACACCAGCACCCTCGAGAACTTTATCAATCTTAAGAGATGTAATAACTTGCGCAACTGCCTTTCCAATAACTGATCCTACAATCCATCCGATAATGAAAAGAATTATTGCAAAAAGAAAACCTGGAACAAAATGAAGAAAGCTACCCCAAATCTCATACAATGAACCTTGGAATCCACTTCCATAACTGTTAAAAATATCCATAGTGCCTTTTACTCCATATCCGTAAAATAATTAACGGAAAGAAGATTTATTTTTATTACTAACTATTAATAAGATTGATAAAAGGTTTCGACTCCTTTATCAATCTAATTATACCGCTTTTTAAGGCACATGGAATAGATATGTGGATAAACTCCTACACTGCGACCCGTACGCAAACAAGCTCAGGATCTACGTGATTACACTGCGACTTGTGGAACTTGCTCGAGAAGTGAACCTTGGTTGATTGCAGTTTCGTGAGGGAAATCAATGACATCGCGGATGAGCTTGTCATACATACTTGCACGATAAACAAATTCCCCCGTTTCAAATGCAGCGTATGAAATTTCTTTTCCAATTTCTGCTTCGAGCGAACGTATGATTCGTTCTACAACAGGACGGCGGAGATTATCCCCCACCAACAAAAGATCGAGCTTGGCATTTGTAGTATGAGTAAACACCCCAGAGAGCAGTAATAATTTAATTCTTCCTGAACGTTTAAATTTACGAGCAAGTTCTACTTTGTCGACAAATTCAGTTCCAAAAAGTAAATTGGTAAGTGATGTGGTGTATTCAAATTTTGGATCAAACATCCAACCCTCAATCATCTTTCCATTCTGTCGTTCTTTTTTTCGTTTTATAAAATGAGACTTTGAAAGTACTGCGAGCTCGCGACGCACAATTGTCGAGGAAACATTACTTCGTGTCGCAACTGCAGATGAAACAAAAACATTTTCTTGATTAAGTAAAAACAAACGCATAATTTTGACTCGAGCGGGAGAGTTAAAAATTGAACCTAGTGTATCTGTAGACATGCGCCGATTATAAGCTAGAGTTTCAAAAAACGCAAAACGCCCGGGTTTCGGCAAAGCCGAAACCCGGGCGTTTTTAAAAACAGTAACTTTTGCTCCCTGGCAGAATTTGTCCATGTGGGACAAATTCTGCACCTCCGCAAAAGTTCTTTGAAATAATCCTGCGGATTATTTCAAAGTAACTTTTGCTCCGGCCTCTTCAAGAGATTTCTTGAGAGCTTCTGCATCAGCTTTTTTCATGCCTTCTTTAAGCATAACTGGTGCGCCATCAACGAGGTCTTTAGCTTCTTTCAAACCAAGTGCGAGAGCTTCTTTAACAACTTTCATAACTGGGATTTTTGCTTCACCTGCAGAAGTCAATTCTACTCCATAAGAATCTTTTTCTTCAGCAGCTGCTGCTCCGGCAGCTGGTGCAGCAGCGACAGCTGCAGCAGAAACTCCGAATTTTTCTTCGAGAACCTTTACGAGTTCGTGAAGTTCAAGAACAGTCAAACCATCAATCTTTTCGATCAAATCTTTAAATTTTTCCATAATAGTAATTTATATTTTTTAATAATAACAAAACCTACGCGGTTTTAGTCTTAGCAATTTCACTAAGTGCAACAACGAATTGTTGAATTGGTGAATTGATAATGTTGAGAACTTGTGCCAAGAGAACTTCACGTGAAGGAATTGTTGCAATTGACATCATGCGAACTGCATCTACATATTCTCCATCAAAAACTCCTCCTACAATTGTTGGTGTTGTTTTTCCTTTTGAAAATGTAAATACTTCACGAGCTGGAGAAAGTAAATCTGCAGCAAATGCAATACCTACTTCACCTTTGATTTCTGGCATAGTCCCTTTCAAACCTTTTTGATCCAACACGCGAGTGAGCAAAGTCTTTTTTGCAACCTTGTATCCCACACCTGCATTTCTCAAATCACGACGAAATGTGTTTGTTGCTCCAACAGTCAAACCTTTGAAGTTAACAAAAACAATTGTCTTTGAATCAGCAAGAAGTGTTTCCAATTCGGCAACAACTTCTTTTTTCTTGTTTTTTGTAAGTGCCATATATCTTTCGTTTATAAAATAAAAAAAACGGCCTAAGCCGTTACCGAGGACAAAAGTCCTCATCGACCATTCCATAGGGCTTCTCTGGTTTTTACCCCAGTGCCTATGTTCTTTACGGCAAATTCATACTAACCCAAAATGAAATAAAAGTCAAAATTACTTACTATGTACAGTAGCCTTAGAAGAACTCCCATTTGTAACTGCCGGTGTAATTCCAGCGAGTGGGTCGCGATGGTTTGAATAATTTACCCACACCAAAAACCCGAGACCGATCGCAGCCATGAGTACTAATCCGAGAAGCATTGTGATGAAGTGTTTTGCATACATAGCTGTTTATTATTTATTACCTACTATTATAGATTATTTTTGAAATATTTGAAATGACTTTCTCGGATTCATCGAGCGTTTTACTTTTTGTCATTACACACAAAAGATATGGGGCATCACTTGGATACACATATCCGCAATCATGCAATTCAACTACCAGTAGGTTCTGTAAGTCCGAGATCTTTGTATACTTGCGACAAATAATTATCGTCAATATTTGCAAGAAGTACATTCATTGCTTCATTATCAGAATCAACAATCATTCTGTGTATCAAATCGTTTATATACAAAAATCATGTATGATTTTTTAATATAATCTTTGAGTGTCATACAGAAATCATATACTAAATAAACCATATATAAAAGTAGTCAGACCGCACATACCCTCAAAAGCTTCCTTTTTTGCCAATATTTGGCATACTAGAACCATGATTCATGGATTACTAAAAAAGTACAAATCGCACATAGTTTTTCTTGGTGATATTGCAATTTTTTTTGCAGCACTTGCTTTAACGATATGTTTGCGCTACGAACCAAATTCATTCAAAAATGCACTTTTTTTGCACATACAACCATTTAGTGTACTTTTGGTACTTTGGCTTTTTGTATTTTATGCAGTGGATTTGTATTCATATACAAGTTGGAAAATTACACCCCAAAACATCCGCAAATTCATAATCGCATTTTTCTTAAATTTCTTTTTATCAATCAGTATGTTTTATATGTTTGGCAGTTTTTTTAAACTAACTCCAAAAATTAACTTATTAGTATTCTCACTATTTTTTATAATTTTTGATTCCACATGGAGACTCTCTGTCGCAAAAATTCTCTCACTCAAAAACAACAAAAAAACAATTGCGCTCTTTTCGCAATCACCACTTTCAAAGGAAATTATTGATCACTGCAAACAACATCCTCAGCTGGGATACACCGTGGAATTACATTCTGAAACAGAATCAATCTCATCAGCACAAGGCACTCACAAAAATAAAGTACTTATCCTTATTGATAATTCATATTTAAACAACAGCTTGGCGACAAAAACATTGTATGAATTACTCGGACAACACATTGAAGTAGAATTTTTAACAGAATTTTATGAAAACTTACTCGGCAAGATTCCTCTATCAGAAATCAAAGAAGAATGGTTTATTCAAAAAATAAAATCAGATAAAAATTTTTACGAAACAACAAAAAGAATTTTTGATGTATTTTTTTCAGTTTTTTGCATAATTATTTTTTCACCATTATTTTTGGTATTTTTTATTCTCATACCAATTACCTCTCGCGGACCTGCGATTTATAAACAAAAAAGAGTCGGTCGTGACGATAAACTTTTTACAATATACAAGTTTCGCAACATGTATAGCGAAAAAGATAAAAACCCTGACAGTACAGGAAATGCTCCGACCTGGTGGAAAAAAGACGATTCTCGCGTAACCCCACTTGGAAAATTTTTACGCAAAACACATTTTGATGAACTCCCCCAATTATTCAATATACTTCGCGGAGAAATGTCTGTAGTCGGCCCACGACCAGAACGTCCGGAATTTGTTGAGAGTTTAAAGAAAAACATTCCACATTACTTTATGCGACAAACGGTTACACCCGGACTTACTGGATGGGCACAAATAATGTTTCGTTATGCAAACACAATCGATGAATCAAATCAAAAATTTGAATATGATTTGTTTTATATCAAAAACAGAAACACACTACTAGATATTCATATTATCGTAAAAACAATTCAAATAATTTTCAAATCCGAATAGTATGAAAAAAATAAAACAATTTCTTTTTGTAAATTCGAGCGAAAAACAAACAGTTATAAAAAATACTTTTTGGCTTTTTGTAAGTGAAGTCGGAATGAGAGTTTTGAAATTGTTTATTTTTATTTACGCAGCTCGTACACTTGGAGTTTCAGAGTGGGGTGTATTTTCATATGTATTAGCACTCATTGGAATATTTGCGACAATATCAGATATTGGAGTTAATTCCATACTCACGAGAGAAGTCGCAAAGAAAAACGAAGATGGAAAACAATACATATCGACAAGCTTCTTTTTAAAAATAATATTATCTCTCATTGCGTGCATAGCTTTTTCTATCTTTGCTTTATTTGTAAAAAATACAAGTGAAATAAAATCACTCCTACCTATTGCAATTATCATCCTCTTGCTCGACAGTATACGAGAATTTGGTTTTTCGATAAATCGAGCATTCGAAAAAATGGAAACCGAAGCTTTTACCAAACTAATCGCAACGATAGTTTTGGTTATTTCAGGTTTTATTTTCATATCACGTAGCCACACAGCTCTCTCCTTTATTGATTCATATCTCGTAGGATCAATCTTTGGGGCAACGATAATGTATTTTTCTTTACGTTCTCATTTTTTAGAAATAACAAAAAATTTCAACAAAAATTATCTATTCCCTATTCTAAAAGAAGCTTGGCCGATTGCTATCATTTCTGGTTTTGGAATTATCATGTCAAACATCGACACAGTATTTCTCGGAATCTTTCGAGGAAACACAGAAATTGGAATTTATTCTGCAGCGCAAAAAATACTTCCAATCGTATATATCATACCAGCATTGCTAAGCACGGCACTTTTACCTATTTTTTCCAGACTTACAAAAACTGATCCGAGTAAAATAAATAGCCTAACGAGCAAAACAATAAAAACAACAATACTAATATCAGTACCATTTGTCATTGGCGGTATCATCCTTGGTACTCCACTTATCACTGTTTTATTTGGACAACAATATATTCAATCAGCACCATTATTTAAAATAATGATTTTAGCTCTCGTGACTGGTTCAATAGGAAATATCTTGAGTAATGTATTGTTTGCACAAAATCAACAGAAAAAAATAATGCATTTTATTATCATAGGAGCAATTACAAACTTTGTACTTTGTTTTTCTTTGATACCATTTCTTGGAACGTATGGTGCGGTATTTTCTGTAGTTATTTCTCAGACATTAATCAATGTTCTTTTGATTATTGATTTCAAAAAAAATAATTCAACAAAAATAAATCTTGAATTAAAAAAGACAGTAATCGCATTACTTGCATTAACAATCTCAATTATTTTTCTTCAAAAATTTGTTAATTTATATCTCACCATCTTGTTGTCTTCTGGTGTATATTTGGCTACGCTTGTAGCTTTAAAAGAACAAATAATTACTGATATCTATGATATCTTAAAAAATTAATTTTATACTGACGTATACACATCATTAGT
Organism: bacterium; assembly: GCA_037130335.1. Classification (GTDB taxonomy): domain Bacteria; phylum Patescibacteriota; class Minisyncoccia; order Phycocordibacterales; family UBA9973; genus CAITQP01. The sequence goes on from JBAXTD010000018.1 coordinate 6,105, forward strand.
TTTTTTAGTCATATCCTCGATATTGAAATGATTGACCACACGCTCGTGTGCATTTTTGGAAAAACGATTATACAAATCGTTATCTGAATAAATTTTCTTTATTGCAGTATGCAAAGATTCTGAATCCATCGGTGGCACAACAAAACCTGTTTCATTATCCATGTTTACATATGATGTACCTGTCCCCAATTCCGTAGAAATAACGGGCTTACCAGCAAACATGGCCTCAAGTAAAACAAGTCCTAATGCTTCACTTCTATAAATCGAAGGCAATACAAATATATAACACGCGCAATACATAGTATTTAAGTCTTCAAAGGACTGATGCGAAATAAAATGTATTTTATTTTCTAGGCCCAATTCCAGAGAGAGAGCAATCAATTTTTCTTTCTCTTCTCCGTCGCCAACAATAACCAGGTTTTTGTCTATATCCTTCATTGCTCTAATTAAATATTCCACCCCCTTGTATGGACTCAACCTACCGACAAAAAGCACAAAATCTCCGTATTTTTTTTTACATTCTTCTATCTTTTCTTTTGAGACAGACGAAAAACGGTCTTTTTCAATACCACAGTTAACAACGACACATTTATCTTTGTATGCACGGAGAGTCGGTGACGAGTTCAAAATATTTGGACTCTCAACTATTATTTTTTTTGCTCTGCGTAACGAAAAATTTACAAAAAAATTAATAATTGGCATCACCATTCTCTGTCGATACACATCACAATGGTAGTGTACGACAAGTGGCTTTTGGGGTCGGTAAAGAAAAAGAGCAATATCAAATAATGGAAATGGATAATGTGACACGATCACATCCGCATCTTGTGATACCTTTTTAAAGGTTCTAAAAAAATCTAAAGATATAGGCATACCCCAAAACACTCCGAAACTTGCAGTGCGATACACATTAGCAGTATCAATTTTTTCAACCGATGATGAACCTTTGCGAGTACAGCATAAAATATTCATATCGTGTCTACTCGACAAGCCTTGAGTAATCTGCCTGAGTGTTGTTTCGATCCCGCCGATTACTGGATAATAAAATTTATTTACTTGAAGTATTTTCATAATATTAAATATTTTTAGGTTTATTTCTGCTCCACTTAGAGACAATAAATTTTTTCATATATTTCCAATTTTCCATATTTGTTTGGATTTTCATTCTTTTATCTTTCATTTTTTTGAATTTCTGTAACGCATCAATTTTGGCTTTAATCACCACAAACCGATCTTCCCTGTTTTGAAAAAACTTTACAAAAAATAATCCAACCTGAGCAACAAAAATAAAAATTGAATTTATAAGCACAAAACTAAGAGGTAAATCTTTCAAAAGAACGTAGATATTATTCCGCTGACCCAAATACACTTTCTGTGACGGATCCTGTTTAAAAGTCTTGGAAACTTTGTGGTAAACAACTACTTCTGGAAAATAAAGTGCTCGCCAACCTCGCCATTGCAATCTAAACGAAACATCCATGTCTTCGTAATATGCAAAAAAATCTTCATCAAAAAATTCACCGTCTTTGTTAATTAATTCTTCAATAGACTCTCTCCTGTATATGCACGCACCAGCACAACAACCAAGAATTTCTTTTTCTTCTTGGTAATTTTTAATCGATTCAAATCCTCCTCGATTAAAACCTAAACTATTATTACTGTATACCAAACCAGCGGAATCCAATAATTCTTTATGGTAATACCACACCATCTGTGTCTGAAAACTACCAAACTTTTTATATTCTTCCTTACTAGCAATTTTTAAAAAATTCTCAATAGAATCTTTTTTTAAAACAGTGTCATTGGTTAACAAAAATACATATTCGCAATCTTTATCCTTAATAGCCTCTTTGATTGCAAAATTAGCGCCTCCTGGAAAGCCATTATTCTCCTGGTTATATGCATACCTAAACCCAGGAAATTCTTTTTGTAAATCGTGCGTTGATGTATCTCTAGAACCATTATCAGCCACAATGATCGATATGTCTTTGTTGTCTATGTACTTCAAAGAATCTAGACACTCTTTTGCGTCTTCGTAGTTATTATAATTTAATACAACAATGTTTAGTAAGGCCATATATTATAAATATTTTTGAAATTCTTTATTCCAATCCACCGCTGGTGACACAGTTTTACTTTCGAGATGAAGTGCTATTGAAGGTACCGGTGTCCATATTTTGTATTTTGGAGAAAATATATTTTGAGCAGGTGTATAAAACCAAGTACAAGCCAACACATAGCATTCAAATATTGAAGTAAATATTTTTTTAATAAGATTGAAAATATTAAAAATTTTAGTTTTTGTTATAGAAAACCAAAGCGAAACATCTGGATTACCTTTGCAATAACTTCTGAAAGTTTTTTCATTTTTTCTAAGCAGTTTTTTGGTTGTCAAAAAAGTCAGGCAGGTTGAGCCGACCGACATCCAATGTCTTTTTTTAGAGAAGGCCATTTGAACCTTATAATCATGCAGTGATCTAGTATAAATATCCAAATGATCAAATGGTGAAATAAAATGCACATCATTTCTTGATTTCATAAAATCAAGCATTTCGATAAACGTATTTGGTAAATAAAAATAATCATCTTCTGCAAAATATACATATTCACTATCGTTTTGTTCGAGAAGATAATCAATTTGTTTACCAAAAGTAGCGTAATTCCCCACCCCACTTAAATTAACCAATTCCAAATCTTTTTCATTAAAATATTTTTTAAATAATTCTTCATACTCTTTTGGACAATTATCCAAGAGAACTCTCATTTTAAAATTTAAATCGCCGAGTGAATCTCGAAAGGATCTGAGACAAAGTTCTGATAATTTAAATTTATCATCAGCAAAAATAACCGGGTCTTTAGAAACCTTTGGATATATTCTGTAGCATATAACAATATCTTTTTTATCTTGATTGGACATATTATTTTTTCTTTCTCTTGATAAATGCTCTGATTTTAAAAAACATAGCGGGAGAAATTTTTCTAATATAACCTAACACAAATTTTTTGTATATAGTTATTTTTATAAATTTTATTGTTGAACGCCATTTAAAAACATAATTTCCATATTTTAATTGTGTAAATCCATGTCTGTCGTATTGATGAATTGTATTAACAACTTTGCCGAATCTATCTGTAATTTGACCTGCTTTGTTTGTATATACTTTTTTCTCATAACCCAAAGTCAAAACCGGAGAATAATGATTTTTAAATGTAGCAGAATTTGGAAGCATTCCATTCCAAAGAAGATAATTAAATATAAATTGATCGTCAGCAAATTTATTTTTGAGTTTAATAAATTCTTCCAACAAAAGAGTTACATAATTTTTCATTTCTTGCCCAGAACCTATGATTGTACCTGCGCAGGCAATAAGATTATCACCTATCTTATCCATTTCTTCCTTGCTATAAGATTTCAAAATACCCACAGCGTTGTGTTCAGATTTTTTTATTGGCCATTCTTCCGACTCCAAAAAACAACATAATTTACCATTGATTTCAAAATCAAAAGGGTCTTTTTGGAAAACCACATCTCGTATATCAGTAAGCATTATGTTTTCATAATTTTGAGTGGAGTTCCTCAGAAATAGATAATAAACCACATACCGAAACGAGAAGAAATTTTTTTCCAGTACTAAATCTTTGGTAAGAATTCCCATATCTTTACTGTATTTTTCCTCTAAATACGGAAATTTTTCTTCAAATTTAATAAGCTCAATATTGTGACTTGCGAGCTTTTTGAGAGTATCGTCGTCTATATTATTATAGAAAAAAATTGTTTTATCCTTATACCCACTATGCTTCAACGAAGACACAAAGGGTTCGAGGTCAACCCAATCATAATTTTTTATTAAACCCAAAATTGCATTTGTTTTTTTCATATAATAGATGACTACGTATTATCTAGCATTTTTTGTTCGATACATAAAAACTTTTAAAAAAATCTCATATCCACAAAGCGACAAAACAAAAGTCATAATATTCTTTTTGTTTATATGAATTGACAATGCTTTATACATAAGTTTTCTCCCTTTGTTTAACTCTCCACCCAAAAAATATAGCACACCGATCCATTTGATTTGCTGTGCATAAATTTTCTTACTAAAACTATATATATCAAGATGTTTTTTAAGTAAAAGCTCCTGATCTTTTGCAGAATCCAAACATTTAATTTTTGAAGTCAAACCACTTGTATTGTCATTATGGATATAATATCTAAACAAAGGTTTAGATATTCCATAAAAATTTCCGGCTTTCAAAACTGATATTGCGAGATCGATATCTCCTGCCACTTTGAAACGTTCATCGAAAACAAAATCAATTTTATCAAACAAACTTTTTTTAATCATCAAAGTATTCGGAATCAAAGACCAATTATTTTCCAAAAAAGCATCAATTGCTTGTTTGGAATTTAGAGTTCTATTAAAATCCTTGTTTCTCATCGAAACATATCTCACTCCAAATTTATCAACTTCACACAAGCAAGCCACAATGTCTACCGTATTATTTTTTAAAAAAACATTATATTGTTCTTCTAATTTTGAATCAAAATATTCATCATCAGAATCCAAAAATGCAACAAATTCTGTGTTTATGTTTTTCAACGCAAAATTATAGGCGTGCATAATACCTTCGTTTTTTTCTATATGTAGATATTTGATGTTTAGGATTTTTCTATCTTTAAAGTAGGTAAAGATTTTTTCGACATCTTCCAGAGAGCCATTGTTTATCAAAACAACTTCAAAATCTTTAATTGTCTGAGTTTCCAAACTTCCAACAGACCTGTACACCAAGTCTGTGTTTTTGTATGCAGGAATAATAACTGAAATTTTTGGCATACGATATCAATTATGATTAATTACCACTATTTATATTGAGCACTGGTATTTTATTACTTGCGTCCATATATGCAAGAATATTTGCATAAATATTCTTTTGCTCTGGGTCGAGAACTGAAAGTTTAGTCATAACTTTATAAAAACTATTAAAATCATTTTTTGTGTAAAAATACTTGAGAAAAATTTGATACGCAGCTTTCAAACGAGGACCATTACCAGCAATCCAATCAGGTGAAGATCCGAGAGCATTAAAGGTATAATCATACTCTGCGAATGCTTCATCATAATACACAGGGTTATTAAAGAACATCAAAACATTAGCCATTTCATAATGAATCGTTATAACGTCAGGATTTGCAGCCACCAGATTTCTCATTATTTTTAGTGCTTCGTATTGTCTACCATGCTGCAAAAGACCTATTGCATACAAATAGATAATATCCTGTCTATTTGATACGAGTGAAAGATCCTTTTTGAAATACATTTCAGACGTTGCAAAATACTGTGAGTTATTTGTAATCTCAGATTTGAGTGAATACCCATCTGCCAAACTCAATATATACGTATAATAACTTGGATGATTCTGTAAATAATCTTCCATTTCATATATAGCTTTATCGATAAGCTCAGTTGATTTACTTGATCCGTTTTGTTGATAGTATCCTGTAGCCTGTCTCAAAAAATCATTACGCAAAATTCCTTCCACGTTACTATCTGGGTTAAAGATAAAATCATCGTTAATTAGTGATGCATAATTCCCTGTAGCCATTGATTCACGCAAATCAGTCAAATATTGACTTGATTGCATGTATGGCACAACCGTCCAATAAAAAAATGCCACGCATGTAAACAATGCAGTCCCTATCGACAAAATCCAAAATATTACAACGCTTAATTTACTTGGTGATGGTTGTGTTTGTGTTTTCTCTTGTTTCATAAATCAAATAAGCAAATATTGCATAAAATGTAATAAAGGTAACTAATGTATCAAATACCGTCAAATTTTGGAGAAAGAACGCTATCCCCCAAAAAACAAACATGGCAATTTCCAAAGAAAATTCTTTTCCTTTTTTGAATGCTTCTCTAAAAAATACAAACCACAAACCAAGGTATGTAATAATACCCAAAATTCCTGACATCAAAAGTACATCCAAAAGTTTATCATGCGCTCGGTCAAACAAACTTTGGTCAAACGAAAACAATCTTGGATTATAAAATTTTTGCCATGCATAAATATAATTATCCCATCCCCATCCAAAAAAACTTCGAGTAATCCCAACCTCGCGTGGATCTACTGCATGGACAGCTATACCAGCATTAACAAAACGAGCCTGCGTTGTGGGATCATTGGTAGATATCAATGCTACACGATTAAGGCCTGGTATATGCGCCCAAACGCTTGAATGTCGTGTAGAAACAAAGATTGCCACAAACACAGCACCTACAACCATACAGTACACAACAAGCCGTCTGAGAGAGATATTTTTATATACAATAATGTTTTTGCTTGCAATACCAAAATATATAAATACTACAATTAACCCAAAAAACATTCCAAGTAACGCTCCTCGAGTTTGTGTCATAAATATCCCAACCAAAGAAATTATGATTGAAACCATACTTGCTGACATTACAAGCGTATTGTTTTTTTTATTTGCCGCACGATAAACCATCACAGCAGAAAAAATTACAAATATTAAATACGTAGCCAAAAATATTGGATTATCAGTCAATGAACCAGGGCGAGCGTTGTTTTGCAAAAAAAACTGAGATGCTTCTACGAGAAAGAGTACTAAACCAGCAAGCATGTTTACGACAAAAAATCGCAACCAATCTTTCTTTTCAAACAAAATCGTAATTAATACAAAAAATATATAGAAAAAGAATAAACCGACGAAGCCTTCCTCTCGCTCAATATTACCGAACAGTGCCATATATCGATCAAACGCAAAAATAGTACTCAGTAGCAGTGCTCCATAAAAAAACGTCATCCATTTAAATACAGAATTTTTCCAAACAGATGATATTTTTGCAATCATTTCATCTCTAAAATTCTTTTTTGCGGCGCATGTAATACAAAAAACTACCACTGCAACAAAAATAAGTCCCCGGAAATACAAGCCCTTTGGAAAGATGTATGGAAATAATGATCCAGACGAATACACAAGTGGCATAAACCCCGTAAGCAAAAGCGCCCACTTCAGAAATGATTTCATATACGCTGTATTTTATCAAAAAA
>JBAXTD010000019.1:0-12910 GCA_037130335.1 bacterium
AGTAGTTTAGTTTCCTCGTGTGCGCTCTGTTTTACAGGGAAGGTTACGGTTAACGCGCTACTGGGAACATCGAAGTTCTCATTTACAAGTTTCGCGCGTGCGCCGCATTTTGCGCACAATGCAATATTATGGCAAAAAAGCTATACGTTGGTGGAGTTCCTTACTCTTCAACAGATGCAGACCTCAAGGCACACTTTGAACAATGTGGACCTGTCGTTTCTGCTACTATTATCATGGATAAAATGACTGGCCGTTCAAAAGGCTTCGGTTTCGTAGAAATGGAAAACGATGCAGACGCAATGGCAGCTATTGAAAAATTCAACAATCAGGATTTTCAAGGACGCAAGCTTACTGTTTCAGAAGCTCGCCCACAAGAACGCCGATTTTAATTTCGATATTCAAAAAACAAAAACCCACACGAAAGTGTGGGTTTTTGTTTTTTGACAAACTATATTTTTAGTGTAAAGTAAATTCGAAAAAACTATTCCTTAAAAATTAAATAATCGATATGAAAAATGAAATTTTGACTGATGACTTTATTATAAGTCAGGCGTCTCGATATTACACACGAGACAAATTTATAAAAATTGCTGGTATCCATGTATTTGTAATTGCGGTAATTCTTTACTGTATGATGTCCTTTCTTTCATCGAAAGATCACGCACTGGTGTTTGTAGGGATAATATTGATGTTAGTATTAATAATATCCATGTGTGTTTGTATCTTTGAACCCGAAACATTAAAAATATTTTTTAGCTTTAAAGAACATCAAAAAAAATATTTATCTGTGTTATTATTGCAAAACAATAGACAAGTACATCTAATCAAAGATGCTTTGAATTTAGGATTGAGAGATGGTGATAAATATCTCATTACAAGTCTCAAACAGGATGTATTTGAACCCGAAATGCTTGATTTTGATCTATTCAAAGAATATTTTGAAGCAAGAAAATGCCTTATTTTATTTCCCGAGGAAGCTCGAAGAAGAATATCATCTTTGAAATATTCACATATTTTTGAGTCCTCAATCACTGAGACAAAAATATACGAAGATTTTGATAGAGAAACTTTTGGCTTGTATAAAGCATATAATTTAAGATTATTTAATTATTTAGAGCTTAGAGATAAGCTCAAAAATGATTTGGTTATTAGAATGACCATGAATGATATAATCATAGAATTACTTAAATAACAGATTTTATTGAATTTGCCGTGCATCTTTGGATGTACGGCTTTTTTATTGCTCCAAATCGATTTATTTGATATAGTGTTTTTGACCCGAGTTGGGTTCGTTTTATTGTAAAAAAGCGTGCGTAGTTCAGTGGTAGAAACGTCTCGTCAGACGTGATGAGTCATCAGCTGTTCTGATAAGACAAGGAGTTAAATATATATTGCGTGCGTAGTTCAGTGGTAGAACGCTGTCCTGATAAGACAGAGGTCGTAGGTTCGATTCCTACCGCACGCACACTGCGAGCAATCGCTCGCGAATGATATGGTTGAAAATAACAAAAAATCCTATTGGGCAGATTCGCTGATTGTATTTGTGCGAATGTCTGGATGGATTGCCGGACCAATTCTCGTCGGTCTTTTCCTCGGAAAATGGCTTGATGGTAAATTTGGCACTGCACCGCTTATTTTTATTGCAACGATAACGCTTTCATTTCTGTGCTCGATATTTGGAATAGTGAAAGAAGCCAGACAGTATATGAATGCAATAGAAAAAGTAATTAACCAAGAAAAAAAAGAACATGAACGAAATAGCAACAACAACTCAACAAACTAATACTACTGTGCAAGTTGCCATACCTGTTTCTACTGAAATCAAACACGAAAACACTCTCTATGCAGAACCAATTACGGTTTGGCACGGATTTCCAATTACGAATTCACTTATTACAAGTTGGGTTGCAGTAATTATTATTGCAATACTTTCTCTTGCTGTTCGTTTAAAAATGAAAAAGGTTCCAAGTAAGATTCAACATTTTTTTGAATATGTTCTCGAGGGCGGTCTAAACTTGGCTGATCAAATTACTGGCAATCGCAAAACTACCGAAAAAGTATTTCCTGTTGCGATTTCAATTTTCTTTTTTGTCATAATCAACAACTGGCTTGGAATTTTGCCGCTCGGAGGATTTGGAGTTGTTCAAACTGGCGCAGATGGTTCAGCATTTGTCCCATTTTTGCGATCAGGAACTGCAGATATCAATACAACGCTCATGCTCGCGCTCGTGTCTGTGATTGGATCAAATATTTTTGGAGTTATTGTGATTGGTTTATGGAAAGCATTCAATAAATATGTTAATCTAAAGGCGCTTGGTAGTATTGCTACCAAGATAAAAAAACAGCCAACGATTCTTCTCGAAGCTCCTGTTATGTTTTTTGTGGGAGCACTTGAATTTATCGGAGAATTTGCAAAAATTGCATCTCTCTCGTTCCGTCTCTTTGGAAACGTATTTGCCGGTGAAGTATTGCTTGCATCGATGGGTGCATTATTTGCATACGGACTTCCAATACCATTTCTTTTTCTAGAAATTATCGTTGGATTCATTCAAGCACTTATTTTTTCAATGCTCACTCTCGTTTACTTTACGATTGCCTCACAAGACCACGACGAACACGAGCACGAGGAACATTCACATCATACGCCTTCAAACATTAATAGTATTGAAGAAAACAAGGTCGCCATTAGCAATTAATTAAATAATTTATTTTTATGGATCTAGTACCATTAGCAAAAGGTTTGGCAATCGGTCTCGGTGCATTTGGACCAGCAATCGGTATCGGTATGATTGGTGCAAAGGCTATGGAAGCAATCGGACGCAATCCAGAAGCAGCAAACAAAGTTCTTGTTCCAATGCTTATTGCTTCTGCTTTCGCTGAAGCTGTCGCTATTTACGCTCTCGTTATCGCGTTTTCAATCAAATAATTTTGTAGTTAGAAGATTCAAGGTTGTAAAACTTTGAATCTTCGATACTGCAAAATTGCAGATATCATCATTAATTTTAAATACATATTTTTATGGATTCAATCATTTCAACATTTCATGTAGACTGGCACGCAATCATTGCGCAAGCGATAAATTTCGCACTTATTTATACAGTGCTTTGGTACTTTGCGCTGAAGCCACTCAAAAAATTGATGGATGAACGCAGTGCAACAATCACAGGCGGACTTGATAATGCAAAAAAACAAGAAGAACTCTTGAAAGCTCAACAAGAAGAATATGACAAGACTCTCGCAAATGCTCGTGCTGAAGCTCAAACAATAATGAAGGATGTAAAGAAGGATGCTGAAGCAAAGCGTGCACAACTTCTTGCAGCTGCTCAAGATGAAAGTAAACAAATTCTCGAAAACGGAAAGAAACAACTTGAGAGTGAAAAAGTAAAAATGTTGGACGATGCAAAAAAAGAACTTGTTTCTTTGGTTGTTGCTGCAACAGGAAAAGTACTCGGAGATAACATGTCAGAAAAAATCGATACAAAATTAGTAGAAGATAGTATCACAAAAATTAAAGCGTAATTTATAACGAAGTTATTATGAAATCAGTCGACCTAAAAAATCTAGCGCACATTCTGCTCGAAACTACCGATGGGGTGGCAGAGAATGAATCAAACAAATCTCTCAAAGATTTTGCACAATATCTGGTAAAGAAAAATCTGATATCGCAGTTTGATGAAATAATTTCCGAGTATAGTGCGTTATACAATAAGAAACACAATATACTCGAAGCGACTGTAACAAAAACAACTCCACTTACCGATAAAGCAAAACAAGAATTAAGCGAAGCGTTAAAGAATAAATACAAAGCAAACGAAGTTACGATAAAAGAAAAGATTGATTCAAAACTTATCGGCGGAATGAAAATCAAAATAGGAGATACAGTCGTCGACAATTCACTCTCAAATTCGCTTTACCAATTAGAAACCCAATTACTTAAATAACATGTCTACAAAAAATCTGATAATCGAAAATTTAAAAAACGAAATCGCACACTTTACCAAAGATGCAAAGACAGAACACGTTGGAACAGTGCTTGAAGTGTTCGACGGAATCGTTCGTGCGTCTGGTCTCTCAAACATTAAATCATCAGAAATGGTGACATTTGCAGGAGGTGAGACAGGTGTGGCGCTCAACCTTGATGAAAGTACTGTAGGTATCATCGTTTTGGGTGAATATTCAAAAATCAAAGAAGGTGATGAAGTAAAGGCAACTGGAAAAATTCTTGAAATTGGAGTAGGTGATGCAGTAATTGGACGTGTGGTAAATGCGCTCGGTCAAGCAATCGACGGAAAAGGAAAACTCGAAACAACAAAAAACTATCCAATCGAACGCGTGGCCTCAGGAGTTATTACTCGCCAAGGAGTTGATCAACCAGTGCAAATGGGTATCAAAGCAATTGATGCGCTTGTTCCGGTAGGACGTGGACAACGTGAGCTTATCATCGGTGATCGTCAAACAGGAAAAACTGCAATCGCAATCGATGCCATCCTCAACCAAAAAGGTCAAAACATGAAATGTGTGTATGTTTCAATAGGACAAAAAGATTCAAAACTTCGCAAACTCGAAACTCGTCTTCGCGAAGGAGGAGCAATGGAATACACCACTATCGTTTCAGCTGGAGCATCAGATCCTGCAGCGCTCGCATATATCGCACCATACGCAGGAGTTTCTATTGCAGAATATTTTATGGACAAAGGTGAAGATGTTTTGATTATTTACGATGACCTTTCAAAACACGCTGTAGCATACCGCGAAATCTCACTTCTTCTTCGACGTCCACCAGGTCGTGAAGCGTATCCTGGAGATGTGTTTTATCTCCACTCACGTCTTCTCGAACGTGCATGTCGCAAAAACAAAGATTACGGCGGAGGTTCTATTACAGCACTTCCAATTATCGAAACTCAAGCTGGAGACCTTTCTGCATACATTCCAACAAACGTTATTTCAATTACTGATGGACAAATTTTCTTGGAAACTGATTTGTTTTACAAAGGTGTTCGTCCTGCAGTAAACGTTGGTTTCTCAGTGTCTCGTGTGGGAGGATCAGCTCAAATCAAAGCAATGAAAAAAGTTGCTGGAACTTTGAAACTCGACCTTGCACAATTCCGTGAACTAGAAGCGTTCTCACAATTCGGTTCCGATCTCGACGAAGCAACAAAGAAACAACTCGATCGTGGACGTCGCGCAGTTGAACTTTTGAAACAACCACAATATTCTCCAATTCTTGTTGAACACCAAGTTGTTGCATTATACGCACTCGTAAAGGGTTACCTTGATGATGTCGCAGTTGTAGATATTTTACGCTTCGAAAAAGAACTTGTTGATTACGTAGAAACAAACGCAAAGAAATTTATGAAGCAGGTTCGCGAAAAGAAAATGTGGGAAGAAGACGGTGAAGCAGAATTAAAATCTGCAATCGAAAGTTTCAAGAGTGGTTTTAATAAATAATTAAAATGGCTGGAACAAAAGAAATAAAAAGAAGAATAAAGAGTGTTAAAAGCACAAAGAAAATCACGAAGGCGATGGAGCTTGTTTCTGCATCCAAAATGAAGCGCGCAATTTCTGCTACACTTTCTTCACGACCATACTCAATGTACTCATGGGAAGTCCTCCAATCTCTTGCAGAGCACGTTGAGGAATCAACAAACCCACTTCTAGAAATTCGTGAAGTAAAAAAGACACTTGTTGTGTTTATCACTTCAAACCGATCTCTTTGTGGAGGATACAATTCTCAAGTTACTCGAAAAACAATCGCATTTCTAAAAGCTCACACTGGTGAATCAATAGATTTTGTTTCAATCGGAAGTAAAGGGGAAGCCTCACTTCGAAGATTGGGACAAAAGATTGTTGCGTCGTTTAATGATCTCTCAGATAAGCCAGCACTTTCAAACATTTCACCAATCTCAAATTTCATCATCGATTTATATAAGAAAAAAGAATATGACAAGGTGGTGGTGGCTTACACGGATTTCGTATCAGCGCTGACACAAACTCCACGCATACACACACTGCTTCCAGTGAAAAAAGAAGAATTAAAAGAAGAACTCACAGAAGAAGTAAATCGAAACGAAAAAAGTTCTTTAACCGAAAACAAAAAAGTAGATTACACATTTGAGCCAAGTTATGAATCATTAATGAGTGTCATAGTTGAAAAGATTGCGAAGATGAGAATGTATCAAATGATACTTGAATCAACAGCTTCAGAACACTCTGCTCGAATGCTCGCAATGAAGAACGCAAGTGATGCAGCAGGTGAAATGATTGATGAACTGACACTATCATTTAACAAAGCCCGTCAGGGTAACATTACTCAAGAAATTTCAGAAATTTCTGCGGGAATGGCAAGTGTGAGTTAATTTTAAAATATTATTAAATTATTAGAAAAATATATGAAAGGAAAAATAAAAACAATCATTGGGCCAGTCGTCGACGTTGAATTCGAAGGAAATCTTCCGGCGGTTCACAACGCGCTTGAGATAAATCTCGGCGATCGCAAACTCGTACTTGAAGTTGCATACCACACAGGAGGCAACTGTGTTCGCGCAATTGCGATGGATACAACCGACGGTATTGCACGTGGAATGGATGTCACAGACACAGGCGCTGCAATTTCAGTTCCAGTTGGAAAAGACACACTCGGAAGAATCTTTAACGTTCTTGGAGACGTTATCGACGGAAAAGAAAATGTAAAGACAACAAAGAGACTTCCAATTCACCGCAAGGCTCCAGAATTTACAGCACAAGCAACAAAAGTTGAGATTCTAGAAACAGGAATCAAAGTTATCGACCTTATCTGTCCAGTGCTCAAAGGAGGAAAGGTGGGACTCTTCGGAGGAGCGGGTGTGGGAAAGACTGTTGTTATTCAAGAGCTCATTCACAACATCGCAAGTAATCACGGAGGTTACTCAGTATTCGCAGGAGTTGGAGAACGTACTCGTGAAGGAAACGACTTGTATCACGAAATGAAAGATTCAGGCGTGCTTGATAAGGTAGCCATGGTGTTCGGACAAATGAACGAACCACCAGGTGCTCGTGCTCGCGTTGCGCTCTCAGGTCTCACAATGGCCGAATATTTCCGTGATGAAGAAAACAAAGACGTGCTTCTTTTCATCGACAACATTTTCCGCTTTACACAAGCAGGTTCTGAAGTATCAGCGCTTCTCGGACGTATTCCATCAGCGGTGGGATATCAACCAACTCTTGCATCAGAAATGGGAAATTTGCAAGAACGTATTACCTCAACAGACAAAGGATCAGTTACATCAGTGCAAGCTGTGTACGTGCCAGCCGACGACCTTACTGACCCAGCACCAGCGACAACATTTGCTCACCTAGACTCAACTGTTGTGCTCAACCGTTCACTTTCAGAACTTGGTATTTATCCAGCTGTTGATCCACTCGACTCATCATCTACAATTCTTGATCCATATATCGTAGGTAAAGATCACTACGAAACAGCTCGTGAAGTTCAACGTATTCTTCAACGTTACAAGGACTTGCAAGACATCATTGCGATTCTTGGAATGGAAGAACTTTCTGAAGAAGATAAACAATTGGTTGCTCGCGCACGTAAGATTCAAAAATTCCTTTCACAACCATTCTTCGTTGCGGAACAATTCACAGGAGCTCCAGGACAATACGTATCACTCGCAGACACAATCCGTTCTTTCAAAGAAATTCTTGAAGGTAAACACGATGACAAGCCTGAAAAAGATTTCTACATGAAAGGTGCGATATAAAGAATTTGAAATAAATATTCATGTCAAATAAATTATTAAAACTTAAAATAATCACACCAGAGCGTACTGTTCTCGAGGAAATGGTAGATCAAGTAACTATTCCGACTACAGAAGGTGAGATCACAGTTTTGCCAGGACACATCGCACTTGTATGTGCGCTCAAGTCTGGTGACATTGTTGCAAAAAATGGTGATGAAATAATTCCAATGGCAGTTGTCGGTGGATTTATCGAAATCAAAAACGATGAGGTTGCAATTCTTGCAGACTTTGCAGAACATGTATCTGAAATTTCTGATGACGTTGTAGAAAAAGCAAAAGCTCGCGCACAAGAATTACAAAAAATGAAAGACAACGGAGAAGTTGTAGACTTCGAACATTTCGAATCAGAACTTGAACGTTCAATCACTCGCGCAAAAGTTGCAGACAAGTGGCGAAACAAAAAATACCGAATGTAATTTTTTTAGAAAATATTTTTTTAAAAAAATAAATTACAAAAAATATTTTTTCATTTCAAGAAATCCACAACTTATCCCTTGTGTCAAAAATAGTAGACCGATATAATATAAACATAAAGGTCGACAATAGTGCAAAAAGCCCACCTGGCCTATCCTTGTGGGCTTCTGCATATCTCGTCGAAGAAATTTTGCTTTTGAAAATAAAAATTGTTAAAATATTTTTATTATGAAATTACACTTACGGTTAGTGTTTTTCTTATCAATAATTTTATGTGCGCAATTTTTGTTTCCATTACATAAAACATACGCAGCCACAACTGTTACTTCTGATATTGTTTCAGATACAACATGGACCGCATCTAGTGGTCCATTTATTGTTTCTGGAGTTATACATGTGTCTGCGGCTTCAACACTCACAATCGAACCTGGAGTTGTGGTGAAGTTTGATAAAAACTCTTCATTAAAAATTGATGGAGAAGTTGATGCAATTGGTGACCCAGGAAACAAAATATATTTTACTTCGTTCAAAGATGACACGATTGGTGGTGATGACAACGGAGATGGTGCAAACTCGTCGCCAGTAAACAATGAGTTCGTTGAGTTTGCAATTACATCTAGTGGCTCAGCAGAATTTAATAATTGTGAATTTACGTATGGTACGCGAGCGATAGATTCAAGTGGTAATACTAAAGTTTCTAATTCAAATTTTACAGCAAATAATTTTGGAATTTTTGCAAAATCTGGTTCGTTGAATGCGGAAAACAATACATTTTCAAACAATAAAGTTCCGATGCAAATTTCGTTAGACCTTGATTTCACTCATTCTGGAAATACATATTTCGGCAATCAGACGTTTAATGGTATTGGAATTGATAGAACTTTCGATGGATTGTCTGCAAATCTTGCATATGGAAACGGAGATGGAAAATATTTTTTGTCTATACAAAATATTAGCCTAGACCCATTTCAAAATGTCACAGTGGAGCCGGGTGTGGTACTCAGTGGTGTTGGTAATTTCCCAAACGGTTTTGACATGAATACGGCAAGCTTTAGTGCGCAGGGTACGCCGAGTTTACCGATACATATAAATAAAATTTCATTTAATGAAATAGGTGAGTCGAGTATTGTATTTGATAGCGTTATTACAAATAATTCAAATATTATTGCAAGTGATGGTGCACAAGTTACAGTCAAAAATTCTCAACTTCAAGCAAATGATTATGCGACGATCGATATGGAACCTAATTCAGATTTAGATGTCGAGAATAGTTCGATTAAAAATTTGGAATCAGATGGTATGGGGATTTGGTTGGAAAATGGAAGTACTGCTGTTGTAAAAGGGGTGACAATTGACGGATGTTTTGATGGAATAGTTTTTAACACAAATGCAGTTTTGAATTCAGACTCTACTATCATAAAAAATTCTGCTGATTCTGGTGTGTATATAGGTGCTCCAGGAAATTCAATTACTTTTAATAACAGTCAGATTATTTCAAATGTAATTGGAATATATGTTGCACAAGTATTTGTGGATCAAGAAATTAATCATGCTTTTACACAAGTAGAAATTCCAAATAACAATACATATATCTTTTCAAAAAATACGATAAGTAGTAATCAAACTGGCGTACAGGTTGATTCAAATGGTGTAGATCCTATTGCGCTGCAACGTGTTTGGTGGGGTGATAAAACTGGGCCATATAATGCTATATCAAACACAAACGGTATCGGAAACTCCGTTTCCGATACCGTGAATTTCATACCATGGCTTCGTCACGATCCTGCGATTCCACAACGCACTCCAGTACTCATTGTACCTGGTGTTCTCGGCAGTGAGCTTAGTCAACGACAAGCAGATGGAAGTTTAGAAAAATTATGGCTTGATTTACCACATAACCTCACAAGTATTGGAGATGGCTTCATGGATCCATTGCAATTTAATTCAAATCTGACTCCAATAGATAGTAGTTTAGCTTTAGGAGATATATTAAGGAAAATAATAATTGTTGGTTTTACTTATGATTATTCGAATAGTTTAATTAATGAATTTCAAAATCAAGGTTATACAGAAAATACAGATTTATTTGTTTTCCCGTATGATTGGCGATATGGAGTACGTGATATTACGATTGATAATCTCAAACAAAAAATATCTGATATTTTAGCGCAGACCGATAGTGATAATGTCGATGTTGTGGCACACAGTACGGGAGGACTGTTGGTAAAAAAGTATGTGATGCAATATCCAACAGATAATCATATCGACAAAGCAGTATTTGTGGGTGTGCCAAACACTGGCGCGCCCAAAGCAATAAAGACATTGTTGGAAGGTGATAATTTTGGGAATTTATTTTTGGCAAATAGTGAAATGAAAAAGATTGCTAGAAATCTACCTGTGGTATACGATCTCGCCCCGACAGCTGAATATTATAAAAACAAAGGAAGTTTTGTAAAGATTGTATATGAACACATTTTTTCATCGACGAGTACTGATTTGAATTTTGATGATATGACGAATTTTCTCACCGTAGATCATGATTTCAATGCGCTTGCATGGCATAATGCGCAAGATTTACATACTGCAGACTTTGATAATTATGATATGCGCACTGCTGGTGTCGATGTGTATGCAATTGATGGGTGCAAGACGGGTACAATTACCAAAATTTCTGAAAATCATAATGATAATCCATTACTTAGTTTGTTTACAAAAACGTATTCAATACAAACCGAAAGTACCGGAGACGGTACCGTGCCACTTGAGAGCTCGACCAATTTGCCAATAAATGATTCAAATAAGTTTTATGCACTCAAGGCAAGTCATGGTGAGATGTTGTCTCAGGACGGGATTCGACAACAAATCGTAAACATTGTCTCTGGTGCAACAAGTACTATTTCTAATAGTTTGATAACTCAGGATATTAATAAATGTAATTTAAATGGACGAGCGATTTCAATCTTTAGTCCGCTCTCTATTGATGTTGTAGATCAAAACGGAAATCATACTGGAATTTCTTCGGATGGTGTGAGCACCGAAAACAATATTCCAAATGCTGATTACGAAATATTTGGTGATCATAAATTTGTATATTTACCGACAGATGATGGACAAACATACACAATAAAGATTGCAGGTACGGGTACTGGTGTGTTTACGGTAACTGATGCAACGATTGTAGATAATCAGACAACAAGTGAACAAGTGTTTAGTAAAATCCCAGTTACGACGAAACTGATAGGAGACATTATTGTAAGTACTGCGACGACAACAATAAACCTAGATACAAATGGCGATGGAACTACTGACAAAGTATTACAACCAACTACTGTGCTTGGTGCAACTGATGCTATAAATTTTGATGCAGAAACATTTGGTGAAGCAGATACTTCGACCACGACGATAGCAAGTACTATCACTACTACGACAACCACCACAACGTCAGATACAACAGGAATGATTACTTCGACAAATCGGAGTTCTGGTGGTTATGGATTTGTATATGTGCAAGCCGTAACTCCGACACAAAAAGAACCAATAGATACAAATCAACAAAGTGTGTTAAATATTTCTACTTTAAAAAGTGAATCAGCTGTGAGTATAGTTTCAACGTCAGTTCCAATACAATCAAAAATTGTTTATAATCAAGCAGTTGTTAAAAATAATAAAACAGTTGATTATAAGCAGATTACAACTTCTATAGATGACACATTAACTGCAAACGCAAACGGAAGTAATGCGCGTGTGAATCAAATAATACTATTATCAAGTTTAAGTGGAATTATATTATTAGGACTTATCGGAAAATTTTTAATTATCAAGAAATAATATATGATTAAAAAAATTAGTTTGAATATTTTAATAATTTTGCTTTGTTTTTTTGTGCCCTACTACTTATTAGGTATTTACCAAACTAATATTCTTAAATTAGAATCTACGCAAAATCAATTACTTTTTGTAATTCTAATTGGTGGCTCGCTGCTATTATTTATAAACCATGGATATAGAAAACAAGCACTTTCTAATAAATGGGTTTGGTTTATTTTTGAAATTATTGGTGTTGTAGGCGTTCTTTATTCGGGAATAGTTTTGTGGTTAATTTTTGCTTTTAGGCATTTGTTAACTTAAATAAGGCAGTTTAATTGCAAAGCAACAGGTTTTTGGGTAAACAAATCAAAAGAAGCAAATTTTTTATTAATAACGCACGAGCATCTTTTTGTTTTCCAGAAAGTATAAATTATATGTCACAAAATTTAGAAACAATCGTCTTGGGTGGTGGATGCTTTTGGTGTACTGAGGCGGTATTTACTATGCTTCGTGGAGTTGTTTCTGTTGCGCCGGGGGTATACGGGTGGGATGACTACAAATCCGACGTATGAATCAATTTGTACAGGCAAAACGGGGCATGCTGAGGTTATTAAAATTGAATACGACCCAACTGTTATTAATGCGCGGGATTTGATGACGGTGTTCTTTGCCACGCATGATCCGACACAACTCAATCGACAGGGAAATGATGTGGGTACACAATACCGCTCGGCGATATTTTACACGACAGCCGAACAAAAAGTTGAGGCAGAGAGAATGATTGCAGAAATCGATGCGTCGTCGAGCGAGGGTGGCAAAGTGGTGACCGAAGTCACTTCGCTCGGTGAGTTTTATCCTGCAGAGGATTATCACAAGAATTATTTTGAAAAGAACCCCGACCGCGCGTATTG
>JBAXTD010000002.1:0-49090 GCA_037130335.1 bacterium
ACGAAATCATGTGCGAATGTAACGAAAGCTTGCCAAGAATTTTTAAGAAATAAATTGTTATGAATTTCACCGTATTACTTTTGGGTTCGGATGCGAATGCGTATTATATGGCGCGGTGCTTTCATGAGTTGTATCACACTCCTGTTGATATGATGAACACAGCACTCATTGGTGTGACGGAGTACAGCAACATCATTAATTTTATCGAAGTTGAAAATTTTTCTGACAAGGCTGTTTTTGTCGAAGCGTTAAATAATTATTCCAACAAATCTAAGTTTGAAAAAATTGTTTTGATTGCGACAAATGACAAATACGTACGCATGATTGTCGAAAACAAAGATGTGCTCGATTCGAAATTTGTGTTTAATTATCCGACCCTCGAGATTGTAAACACACTTCTCGTAAAAGATTTGTTTTATAACGCATACCACAGCGAACTCGAACCGCTCGAAGGATTAGGAATTCCAAAGACATTGATTTATTCGTGTAAAGAAAAACCAGAAATAGTAAACGATTTCATGTATCCAATCATTCTCAAACCTGGCAATGGTGTGGAATACAACAAACATCATTTCGAGGGTATGAGCAAAGTATACAAAATCCAGTCATTTGATGAATTACAAAAAGTAATAAAAAAAATTGAGGATTCAGGATATGCCGACAATTTAATTATCCAAGAGTTTATTCCTGGTGACGATTGTGCACTCTATGATGCAGTTTTTTATTGCGGTACAGACAAAAAGGTACAGCTTATGACGTTTGCACAAATTGGATTGCAGGAACGCACACCGACTGGTGTAGGGAATTGTACAGTGCTTGTAAATGGTTTTGATGAGCATGGATACAAAGAAGCACTTGTGTATAAAATGAAAGAATTTTTGGAAAAGATTGGGTATCAAGGGTTTGCCGAGTTTGATCTCAAATATGATGCTCGAGATGGCAAATACAAAATTTTTGAAATCAATCCACGTCAAGCACGAAGCAGTTATTATCTCGCCGCGTGTGGACACAATCTCGTGCAATATTTAATTGACGATGTGATTATTCATGTTTCAAAACCAGCAACACTTATAAAAAACGAAATGGTGCTTAGTTTCGTCCCTCCATGGATAATCACAGCATATGTCACAAGTCCCGCGCTTAAAGCAGAGATTGGCAAACTTGTAAACGAAGGTAAATTTGTCAGACCACTTCACTATGATGGCGATACAAATATTATGCGCAAAATATATTTGTGGTTGCGTGATATTAACTACACAATCAAATACAAAAAATTTACTTGGTAGAAATGGTATATAATACACGCATATGAATAAACTAAAAGATATGAAATGTGTCGCGTGCGAAGGGGGAGTTGAGCCTATTTCTAAACCAGATGCGCAGCGTTTGATTATGGAAGTTGAAGGTTGGAATATGGACGCAAAAGCCAAAGTAATTTCCAAAGAATTTCAATTCAAAAACTTTGATAAGGCAATGGATTTTGTAAATTCTGTCGCAGATATTGCCGAGCAAGAAGGTCATCATCCAGACATTACAATTTTGTACGACAAAGTGTTACTCAAACTCTCCACTCACGCAATCAAGGGTCTTTCAGAAAATGATTTCATCCTCGCTGCAAAAATAAATAGCATTCGATTATAATTTATTTTGCTCTGTTTTGTAAAAAATAAAATTCTCGCTTTTCTTGTTTAAATGTGTTATAAAGTAAGGGCTTTTTGGTCGGCTTCCTGGCCAACCAAAAAGCCCAGTAACATGGTGCTTATAGTGTAATGGTTAGCACAAGAGTTTGTGGAACTCTTAGTCAGGGTTCAAATCCCTGTAGGCACCCCAAATAGGAATTGAACTAAAATATCCCGTAACCATAGGGATTTTTTGGTTCTAACCTGATATACTTTTATTATGAAAGAAACACAAATGAAAGATGCTTTCGGACTTTTTGCAAAGAATTATAAAAAGTATCGTGGTGAGCCAGATAAGAAACTATATAAACACATAGCTTCTTTAGTTTCTGATTTTAAAACTAAAGAAAAAATTTCAATTCTAGATATTGGTTGCGGGGTGGGTAATTCAACAGAACCGTTATTGAAGTTAAAAAGAGTTTCTGTTTCGGGTTGCGATATTGATGAACGAATGATCAAGGAAGCAAGGTTGAGTGCAAAGAAAAATAATTTGCCGATAAATTATGTGTCGGCTCCGGCAGAAAAATTATCTTTTGAAAAAGAAAGTTTCAATATGGCGATTTCGGGCGCTGCGTTTCATTGGTTTGCAACAATGAAGGCAATGAATGAAATAAAACGAGTACTGAAGAAAGATGGGATATATCTTGTTTCTTGGTTAGTTGGAACTGATAATACGTCTCCAGTTGGTGTTGAAATATACAAGAAATATAAATGGTCTGGAATTCCACAAAAACTGCGAGATATTGAATATGTAAAAAATATTTTTATTAAAGCCAAATTTAATAATGTTCAGACAGTAAAAATTCCTACGATTGAAAAACGCAATATAGATGATACGCTTGGTTTAATAAAAACAAACTCGATGTATTCATTACTTACGGCAGAACAACGAAAAGATTTTGATATAAGCATGAAGAACGCATATAAAATGGCCTACAAAAAAGATGACATTATAACCACAAAACATGACATGTGTATTTGCTGGGGATATAAGTAAAATTATTTATTATAAAAAAATACTTCTATATACTTACAACATGGATAAAAAACAAGCACAGAAACTTTTGATGATTTATGGAGAAGCTTGGGAAAAACGAGACCCAGAGCTTATTCTCACTATCTTTACGCCAGATGCCACATACGATGATCCACACGAACCAAAAAATTTCGGCCATGATGAGATACGTGCTTATTGGGTAAATAAAGTTATTGGCGAACAAAAAGATATTCATTTTACTTTATTGAATACTTGGGTGGATGGAGAAACTGTTGTTGCTGAATGGAAAGCAGATTTTATTGACACAAAACGTAATTTTAAGATTGACATGGTAGAGGTTGCAATATTTGGTACCCGAGAAGGGAAATTCAGTTCATTGAGAGAGTATTATAAATCTATTAAAACCAATCTTTAGTCGTAGGGTGTCAAAGTTAGACAATAAAAAAACATATAGGGAATTGAAATTCACAACAGTTTTTTTTTGAGAGTGTAATTTAATATTGTTTGATGTTATGATTAGTTTTATGAAAAACTTTTTCAGGAATTTTTCTTTTATCAAATTATTATTGACGGCAGTCTTTTTTGTTTTTTCAGTTTCTATCTTTTTACCACAGACGGTAGAAGCTAGTACTCCTTTTATTACAACTTGGAAAACTGACAATCCGGGAACTTCGGCTAGTAATCAGATCACAATTCCGACGAGAGGTGGTGGATATAATTATAATGTTGATTGGGGAGATACTACTACAAGTAGCGGGGTAACTGGAAACATTACGCATACGTATGCAACTCCGGGCACATACACTGTTTCAATCTCAGGAACTTTCCCTGGAATTTATTTCAATGGCGGCGGAGATAGAAGAAAAATATTAACCGTTCAACAATGGGGAACAATCGGTTGGACTTTTATGAACCATGCGTTTGAAGGAGCAAGCAATCTCACGAGTACTGCAGTGGATGTTCCGATTTTGTCGGGAGTGACTGATATGAGTTATATGTTTAAAAATGCTCCATTATGGAATGCCAATAATATGCCTGGATGGAATACGTCGAATGTAACTTTGATGAATTGGATGTTTTATAACGACACTGCATTTAACCAAGACATTAGTTCATGGAATGTTTCGCACGTAACTGATATGAGCTTTATGTTTGGTGGAGATTCTGCCATGGCTTTCAATCAGCCTATTGGTACATGGACGACAACTTCGCTTACACTTGCAAACTGGATGTTTTACAATGCTACATCATTTAATCAACCACTTGATTCTTGGGATGTTTCGCATGTGACTGACATGAGTTATATGTTTCAAAATGCCAGTGCTTTTAATCAGTCTTTGAACTCATGGAGTACATCAAACGTGTATTACATGAATAGTATGTTTAAAAATGCGACACACTTTAATGGAAATATCAGTTCTTGGAATACTTCTGGTTTGCATGTAATGGACCAAATGTTTTCTGGTGCGACCGTATTCAATGGCGCGATTGGTTCGTGGGACGTATCGCATGTAAACAATATGGATTCCATTTTTTGGAATGATGCAGCGTTCAATCAAAACATTAATGCTTGGAATATGTCTACAGTCACATATACAGGTAATATGTTTTCAGGAGATACTGCCTTTAATCAAGATTTACATTCGTGGGACGTATCTCATGTATTAAATATGGATAGCATGTTTTATCACGATACAGCCTTCAATCAATCTTTGAGTACATGGGATGTCTCAGGTGTACTTTACATGGGTAATATGTTTGATGGTGTTACGCTTTCAACCGCAAACTACGATGCAACATTGGCCGCTTGGTCACTAGAATCTTTACGTATTCTGGTAACTCTCGATGCAGGTAATAGTCGCTACTGTTCTTCGGTTACACAGAGAGCAAGTATGATTAGCGTACGTGGTTGGACTATTAATGATGGAGGTCTTGGTTGTTTTACTCTTACTTACACAGCTGGTGCCAATGGTTCAATAAATGGGACAACACCGCAGACCGTTTCGCTTGGCGCTAACGGTTCTGCTGTTACTGCTGTTCCAAATAGTGGATATTCTTTTTCTGGATGGTCGGACTCATCGACCACAAACCCACGTACTGATACGAGTGTCGGTGGCAACATCAGCGCAACTGCACTTTTTGCGGCACTTCCAGTTGCAGTAAGTAATCATACGGGTCATGCTGTGATTGCTGTTAATCCGCGTGCGATGGATAATTCTTCAAATCTAGATTTTTCTATTAACGATGGTGCTGTAACTACAACGTCACCAGTTGTTGCACTTACATTGAATGCGGACCCAAATACCGTCAACGGTTATGCTGTTTCATTAGATTCAACTTTTGCAAATACTGGAATACAAACCTATGCACGTGGTACAAAAGGTTCGTTTCAACTTCCTAATAAATCTGGAACGTATACTTTGTATGTGGAATATTTCTCAACGACGGGAAATCATTCACCGGTGATTTCAAAAACTATTTCATATAATCCGAGCGGTTCTAATATAAATTCTGTAAATCAATCAACGAACTCAAAAAATGTTTTTACTCGCACATTAAATTTTGGTTCGAATGGATCTGACGTTACGGCCTTGCAAAAGTTTCTAATAAAAGATGGGGAACTAATATTTCCAAGTGGTAGTATGTATGGAAATTTTGGAAAATTAACTCAGACGGCATTAAAAAAATTTCAAATAAAATATAAAATTTCAAAATCTGGTGATGCAGGATATGGAGTTTTTGGTCCAAAAACTCGCGCACAAGTAAATGTGCTTTCGATTTAGAACATAAGAAATAATGGTTATATTTTGTTGTATATGGTGATACAATAACAACATGAAACTCAAAAAATTTGATACAAGTATAATTATTTTCTTTCGAAAAATTTCGATTCCAGCTGCGAGACTTTCATTATTTGTCGTGTTTTTTTGGTTT
Source organism: bacterium (assembly GCA_037130335.1). Lineage (GTDB taxonomy): Bacteria > Patescibacteriota > Minisyncoccia > Phycocordibacterales > UBA9973 > CAITQP01. The sequence continues at coordinate 5,611 of JBAXTD010000002.1, forward strand.
GGATTATTGAAAGTTATTGGACTAAGTCCTGCGAGTGGACTCGTGCAGAGATTATTTGAAACGAGTGTGCCGTTTATTACATTTCATTCATTTTTGTTGGGATTTGGTTTGTTTGAATGTCTCATTGGTATTTTGTTTCTCGTTCGTGGTGCGGAGCGTATTGTGATCCCGCTTCTCCTTGTGCATATGATTACTACGTTTGGACCGCTTGTGTTGCTACCAAGCGAAACATGGCAGCGATTTCTCGTGCCCACACTCGAAGGTCAATATATAATCAAAAATCTTGTAATAATTGCAACGGGTATTGGCATCGCGGCGCATCTCCATCCGTTTAGAAAGGAATTTCGATAATATAGTATGCATAAAGTTATAAAACAACTTATTATTTTTGTTGCAATTACAACAGTTGTTTTTGTTGCTGCAAATATAGTAACGTATCGCGCACTTGTTTCAGTGTTTCGTATAGGCGATATACAAATAAAGCATAGTATTGCGTACGCGTTTATGTTTTTGTCTGGCGGATTTATTGTGATGCTTTTTATTGAAAAGAAAGTTTCGCATGTTCTCGTTCGGATATTGTATACGGTAACTGCTGTATGGACCGGGGTGTTTGTGTATTTATTTTTTGCCGCAGTATTGTTTGATTTTTCAAAACGAATGTTTTTTGACGCCCGTGTTTTCGGTGTGTTTTTCTTTTTTGTCGCAATCGCGCTTGGGATATATGGAGTCGTGCATGCAAAGAAAATTTTTATAAAAAAGATTCAGGTCTCATTACCAAACCTTCCTGTGGTATGGAGAGGTCGCACGGCAGTGTGGGTGAGTGATTTACATTTGGGGTCAATATATCAAGCGAGCTTTGCAAAAAAAGTCACAGATACAATTAATTCAGTATCGCCAGATATTATTTTTGTCGGAGGTGATTTGTACGATGGTACACACGCACCAGATCCGTACGCCATTGCACAACCATTACAAAATCTATCGTCAAAACTCGGAACGTTTTATATTACAGGCAATCACGAAGAGTTTGGGAGTGCAGAATTATTTTTAGATGCAATAAAAAAATTAGGCATGAATATTTTGCAAGATGAAAAAATTGAAATCGATGGATTGCAAATTGTGGGAGTTGATTATGCACATTCGGCACAAAAGGAAAATTTTAAAACAGTTTTGGATTCCATTGACATAGATGTTTCAAAGCCTTCAATTCTCCTCAAACACGAACCGCGTGATTTGGAGACCGCCGAGCAGGCGGGGATATCACTTCAAATTTCTGGACACACCCATCGTGGACAACAATGGCCATTTAATTTTTTGGCGCAATATGTATACAAAGGATATGATTATGGGCTCAAAAATCACGGCACAATGAATGTTCTCGTATCAAGCGGTGTTGGTGGGTGGGGTCCTCCTCTCCGAATAGGGACAGATGGTGAAATAGTGCATATTACGTTTATTTAAATAATGATATAATCGTTTTATGAAAAAATATATTGCAGAATTTTTGGGAACATTTGGACTCACATTAGTAGTTGGATTATCACTTGCAGGAAAGTTTCCTGTTTCAACACCAGTACTCGCAGGATTCGTATTGATGCTTTTTGTATATTCAGTCGGACATGTTTCGGGTACACACATTAATCCTGCGGTTACTATCGGCGTATGGTCTATCAAAAAAATTAGTTCAAAAGACGCACTGTTGTATATCGTCTCTCAATTCCTCGGTGCTGGGCTTGCGCTTCTCGTAGTGTCGACAACCGTTGGAATGTCACTGTTGTTTGTTGGAAATAATTGGACTATCGCGATTGCAGAATGTTTGGGAATGTTTTTCTTCGCCTTTGGAATTGCATCAGTTGTGTATGGTAAAACGCCAAGTGATTTGTCTGGGGTAGTCGTTGGAGGATCATTACTTCTCGGTATCACAATTGCAGCACTTATGGGTTCAAATGGAGTACTCAATCCAGCAGTTGCATTTGGTATTGGATCATTTAATCTCACATATTTGTTTGCACCAATTGTAGGTTCTGTTTTTGGAATGAATGCATACAAATATCTCGTGAAATAATTAGTTAAAATAAAAAACCCGACATGAATGTCGGGTTTTTTATTTTCGTGACTTGCGGGGAAAAATTTAGTAGTATGATTTCGGTATGATAAATCAAATTAATCCACTCAAACAAGTTCGCTGGCCCAAGGAGCGACTTTCTAATTTTACAGACAGTGTGTTTGCATTTGCGATTACGCTTCCAGTACTCAATATTATGGAGACATATTTTCCATCGGGAACTACACACTCGCTTTTTCCTGATATTATCAAGCACTTACCGGTGTTTCTCACGTATACAATTACGTTTTTGATTGTGTCGCGATTTTGGATGTCTCACACGAGACTCTTTGCGCTTATCCGTGAATACGATCGTCGGATTATTGATCTCAATGTAACTCTTTTATTTTTTATCACACTCTTTCCGTTTGTGGCAGTAACATTTGGAAATCATGTGGGTAACAGAGATGCATGCATTATGTATGCGACTTGTTTTGCTGCGATCGGTATCGTGGAATATTTAATTGGTCGGCATGTGTATACCAAAAATCTTTTTGTTAACGACGATAGTGTCGAACCGCACTCGCTCAAGGTTTTTACGTTATATAGTTTGGCAACACCGACTATTTTTATCGTTTCAATTTTTGTTGCATTTGCTTCGCCTGTATTTGCTGAATGTTTGTGGATTATTCTTCTTTTTGTACGACAAGGGTTTCGATTGTACTTTAGAAACAATAGTGTTGCTGAAGCCGAAGTTGAAAGATTGTAAAATACAAAACGCGTCGCAAACCGAAGGTTTGCGACGCGTTTTGTATTTGTTGTATTTTATTTACATTTCACACCTTCTTTGAAGGTGCTAAACATTGAAATACTTGGAACAAGTCCCACAAATCCTGATTGATCAGCGCAGAAATATTGACCAGTACTTACTTTGGATGGGGCAGTGATAGTAAAGCTACGAGAAGGGTAATCGGTAGCGACGATACACGAAACTGATTTGGTGTATTTTTGAATACTCGAAATAATACTTCCGACACTACCAGCATTCGTCGTATCGTTACAAATGTTTTGACTTGCTGAAACTCCGTAGTTTCGATTTTGGACATAGTACACAGGAGAATATGCGCTGACACCTTTGAATAGACTCGCGATTGCACTATCGATACTGTTGTTTGTGGTATCAATGATTCCTTTTTTTGTATTATTTATATCATTTGTAACGGCAGTGATGTTTTGTGGCTTACGAACAGAATAGTAATAACCTCCACCAATTAATGCCACGAGAATAATTAAAATAAGAATATTTTTCATATACAATAATTATATCAGAATTACATAAATACCAGATACGTGTGTAATGCAAAATACACGTCCGGTGGTATAATATGTGCATGTCTAATTTATCAAATATAAGTCATACAATTTCAGTTTCAATTGCATCGATTGGCTATGTTCCATTTGGAATTATGGTCATTGTTAATATTATTTTATACAAATTACATCCAGTATTGGGCTTTCTCGGTACATTATTCCTTTTTGCAATACTTATCGGTATACTCAAATAATGCTTCATATTTTAGAAAAAGAATCATCATATGAACTCCTGGATTCAGGAGAAGGAATGAAGCTCGAGCGCTTTGGAGACTTTGTGTTATCTCGTCCTGACCCAGAAGCACTATGGAAAAAGTCATTACCTTCATCTAATTGGAAAAAGGCTCATGCGTCATATGTGCGTGATGGCAAAACAGGGCAGTGGCAAAAAGATTTATTACCCAAGAACTGGAACATTGTGTATCACGGATTAACGTTTGAATTGCGACCAACATCGTTTAAACACGTGGGAATCTTTCCTGAACAAAAAATTCACTGGAGTTGGTTGGAGGAAAAAATAAAAAAAGAAAAGACTATACGAGAAACACCAATCAAGGTTTTAAATTTATTTGCATATACTGGTGGTGCGAGTTTGGTGTGTGCACGAGCTGGTGCCGAAGTCACACATGTGGATGCTTCGTCAGTATCAGTATTGTGGGCACGCAAAAACGCAGAACTTTCTGGACTTGCTGATGCACCGATTCGTTGGATTACCGATGATGTATTGCAGTTTTTGCGACGAGAGGTTCGTCGCAAAAACACATATGATGTAGTGCTTATGGATCCACCAAGCTTTGGTCATGGACCAAAGGGGACTGTGTGGAAAATTGAAAACGATTTTTACGAACTAATGAATTTGGTGAGTGCTGTGCTTTCGGATAAGCCACTCGCCGTGATTGTAAACGGATACACTGCAGGTTACTCACCGGTTACACTCAAAAATAATTTGCTTGAATTTAAAGATCAATATGGTGGTGACATTGAATCGGGTGAATTAGTTGTATCCGAAAATAATGAAAAAATGTTGCCATCGGGAGTTTTTGCGAGATGGTCGGCATAGTGTGCTTTATTATTAAAAAAGTAATGTGTTATATTTAACAATATGAAAAAAACAATTCTACTTTTGGGCGTGCTCGTGGTTGCGCTTGCTGTTGTCGGAATTATTATCTATGTTCGTTCACGTTTTGAAACTACTGAAACAAAATCTCAAATCAATGAGAATGTAACTGAAACTTCTGCTACATCTGCGTCTGCGGTGTTGCCAACATTGGTTTTGAATCAATCAATCACAACTGCAAGTGGTCTACAAATTACAAAAACAACCGAGGGGACTGGTACTGCTACGGCTACAGTAGGTAGTAGTATCACTGTTAATTACACTGGAATGTTTGATAATGGAAAAGCATTTGATTCAAGTACAGATAAAGCATTTGGACACGTTGCACCATTACCACTTACGCTCGGCGTAGGGCAGGTTATCAAAGGATGGGATGAAGGAATTTTGGGTATGAAAGTTGGAGAAAAAAGACACCTTGTAATCCCAGCTTCACTTGCATATGGCCCAAACGGATACGGACCAATTCCTGGAAATGCAACGCTTACATTTGATGTACAACTTGTATCGCTTAAATAATTATTAATTAATATAAATAAATAAAAATATGGAAAAATTTTTTAACAAAGAAGATTTGTTTCGAATGGGCAAAATGCTGATGATTCTCGTGGTGTTTCTCTCTTTGTATTTCATGATGAAATTCATAAATGAGGTAAAGGTTTTTCAAACAGTCGGTGTTGCTCCATCTGCGATGACGACAATCGATGTATCTGGAGCAGGTGATGCAAGTGCAGTACCCGACATGGCAACAATAAATTTCACTGTTGAGGCTCAAGGCAAAACAGTTGCGATTGCTCAAAATTTGGTAAGTGTCCATGTCAATCAAGCAATGGATTTTTTGAAAAACGCAGGTATTGATACCAAAGATATTCAAACTACAAACTATAACGCATATCCAGAATATAGTACTCCATGTGGATCAAATACAATATGTCCACAAAATTCATCACAAGTTTCAAAAATTATTTCATATCGCGCAAGTGAAAATGTTTCTGTAAAAATTCGTGATATAAATAATTCAGGAAAAATTGTTGATGGATTGGGTGCTGTAGGAATTACGGGAATTTCTGGTCCAGATTTTTCTATTGATAATCCAGATGCAGTGCAAGCACAGGCAAAACAAAAGGCAATTGATGATGCGAAACAAAAAGCAACAGTACTTGCAAAACAGCTTGGTGTACATCTCGGCAAAATCGTACGATTTAGCGGGGACGCAAGTGGTGGGGTAATGCCAATGGCATATGATATGAAATCGAGTGTTGCAGGTGTGGCTATGTCACCAGTATCAAATTTGCCATCTGGTCAAAATAAATACAGTGCGAATGTAGTGATTACATACGAAATATATTAGGGTTTTAAAAAAGGGATTAAAAATGCCCCGCGTTTCGGTAAAACCGAAACGCGGGGCATTTTGCTTGTTTTGACATATTGCTCACAATCCTGTACTATATAAATACAAGCCCCGCAAGGGCTTTTTAATTAGGATTTTTAAGTATAATAATACTATGAGCATTACTACATATCTCAAAGAAACACGTGCAGAATTTAAACATGTTACTTGGCCTACACGAAAGCAAGCAATTATGTATTCAGTCGCAGTTATTGTTATTTCGCTTTTTATCGCATACTTTTTGGGTGCATTTGATCGTGTTTTTCAATTCGGACTCGGCAAACTTTTGGGCTTTTAATTATCTTTCAAATTTTATTAATTAATTATTTAGTTGCCTTCGCGTAATGCGTTGGTGACCGAAAAAATAATATGGCAAAACAAGAAATTACATCAGATCGCAGTTGGTACGCGATTCACACATATGCTGGATACGAAAACGCGGTTGCTCGTAACTTGAAACAACGTATTGAAAGTCTCGGAATGCAAGACAAGATTTTTAATGTGGTTGTCCCAATGGAAAAGAAAATCAAAATCAAAGCAGGGAAGCGCGTAGAGCAAGAAGAAAAAGTATATCCAGGGTACGTACTCGTAGACATGATTGTAACTGATGATTCATGGTACGTTGTGCGCAACACTCCTCGCGTAACTGGATTCGTCGGTGCTGGAGTCAATCCCGTCCCGCTTGACCAAAAAGAAGTTGCCGCACTCTTTAAAACAATGGGCGATACACAAACTGCAAAGCATTCAATTAACATTTCAGTTGGTGATCTCGTTATCATTGCTGACGGACCATTCAAAGAACTTGAAGGAAAGGTTTCAGATGTCGACCAAGACCGCGGAAAAGTTCGCGTACTTGTCTCAATGTTTGGCCGCGAAACTCCAGTTGAACTCGATTTCTTGCAGGTTAAAAAGATGTAATTTATATGCAAAAAAAAATTGTAGCTTGGGGTTTGCTTGCATGTGTCGTGTTTGATATCGCAAAAGTCGTTTTCTTTCCAAAAGTATGGATAATAACAACGATACCACTAAATAATGCGTGGAGATCAATACATCTAATGTTTGGTCTTCTAATCGATTTTTTTGTTATTTATGCAATAGTCTTGCTTTTCAAAAAAGACAAGAAGGATTGATTAAAACAAACTTTTCTGTTATTATAACTTCCGTTAGATTCTCGGCTTCTACCTGAGTTTAACACCTACAAAAACTAACCAATTTATATAATCACATGGCAAAAAAACTACTCAAAAAAGTTAAATTGCAGGTACCAGCCGGAAAGGCTACTCCTGCGCCACCACTTGGACCTGCACTCGGACAAGCTGGTGTAAACATCGGAGATTTCGTTACAAAATTCAATGCGGCAACGCAAAGTATGTTGGGTGACAAAGTTGGTGTTGTGCTCCGTGTGTACGAAGACCGAAGTTATGATTTTGATATCAAAACTCCACCGGTTGCAGGACTCCTTTTCAAAGCTGCAGGCATTGAAAAAGGTTCTGGAAAGCCAAATATTTCAAAGGCTGGATCAATCACTCAAGCTCAGCTCCGCGCTATTGCAGAGAAAAAGATGCCTGATTTGAACGCAAAGGACATTGAAGGTGCAATGAAAATTGTTGCCGGAAGTGCCCGTCAAGCAGGAATCGAAATCAAGGGATAATAAACGTTAAAAACAAAAACCGCTCACTTGAGCGGTTTTTGTTTTTTGTGTTTTTAAAAATTATTTTTCCACATCATGGATTCCTTGGGTAGTGCTTCTTGTCCTGAATATTTTGCATTGGCTTTTTTGTGATACAAACGTTCTACCTCGCCTTCAACTTTGTAGTAAATGAGTTGGCCGATTGGCATGCCTGGATAAATGCGAACGGGGATTGAGGTGCTGATTTCGAGTGTCCAAAATCCACAAAATCCTACATCACCTTTGCCGGCCGTGGCATGAATGTCGATACCAAGTCGTCCTGTGGATGATTTACCCTCGAGAAATGGCACGTGTTTGTGTGTCTCGGTGTATTCGAACGTTGCACCTAAATATAGTTGTCCGGGTTGCAAAACAAATCCTTCATCTGAGATTTCGAAATGTCGTATTTCGTTATGTTTTTTTGCATCGATTTCTTTGTCGATATATTGTGCAAAATGTTTGGAGAGGTGGACGTCGTATGAATTGCCACCCATGTTTTTTATATCAAACGGAGTAATAACAATCTCACCATTTTCGACGCACTCGAGAATTTTTGTATCGGATAATATCATAGCGTTAGTTTCGCATATTGGAATTAATTGTCAATTGTTTTTCTGCAGATATCTGGTTTTATGTTATTTTTTGTATACAACAAAAGAGTATGAAAATTTATTTTCTGCGTCTGGTTCATGAGACTCACTAGAAATTTCTTTCCATTCTGTCCCGATGGTAGGGAAAAAAGTATCTGCATTTGGAGAATCATCAACGTGTGTTATATAAAGTTTTCCTGCGCGAGAAATACTTTCTTTGTATAATTCTCCACCACCAATTATAAATATTTCTGTTTCTTCTTGTTTTTCTTCAAAGTGTTTACCTTGTTCGAGAGATGCAAAACGAAGTGCTTCTTCGAGAGAGTGTACAACTGTAATACCAGACTTAAAATAATTTTTGTCTCTAGTAACTACGATATTTTCTCTGTGGGGAAGTGGTTTTCCAATTGATTCAAATGTTTTACGTCCCATGATAACTGTATGCTCGCGTGTAGTATCACGGAAATGTTTCATATCAGCAGGTAAATTCCATAACAAACCATTTTTGTTTCCGAGTTCATTATTTTTTCCTATGGCTGCAATGAGAGAAATAATCATAAAGTTACACGGCTATTGGAGCGCTAATTCCTGGGTGTGGATCGTAATTAACTAATTCAAAATCATCAATAGTAAAATCCTCTAGATTTTTTATTTCAGGATTTATTTTCATTTCTGGAAGTGAACGCATTTCGTTTTTGCGCGCGAGTTGTGTTTGCGCTTGTTCGACATGGTTATTATACAAATGTACATCGCCGCCGGTCCATACAAATTCTCCTGGTTTTAAACCAGTAACTTGAGCAATCATCATTATCATGAGTGCGTATGATGCAATATTAAATGGAACTCCGAGAAATGTATCACAGCTTCTCTGGTATAACTGACAAGATAGTTTACCGTCAGCTACATAAAATTGAAATAGACAATGGCATGGAGGAAGTCCAGCTTTTGCCATCTCATCGATATCTGCTACATTCCACGCAGACACAATCATGCGTCTTGAATCTGGAGATTTTTTTATTTGATCAATTACGTTTTTTATTTGGTCAATATGTTGCCCATTTGGTGTGGGCCAGTTTCTCCACTGGTATCCATAAATTGGGCCGAGATTGCCATATTCTTTTGCAAAAGTTTCATCAGTTTTTATTTTTTCAATAAATTCTTTGATTCCAGATTTCCATTCCTCGCTGTCACTTTTTGGAATGGGTAAATTATTTTTTTGCAAATATGCTTTGTATGGCCATTCATCCCATATATGGACATTATTTTCTGCAAGATATTTTAGATTTGTATCTCCACGCAAAAACCATATGAGCTCGTGGATGATTGCTTTGATTGGAACTTTTTTTGTTGTAAGGAGAGGGAAGCCATCTGCGAGGTCGAAACGCATTTGATACCCTAAAATACTTTTTGTGCCTGTACCGGTACGATCCGTTTTTTCATTGCCGTTATTAATAAGGTGTTCGAGGAGTTCTAGATATGATTCGTCTACATGTTTTCCTTTCATTAATACAGTATATATTAAACAAGCTTGTTTGTAATCAATTTGACAAAACTTGTGAGGCGTGCTAATCTTGTGATATCAATCTCACTTACTATTTAACGAGACTGACGATTGTGGAATATCTAGTTTAATTTGTTGTGTTGCTAAACCCTGTGTACTTTTGGGTGTTGCGACATACTTGTCGCGCATTATATTGCCTGACCAAAATACACTTACCTGGGTAACTCCATGACAAAATAATTATATGCATCCATCACGTCGTGATGCGCGACCGGCTTCCGGTAGTTCTAGTTCTGGACATTCAAGTTCACGAACTGGTGCCAAGCGCTCGTTTTCAAGTTCTAGTTCACGTTCTCATTCTAGTTCACGCCCTTCAACTGGCGGTTATTCATCTTCTCCACGCCCAGCATTTGCTGGTCGTTCATCTGGTGGATTTAGTGCACCCCGTGCTCCTTTTGCTGGACGTTCAAGTGCTCCTTCTCGCGGAGGATTTAGTAGTGGAGGCCCACGCAAATCATTTGGTGGTCGCGGAGGTGGCCGATCAGGTGGAGGAAATCGTGGTGGTGGTCGCGGAGGATTCCGTGGTGAACGCATCGACTTTGCTCGCTTTGTCAAAAAAGCAGAAAAGGTTGAAGAAAAGCCATACACACCAATTCACAAATTTGCAGATTTTCCTTTTTCTGAACAACTCAAAAAGAATATTGCAAAAAAAGGTTTCGTATATCCAACACCAATTCAAGATCAATCAATTCTCCCGATTATCGAAGGACGTGATTTCTTTGGTCTCGCAAATACGGGAACAGGAAAGACAGGTGCATTTATTTTGCCACTCATTGATCGTGTAGCCAAAGACAAAAAACAAAAAGTTTTGATTATGGCTCCGACTCGTGAACTTGCACAACAAATTGAAGTTGAGTTTCGTGATTTATCATTCTTTATGCAAACATTTTCAGTTTCTGTTGTTGGTGGAATGCCAATCGAAAAACAAATTCGCGAAATTCGTCGTGGGGTAAGTTTTGTAATTGGAACACCTGGACGTATCGTTGACCTCGTAAAACGCAAGGCGCTCGATCTTTCACAGTATGGAAATATTGTGCTCGATGAAGCTGACCGTATGCTTGATATGGGATTCCGCGATGACATGCTCTACATTTTGAAAAATTGTGCCGAACAACGCCAGACACTTTTCTTTTCAGCAACACTTTCACCAGAAGTGAAAAAAATGACTGAGCAATATTTGAAAAACCCAATGTTCCTCTCTGTTGTAAAAGGCGAGACATCAAAAAACATTGATCAAGATATCGTGCGTGCAACTCGAGGAGAAAAAATCGATGTACTCCACAATATCCTTATCAAAGATGGTTCTGACAAGGTTCTCATTTTCCGCGAAACAAAACGCAGTGTTGATGAACTCGAAACAGAATTGCGAACTCGCGGATTTAAAGTTGCGGGAATTCACGGTGACAAACGAAATCGTGAACGCATGCGCACGCTTGAAGCATTCAAGAAAAATGATATCAATATTTTGATCGCAACAGATGTTGCAGCACGCGGACTTGATATTCCAAATGTGACACACGTGATCAACTACGATATACCGAATGATTACGATACCTATGTGCACCGCATCGGCCGTACCGGTCGTGCAGGGAACAAGGGTAACTCAATCACTTTTGTACCAGCGTAAAAGATAGAAAACTAAAAGTAAAAAGGGCGGCAAAATCCTTCGGATTTTGCCGCCCTTTTGCTATACCTCATTTATGCTACAATCGAACTATTAACACTAATCTATATTTATCCTAATGAGTAAGCATATCGATAATGAAGTGTTTGATGCAATTGAAGGTGAGGCAAAGAGACAAGCCGAAGGTTTGGAGCTTATTCCTTCAGAAAACTATGTTTCAAAAAACGTGCTTCTTGCAAATGGATCTATTTTTACAAATAAATATTCTGAAGGATATCCAGGACGTCGATATTATGGTGGACAAGAATTTACCGATGTTGTTGAGCGATTAGCGATTGATAGAATTACTAAACTTTTTAATTGTAAATTTGCAAACGTGCAACCACACTCGGGCGCGCCGGCAAACCTCGCAGTGTATTCAGCGTTGCTTGAGTCAGGTGATACAGTTATGGGAATGGATTTAGCACATGGTGGACATCTCACACATGGACATCCAATGACATTGCCTGCAAAGATTTATAATTTTGTAACATACAAAATGAAAGATCCAGAAACAGGCGAGATTGATTATGAAGACATGCGTCGCGTGGCAATCGAAAAGAAACCAAAGATTATCATCGCAGGATTTTCTGCATACTCACGTACGCTTGATTACAAAAAATTTGTAGAAATTGCAAAGGAGGTTGGTGCAATCACAATGGCCGATATGGCACACATTGCGGGCCTTATCGCAGGTGGCGCCCTTCGAAATCCATTTGATGATGGGTTTGATATTATTACTTCTACAACCCACAAGACTCTTCGTGGTCCACGCGGAGGAATAATTCTCACACGAGAAAGTGAAGAGATTGCAAAAAAGATTGATAAAGCAATTTTTCCTGGAATTCAAGGTGGTCCACATATGCATACAATTGCTGCTAAGGCTGTTGCATTTGGTGAAGCACTAACACCTGCATATAAGGAATACTCACAACAAGTGCTCAAAAATGCCAAAGCAATGGAGGCAGTTTTTCATCGAGAAAAAGTTCGCATGATTGGTGGTGGCACGGATAATCACTTGATTTTGGCTGATGTGTTTGGCTCGCTCGGTGTGACAGGCAAAGAAGCACAGACTGTTCTCGACGAAGTTGGAATTACACTCAATATGAACGCGATTGCAAACGATACTCGTAAACCACTTGATCCATCAGGAATTCGTTTTGGAACTCCGGCAATCACAACAAGAGGGTTCAAAGAACCTGAATGTGCACGCGTTGCCGAATTAATTATCGAAACACTTCGAAATAAAGACGACGCGCCTAAAAAGGAAACCATTAAAAATGAAATTAAAGATTTGGCAAACCAATTTCTAATTCCTGAAAGTTTTGTATAAATAATATGAAAAAACAAAAAGGAAAATTAATCGTGATTGATGGGACTGATGGATCGGGCAAGGCGACACAGGTTGCGCTCTTGGCCGAACGATTAAAAAAGGAGGGACGCACTGTTAAAACCGTAGACTTTCCTGAATATGAAAAAAACTTTTTTGGAAAATTTATTGGTGAGTGTCTCACTGAAGAAAAATATAATTTCAAAGGTACACATCCCAAAATCGTTTCCGCTCTTTTTGCAGCTGATCGTTGGGAATCCAAAAAACAAATAAGTGAATGGCTCGCCAAAGGGTATGTCGTGATTGCAAACAGATATGTATCGGCGAATCAAATTCATCAAGGTGGCAAAGTACATTCGCAAAAGGAACGTCGAGAATTTCTCACATGGCTCGACACAATGGAGCATTCAGTATTTCAAATTCCACGCCCTGATGTTGTGTTTTATTTGAGTTTACCAATTTCAATCGTAAACAAGCTTATTGAAAAACGTGATAGTCAACAATCTCGCGCATATAAAGGTAAAAAAAAGGACGTACACGAAAGTGATCCGAAGCATTTGGAAGACGCTCGCAAAAGCGCGCTCAAATTAATCAAAGAATTAAATAATTTTGTGCAGATAAATTGTGCACCCAAAAAAGAAATTCTTTCTCGCGAGGAGATTCATGGTATGGTGTACGCAGAAGTAAAAAAGATAATAAAATGATCGAAGTAGAAATCAAAGGCCCTGTTGCAAAAAGAGAATACGAAAAAATGAAAAACACGCTTATGGAAACCGGAGAAAATATTCTCTGTGAAAAGCGTGCGACTATCGTGTTTGTGGGGGAGCATTCACATTCATTTACGGATATCACAATTACAAGTGGTGTGGATTCAAAAATAATTCTGAGAGATCACAAAGCCAAAACCGAAACTGTACTCGCACTTGCATCAAATCAATTTAGTGAATCAGTTGAGTTTTGTGCAAAGCTCGGATATGTCAAAGGTGTCGTGTCTGTGCGAGAATATTTGTGTGCGAATTATGGCGGAGCATACTTCTCGCTTGTTGTCCCACTCGAAAGTGATTCTTTTTATTACGAAGCTGTGATTGTCGTAAATGATCCTGTCTCGGCCAAAGAAGCAATGAAAAAATTAGAAGCCCTCGCGCGTAAATTCAAATTGCCGATTTGGGGCAAAATGGAAATGATGGCTTTTTTTGAAAAACTAAACAAGCAGTCAAATTACATGTATGATTACCACATAGATGGTGCGAATCATTTCAAAGATAAATTTGGAATTTAAATTATGAAACTCAAAGTCAAAAAATTAAAAGACGGCGCGCAATTACCCAAATATGCCAAAGAAGGCGATGTGGGGCTTGATATGTATGCGATGGAACAGGTGACAATCAAACCCGGCGAGCACTATCGTCTTTGGCACGGATTAGCGCTTGAATTTCCAACTGGTTATGCGGCAATCGTCAAAGACAAATCAAGTATTTCCAAAGCAGGACTTCATACAATGGGTGGTGTGTTTGATGCGGGATATCGCGGCGAATACAACACACACCTCGTAAACCTCAGTACTGAACCGTATACAATTGAAGTCGGGGATAAAGTCTCACAAATCGTGATTTTGCCAGTCGCTATTGCAGAAATCGAGGAAACTGATACTCTGAGTGAGTCAGAGCGTGGCACGGGCGGATTTGGTTCAACAGGAAAGAAATAATGAATATCAAAAACGAATTAGAAAAAATAATTAAACAAGCACTCCAAAATCTCGGCATTGAAACCGAGACTGTTTCACTTGAACATCCGGCAGAATTAACTCACGGAGATTATTCGACAAACGTCGCGCTCGCATGTGCCAAAGGCGCAAAACAAAATCCAAAAGAATTGGCTCAAAAAATCGTTGACGAGCTTTTGAAAAACAAACCAAATGAAATTGAAAAAATTGAATTGGCTGGTCCGGGATTCATCAATTTTTATTTATCCAAAGAATTTTTTGTACAGTCAGTAAAAGAAATTCATGAGGCGCAAAAATGGGGAAGTAATGAATCTTCATCTGGTAAAAAGGTGATGGTGGAGTACACTGATCCGAATCCTTTCAAGCCGTTTCATATTGGTCACTTGATGACAAACGCAATTGGTGAATCAATCGCGAGAATTTTTGAATATTCGGGTGCGGAAGTTATTCGTGCGAATTACCAAGGTGATGTGGGACTTCATGTTGCGAAAGCGATTTGGGCTTTACTCAAAAAAGGTAAAGGAGATACAGATCTTTCAATTGAGGCACAAGCACAATATATCGGTATGTGTTATACCGAGGCATCTACCGCATACGATTCAGACGAAAATGCGAAAGCAGAAATCGATGCAATAAACAAAAAAGTATATGAACGAAGCGATGAAAGTATAAATGAGATATACGACTGGGGTCGCAAGATTACGCTTGAGGCTTTTGAAACAATTTATAAAACACTTGGTACGAAATTTAGTCCGAATTGTTATTTTTTTGAAAGCATCATGGCGCCGATTGGAAAAAAGGTTGTCCAAGAAAATACAGGAAAAGTTTTTGAAGAATCAGATGGAGCAGTTGTGTTTAAGGCTGAAAATTATAATCCCAAATTACATACTCGTGTGTTTATTACAAAACAAGGACTTCCAACATACGAAGCAAAAGAGATTGGTCTCACTATTACAAAATTTACCCAAGAAAATCCCGATACATCAATTGTGGTAACTGCAATTGAGCAAGGTCCATACATGGAAGTTGTTCAAAAGGCGTTGTCGCTGATCCATCCTGAATATGAATCTCGTATGAAGCATGTGACACACGGTATGATGCGGTTCGCATCGGGTAAAATGAGTTCCCGAAAAGGAAATGTAATTACTGGTGAATCACTTCTTAATGATTCGTATGAACTTGTACATGAAAAAATTGCAGAGCGAGAATTAAGTGATGATCAAAAAAATATCATCGCGCATCAAGTTGGTGTGGCAGCAATTAAATACACAATTCTCAAACAGGCGCTCGGCGGGAATATTATTTACGATGAAGAAAAATCCGTTTCATTCGAAGGTGATTCTGGTCCGTATTTGCAATACACTGCAGTACGTTCGCATTCGATTCTAGAGAAGGCTCATAAAGAGGGAATGCAATCACAGCTTGCGTTGCCAGAAAATTGGGAAACTACAATGCTCGAAAAATATTTATATCGATTTCCAGAAGTCGTACTTTTGTCATACCAAAAACTCGAACCACATGGCATCGCCACATATTTGAGTGAACTTTCATCAACATTTAATTCGTTTTATGCACAGCAACAAATTATCGATAAAAATGATATTGCTTCGCCATATCGAATTGCACTCGTAGAAGCATTTCTCAAAACAATGCACAATGGTTTATACCTTCTTGGAATTTCTGTTCCAGAAAGAATGTAATATTCTTTACAAATGGGTTTTATTTGGTAATATGAATTTGTAGCGTTGATGGGGTAATCACCTCGGAGCTCGGGAAAGAACATGAGCAAAGCTTGTAAGTAGAATCCCAAATAAATAAGCCCAAAGGAATACCGGAGGGGAATGAAGGTGGTACCACGGGAATCCCGTCCTTAAATAATAATGTAATTATTATTTAAGGACGGGATTTTTTAATTTATTAATTCTAATTTTATAAACAATATGTCAGAAGAAAACAAAAAATCAGCAAGTGCGATGCGTGAAGAAAAAATTCTCGAATTTTGGAAAGAGAATGATACGTTTGCACAAACACTCGCCAAAAACGAAGGCAAGGATCCTTTTGTTTTTTATGAAGGTCCACCAACCGCGAACGGCAAACCTGGTATTCACCATCTCGAAGCTCGAGCTTTTAAAGATGCAATTCCTCGGTACAAAACGATGCAGGGATTTAATGTGCGTCGCAAGGGCGGATGGGATACGCATGGATTGCCTGTGGAATTGCAGGTAGAAAAAGCGCTCGGACTTAATTCCAAAAAAGCGATTGAAGAATATGGTATCGCAAAATTTAATGACAAATGTAAAGAATCTGTCTGGCAGTTTCTCGACATCTGGGAAAAGTTTACCGACCGCATCGGATATTGGGTTGATCAAAAAAATCCGTATGTCACATATCACAATGATTACATCGAATCCGTATGGAATGTCGTTAAAGAAGTAAACAAAAAAGATTTACTCTACAAAGATTACAAAATCGTACCATGGTGTCCACGTTGTGGAACTGCGCTTTCGTCGCACGAGCTTGCACAAGGATATCAAGATGATAAAGATTTGTCAGTAACGGCAAAATTTAAAGTGGTGGGTCAAGTTGATACATTTATACTGGCTTGGACGACAACTCCTTGGACATTGCCTGGAAATGTCGCGTTAGCCGTTGGAAAAGAAATTGAATATGCTCTTGTTCAAACTGATGCTGGTAAATTGTGGCTCGCAAAAGCTTTGGTCGAAAAGGTTGCTGCGGGAAGTCAGATTTTGGAAACAAAAAAAGGTTTAGACCTTATCGGTCTCGAATATGAACCACTCTATCCATATCTCAAAGACAATATCGCTGATGACCAAAAAGCAAAATTAGAAAAAGCATTCAAGGTGTATGCTGCGGATTTTGTGACGACGGAGGATGGTACGGGTGTGGTGCATACAGCTGTGATGTATGGAGCAGATGACTTTGAACTCGGTACGAAACTTGGATTACCGAAACAGCACATGGTGAATCTCGATGGTACATTTGTGTCATACGCAGACTTTCTCGCGGGACGATTTGTAAAAGATGAAGATGTCGCAGTGGACATCATCAAAGACCTCGCGCATCGAGGACTACTTTTCAAAAAAGAAAAATACGAACACTCATATCCGCACTGTTGGCGTTGCAAAACTCCACTCATATATTACGCGCGTGATTCGTGGTACATCAATGTTTCAAAACCTGAAATCAAAGATGTGATGATTGCCGAAAACAAAAAAATAAATTGGGAACCAAATTACATTCGTGACGGACGTTTTGGCGAATGGCTCAAAGATATCAAAGATTGGGCGATTTCTCGTGAGCGATACTGGGGAACACCGCTTCCAATTTGGATGACGGGGGATGGCACAATTGAAGTCATCGGTGGTGTCGATGAATTGAAATCAAAAACCAAAAAATCTGGAAATAAATATTTCGCAATGCGACATGGATATGGCCAGCATATGGAACACGGCGGTGTGGTAAGTTCACTCGATCATGATTCGTATCATTTGACCGACGAGGGCAGATCAGAAGTTGCCAAATCCGCACACATGCTTCATGAGAAAAAAATTACAAAGATTTTTTGTTCACCACTTATTCGTACGCGCGAAACTGCGCGTATCACTGCCGAGCATTTGGGAATCAACCCAGATTTAATTGTGGTCGACAACAGACTTCGCGAATATGATTTCGGAGAATTTGATGGTAAGCCGTTCAAAGAATTTGTTGATTATCGAGAAACACATGCACATACATACGACGCCAAGCTTGGTGGTTCGTCACTTCTCGAAACCAAAAATCGTTTTGCAGAATTTCTATATGATATTGAATCTAAGTATCAAAATGAAACAATTTTGATTGTGACGCATGGAATATTTTTTGAAACAGTTCCTGCTGCTCTCGAAGGTGCAGACAAAGCCCGTTCGCTTGAAATTTTGTTTGATTATTTCAAAAATAATCGTATTCAACCAGCAGAATTTCGAGAAATTAATTTTGTTCCGATTCCACACAACGAAAATTATGAACTTGATTTACATAAACCATATATTGATAATGTGACACTGCTCGCGTCTGATGGTTCTGAGATGACTCGCGTCAAAGAGGTGATGGATGTCTGGTTTGATTCGGGTGCGATGCCGTTTGCTCAAGACAATTATCCGTTTGCCACAAAAGAAGTCGCATATCCCGCAGATTATATTTGTGAGGCAATTGACCAAACACGCGGATGGTTTTATACACTTCATGCTGTGGGCGTTTTGATGGGCAAAGGATTGGCGTACAAAAACGTAATTTGTCTCGGACACATTCTCGACGAAAAAGGAAAGAAGATGTCGAAGTCTCTCGGAAACATTGTCGATCCATGGACCATGATTGAAAAATACGGGGTTGATACATTACGTCTCTGGATGTATTCGGTCAATCAACCCGGTGAATCCAAAAACTTTGATGAAAAGACGGTGGCTGAATTGCACAACAAAGTATTTAATTTACTCTACAACGTGCTCGCGTTTTATGAATTATATCGCGACACTGAACTTGAAAATTCGCACTATTCAAATTCAAACAACGTGCTTGATCAATGGATTGTGGCACGACTTAATCAATTGATTGAATTATCGACAACTAATTTAGATAATTTCAAATTGCTCGAACCTGTGCGTGCGATGCGAGAATTTGTCGATGATTTGTCGACCTGGTACGTGCGTCGTTCGCGTGACCGAATAAAAGATGGAGATAAGGAAGCAAAGCAAACACTGTATTTTGTGTTGAAAAATTTCGCGAAACTCCTCGCGCCATTTGCACCATTTGCCGCAGAAGATATCTGGCAGAAATTAAAAAATAATTCAGACATACAAAGTGTGCATCTTTGCGATTGGCCAAAAAATAATGAGGTTGATATTTCTGTTTTAGAGAAAATGCAATCAACTCGCATGGTTGTTACTCTTGGAATGGAAGCACGGCAAAAAGAAAAATTTCCTGTACGTCAGCCTTTGCAAAAAATTACAATTACAAATATTGAGTTACCAATTGACTATGTTGAATTGATACTTAAAGATGAATTAAATATTAAGGATGTTAACTTTGTAATCAAAGAAGGTGAAGAGCAAAAAGTTGAACTCGACACAAACATCACTCCAGAACTCAAAAAAGAAGGTGAGTATCGCGAGCTTGTGCGTGCGATTCAGGATTTGCGCAAAAAAGAAGGACTTACACCAAGTGACGTAATCGTGCTTACGCTCCCAGAAAATTCAAAAGAAATAGTTTCAGGTTTTGAAGATGAGTTAAAAAAGACAGTGCTCGCAAAAGAAATTACTATTTCTGGAGACGAAATTCAAATTGCAAAAATATAAGCACTAAAGGAATGCGTTTTGTGCAACGTGAGCATAATCTAATAAAATTAAAGCTTTCAAAAAAACGTTTAGTGCGATAAAATTATGTGTATGGAAGATTCGATTGAAGCACGCAAAAAATTTGGAGAAGAAATAAAACAAGAATATTGTGAGGATATCGACGAAGCACTCAAAAACTTACTTGCAACAATTGAGGGATTTCGACGTGATGTCGATTTGGCCAAAAAATCTGATTCGCCGATCAAAGTTCATCTCGAAACTCGTCGTATTTTTATTCCACCTGCGAAATCAGGTACAGGATTTTTTGCAGCGCTTTCGGATACGCTTGTGCGAACAATCAAAGCATTTGATGGTTCGATTGAATTAGGTTCGCAATGGCAAAAAAACGATGATGCTCGTGCAAAGGCATGGAATGAACTATATGTGATTCATGAAAATTTGGTTTTTGTGGGAGCTGCGGGACGTATTTTGTATGACATGCTCACTGGGGCTTCAAGGAATTTTTATGAATTTAATGGCAACAATGACGAAGTTCACGCTCCTGCAAACATTGTTTTTGAAGAAGGTATGCTTGATGTGTGTATTGTAACGACTCGTTCAATAATCGAACACGCAGTGCGTCTCGATATTGATATTATGGAATATATTGAAAAACTTCGAACCGACGATAAGAATGCGTTTATTTAGTTTCAGATAATTTTATGCACCATATTTACCATACCGAAGCATTTGTACTTCGAACCAGTCAGTCCGGAGAAGATTCCAAAATCATAACGCTGTATACAAACGAACTCGGGCTCATTCACGCCAAAGCCCAAGGTATCCGCAAAATTTCTTCAAAACTGCGATTTACATTGCAGAATTTTTCGTATGCAAAAGTAGATTTGGTTCGAGGAAAAGAAATTTGGCGCATTACGACTGCATCACCCATAGAATCAAACATGGATATTTTGTGTTTTCCGGAACGAGAAATAATCGTTGCACATGTGACATCGCTCGTGGCTCGACTTGTCGCAGGGGAGGAACGCAATGATGAAATTTTTGCAGCGCTCAAAAATATGTTTGAAATTTTGCGTTCAACGATATCTTTCGATGAAACATATTGCGCAAAAATTGAATTATTTTATGTTGCCAAAATTTTGATGTCGCTTGGATATATGTCGCGTTCAGTTCATGCACATATTTCACAAGAAAATCATGTGATACCAGAACATTTTGATGATTCCACGTATCGCAAAAAGCTCGTTAGTGAAATCAACGAAGCACTGTCGCTCAGTCAATTGTGATTTTATAAAAATTTTATTTGCGGTATACTTGCACTATGACATCAAAACTAAATTCAAATGCTCCACATCGACTTGAAGATGAAGATAGTCGATTGTATAGTCCAAATTCTGTAGGTCACAAAGAAAAACGTTTCGATACGCTTTTTCCAAAAAAGTTTTCGGTAAACAAAGATTGGGATCCGGTACAAAAGGGAATTGACGGAACCAAAAAAGCGATTTCTCACCCCACATTTTTTAAAAAGTTTTTTATTTTTTCTCTCATTTTTGCACTTTTTGCAATCGGGGCTTCGGTGTTTACTTTTTTGACGGGAGGTAACACAGTTTCAAATGACAATATTACACTCACGATTGGTGGTAATTCATTTACCCCGGGTGGAGATGAATTGCCGTTACAAATTTCAATCGAAAACAAAAATCCGACAGATCTAGAACTTGCAGATTTGTTTGTCGCGTATGATAAAGGTGGTGATTCTTCAAAAAGTTCACAGCACGTAAATGATTTAAATGCCATTGGTACAATCTCTGCCGGGAAAACAGCAAAGAAAAATGTGTACGTCACACTTTATGGTGGCGAGGGCACAACACAAAATATTGATTTCACTTTGCAGTATCGTATTCATGGATCGAATGCAATTTTTGTAAAAAAGACATCTTTTCCTGTAACGATTAGTTCGGCGCCGATTGCACTTTCACTTGATATTCCCAAAAATGTTACACCCAATCAAAACATTTCATTTGTTGTGCATGTGCAATCAAACTCAAAGGCAATTATTCCTGATGCATTGTTGCATGTTGATTATCCAAATGGATTTAATTTTATTTCTGCAGATCCTGCACCAAAGGCACTCAATAACGTGTGGGATTTAGGAAGTCTCAATCCTGGCGACAAGCACGATGTGACAATTACTGGAACCGTGTATGGTCAGGATGGTGAAGATCGTGCATTTCATGTTTCGATTGGATCACCAAGTGCAGGTGATACTACCGCGATTGGTTTGACATACAATTCGCTTGCACAAATTGTTTCACTGGTGAAGCCATTTGTTTCTGCAACACTTGCGATTAATGGTTCGAGTGCAGATACCGTTTCGGTACCAAGCAACAGTACGGTAAATGTAAAAGTTAATTGGGCAAATAATCTGACAAATCTCATAACCGACGCAAAGATTGTAGTAACGCTTTCGGGTAACGCACTCGATCCTGTAAAAGTTTTTTCAACGAAAGGTTTTTATGATTCAATCAAAAAAACAATTACATGGGATCGCACCAATGATACCGATTTGGCATCAATTCAACCATCAGACACAGGAAGTGAAGATTTTTCTTTTGATGTTCCGCCGCTTATTTCTCCAAAAGGTGTTTTGACAAATCCTACAGTAAATATGTCTGTAAGTATTGCAGGCAAGCAACCAGATATTGGCGGAGTTGTAAGTCAGGTGACAGATTCTGAAACCAAAAAGGCAGTAGTGAGTTCTGATTTGGGATTTTCTGTTGGCGCGTTTTATAAATCAGGAGTATTTACAAACACTGGACCAATTCCTCCCAAAGCAAATACACCAACGACGTATACAATTACATGGACGATTACTAATTCAGCAAATACACTTTCGGATGCAGTTGCTTCTGCAACATTGCCAACATATGTTGATTGGATGAGTTCATATTATCCGACAAATGACGGGCTTTCGTATGACGATACGACTCGTTTGGTAACATGGAAAATGGGACAAGTAGTTTCGGGTACAGGATTTTCTGGAAACCCTCGCACTGTTTCTTTTCAAGTTCGACTCAATCCATCAACTTCACAAATTGGAAGTGTTCCAAAATTAATTCTCGATACATCGGTATCTGCACAAGATACGTTTACCGGTGAGACACTTTCTGCTACTAAACCAGCGCTAAATACACGTTTGCAAAACGATTTGAATTTTCCGTATGATGGGGAAAAGGTTGTAAATTAATACTTTCAAATGCGGCGCCCCGCAAAGCGGGGCGCCGCATTTTGCTACCTATTTTGCCGTAATCTCCAGAAAATGCTACCCTACATAGAGTATGAATAATATCGAACAAGATAACCTTATGGAAAAACTCCAATCCCTCGCAAAGCGCCGGGGCTTTATTTATCAAGGTTCAGAAATCTACGGAGGCCTCGCCGGCACATGGGATTATGGTCCACTTGGAGTGGCACTCAAAAATAATATCAAAGAAAGTTGGCGCAAAAAATTTGTCTCATCGCGTACAGATATGTATGAAGTTGATGCGGCGATTCTCATGAATTCAAAAGTTTGGGAAACATCAGGACATGTGAATACTTTTTCTGATCCACTTGTTGAGTGTCCGAAATGTAAAAATCGTTATCGAGAAGATCAGGTTGAAAAATCTGCTGATGGATTCCTGCATTGTTCTAATTGTGATGAATTACTTGGTCCACCTCGTCAATTCAACATGATGTTTGCGACAAAAATCGGCGCAATGGAAGATAGTGCCTCGACTGTATATCTCCGTCCCGAAACTGCACAAGGAATTTTTGTAAATTTCAAAAACATCGTTGATTCATTCCATCCAAAGCTTCCGTTTGGAATTGCGCAGATTGGAAAGGCGTTTCGAAACGAAATTACACCGCGTGATTTTATTTTTCGTGTACGTGAATTGGAGCAAATGGAAATTGAATATTTTGTGAACCCAGCAGAGTGGGAAAAATATTTTGAGTATCTCAAAGACGAAATGATTGATTGGATGGGTGTAATCGGTATCAATACTGACAAAGTTCATGAATTAAATGTTGCCAAAGAAGATCTCGCTCATTATTCTGATCGCACAATCGATTTTGAATTTGATTTTCCATTTGGACGAAAGGAATTATATGGTCTCGCATATCGCACCGATTATGACCTTTCCAAACATAGCGAAGGCTCAACAATTTCGCTTGCATATCAAGACGAAGAATCAAAAACAAAATTTATTCCACACGTAATCGAACCATCGTTTGGTGTCGATCGCACAGTGCTCGCGCTTCTCGCATCAGCGTATACTGAGGATAGTCCTACTGAAGGCGAGAGTTTGGAAACACGCGTGTATCTCAAATTCAAACCATCAATCGCACCAGTTATTTGTGCCGTATCTCCACTTCTCAAAAACAAACCAGAACTTGTCGACAAGGCAAAGTTTGTATTTGGAATGCTCAAATCAGAATTCGGTCGCGTGATGTGGGACGACAATGGCAACATCGGCAAACGATACCGCCGCCAAGACGAAATCGGTACACCATGGTGCATCGTCATTGACTTTGATACCTTGGGCGAAGGCGGTGGAGAAATGAAAGATACCGTCACAATCCGCGATCGCGATACGGGTAATCAAGAACGCGTCGCAATCACTGATTTGATTTCAAAAATTAAAGAACAACTCTAAAAAATAAATTAAAAATGAAATTCACAAAAACAAAATTAAAAAATGGGTTACGGGTTATTACTGTGCCGATGAAAGATAATCCCACAGTGACCGTGCTCGTGCTCGTGGAAACTGGTTCGAAATATGAGACGAAAGCCAAGAATGGAATTTCACACTTTCTCGAACACATGTGCTTCAAGGGTACGGAAAAGCGCCCGACTGCACATTCGATTTCCTCAGAACTTGATCGCTTGGGTTCACAGAGTAATGCGTTTACGAGTCAGGAATACACCGGATATTATGCAAAAAGTGATTCCAAAAATTTCAAAAAAGTTTTTGATATTGTATCTGATATTTATCTCAACTCTACATTTAACGAAGCAGAAATAGAAAAGGAAAAGGGTGTGATTGTGGAAGAAATAAATATGTACGAGGATATGCCTCAACAGCAAGTGCAACAAGCATTTGTAAGTTTGCTTTACGGTGATCAACCAGCCGGATGGAATATTACAGGTACACGAGAAAACGTACGCGCAATGACACGCAATGATTTCGTCGCATACAAAAAAGCACACTATGTACCAAGCGCAACGACCGTAGTTGTTTCTGGAAATATAAAAGAAAAAGAAGTCGCGCAAGAAATCGCACGAGTATTTGGCGCGATTAAATCATCTCCAAAGGCTTCAAAAAAAGAAACCACAAGTCGCCAAAGCAAACCAGCAGTTGCAATTAAATTTAAAAAGACTGATCAAACGCATGTGGTCGTCGGAGTGCGCACATTTGATGCGTATGACAAACGATTGCCAACACTTTCTGTACTTTCTACAATTTTGGGCGGGGGAATGAGCTCTCGACTTTTTGTAAAACTTCGTGAGGAGCTCGGTGTGGCATATTATGTACGCGCTATGAATGACAATTCTACTGATCATGGATTTTTTGAAATCTCGGCTGGTGTTGCAAATGATAGAGTGAATGAAGTAATTCGTGAAATTATTTTGGAGTGCAAACGTCTTATGACAGAAATTGTACCGAAGGAGGAAATCGAAAAAGCACAAGAATATTTATTGGGAAACATGAAATTAGAACTCGAATCGTCTGACGCATGGGCAAGCTATGTGGGCGGACAGGAAATGCTTCACAAAAAAATTGAATTACCTGAGGAGATTGAAAAGAAAATTCGCAAAGTAACAGGAGCTCAAATTCAAGCGCTAGCCAAAGAAATTTTTGTTGATCGCAGTCTCAATTTGGCGCTTGTGGGTCCATTCCAAAACGAATCTGAGTTTGTTTCCAAACTGACATTCAAGGTGGTATAATATACGCATGGAAAGCGATCGAACACTAAAAATCAGTACCAAAAGCGTTGTGTATGCTGTGCTTGTGGTTGCACTTCTCGCGTCACTTTATTATATCCGGGAGCTTGTGTTTATTTTTCTCACATCGGTTGTGGTGGCGTCATTTGTGGAATCTGGTGTGCGTAAATTCAAAATTCACGGAATCGGACGTACGTTTGCTGTGATATTTATTTATTTCCTCGTCCTCACGATTTGTGGAGTGCTCATGTATTTATTCGTTCCAATTTTCTTGGAACAAATGTCTCAGTTTTCTGGATTTTTTGCTAAATATCTCCCAGATTCGACAGCACTTATTGATCAATCTCAATTCTCTGGAATGTTTGCAAACTTTCAAAATATTGCATCGAGTGCCTCAGGCGGAGTGCTCCAAGTTGCGATTGCAATCTTTGGAGGCGTGTTTAACTTTGTTATTTTGATCGTGCTTTCTTTTTATCTTTCAATTAATGAACGTGCAATCGAAACATTTTTGCGAATCGCAAGTCCAGAAAAAAATGTTGAAAAAGTTGTTGGAATTTGGAAGCGTACACAACGCAAAATTGGCTTGTGGTTTCAGGGACAATTATTACTCGGACTTTTGGTGGGCGTACTCATATATCTCGGGCTTTTGATTTTTAATATTAAATATTCATTTTTGCTCGCGCTTGTGGCAGCAGTTTTGGAACTTATTCCATTTGGAATTATCCTCGCGGCGTTACCAGCGATTGCTTCGGGATTTTCGAGTCACGGATCTACTGGTGCATTTGAAGTATTTGGTCTCTATCTCATCGTTCATGAGTTTGAAATTAATCTTATTTCACCGCTTATTGTGCAAAAGGTTGTCGGGATCTCATCACTCGTTGTTATTCTTTCAATTCTCATTGGTTTAAACCTTGCTGGGTTTTGGGGTATTATCCTTGCGATTCCAGTGTCGGTATTTCTCATGGAGCTTTTTGAGGAAATTAAAAAACAAAAAGGTATTACTGATTACGAATAATTTATACATACAACAATGGCAAAAAATTTTTATATTACCACCACGCTTCCGTACGTAAACGCAGATCTACATATGGGTCATGCGCTTGAGTTTGTGCGTGCTGATGTAGTAGCGCGATATCATGCAAAAAAGGGTGATGATGTGTTTTTTAATACCGGCACAGATGAGCATGGAATGAAAATTTTTGATAAAGCAAAATCGCTCGGCAAAACTCCACAAGAGTTCACTGACGAAGGATTTGAACATTTCAAAAACTCTGTAAAAATTTTTGGTTTATCAGAAAATATTCATTATATCCGCACAACAGACAAACACCACGAGGAGGCAGCGCAAGAATTTTGGCGCCGTGTTTTCAAAAACGGGCATATCTACAAAAAAAATTACGAGGCAAAATACTGTGTCGGTTGTGAAAGTGAAAAGACGGATTCAGAACTCGTTGATGGCCATTGTCCAGATCATCCAACACAACCGATTACCACAATCTCCGAAGAAAATTATTTCTTTCGCATGTCGGCATTTCAAAAAAAGTTGCTTGATTTTTATGCAACTAATTCATCTTTTGTTGTACCTGATTTTCGATTCAATGAAGTGCGCGCGTTTGTTATGCGAGGACTCGAAGACTTTTCTATTTCTCGTTTGAAAGAAAAGATGCCGTGGGGAATACCAGTGCCAGGCGATGACGCACATGTGATGTATGTGTGGTTTGATGCACTTACAAATTATATTTCCACACTTGGCTGGCCGAAAGACGAGAGTGGTGATTTCAAAAAATATTGGGAAAGTGGTACACCTACACAATATTGTGGCAAGGACAATACACGTTTCCAAGCAATCGTGTGGCAGGCAATGCTTATGGCAGTCGAAGTTCCAAATTCACACAAGGTTGTTGTGGATGGATTTATTTTGGGTGAAGGTAATGTAAAAATGTCTAAAAGTATTGGTAATGTAATTGACCCCAAAGATATTGTTTCTGAATATGGCACTGATGCATTACGACTTTTTTTACTCAAAGAAGTTTCAAATTTCGAGGACGCAGTCTTTACTAAGGAACGTTTCAAAGAAACGTATAATACAAATTTTGCAAACGGAATTGGTAATCTCTTGTCTCGCACACTTACCATGACTGATGCGTTTGGTGGGGAAATTAATCAACATGAGCCTGTAATCCTCTCATATGAGGTGCATGGATTTAGTGTTGTCGAAAAAGTAGAAGACTTTTCTGTGGAGCGATATGTGAATGAAACAACAATTCCCAAATACGAAACATGTTTTGAAAATTTTGAGATTGCAACTGCACTTGCAGGTGTGTGGGAACTTATTGGACTTCTTGATCGTTTGATTGCACGCACAGAGCCATTTAAATTAGTCAAAAATCCAGATACAAAACTCCAAGCGGAAGCAATTTTGTATGATATTATTTCTGGACTTGTAGTAATCGCAGATTTACTCGATCCCGTATTGCCAGAAACTGCAAAAATTATGCATGAACATTTGGGAACATACGATTCAATGCGACCTGCAAAGTTTGTTGTCAAAAAAATGAGTGCGCCACTTTTTCCGAGAAAATAAAATCTATGGAACCGAAATATTTTGATATTCACTCCCATGTTCAGTTTGATGCATATGATACAGATCGCAATGACGTGATTGCTCGTGCACATGATGCTGGTGTTCATATGATGAATGTCGGTACACAAAAAGATACATCAATTATGGCAGTTGAATTAGCAGAAAAATACCACAGCGAGGGCGACGGCGGCGTGTACGCCGCCGTCGCCCAGCATCCTACCTGTATCGAAGAAACTTTCGACCCAGAATTTTATGAATCTCTCGCGCGCAAAGACGTGGTCAAAGCCATCGGTGAATGCGGGCTCGATTATTTCCGCCTGGAAGAGGGTACTATCGAATTACAAAAAAAGATTTTTGTACAGCATATCGAGCTCGCCAACAAAGTGAACAAGCCACTCATGCTCCATATTCGAAATGGTGAAGGTAATGCGAATGCGTACCAAGATACGATCGATATTTTGAAACAGTACGCTCGAGTCAAAGGTGATGTACATTTTTTTGCTGGAGACTGGGGGATTGCACAACAATTTTTGGAATTAGGATTTACACTTTCGTTTACCGGAGTGCTTACGTTTACCAAAGACTATGACGAAGTCG
Source organism: bacterium (assembly GCA_037130335.1). GTDB lineage: Bacteria > Patescibacteriota > Minisyncoccia > Phycocordibacterales > UBA9973 > CAITQP01. The sequence continues at coordinate 34,584 of JBAXTD010000002.1, forward strand.
TACGCAACATTCCGCTTGATATGATTATGTCGGAAACTGATTGTCCGTACATCACACCCACACCTTTTCGTGGTAAACGTAACGAACCAATGCACGTACGCGAAGTCGTAAAGGCAATCGCCCGAATCAAAGATGAAGACGAAGAAAAAGTCCGCGCGCAATTGGTTGCTACAGCCAAAAGAGTTTTTAAATTTAAATAAAATTTATGAAAGAAAACAAATTTTATTTTATACACGAAACGTGGACCAAAATTTTTGTTAATTATCTCGGTCAAATTCGCCTATACTCACTTATTGATTTGATCTTACTTCTCGTCGCAGCACGTGCTGGTATGTATGACATCGTCGGTGTATTGTGTTTGCATCTTGGATTTGTCGCATATTTAGAAAACAGTCACGCTCGTTCATATCGCGAAATTGTGCCGAGTTGGGTATGGATTACGCTTGCACTTGTGGGGGTACTTTTTTACTCACATATGGAATTTTTTTCATTTCTTCTTTTTAGCTTTTTGTACGTAAATAAAAATAATGCTAAATGGGGATATTTCTCACCGTTTTTTCGTGGCTTGCAAAACTTTTTCTTGATTGCAGGAATCGTGGGCTATCGAAGTTACCTGCCGTTTATCGTGCTCTTTGTCATGATTCTACGAAATTTTGCAGGGGATTTGCGTGACGTAGAAAAGGATACTAGAGATGAAATGAAAACTCTGCCGACAATGCTTGGGTTCAAAAAAAATATCAGATACGGACATCTCGCAATGGTCCTCGTCTCCACAGCAATTTGGTGGCATTTCGCAGGGCTTTCAATATACATGCTCGCCATAGTCCTCGCCTTCGAAATCGGAACGTACTGGATTACGCCGAGGTAAAATATTATTTGCCCAATTTAATCATTTGTGTTAGTATCAAAGCGTCTTGTTCGATAGGGTACTGAAACCCTATTGCATGGTCCGAGATAAGACAAAAGGCTGTTTTGGCCTTATTTATAAGCATTTTGGTGGCATTCTGCCACAAATTATTACATGGACGAAGTATTACACGTAGAGAAATCTGAGAACGGAATTTACGAACTCGGTTTCTTATTGGTTCCTGGTATTACAGAAGAAAAACTTGCGGAAGTTTTTGGTGAAATCAAAAACGTAACAAGTGATTTGGGAGGAGTTGTGTTTGCGGAAGAATTTCCAAAAATGATAACACTCGCATACACGATGGAAAAAACCATCAACAACAAAATTGAGCGCTTCAAAGAAGGCTGGTTTGGTTGGGTAAAGTTTGAAATGGTTTCAGGTAATGTTAACACTCTCGATGCAAAAATGCGCTTGCGTGTAGACGTTATTCGACACCTTTTGATTAGTACTGTTCGCGAAAACACTGTTGCATCAAAGCGTGTTCCAGGAAATCGCCGCACAGTTACAAAGGGTGACGAAAAAGAATCTGGTGTGCCAGAAATGTCAAAAGAAGAAATTGATCGCGAGATCGAAGCACTTGTGACAGACAAGGCTCCAGAGGCAGTTGTAGAAGCAGAAAAAGAGGTATAATTGATTTGTATCAATTACTAATAATAATTCCTACTGCACTATGGTAGGAGAAGTAAAAAAATATGTATTTAAATAAAGTGATGCTCATTGGTAACCTAACTCGCGATCCTGAACTCAAATCATTGCCTTCAGGTGTCAAAGTAACTAGTATTGGTCTTGCGACAAATCGCAGTTGGAAAAAAGAAGATGGTTCGAAACAAGAATCAACAGAATTTCACAATGCAGTTGCTTTTGGAAAGCCTGCTGAACTTATTGCGCAATATTGCAAAAAGGGCAGTTCACTCTATGTCGACGGACGTTTACAGACTCGCAGTTGGGACGGTACTGATGGACAAAAAAAATATCGCACAGAAATCGTAGTTGAAAACTTCCAATTTGGTCCACGACAAGGTGGCGAGGGAAGTCAGACACATTCAAGTGATAGAAGTTCATCAAACCCGCATCAACCAAAGGAAAAGGAACTCGAGACAATCGATTACCCAACTGAAGATATTAATGCCGAAGATATTCCGTTCTAAATTATCAACCATATAAAAATTATTGCGTCGTGCTTTAATGGACGTAGTGCACGACGTGATTTCGCTAAATCAAATGAAACAAGATTTTTTCTCATCAAATAACATCAAGCATGTCGACTACAAAGACACTGATATTCTCAAAAAGTTTTTGAGTCCAAATGCAAAGATTATGTCTCGCAAGCGCACAGGACTTTCTGCAAACAATCAACGTAAAGTTGCACTTGCAGTTAAGCGTTCACGATTTATGGGTCTCATTCCATACATTGCGAAATAAAGCTCACAAAACAAAAACCGCACTATGTGCGGTTTTTGTTTTGTGAGCTTATGCTCGCTCGACGTATTCGCCGGTTTCGGTATTTACTACGATTTTGTCGCCTGCTTCCACAAAAAGTGGTGCGGTGATGACTGCGCCTGTTTCGAGGATGATTTGTTTACCTCCCGAACCTCGACTGTCACCTTTGATTGCTGGCGGAGCTTCTTTGACGGTAAGTGTCATTTTGACTGGAAGTTGTACGCCGATTGTTTCTTCTTCGTCTTCGTCGTTTGTCCAGATGAGTGAAGTGACGAGATCGTTTGGTTTTATAAATTTAACTTTGTCTCCGATGAGGGATTCTTCGAGTTTGAATCGATTTGCAGGATCTTTGGGGTCGCAGAACCAAAATTCACCCTTGTTTGCAAACAAAAATTTTGTTTCGCGCTTTTCGAGATCGGCTTCGTCGGCACTGTCGGATACGTGAAAGACTTCGTTGTATGTCTTTCCAGATTTGAGACTCTTTAATTTAACTGCGTTTTGAGGCTTGCGTTGTTGGGTGCGAGCGACGTGATTGTCCAAAACGACACATGGTTCGTCATTGTGAATGATTATTTTTCCTGTTCGGATTTCGTTGTATTCGAGTATTGCCATATAATTTAAATATATTAAAAATGCTAAAGCTAGACGGATTCTAACCTAAATTACCCGTAATTTCAAGGGTAGTGTTTATTCTCCTGCACTTGAAACTTGGATTTCGTTGAAGCGGCCGCGAATTTCTTTTTCGATTTCTTTTTCAATTTTTGGGTTGTCTTTGAGGAACGTGCGAGTTGCATCATATCCGCGACCCATCTTTATTTCCTCAGTTGCACCATCCTTGCCACCTTTGATTGGTTGGAGGTAGGTGTATGAACCGCCAGAAGATTTCGAAACGATCTTTATTTTTTCACCGAGCGCCATGAGTTCACCTTCGTATGAAATTCCTTCGCCGTAAATGATGTCGAATTCAGTTTGTTTAAATGGTGATGCAACTTTGTTTTTTACAACTTTGACACGTGTGCGACCTCCGACCACGTCTTCACCTTTTTTGATTTGAGCGATACGGCGAATGTCGAGACGAATACTTGTGTAGAATTTGAGAGCCTTTCCACCTGGAGTTGTTTCGGGGTTACCAAACATGACACCAATTTGCATGCGGATTTGGTTGATAAAAATCACGACGGTGTTTGATTTGGAAACGATCGCAGTGAGTTTGCGAAGTGCCTGAGACATGAGACGTGCCTGTTTACCCACGTGTTGTTGACCCATATCACCTTCGATTTCGTCTTTTGGAGTTAGTGCTGCAACTGAGTCGATGACAACGACTGCTATCTTGCCACTACGTACGAGTGATTCACAAATTTCGAGGCCTTGTTCTCCTGTGTCTGGTTGTGAAATGAGAAGTTCATTGATGTTTACACCCAAATTTTTGGCATAGACTGGATCCATTGCATGTTCGGCATCGATATATGCGCATACTCCGCCTTTCTTTTGTGCTTGCGCGACGATATGAAGCGCGAGTGTTGTTTTACCAGATGATTCTGGTCCAAAAATTTCAATAATACGTCCACGAGGAACTCCACCTACGCCGAGTGCCATGTCGAGTCCCATCGAACCTGTCGGAATGACATCGATATCAACTTTTGGAGCATCACCTAGTTTCATGATTGCACCTTCTCCAAATTTTGTTTGGATGGATTTAATAGTATCGAGAATGTCTGCACCCATTTCTTTCTTTTCTTTTGGAGCTTTTTTTGTGAATGCCATATATTTTTTGTCGCCGACGCATTATGCAAAGGCGACTGACTAATTACTTTTAATAAAGTTTACCTTATAAATTTGTGATGTTGTCCTGTTGAATTTATCCTTTGCTGATATGTCTATTATATTGTATCCCTCAAGTAGTGCAATCGTGTCATTCCAGTGGCCATCTTCTTCGACTGATACGATACGACCGTTGATTGTGATTGATATTGCGTGATATGCGGTTCCTGATAAATTCAAAACTGAAGTGCGGACTGTTTCGTTGTTTTGTATTCCAGAAACCGACATGTGAATTCCAAACAATAAATCTCTACCTCGCCATGTACCATATCCAATGATGATAATAAAAAGCAATGTAAGGCTTGCCACACTCAGTAATTTTTTTCCGGTAATGCCTTTAATCATGGAATTATTGTTGTGGTGGTGTTGGATTAATGTCGTCCATCATACCGTCACCTGGTTTTATAAGTACATCGCGTGGTTTGGCACCTGAGCCGGGGCCGATTACTCCACGTTCTTCGAGTATGTCGATGAGTCGTGCGGCACGAGCATATCCCACACCGAGTTTACGTTGAAGGTACGATGTCGATGCTTTGCCGGCTTCGATTACAGTTGTGCGTGCGTCTTCATATAATTCATCGTCGTTGTCTGTATCACCTTCGAGTGATGATTCGAATATTGTTTTGCCGGCACTTACTGTACCTGTGAGTGCGATTTCGTCAGCACCAGAACTTTCATTGTTATCGGCGATGAATTTTACAACTGACTTAACTTCGTTTTCGGAAATAAATGCACTTTGTAAACGTTCTGGTTGAGGCATATCTCCACCCAAAAAGAGCATATCTCCAGCACCGAGAAGTTTTTCGGCGCCTGCTTGATCGAGAATAGTGCGTGAGTCAATTTGTGATGCAACTTGTAGGGCGAGACGTGATGGCACGTTTGCTTTGATAAGTCCTGTAATGACGTTGACACTTGGGCGTTGTGTTGAGAGTACGAGGTGGATTCCAACTGCACGAGACATTTGAGCGAGACGGACGATTGCAGATTCGAGTTCTCGTGGATATGCCTGCATGATATCGGCAAGTTCATCGATAATAATGACAATATATGGCATTGGATCCATTGCGTCTTCGCCTTCAGAACCTTTTTTGGCTGTGGCGAGGACGTTTTTGTGATAACTTTCGATATCACGAACTGATTCTTTTTCGAGAATGTTGTATCTACGATCCATTTCTTTGGCTGCCCATTTGAGTGAAAGGATTGCTTTCTTTGCGTCGGTAATAACTGGCGTGAGAAGGTGAGGAATCTTGTTATATAGTGTAAGTTCGACACGCTTTGGATCGATCATAATAAATCGAAGTGCTTCTGGTCCGTTGCGATACAACAAACTTGTAATGATTGCGTGAATTGTAACTGATTTTCCAGAACCTGTTGCTCCGGCCACAAGCATGTGTGGCATTTTTGCGAGATTTCCAATATGACCCATACCATTAATTGCACGACCGAGTGCTACGGTGAGAGGTTTTTCAGATTTTGCGAATCGTTCTTCGGAAAGGAGAGATGCAAGTCCGACAATTGATTTTGCTTTGTTTGGAATTTCGATTCCAACCAAAGATTTACCAGGAATTGGTGCTTCGATACGAATTGGGTGAGCGGCGAGTGCGAGTGAGAGATCGTTTTGGAGTCCGAGAATTCGTGAAAGTTTGACGCCTTCGGCTGGTTTGAATGCGTATCGTGTGACTGTCGGTCCGATTGTGACTTCATCCATTTCAACTTCGATTCCAAAGTTTGAAAGTGAACGTTTGATGATGTTTGCGTTTGCTTTTACGTCTCCGACATTTGGTTTACCTTTATCGCTTGCAAGCAAATCAAGTGGGGGAGCAATATACGATGAATGTTTGCGAACAATCTTTTTTGCAATTTTTTCTACGTCCAAAATTTCATCTTCTTCGATTGGTTCAGGTTCTTCTGGTTGAATTGCGGCGAGTGCTTTGTCTGGAATTTCTGCTTCGTTTTCTTGTTTGATATCGGCACCAGAAATTGTGTATGCTTTATTTTTCTTTCGGTTTTCTAAATATGCATTAATAGCTGATTCAAATTTTTTGTAGATTGCATTAAAGAGTGTGAGTGTTGGTCGTGTATCAAAAAGCATGATGAGCGAAATGATGAGTATTGCTCCGAGAAATAGTGTCGCACCGACACCTGCAAAAAGTGTGAGAAAAATCCATGATGATGCAAATCCAACCAATCCTCCGGAATGATATGGAGTACTTGCGACATCAATTAATCCGAGCGATCCGATTACAAGTAATGCGTACGCGATGCCTTCGATTAGTGCAATGTTTGGTCGAATTCCTTTCATGAATCTAATTCCAAAAATTGCAAAAATAAGTGGAATGAGTACGTACCCAACTCCAAAAAGTTTAATAAATAAATCGTGTGTAAATCCGCCCGCTGGTCCACCTCCACCAAATCCAGCGATCACAAAAAAAATCGCAAAGGCAAAAAGTACGACACCCAAAACAGTGTGTCGAGTTTCTTCTTTTAATTTATTTTTGTTTGAAATTTCCTTTTTTCTTGGGGAAGTTTTACGCTCAGATTTTTTGGTTTCTTCAATCTCTTCGGGTTCATCTTTTTCAATATTTTTGCTCGTTGCCATGTGTATATTTTAGCACAAAAATTGGTATTACAAATCTGATTATGTGGTCACGGAGACACAGTATTTTAAAGACCGCACGGAGCCCGACGGGGCGAGTCCCGAACGAAATTTTCAGCAGAAAATTATCGTGTGTCTTTAGAGTACTGTGTCTCCGTGAACTCATGTTGGTGTATGAAAATGCTATTGCCTTTTTTATACGGACGCGTATAATCGACCACGTAACGGACATGTAATTTGCTTTACATTACTCGCAAAAATAATAAATCAAAAATGCAAGAAAAGGACATAAACCAACAGAATAATTCATATAAAGGACAGTCTATTAATGACACGGAAATAGAAGCTTTCTACCAAAGGAATAATCAAATGTCCTTTATTCTCAAAAAGACAGAGAAGATAGTAACTGCGATTTATATGGTCACAGACTTCATGTTGGAGTCAGAGCCAATGCGTAAAGAATTACGGACACTTGGTGTGTCACTCCTTTCCAAAACTCGCAAGATTTCACAAAAGGCAACTGAGCCTGACTACACAATTATTGATGATATAAAAAACGGAATTGATGAAACAAATTCGTTTTTGAATATCTCTATCACGATCGGTTTGGTTTCTGAAATGAACGGACGAATTTTGATCAATGAGCTCGAAAAAATTTATAAAGAATTCCTCGGTGTCTATAATGATAGACGAGTTTCCGTAGTGACTCATCCAGGATATGCCAACATAATTTTGAAGCAAGAAATGTTTGAAATTCCAGTTGTAGAAATTCCAAAAATTCAAACAAATTTCGACGGTCAAAATTATAAAGGACAAGAAGAATCAAAAAATGTCCTTTATAAAAAACCAAGTATTATTGAGGTTAAAAAGGATACTGTATTAAAGACTGGAAATCTCGGTTTAAAAATTGCTCGTAGAAATGACGTATTAAATATTGTAAAAAGCAAAGGTCAGGTTTCAATAAAAGACATAATTTTGATGCTCAAGGATGTGAGTGAAAAAACAATACAACGAGAATTATTTTCGCTCGTCAAAGAAGGTGTTTTGAAAAAAGAAGGGGAGAAAAGATGGAGTGTTTATAAATTAGTTTAATCAAAATTTTGTGTTCGAAATCTTGATTTTTGACCTCAGATATGCTAGTGTGGAAATATGACTGCGAACCAGTTGAAAAACATTTTAAGTGGAACCAATTAATTTTGGAACCGCTGTTTTTTGCTTTTTGCAGTTATCCACATTAAATTATTTTGCCCTTATCAGAAGGAGATAATATAATGTAGGTGCGTAGTGTACCGTGTACTATATGTATGCGGAGATTACGCGTAACGGTATTTTTCGAAGTGCGGAGCGGAGGATAGGCCTTTCGTTTTTGCATCTCCGAAAGACTACGTACGGACTGGTCATTGAAAACAGCATAGTGTGATCGCATACGGAAAAATGTTTTCACACACCTTTTTATTTTTCTAATTTTTATTTAAAAATATTTTTTATATTTCTAAATAAATTATTCAAATAATTTGGATAATCTGTTTTTGTGTCGAATCCGTATTTCTTCTTGAGAAGAGGCGATGATGAGAATTGTATAAAATATTTTTATTGAGTTTGTAAAAACTTTTCAGAAATTTTTTTCAATTTAGTTTCGCAACACTCGGAAGATGCCATGTCGACACGGCACGCATTTATTAGTGTTTTACAAGCGATGTTTTTGTATACAAAATATTATTATAGTTGTACAACGACATTGCATATTAAAAAAATTTCTATGACTAACCTCAAATCAAAAATCGCGAAAGCAGGTTTGGGATTGTTGGCAGGAGCAGTCATGTTCGCTGGCGTAACAGCTAGTGCAATGACTCAAGCACAAGCACAAGCACTCGTTGCAAGTCTCGGTATTACCGGAGCATCTGCAACAGCACTTGTAACTGCGCTTACAACAACTGGTGGTACTACAACTACTACTACTGGCTCAGGCTTTACATTCACAAAAAATCTTTCATTAGGTTCAAAAGGAGCTGATGTTACAGAACTCCAAAAAGTTCTTAACTCTGACTCTGACACTACAGTTGCATTATCTGGCGTAGGCTCAAAAGGCAACGAAGGAACAAACTTCGGACCAGCTACAAAAGCAGCTGTAATGAAATTCCAAAAGAAACACAACATTACTCCTGCTTCAGGTAACGTTTTTGCACTCACACGAGCTGCATTGAACGCTATGGGTGGTACTACAACTACTACAACAACAGGAGGAACAACTACAACTGGAACACAAACTGGTCCAGTAACAGCAATGTTGTCTTCTGATACACCAGCAGCAGGTAACGTGATCCTCGGACAAGCAACAGCTGACCTTGCTCACTTTACATTCTCTGGTAACGGAACAGTAACAGCAGTTACTCTTAAAGAAACAGGAATTTCAGTTAGTACAGATCTTACAAATGTATATCTCTATGATGGAGTTACACGAGTTGGAGATGCAGCAACTGTTAATTCTAACGGTGTAATCACTTTCAGTGGTTTGAATCTTATGGTCTCAGGATCAAAGACAATCTCTGTAAAGGCTGATTACTCAGCTAATGGAACAACAGCAACAATCGGTGTTAACCTTACAGGATTTACAGCAAATGGTTCAACCAATACTGTTAACCTCTCTGGTAACTTAATGTATGTTGTTTCTGCTCCAAGTAACATGACAGCAGCACAACTTTGTTCTGGTGGATGTGGATCTGTAACAGGAGCTACAAATAACCAAATCGCAAGTTCTGCTGTTGATGCAGGATCAATGTCAAAAACAATTTGGCAAGCTCCTCTTCAAGTTAGTGGACGCATTGGATTTCTTAAGGCTGCAACATTCCGATATATCGGATCTGCATCTTATGACGCTCTTGCAAACATCAAACTCGTAATCGATGGACAAGTTGTTGGAACTCCTTCAACTGTTAACTCAAGTGGTTACATCGTATTTGATCTTTCAAGTGCACCATTTAGTCTCAGTACAAATAGTCACAGTGTAGAAGTTCGCGCTGATATCGTAAAAGGTTCAGCTCGTTCATTCCAAATCTCACTTCAGAACGCTTCTGACTTGATGATTACTGATTCTCAGCTCAACATAAATGTTGCTCCTACTACAAACAGTATAACAACATTTTCAACAAGTCAGGCTGGAACAGTTTCAGTTAATGCTGGATCTATTTCAATCAGTATTGATCCTACTTTCTCAAGTATGACTAACGTTACTGGTGGTGCTACAAACACAGTAGTTGGTAAATACAAATTGCGTGCCTATGGTGAAGACATGAAAGTTTCAACACTTTCTATCACTCCTACTTTGACAAGTATGTCACCAACAGTGAACGGATTGAACAATGTTACTTTGTTCTTTAACGGCTCACAAATTGGTTCATCATACAGTTGTGATTCAGGTACGAACACTTCAACAGATGACTGTGGAAGTGCACACTCTTTCACACTTGGATCATCAATGATCGTACCAGCAGGTGTTGATAGTTTCCTTGAAGTTCATGCTGATGTTCAAACTCTTGCTAATGTTGCTTACACTGCAGGAACAATTAAAACATCAGGAACAATTGCAATTGGAAATGCACAAGGTTTGAGTTCACTTCAGACAAACTCTGGAGCATTCACTCTTTCACAAACAACAGGTCTTTCAGTACAAACTGGACAACTCGTTGTTGCAAAGAACACTGCATACACAAACCAAACATTTGCTCCAAATGCATCTGGTCTTAAGATTGGATCATTCATTCTTCAAAACCAGAGTTCATCAGAAGCAATCCGTGTAACAAATCTTGCTCTTGCTCTTACAGCAACATCAGGATCTGTTCTCACATCAACTGCTGGTGCTGGTCCTGAACTTGCTGATCTCACAAACGTAAAAACTTCTGAGACTTCAGGTTCTGGTGCTAACCCACAAAATGCAGCAGCTGCACTCAACTACTCAGTTGATTTCACTATTGCACCAGGAACATCAAAAACAATCGATATCTTTGCTGATTTGGGTTCAACAAATTCTGTTGGATTCGAAGTTCAACTTACTCCTACAGCATACGGCGCAGGTTCAAACGTAACTTTGACACCTAGTTCTGCAACTGTTGGTCAAGTTGTTACAATCGCAAATGGTACAGTTTCTGCTCCATCATTCGTAGCATCAAATTCAACAGCTGCACAATACATTGCAACTGCTGGAACAAGTGCAACTGATATCACAAAAGCTGAATATCAATTCACAGCTACAAACGGAACAGCAAATATCAACAACCTCCGCTTTGCTGTTAAGGCATTAAGTGTAGGTGCAATTTCAACAATCCATGTTGGAAGTGTAACTTCAAACGTTGTTACTCCTTCAACTACAACTGTAGGAACAGGTGGTTGGACAACTACTGCTACAACAGTTAGTGTAGCTTCAACTTCAAGTATTCCAGCAGGTACTATTCTTACTGTCGATTCAGAAGATATGCTTGTTTCAACTGTTGTTGACGGTACAAACTTTACTGTAGTACGTGGTGTTAACGGCACATCTGCTGCTCTTCACACAGCTACAACAGTTGTTAATCCAAGTGGACTTGCAACTCTCAACGGCGTAAACATCTCAGTTCCAAATGGAACTTCAGGTACATACGTTGATGCATACGAGAGTTTCACTCCTGCAAACGGAATGACAGGTGCTATTGCTTCAAAAGCAACTTCAACTGCTTACCTTACATACGTGAAGTCAACAATTGGTTCAACTGTTTCAGATCAAGCTACAGCAACTCCAGTTGCTGCTAACCAAATGACAACAGTTGGTTCAAAACCAATCGTAACAGTAGCAAATGGTGGTATGTCAGGTTTGATCCTTTCTGGTTCAGGTAAAATCGGTGAAGTTACAGTTGCTGCTGATACAGCAGGAAGTATTAAGGTTAACCAACTTGTATTTACAGTTGGTTCATCAAATATCACAACTCCAGCTTACACTGCAATCTACCTCGCAGATGGATCATCAGCTATTACAACAAGTGACTGTATAATCTCAGGATCAACAATTACTTGTGAACTCGCTGCTGACCAAGTTAACAATACTTCAGATGTATCTACACTTAGTGCATCTGCAGTACACACAGATGGAAACGGTTACTTGATCCCAGGCTCTGGCTCAAAGACATTCAGTCTTTACGCTACAGTTGGTGGAACAGCTGTTTCAGGAACTACTCCAACAGTTACAACTTCAATTACATCCGCTGGATTTAATTGGGATGACGTTGCTGGAAATGGTACAAACCTTAATGGTACTAACTTGTACAACTTCCCAACAAACAGTTACTCATACCACTCATAATCGAGTAGTTTAGAATAATTGTTTCGATAGGAAAATTGAGACTTATTGTTCGAAAGACCAGTGAGAATCAAACAAAAAACCACCCCGAAAGGGGTGGTTTTTTGTTTGTCTTCTGGTATGATAATGTGTATGAAAAGAGTGATTATCTGGTTATTGTTGTCGATTGCATTTCTGCCAATCACGTATTCGTATTCAGCTTTGATTCCCTATATGAGTGGAAAGACCATATTTTTGAGAGGGGTTTTGTTTATCGTGATGCTTCTTGTAACATATTCATATTTGTTTGATAAAAAATTCAAAACAGATTTTACTCAAAAAATATCAATACTTTATAAAAAACCACTAGTTAAAGTTATAGCTGTATCATATATTTTTTTGACTCTAAGTACGCTTTTTGCATTTGATAAATATATTGCATTTTTTGGTACGTTGCAGAGAGGGGAAGGGTTTATTAGTTTCACATTTTTTTATTCTTTTTTTGCACTTACCGCTCTGTTTTTTGAAAAGAGGGATTGGATAAAATTTTTTGGCTTAACGGCTGTGATGGGATGGATTCTTTTTGTATATGAAATGATGCAATTTTTTGTAGGCATTGTTCGTCCTGGGTCATTTGCTGATAATCCAATTTTTCTCGCGGCGTATTTTTTGTTTGTAATTTTTTCGTCTTTTGTTTTGTGGAGAGAGGGAGTAAAATCAAAAAAAGTATATTTGTCGATTTTGGGTATTTCGACAATTGTAATTTCGGTTGCGGGAATACTTGTTACTGAATCGCGTGGAGTTTTGATTGGAATAATAGCTGGAATAACTACCGTACTTTTTTATTTTATTATTGTCGGTAAAAAACATGTTGCTTTTGAAAAGTTTAATTTGAGAAAAACCGCAGTTGGCTTATTGATAGTGTCCATGCTTCTCGGTGGAATTTTTGTCTCAACAAGAAATGCAGAAATTTGGAAAGGTATACCAGGTTTGAATCGTTTGTCTCAGGTTTCAATTAATGACAGTACGACGCGTTCACGTTTGATAAATACTCAAATTACACTCCGTGCAATCAGTCCAAAACAATCAAGTATTAAGGATACACTTATTGGGTGGGGATGGGATAACTATATTTTTGCGTGGGAGAAGTTTTATGATCCGAGTATCTATGCATCTGATTCGGGGATATTTGATAGAGCGCACGATTTTTTGCTTGATCGGCTTGTTATGACAGGTATGCTTGGTTTTGGTTCATACGTGCTTATATGGATTGTCTTTGTAGGTATGATATTTAAGATTGGCAAAAAAGATGTGTATCTTGCCTCAGTATTTTTGTTTTTTGGAGTTGCGTATTTTATTCAAAATATTTCGGCCTTTGATACAATCATAACGTACGTGGCATTTTTTGTTGTTTTGGCATATGCCATAAATGAAAGTCCTGAAAATATAAAGATAGAAACAAATGTCAGAAAAAAATAAAAAAATTATAATAGCTATTTGTTTGAGTGTTACTACTGTTTTTATGGGGGTTTCTTTTTTTGCTTGGACACTCGTCCCTCATTTACAAATGTCAGAATATTTAAAAAATATCCAAAATGCATCAAAAGAGCATCGTGCAAGTGTACTCCTGTCGACGTTTAACACGAATGCTTTTATGTTTGAACCAGAAACATATGTACAAGGATACGTAAGAGAAGTTTTTTTAAACGAAATGTTTATTCAGTATAGGTCTGGGGCTTTTGCAAATAGTGCACTTTTGCCGCTTTTAGATATTGCTCTACAAAAAAATATTGAATATGCAATACATCATCCTGATTTTTATGAATATGATTTTAATATTGCAAAAGCATATGATGCTAAATATTCTTTAAATCCTAATAAGGAATATTTAAGTGAATCAGAAAAGTATTACAAACATGCACTTGAAATTATACCAAACAGACAAGAGGTGATATATGGATACTCAACAAGTCTTTTGAATCAAGGAAGAAATCAAGAAGCTATTGATTTGCTCAATAAAGCTATTGTCACAAATCCTTATATTCCTCAAAACCATTATCAGCTCGGACAGGCGCTATATTTTACTGGTTATGAAAAATACAATGATTCATTGGATCAGTTTGAGTTTTCTTTAAATAGTGAGGTTGATATGGTCTCCGAACTTACTAAACAAGCGTATTTAAAGTTTTTTGTGTATTTCTATAAGCAAAATGATATTAAACGTTTTACTGAAACTGTACAAAGATTAATTAGTATTGATCCTGAACAAAAGGCTTCATATCAGACAATTGTAGATTATATACAAAAAAATCACACAATGCCCCTAGTAAATATTGAGAATTAGAATATTTTTGCTGAATTTAGCAAGTAGTATCTTGCTCATTTTTTTGATAAAATACAGCGTATATGAAATCATTTCTGAAGTGGGCGCTTTTGCT
>JBAXTD010000020.1:0-11877 GCA_037130335.1 bacterium
GTGAATTTTTGCCCTGCAGGGCAAAAATTCACTACTTTAATTTTCGGACTTGTCTTTGATTTTGTTTTTGCTTTTTCAATTTTCATTACAATTGATTCCACCGCCTTGAGCATCGGTTCAGCGCGAATAATCATTCCTGGTCCACCACCATATGGCCTGTCGTCCACCACACGCGAAACGTTGCCATCAGGCCAAACCTTTTTATATTTGCCAGTGACGAAATCACGTGGATTTACAAACGTGACTTTTATTTTTTTCTCGGAAATTGCGCGCCCAATAATCGATTCTTTGAGATATGAATCGAATGCTTCGGGAAATAATGTGACGATATGGAAATTCATACTACTTGTTTAGCACATCATTCACGATTTTACCATCATTCATGGTGATCGTACGGTGTGCCATTTTTGCATATTCAGGTTCGTGCGTGACCATGATTATAGTTTGTCCGTCTTTATTTAAATCCAAAAATGTTTTGATAACTTGTTCTGAAGTTTCAGAATCGAGGTTGGCAGTTGGTTCGTCGGCAAAAATAATTTTGGGATCATGACCAATCGCACGTGCAATTGCCACACGTTGCTGTTGTCCACCTGAGAGCTGACTCGGTAAATTATTCATACGATCAAGCAACCCTACTCGCCCGAGAGCTTTTTTGGCTTTTTCTTCTGCTTCAGAAATTTTGTAACCCTGCATAAGTAGTGGGAGTACTGTGTTTTCGAGTGCAGTAAGTGAAGGCAAAATCGCATAATCTTGAAAGATATATCCCAAATCATTAAGTCGAGTTCCCGTGCGTTCGTTTTCTGATGCAGGCACCATATCAACACCATCAATCAAAACTTTTCCTGATGTTGGAATATCGAGCAAACCAAGTTGATATAGCAGTGTAGATTTTCCCGAACCTGATCGTCCAGTGATTGTGAGAAACTGCCCTTCAGGAACAGAAAATGATAAATCATTGAGCGCGATAATTTTTTGATCTCCACTTATAAATGTTTTTGTGAGGTGTTCTGCTTGTAACATAAATTTATCTTCCTAAAATTGCACTTAATGTATTTTGTTTAATAACGATTCGCGCTGGAATATATCCAGCAATCACAGTTGTAATCAAAAGTATTCCTGCTCGCAAAAGTGTACCCGAGACATCGGCTACGAGGATTCCATCAGAAAATGGGAAATTAATTGGATGCGATGCAAAATATGGTTTGATTACTCCAAACACGAGAAACATTCCGATTACAATTCCAACCATCGCATATGCAAATGCCTGATACATATACGAATACAAAATCGCTCGTCGATTAATTCCTACACCTTTGAGAATTCCAATATATCGTCTGCGTGTAATTGCATTCACAAAGATAACAATAAAAATTGTAATTGATGCAACGATAAGTCCAATTCCAGAAATCGCACTTCCCAAAATTCCAAACGTTACCTTCATGTCTTGCAAAAACTTCGGCAATGCTTCGTCCGCTGTTTGTACACGACCATATTGACCTACACCATTTTTTATCAAAAAATCTTTTGCAGCGACAGGGTCAGTACCTGGCAATAATTGGATTGCAATTGTTCCAGCATTGAGATCAGTGCGTCCAATCATTTTGCGAACTTCACTACTTAAACCAATAACTGTATTATCAAATTCATCAACTTTGCTCGATACAATTCCTTTTACATAATATTCTTTTTGATTTCCACCGACAGTCACCCGAATACGCGAACCAATTGTTACGTTTTTGAGATTTTGAAATCCTGGTGCATCAATTGGCGTATATTCATACAATAAATTTTTTCCCACAAGCACACTGTTTTGATCATCTTCGGTCAGATATGAACCTTTGATAATAAATTTTGAGACACCAGAAAACTTTTGTTCTTGATCTGGATCAATTCCGAGAAACGTTCCACCAATTCCTCCATGAAGTTCTCCTGGATTAATTGTTTTGCGATAATCAGATTCGAATTGTGCACTTCCACTATATCTGACAGTTTCGTCTTTGAAACCAGGAATTGTAGCGACAATATCAGAAACTTTTGGTGTTTGCTCGATATACGCCATGTTCAAAAATTGAGAAACAACAAGGTCTCCAATCGCATATTTTTTTTGTGCATCCTCAGAACCCTGAATAAGTCCCACCAAAATTCCCGCCACAACGACAAGATTGAGGAACGTAAACGTCATCACAAGTACGATAAGTCCCGTGGTCCATTTATTTGCTCGTTTGAGATCTCGCTGTGCGAGATACCAACCGACTTTCGCGTTTTGCGAAAATGAATTTTCTATTCTGGTTCTATCACTCATATATTATTGTGTAATCGCAATTTCTTCTCCATCCTTCAAACCACTCGTTACTTCTATCAAATTACCATCACCTAAATTTCCTGTTGTTATTTTTCTCGATTCGTATTTGCCACCTTTGTCATCAATCACAATATTTACATATGTTCCGTCTGCTTTGGTAGTAATCGAAACTTTTGGAATTGCAATTACGTTTGGATGATCCCATGCGGTAATTACCATATTTGCATTCATACCAGGACGTACAATGTTTTTGGTTTCCGCACAATTATTGGAATCTTTACACACTGGATCAATAATCGATGTTTTGATAATAAAGTTTACAATTCCGTTATTTGTCGTTGATGATGGATCGATGTGTATTACTTCACCACCAAACGTATTTTCTAAACCAAATGCATCAAGTGTCATCGATACTGGTTGTGCGAGTGCAACCTTTGCAATACTTGTTTCGTTTACATTTGCTTCCACATATAAATTACCTACATCTTGCAACACAATTGCTTGAGTTTTTGGATCAACACTTTCACCAATTTTTGTGTCGACATGTACGATTGTTCCGTTTGCGGGAGCATAAATAATAGTATTGTTGTAATCTGCTAACGCGCGATCAACTTTGGCCTGCGCAACTGCGAGGTCTGCAGGTTGTGCCTTTGCTTTTTTGAGATCAAGTGTTGCTTGAGCTACAGCGACAGCAGCTTGCGCAGCAGAAATAGCACTGTCATGGTTTTTGAGTGCGTTTTGATATGCGTTATATACAGTCAAATAATTTTGAGATTTTGTATTTGGTAATGTAATTGTCCACGACACAGAATTATTTGTCGCAAAATTTGTTGGAAATTGTATAAACAAACCTTTTGTTCCAAGTGCAACGGGAGATGTTGTACTAATAATTCCATTTCCTGTTTCTAAACCACTCCATGAAAAATATCCATTACTACCAGTAACATACAAAGTTATTGTGTATACACCTGAATCTTCGCCAGTATATGTGCCTGAAATTGTTGGCGCGGTTGCAGTAATACCGGAAGTCGTAAGTGTGGGTGTTAAATCTGCATTGAGTAATGCCCGGTGCGCATTTGCAAGCAATGTATCCTGAGTTTTTTGTGTATTATCCAAATTTGCTTTTGCAGAATCGAGTGATGCTTGAGCAACAGCAACTTCTTCGTTTGAAGTACCATCCACAACTTTTTGGTAATTTGCCTTTGCATCAGCAAGCGCTGCATACTGACTACGATTTGAAAGTGTTGCGAGTACCTGACCTTTCCAAACTTTGTCACCCACAGATACTGGTAATGTTTCTACCACTCCAGATGTTTGAAATGATAAATTCAAATCTGTTGCAGAAGTCACCTGTCCTGTGGCGAGAATTGTTTGCTTGAGATCAGTATGAGTAACTGTAAACACATTTATTGTGGTTTTTGAACCACTCGTAAAAATAAAATACAGTGCGATTGCAATCACGATTCCCCCAATCCAAAAATATTTTGAATGTTCACTATATAATGTTTTAATTTTTTCAATTTGTTCTTTCATATATAAATATTATAACTTTTTTTTAAATAATCGTCGAGGTTACCTGAGCGCAAAAATTTCCGCCAAAGCGGAAATTTTTGCGCTCTTTTAAATTTTTATGACTTTCGTCCGGCACGTGCACGATCGGTATCAGTGAGGAATTTTTTACGCAAACGTACGAAGTGTGGAGTGATTTCGAGATATTCATCTTCGTTCATGATTTCAAGTCCACGCTCGATGGTAAGTTCCCATGCAGGATTGAGATACATTGCTTCGTCCTTTCCAGATGCACGCATGTTGGTAAGTTGTTTTCCTTTGATTGGGTTCACCATCATTTCTTCACCCTTTGATGTGTTTCCCACAACCTGCCCTTCATAAATATCCATCGCAGGAATGATGTACAAAGTTCCACGATCCTGAAGATTCCACAATGCAAATCCAATTGATTGACCTGTGATCATTGAGATCATTGAACCAACTTCTTTTTTCTTTATTTCACCTGCGTATGGTTTGAAACCAATAACGCGACTTGCGAGAATTCCCTCACCTTTGGTGTCAATAACGAATTGGTTTCGATATCCGAGAAGTCCACGAGTTGGAAGTTCAATGAGAATACGAGTGAGACCTTCTTTTTCTGTCATATGTGTGAGAAGTCCACGACGCTTGGTGAGTGTTTCGATAACTGATCCAGAATATTCTGTTGGTACGTCAATTGTCGCTTCTTCAAACGGTTCACATTTTTCTCCATCAATTTCTTTGATGATAACTTTTGGTTGTGATACTTGAATTTCATATCCTTCACGACGCATTTGTTCGAGAAGCACAGCCACATGCAATTCTCCACGTCCTGAAACAGAAAACGATGCATCAGAATCAAAATCTACGCGAAGTCCGACGTTAACTTCAAGTTCACGTTCCAAACGTTCACGAATTTGTCGACTTGTAACAAATTTACCGTCCTTTCCAGCAAATGGTGAATCATTAACCAAAAATGAAAGTGTAATTGTTGGTTCATCGATAGTGATTGATGGCAACGCTTCCGCAGAATTATCTCCTGCAATTGTTTCTCCAATATAAATATCCGAAATTCCAGCAACGATTCCAATGTCTCCAGAAACTAATTCTGAAACTGGTTCACGTTTGATTCCAATGAAAGAAAATAGTTTTGTAATTTTTGCATTACGTGTAGTGTCACCGTGTTTGACGACTACAGTTGAACCCTCTTTGAGAGTACCATGATATACGCGCGCGATAGCGAGACGTCCGAGGAATGAATCGTACGCGAGGTTGAATGCTTGTGCCACTGCAACAGCATTGATGTCTTTGGATGCATTTGGCACTTCTTCCAAAATCATATCGAGAAGTGGAGACAAATCTTTGGAATCATCTGCGAGTTCACGTTTTGCAATTCCTTGGCGGCCAATTGCGTAACATGTTTTGAAATCGATTTGCGCATCATTTGCACCAAGCTCCATAAAGAGTTCGAGAACTTGTTCATGGCATCGTGCAGGATCTGCCGCTGGTTTGTCGATTTTGTTGATAACAACGATTGGTTTGATTCCAAGCTCGAGAGATTTTTTGAGCACGAAACGAGTTTGTGGCATTGGACCTTCCTGAGCATCGACGAGGAGAAGCACAGTATCAATTGAACGAAGCACGCGCTCAACTTCTGAACCGAAGTCCGCGTGTCCTGGAGTATCCACGATATTGATTTTGACACCTTTGTATGTGAGTGAACAGTTTTTTGAATAGATTGTGATTCCACGCTCCTTTTCCAAATCGTTCGAATCCATCGAAGCAGCCTTTTCATCTACCGCTCCACAAAACCGAAGAAGCCCATCCGTCAAAGTAGTTTTGCCGTGGTCAACGTGTGCAATAATTGCAATATTTCGAATGTCTTTTTTGTCTTCCATAATGTGATTGTAGCTAATGATTTAGTAAAAATTAAAAGCCCGTCGGGGCTAAATTACATTACAACAATAACACTATTTTTTAAATTATGCAAACACAGATTCGGGCGCAAAAAAATTCCTGCCGGTAAGCAGGAATTTTTTTGCGCCCAGTAAAACATCACTGAATTACATATTTTTGAGATCTTCCATTGCTTCATCAAATGAAGCTTCAACTCCAGCAGCTTTTGGACCTCCTGTCCCGCCTTCTGGTTCGTTGATTTTCAAGTTAACACGAGAGTTGTTTTTCATTCCGATAACGCGAAGCAGTGTACGGATAGCTTTTGCGGTATTACCTTGGCGACCGATGATTTTACCCATATCTGCCGGACTTACGGTAAGCTTTACCAACACGCCCATTTCGTCAACAGTTCGTTCGATTTTTACTTCGTTCGGATTGTCGACCAACGCTTTCACTACATATTCTAGAAACATTACATCATTGTCCATGTGTGTATTTAACTGAAATTTTACTAATCAAAACTGTGCAGTAATTTCGACAATACTGCTTGAAACACATTATACAAAGTTATTTGCATATGCGCAACAAAAAACACTCAAACGAATTGTCTGGGTGTTTTTTTGTTTATTATTTCTTAAGTTCTTTGCGAGCCTTTGTAGGAGCTTTGCGAGGAAGTACGTTCTTTTTCTTTCCTTCTACAATCTTTTGGTGGATCAAGAAATTATTTACAGTATCTGAAGCTTGTGCTCCAACACTTAACCAGTGTTTAACGCGTTCAGCTTCAAATTTAACTTCTCCTGATTTTGGATTATAAGAGCCCAAGATTTCTTGAAATTTGCCACTTTTTGCAGCGTTTTTAGAATCAGTCAAAACAACGCGGAAATGTGCCTCGTTCTTGCGACCTATTCTTTGTAATCTAATCATTAACATATGTACTTGCCATAGTATCAGAATATAAATAAAAATCAAGTACTATCTACATAAAATGGCGTTAGGTAGAAAATCTACCTAACGCCATTGATAAAAACAATGTTTAATAATGTTTTGTATCAGATGTGTTAAATGCACAAACAAGTGCATAAAATACAAAACTGACATACATAATAATATTTGCATTATAACATACGGCAACATTTATTTTCTTTGTAGTAATCGCACAGATTACTAAAGATATCAACGTAAGCCATTCCGCAATAACTATTACCCGGAAAATAGCGAGTAATTCATTGTTGTTGCTCAGAGGATTTCTTCCTCTTTCATTTTTTGAGACAGCATACATAAATACAATATTTGCAGCTAATACAAAAATACTTTTTATGAAATACACATCGCTTAGTGTAAGCCAGTAGCTATACAATTGAAGTGGTATGAAAATACCTATCAGTAAAAGTGTAACCGAAATTAAAAAAATTGGAGTTCTTTTTTTCATACAAATTGTCGGAATTTTTTTGAGTTGTTTTAAAAAATGGTTTCGTCTCAAATATAATATATTTATACAATTTGTCAAGTAAAGGTATCTACCTATGAATGGTATAGTATAGATATGAAGAATTCACCCAAACATCATTCCAAACAATCTCAAAAACATTTAAAAAATTTCAAAGAAAAAATACACGCATCGGACAAAAACTCAAAAAATGAAATCGAGGGCAACCTCGTTATTCTCGGGCGCGGAGGTGGAATTGTGAAATGTGATGATCTCAAACACTACCCTGACGGCATCCGTGTATACGAAGAAAACATCAATCACGCACTGCATGGCGACAGCGTAAAAGTTAGCGTCATTCAAAAACGTCGCGATGAAATCGTCGGCAAAATTACCGAAATCACAATGCGTGCAAAAACAGAATTTACTGGCACACTTGTCTCAGAAGCTGGTGCGTATTTTCTCAAACCTGCCGATCCAAAAATGTATACCAAAATTCTAATTGCAAAAGAAAACGTGGCCAGCGCCAAAGTCGGTGATCGCGTATATGGCACAATGGATTCGTGGAACAAAAATAGTAAATTCCCTGAAGGTACAATTATTCGTGCACTCGGCAAACCAGGCGAACACGAAACGGAAATGCAAGCTATTGCGCTTGAGCGCGGATTCGAAGAAGAATTTCCCGAGGAAGTTATTGCCGAAGCGAAAAAAATTGACGCTCGTGGAATCACCGCAGATGATCTCAAAAACCGTAGAGACTTTCGCAATATTCTCACATTCACAATCGACCCATACGATGCCAAAGATTTCGACGATGCAATCTCATACCAAAAATTAGAAAACGGTGATATCGAAATTGGTATTCACATTGCCGACGTATCGCATTACGTGCAACTTAAAACCGAACTTGATCGCGAGGCACTCGAGCGCGGCACATCCGTATATCTCGTCGACCGCACAATTCCAATGTTGCCTCGAGTACTCTCTGATGATTTGTGTTCCCTCTTGCCACACGTCGACAGACTCACAATGAGTACCGTTGTTACATTTGATAATAATGGAAATGAAAAAGGAAAATGGTTTGGTAAAACAATTATTCATTCTGCCGAGAGATTTACATACGAATCAGCCCAAGAAGTTTTGGATGGTGCCGATCATACATACAAAAATGAATTATTAGACGTTGCGAGAATCGCGCGCAAACTCGGCGCCGCTCGCGTAGCGAGCGGCGCCCTCGTGCTCGAACAAGAAGAAGTCAAAGTCGTCATCGACAAAAACGGCAAAACAGAAAAGATTGTAAAAAAAGTTCGCACCGAAAGTCACACATTAATTGAAGAATTAATGCTCCTTGCCAACAAACGCGTAGCAGAATTTCTCGAAACAGGAGGCAAAAAGAAACCTATCAAAAGTCACCCCTTACAAGAAGAAATCGCGCAACAATTCCCTGTGATATATCGCATCCACGATGCACCAAGTTCAGAAAAAACTGACGACCTCATATTCTTTATGAATTCAATTGGTCATCCTGTGCCAGTTACCGCAAAAGGCACGATTAATATTCACGCACTTTCAGAAGTTCTCAAAAAATTAGAAAACGGCGATCTCAAACAAACAGTGCTTTCATATGTGATTCGTTCAATGTCGAAAGCAATTTACTCAACCAAAAACGTTGGGCACTACGGTTTGCAATTTGAACACTATGCGCATTTCACATCACCGATTCGCCGATATCCCGATCTCGTCGCACATCGATTACTCTCATACGCACTCGCAGGTAATCCCGCACCAGCATCAACAGTCAAAAAATACGAACGCATTGCACGACTCTGTTCGATGGCCGAAATGCGTGCAGCCGATGCTGAACGCGAAAGTGTAAAATTAAAATTGACCGAATATATGTCGGAACGTATCGGCAACATCATCACCGGCGTGATAACTGGTGTCACTGAATGGGGTCTGTATGTGCGCGACAAAGAAACCACAGCGGAAGGACTCGTTGGTTTGCGTTCAATGGGTAATGAATCATTTACACTCAATCCGAAACTCGCCACACTTTCTGGCGAAACATCAAAGCGAATTTTTAGAATTGGTGATACAATAAAAGTACGAATTGTTCGCGCAGATGCCGAACGCCGACAAATTGATTATGAACTCACAACCTAGCAAAAAAATTATTTTTTCATTAACGATAATTGCTCTTATTTCTTGCTATATTGGTCGACAAACCGAATGGCAAGTACAGCGCATCTCTGATCACTATCAAACTGAAGCAACGGTTCTAAATGCAATTGCAAATCCTATTCCACAAACACTCACATTTGGATTTGCTGGTGACATTATGCTTGACCGTGGAGTTCGAGTAAGCGTCAACAAAAATTTTTCTGGTGTTTATTCACGACTTTTTGCAAACGCACAATTCCTCGCACAACCTGACATTACATTTGCAAACCTCGAAGGTCCCGTAAGTGACACAGGCACAAACAAACATAATTTATATTCTTTCCGTATGGATCCAAAAGTAATTCCAGCACTAAAGAGCGCAGGTGTTGATGTCGTTTCATTTGCAAACAATCACATAGAGGATTGGCGCGCTCCAGCATTTAACGACACACTCAAACGACTCTCAGATGCTGGTATTCTCGCCTGCGGTGCAGGACTCACAAAATCTGACGTAATCAAACCTGCAATCATTCAACAAAATGGTTACAAAGTTGGATTCATTTGTTTTTCTGATGTGGGACCTAACGCATTCGCTGCCACAGCGACAAGTAGCGGCATACTCCTCGCATCTGATCCTGACTTTGATTCAATAATCAAAAATGCAAAATCCCAGGTTGATGATTTGGTTGTATCATTTCATTCCGGTATCGAATATCAAACAGTTCACAATGCGCGCCAAGAAGAAATTTTTAAACGCGCAGTCGATGACGGCGCAGACCTCGTCGTCGGCGCACATCCGCACGTAGCCGAAGACATTCAAACATACAAAGGCATCACGATGATGTACAGTCTCGGCAATTTCATCTTTGATCAATCATTCTCCAAAAACACGATGCAAGGACTCTTTGTCACCGCAACCCTCAAAGACAAAGTATTCACCGACATCGTTCCTCACACAGTAGTGCTCGACAAAAACTTTGCTCCAAGTTTGAAATAAAATTTTACAATTTACCTGTGGTTTTTTGCATTGACAAATCAATCTAACCATGCTATGATTTTTACGAGTTCTTTTAAACCAGTTTTATCCATATTTTTGAAAATTGTTTTGGCTATGGGCAAGTGAGCTTATAGTAAAAATTCATCATGTAAAATTAAAACAGAGTAAAAAAATTTTACATTTTTCTCCGCAAAAATAAAACAATTTTGCTTAAAATTATGGAAAAAGGAACACAATTTAACGCCGATGGTTTACAAAAAATTATTACCACTTTTAGCTTAGAGCGTAAACTAAACAGTGAACTTACTTACTTATTTAAATTACACCGAGACATGGAGAAATTTAAATTTGGAGAAACAAGCGTAGCCAACTGCAGCCTTGCCACCTTTAAAATAGATAACGGTGAGAGAGAGCAACAAGAAAATTACGGCGTGTTTGAAAAAGTAAGATTTGCATTTGCTATTAGGTTTAATGAGGACAACCCCAGTTTTGAGGTTGTACCCAACATTGAATTTGAAGGCAAAATTTGGAGGTTAGATTTTTGTTTGCATGACATTGAAAGTTTTGCAACAGAGCTGCCTTTGATGTTTTTACGCAAACCATATTTTAGTAATAATTACAGTATGATAGCTAACGGGGTTGAATTTAATACCCCAGAAACATGCTTGTTTGTAAAAGAGCAGGTGCAAACATACAAACTAGAAATGGAAAAAATTTGCAAAAGTGTTAGAGGTTTACTGGAACCCGACGTTGATTAAAATCCCGGGTGAGAAATATTTCTATTTCTCACCCGCATTATTCAGCTCATCAAATAATGGTGGTCTGATAGTGTAAAAATATTGTTCATTAACAAAAAAACATAAATATATAATGGATCAAAACCAATTTTCAGAAAGAACTCTTCAGGGATTTGAAGATCTTTCGCAACACCAATTAATTGGGCGATTACAGAAATCAAAAATCGTTCAAAAATGGATCAAATTCTATGCTGAATGGTTTGGTATAAAAGTAAACCTTGCAGATTTTAAAGAATTAATGGAACCCCAAGGCGCTGGATGGAATACGATTGTAATGCCAAAAGAAATTACGCTTACAAATGCAAGTGCGCTATTTTCTCAAAAGCTAAAATACTTCACAAACATTTTAGAAGAAGGGAAAATTAGGGAATTAAGGGGAAATAATGATTCATATGTGACCTATGCAAAATATGGCATGACAGTACTTGAACTTTTGGTATTTGATCTTTTTCAAATGTTTCAAGGAAAATCAATACTACCTAAAAAGGAAGGGTATAGTTTCAAACATTCGCTTTCTGATTGCGGAAAAGGAACTCAAATCTATATTCATGTAACAGATGGATCTGCAATGCTAAAAGCCACATATGCAAAAGGAAACCCAATCAAAGGTGAAATTGTCTATGAAATATGGGAAAAAGAGCGATAAAATTAAAAGTGCGAGAATCAAAAAGCCACCAGCAGACCGGTGGCTTTTATTATTTTTATTTTGCAATTTGCACTGCTTCGTCAAATTTTATTGAGAGAAGCTTCGATGCGCCATCGAGACCCATCG
>JBAXTD010000021.1:0-11258 GCA_037130335.1 bacterium
AATGTAACCTATAAACCTTTTTTCGGGAAAAAATTCTTTGTACTTTAGACGTGGTAAGCTGCGATAAGCTTCGGGGAACTGCATACAAGTGTCAATCCGAAGATTTCTATAATGAGCCTGGAGAACTGAAACATCTAAGTACCCAAGCGTGACAAATTCCTAAGTAGTGGCGAGCGAACAGGAAAATGACCAAACCCATAATTCGATGATAAGCGTATGTGGGGGTTGTAGGAAATTGTAGATATCAATTAGTTGGAAAGCTAAACATGAAAAGTGAAAGTCTTTTCGGTATCAAGTATATGCAAAATCCTGAGTAATGTAGAACCGGATAAATTCTACATGAATCCACCAGTACCATCTGGTAAGTCAGTCATACAAAGAATTTTTATGCCGAAGTAGTGAAATGTATCTACTTCGGCTTTTTTTATTTCACATTTTAGAGTAAAGTAAACAAGTGATGGCAAAAAGTATATTTAAACTTACATCTGAATATAAGCCAGCAGGAGATCAACCAAACGCAATCAAAGGTTTGACTGAAGGACTCGAAAAAGGTTTGCGTAAACAGACGCTTCTTGGTGTTACCGGTTCGGGTAAAACTTTTACCATGGCAAATGTTATCGCACAACACAATAAGCCAACACTCGTTATAGCTCACAACAAAACGCTTGCTGCACAGCTCGCCCAAGAATATCGCGAGTTTTTTCCTGATGCTGCTGTGCATTATTTTGTCTCATATTACGACTACTATCAGCCTGAAGCCTACATGCCGGCATCAGACACATATATCGAAAAGGATGCATCAATTAACGAAGAAATTGATCGCCTCCGTCATGCGTCAACACAAGCATTACTTACTCGTCGTGATGTGATTATCGTCGCGTCGGTTTCGTGTATTTACGGTTTGGGTTCGCCAGAAGATTACAAAGAACAAAATCTGCAAATTTCTGTAGGCGACAACATTCCAAAAATCGAACTCATGCGCAAACTAATTGGAAATCATTTCGAACGCACGAACGCCGATGTGGGTTCTGCGCAATTTCGTGCTGTAGGTAATCGCGTTGATGTGGTGCCGGTCTCCGAAACATTCATGTATCAAATATTTTTTGAAGGAAATACAATTTCACGAATTACCGCCACTGATCCTGTTTCTTCAAAAATAATTGAAGAAGTACAAAATATCTTTCTTTTCCCGGCGAAACATTTTATGACAAATACTGCGGCGCAGGCACGTGCGATTAAATCGATTCAAGCAGAACTTAAACTACAACTCGCAAAATTTGCAAAGGAAGGCAAGTTACTCGAAGCAGAAAGATTGAAACGCCGCACGACATATGATCTCGCAATGATGAAAGAAATTGGATATTGCAACGGTATCGAAAATTATTCTCGTCATCTCTCAGGCAAAAAACCAGGCGAAGCTCCAGAAACATTGCTTTCATATTTTCCTCGCAATGCCGATGGCTCACCGGATTTTCTCACTGTTATCGACGAGTCACACGTAACCGTCCCGCAAATTGGTGGCATGTTTGCTGGTGATCAATCTCGCAAAAAAACATTGATTGAATTCGGATTTCGTTTGCCAAGTGCGGCAGATAACCGTCCGCTTACATATCCAGAATTTGATGCACGCGTCGGGCAAGTTATTTATACCACGGCAACGCCGAGTGAGTATGAAAAAAAAGAAAGTCAAAAAATTGTCGAGCAAATTATCCGCCCGACTGGACTTATCGATCCTGAAATAATTATTCGTCCAATTCTCGAAAAAGGAGTGTATGGTGGTCAGATTCAAGATTTTATAAAAGAAACTGAAGCGACAATCAAGCGCGGATTTCGTGTAATTGCTACAACGCTTACCAAAAAAATGGCCGAAGATTTGTCTGTGTATCTCAAGGAACGAAAAATAAAATCAGAATATTTGCATAGTGATATCAAGACAATTGAACGTATTCAAATTCTCACACAATTTCGTAAGGGCGAATTTGATGTGATTGTCGGAGTAAACTTGCTTCGTGAAGGACTTGATTTGCCAGAAGTTGCACTCATTGGAATTCTCGATGCCGATAAAGAAGGATTTTTGCGTTCAGAAACTTCGCTTATTCAAACGATCGGTCGTGCAGCCCGCAATAGTGAAGGAAAAGTAATTTTGTATGCCGACAAAATGACAAAGTCGATGGAATACGCAATCGGCGAAACAAATCGTCGTCGTGGAATTCAGATCGCATACAACAAAACGAACGGAATCACTCCAAAAACAATTCTCAAAACTATCAAAGATATTACTCAACAAATGGAATCGAAACATGCGAAGTCTGTAAACACAGAACTTGATTTGGATGTGGAACTTTTCAAAAAGACAATGAAGGTGGGAATGAAAAAAGGAAAGGACGGCAAAGATGGCAAACTTGTTGCGATGTCAGATAATGAAAGAAACAATGTTGTGTACGAAAAAATAATAAAGATAAAAGAAAAAGAAATGTCCAAAGCTGTCAAAGAATTAGATTTCGAAACCGCAGCGATTTTACGTGATGAAATCGTAGTTCTTAAAGAAAGAATGGATAAATAAAAAAAGCCCAGTTTTTAATTGGGCTTTTGTTTTCTTCTTGATTTCTATCAATTATTTATAGTCCCAATCTTGGTATTCCTTGATTGGTATTAAACATCCGTATTTGGATGCGTAGATTGATGGTTCTTTGTATGAAGTTTCATACAAATTTTTACAAGATGATGTACTTCCTGTAAAGGTTGTAATTCCAGTTGATGTGGAATAAGTACTCATTGAGGCACAGATTTGTGCGTTTTCATTAGTGAGGGTTGTGTTCACTGTGGGATTCTTTAAATCTTTCATTACTTTTTCTTTTTTTTTATTTTATTTTTAGGGAACCTAGGGAGCCTTAAATTCACAATATCTCTTTTTGAAATAAAAGTAAAGTTTTGTTTGTCGTATTAGTCTTTTTGTGTTAAAGTATAACGCTAATGAAAAACGAAAAAGAACAAAATTGGATAAAGGTTACAGGTGCGCGCACTCATAATCTCAAAAATGTGAGCGTGGAAATGCCACGCGAAAAAATGGTCGTGGTGACCGGCATGTCTGGCTCGGGTAAATCATCGCTTGCGTTTGATACGATTTTTGCTGAAGGACAGCGCCGATATGTGGAATCGTTGTCATCGTACGCACGACAATTTCTCCAGCAAATGCCCAAGCCTGATGTGGATGAAATCACAGGTCTTTCTCCAGCAATTTCAATCGACCAAAAATCTCGCTCAAATAATCCGCGTTCGACAGTGGCGACAATCACTGAAATTTACGATTATCTCCGTGTGCTTTATGCGCGCATCGGCCGACCGCATAGCCCAATCTCTGGACTTGAAGTACGCAAACTTTCCAACCAGGAAATTTCTGATTTCGTTCTCAAAAAAGTAAAAGACGTTGCCAAAAATTCCAAAGGCAAAGATGGTAAAGAAAAGTCTGTGATGGGTGTGTCATGGAATGATTCTGAAATTTCTATTTTTGCACCGATGGTACGCGGACGCAAAGGTGAGTATTATCAAATGCTCTACGATATGCTTTCGAAAGGCTATGAAAAAGCTCGCATTGATGGTGAACTCAAAAACTTGCGCGACCGCATCGAACTTTCCAAAACCAAAAAACACGAAATCGATATTTTGATCGATTCATTTGCCGTGCATGAATTCTCTGACCACCCAGCAGATATGGAAATGCGTTTGGCAGAAGCAATCGAACGCGCGATTCTCGAATCAGATGGACTCATCCGCATCGTCACTCCTGAAGGTGATTCATTGCTTTCTGCGAAATTAATTTGCCCCGAAGATGGTTATGTGTTTCCAGAAATCGAACCGAGAATGTTTTCGTTCAATTCTCCGTATGGTGCATGTGATGCATGTAATGGACTCGGTACAAAACATTTCTTTGGTGATGAGCCATGCGATAAATGTAAAGGTGCACGTCTCCGTGAGGAAGCACTCAATGTATTTCTCGGTGGTAAAGAAACTGGCAAAAATATTGTTGAATTTACTGCGATGACTGTGGATGAAGCGCATGAATTTTTGCAAAAAGTAAAATTGACGCCCAAAGAAAAAGAAATTGCGTCGATGATTCTCAAAGAAATCGCAGACCGCGTGCAGTTTATGCTAAACGTCGGTCTCAATTATTTGGGTCTTGATCGTCGTGCAAATACACTCTCTGGGGGTGAAAGTCAACGCATCCGTTTGGCTTCACAACTTGGCTCACGACTTGTGGGTGCGATGTATGTGCTCGATGAACCGACAATTGGTTTGCATCAACGCGACAATGACAAACTTATAAAAACGCTTCTCGAACTTCGTGATTTGGGAAATACGATTGTCGTGGTTGAACACGATGAAGATACAATTTATGCGTCAGACTATATTGTCGACATTGGTCCAGCTGCCGGCGTGCATGGAGGAAATGTTATTGTCGCTGATTGGCTCGAAAAGCTTTTGACTGCAAAAACAAATCCATCCAAATCTCGCACGCTCGCATATTTGCGTGGTGAGGCCAAAATTGAAATTCCGGAGAAACGTCGCGATTCGGACAAAGGTAAACTTCAAATTGTCGGTGCCAAAATTCACAACATCGACAATGTAAACATCGATATTCCACTCGGTCGACTCGTATGCATCACCGGAGTTTCTGGCGCAGGGAAGTCGAGCTTTATGGATGAAGTGCTCGCATCAAATCTTTCTGCGCAGTTCGACAAAAAATATAGAACAAACAAAATTTATAATTGTTCAAAATTTTTGGGACGAGAATATTTGTCGCGCGCAATTCTCATTGACCAAAGTCCGATTGGTCGCACGCCTCGTTCAAATGTGGCGACGTACACAGAATCATGGGGACACATCCGTGATATGTTTGCCGAAACCGAAGAAGCCCGACTTCGTGGATGGAAAGCAAATCGATTTTCGTTCAACGTCAAAGGTGGACGTTGTGAGTCATGCGAAGGTCGTGGAGTCATTGCTGTGGAAATGCATTTCTTGCCGACAGTGTATGTGACATGTGATGTGTGTGAAGGCAAACGATTCGACAAAGAAACACTCAAAGTAAAATACAAAAAGAAAAACGTGTACGAAGTTTTGGAAATGACAGTTGAAGAAGCTGCAGTGTTTTTCAAAGATATTCCTGCGATTTCAGACAGATTGCAAACATTGCTCGATGTGGGACTTGGATATATCAAAATTGGACAAAACGCGACAACACTCTCGGGTGGAGAAGCGCAGCGTGTAAAAATTGCATCGGAATTATATCGACCGTTTATTGAAAAGGCGATGTATCTCCTCGACGAGCCAACTGTTGGACTTCATTATGACGATGTCGCAAATCTAAACAACGTGCTTCAAAAATTGGTAAACAAAGGCAACACAGTCGTCGTGATCGAACACAATCTCGACCTCATCAAATGTGCGGATTATCTCATTGACTTTGGTCCCGAAGGCGGAGACAAAGGTGGTAAAATCGTGGCAAAAGGAACTCCCGAAGAAGTTGCAAATTCTCCAAAATCTCACACAGGATATTACCTGAAAAAAGTTTTGAAGAAAAAATAAAATATGAAACTGGCAGATTTGAAAAAACTCAATATGCCTGATACACCGGGCGTGTACTTTTTCCAAAACGGAAAGGATATTTTGTATATCGGCAAGGCTACTTCGCTGCGTGATCGTGTAAAGAGTTATTTTTCCAAAGACTTGATTGAAACTCGCGGACCGCTCATTGTCGACATGGTTTTCAAGGCTGATAATTTGAAATGGCAAGAAACTGATTCAGTACTGGAAGCACTCATTCTCGAATCAAATTTAATCAAAAAGCATCAACCATATTACAACACCAAAGAAAAGGATGATAAAAGTTGGAATTATGTATGTGTGACGAATGAGGCGCTCCCAAAGATTTTGATTATTCGTGGCAAGGATATTGATTTCGGGGCAATGAGTTCCAAACAATACAAGATCGAATCATATTTCGGTCCATACACGAGTGGTATGCAACTCAAAGAAGCGCTCAAGATTGTGCGCAGAATTTTCCCATTTGTGGATGCGAGTTCGGCAAAGAAAGATAATTATACATTTTATCGACAGCTTGGACTTACGCCAGAA
The DNA here is from genome assembly GCA_037130335.1 of bacterium. Lineage (GTDB taxonomy): Bacteria > Patescibacteriota > Minisyncoccia > Phycocordibacterales > UBA9973 > CAITQP01. The sequence goes on from JBAXTD010000021.1 coordinate 6,133, forward strand.
GTTTCAAACGAACATGCGATGCGCGCGTACAAAAAAAATATTTCAAATATTAAATTATTTTTTGATGGAAAGAAAAAAGATGTCGTGAAAGGATTGGAAAAAGAAATGAAAGCGGAAGCTAAGGTGCAGCATTTTTTTGAGGCTGCACGCTTACGTAACCAAATCTTTGCGCTCGGCCACATCAATGACATCGCGCTTATCAAAGACAGTGAAATTTTGCGCAAGAAAAAAGCTAATCTCCGTATCGAAGCATATGATGTCGCGCACATGAGCGGGCAAAACATGGTGGGTGTGATGACGGTTGTTGAAGATGGCGAAATTACAAAAAAAGAATATCGCACATTCAATATCAAAAATTTTACCAATGCCAATGATACGGGAGCGCTCGAAGAAATGCTCTCACGTAGATTTCGTCATACTGAATGGGGAATGCCAGATTTGATTGTAACCGACGGTGGCGAAGCGCAGTTTCGTGTGGGAATGCAGGTGCTCAAACGATATCAATTAAAAATTCCCGTAGTGTCGGTCGTCAAAGATGAACGTCACAAACCCAAAGATATATTGGGTGAAAAGGATTTAACAAATAAATACAAAAAAGAAATATTGTTGGCCAATAGTGAAGCACATCGTTTCTCAATTACACTTCATCGCAAAAAGAGAAATAAAAATTTCCTTGTGTAGATATGGTCTTGTGTTCGTGTGACTGATATAATATATACATATGATACGAGTAGGTGTACTTCGTGGTGGTACAAGTAATGGCTATAATGATTCAATTGCAAACGGCGCATATGTGCTTCGCAATTTACCTCGCGATACATATGAACCAATTGATTTGTTTATCGATGAGGACGGTGTATGGCACCACGCTGGCAAGCAACTTAATTACGATCAACTCAAACACCGTGTCGATGTAATTTGGAATGCATTGTATGGATATTATGGTGCCGATGGGCAAGTACAACAATTACTCGAAAATTTAGGAATTCCCTATACTGGCGCAAGTCCGTTTATTTCGTCTATGACGATGAACAAAAAACTTTCAAAAGATCATTTGTCATTGCATGGCGCACAAACTCCGCAAGGTTTGTATGTAGAAAATTGGGGAGATGGTGATCGTGAGGAAACGGTGTCGCTTGTCACACAAACAATTGCCGAAAAACTTTCTCCACCATGGATCATAGAACCGATTTCGCTTGCACGTTCTGGTGGACCGATTCGCGTCAAAAATCGACCAGAATTATTTGATACACTTTTGAATGCCTTTGATCTCAAGATTCCTATACTTGTCGAGCAAGAAGTTTTCGGAAAAGAAATTTCTGTGATTTCAATGCCAGGATTTCGTAATCAATCACAATATACATTTTTGCCAGTACATCATGATAATGGGTATTTCAATACATATATTCATGAAAATAAAAAAATCCAAGAAACGATTGCTCGTTTGCATAACAAAATGAATTTAGGTCCTTATTCAGTATTTACCTGTATTGTCGACAAAAAGGGAGATGTTTCTGTAAAAAAAATTGAAACCCAGCCCGCCTTTCATCCGGGTTCATTGCTCCATCATGCACTAAGTGAGGTAGGAGTCACCTTTGCAGAATTTGCAGACCATCTGCTCACTCAAAGTTTGAACAAAAAATAATATTACAGATAGTGTTTGACATAGGTGATGATAATCTGTATTGTGAGTATGAACTAAATTTCATACCTTATGACAACTAAACAAATTCTCGTATGTGCTCGAGTGGGTCAGTTTTTGACTGCACTCGTATTGTTGATTGTAGTGATGAACGCAATCAACCCAATGTTGCTGGCATTAAATGATGCCAAAAAAATTATGATTTTTTTGATTGGGATTACAGCTCCATTATGTGGAACCTTTTATTTAATTCGAGAGTATAAACCTGCGAATGGAAATTTTTTGCTTGTAAACTGGGAAAATGCTAGTTACTTCGGTATTTTTGGCACATTAGTATTGTCTGTTATTTATGTTTCAAATTTTGTCGGTGTAAAACCAATTGGCAATATGTTGCCAATACAAATAATCCTGATACTTCTTGTAAGTTTGCTTCAGTATAAATTTGTACAAATGTGGATACAAGCGATGACGCAGAGGGGTAAATTAGAATAAATTAGAATAACTGTTAATTTTTAGAAATCAAACCAGTCCAAATTTTGTGGGCTGGTTTTTTTTAATTTCATAACCATAATTTCTCGTTTTCGATTTTTTTGCTAATATACTGTTTATGCTTCCCAAAAAATATAAAAATGTTGTGCGTTCACTCAAAGTTTGCAAGACGCATTCTGGTCTCGGTATGGTAACGCTCGAACCCATAGAAAAGGGTGGATTCGTCATCGAATATGTTGGAAAGATTTTAAACAAAGAGCAGGCCGATAATCGAGCTGGAAAATATTTATTTGAAACAAGTAAAAATCGTTTCATTGATGGAAGTGATAGATCAAACACTGCACGCTATTTAAATCATTCGTGCAAACCAAATTGTGAAGTCGATATTCGTGGTGGGCATATTCTCATTTTTGCAAAACGAGCGATCAAAGCAGGAGAGGAACTCGAATATGATTATGGTAAAGAATATTTTGATGAATTTATCGCCAAACACGGTTGTCGTTGTGGGGCAACAAAGCATTTGTATTAGAGATAAATGTTAATATAATAAAAAAAATTCATAAAAAAATCCTGACTAGTAGTCTAGTCAGGATTAAATTCAAAACGGATGTATTAATTTTGTGAAGCGAGATAGGCGATGTGTTCGTTCGCTTCATTAAAGATCGAGTCAATTAATGTTGTGCGAATTGCACGTTTTTTAACTGAATAAATAGCAAAAATCATTTCCATGACGGCAAAAACTTCTTCTTCAATTTCTGTTGGTGAAGTAATGGTTTGACAATAATAATCAAGCCAAAATTTCATCAATACTACCTTTTCTTGTATTTCAGGATTGAGTCCTTCTGGTGTGGAAAGTTCTGCTAATTCATTCGAAAGATTTTCTTTAATGTCAGAAGGAAAAATAAATTCCTCTATGGCTGGTGCTATAAGCGTTGCTTCAATTGCAGCGCAAAGTATTTTTGTTCGAGTACCATTACTGGGTATTTCTTTGAGCTCATTTATTATTTTGAGCATCACTTCTTGGAATTTATTCCATTTCGATACAGTTGTCATAACGTATGTTTTTAATGAAGTTATAAGGCTCATTATAGTGATTATTTATATTTTTGTCAAACTATGGTCCGGCCGTGCTACAATTCCATCATGAAGCCCTCATCAAAAAATTTATTTCTGCATGCGGATGGAGATTCATTTTTTGTCGCGTGTGAATTGACAAAAAGACCAGAATTGCGAGGAAAAGCTGTCATCGTAGGTGAAGACAGGGGAATCGCCGTTGCAATGAGCACTGAAGCAAAAAAGCTCGGTGTGACGCGTGGGATGCCCGTATTTAAAATTAAGAAACTATATCCAGAAGTTATCATTCTTCCGCATCATTTTGATTTATATCGAGATATCTCGCAGAAGGTGTATCACATCATGCTGTCATATCTCGAGCAAGTTGAGGTGTATAGTATCGACGAATGTTTTGCTGTTATTAAACCATCTGATATTGCATACTTCGGCGGGGCAGAAAAATTGGCCCGCGATATGAAAGATGAAATTCAAAAGACACTTGGTGTCACGTATTCATTTGGTGTTGCACAAACAAAAGCACTTGCAAAGCTTGCGTCCAAATTACAAAAACCGAATGGTTTGGTTGTACTCCTTTCAAAAGAACAGGAAATCGAAGCATTGCAGAAAACATCCATCGATGATATCTGGGGTCTCGGCAGAAAAACTGTTCCGAGATTACAAACGAGAGGATTAAAAACTGCATATGATTTTGTCGTGTATCCTCATGGAGAAATTACAAAGCATTTTTCTGAACCGTTATCGGTATTACAAAAAGAACTTTCTGGAGAGTCGCTACTAGAAGTTCATAGTGATACCGATCCGCGCGAACAACAGTCTATTCAATCAACTTCAACCTTTCGTCCACCGTCATCTGACGAAAAAATTATTTGGTCAGAGATCGCAGAAAACGCAGAGCATGCGTGTGCGAATGCACGAAAACTAAACCTATTGAGTAACAAAGTTTCATTTTTTGTAAAAACAACTGAATTTAAATATTATGCTCAAGAAGCAAAACTACCACTCTACACATCTGATTCAAGTACGATATTGAATATAGTATCTCCATTGTTGCAAAAAGTTTTGATGACGCATGAAAAAATACGATCGACAGGAGTTGTGTTGCATAACCTGACGAGAGAAGAAGAAGTTCCACGTGATTTGTTTGGGAAACAAGAACATGCCATACAACAACTTTCGATTGATAAAACAATGGATAAGTTACGAAAAAAATTTGGATGGGACGCGATCAAACGAGCTTCATCGGTGAAAAAGAAGAGATAGGGAATTTTAGGATAATAAAAAATCCCTTGGGTTAACAAGGGATTCACTAGACTAACTATTTAAATGGATTGATCTTTTCAGAGGTGAGGGAGATTTTAAGTATCATGAAGGATTTTTTGCTGATATCGCTCCGATGTTCTGATCTAATCGTAGCATCAAGCCAATGTCTGAGCCAGAAACAGAAACCAATTCCTGGTTCAGTATCCTGCTCATATCCTCCTTTTAATTCAAGAGGCAAATACTCATTATTGTATTGATCCTCTAATTGGGGATTAAAAACTAATTTTAACTTATTACTTACTTCTTCAGTTTCTTGTTCAGTTAAAGAAGTTTTGTCAGTCGAAATAATAAATCCGAAAAGCCAAAATAAAAAATTACTCGTTGTCATGTCTGAAATTATTTATTGGTTTGAGAATGTCAAAAAACGTATCTAATCAGATACTACAATAATATCAAAATAAGTCAAATAGTATTGTGGTCACAAATAATTCCTCGTCGCCACTCGGAATTTTCGCGACCCCGCCTCGCGGTTTCGCAAGCTTGCGAAACATCGCTGTGGCTTCCACACGTACGAAAAAATCCCAAGCAGTTGGGATTTTTTGTCGTGTGGACCCTAGCGGACTCTCCACCTACCGTGGCGGGTATTTTTCTCGTTTTGTAA
>JBAXTD010000022.1:0-11210 GCA_037130335.1 bacterium
AATTGCGTTGAATCACTTCTCCGTGTACAAAACACACCTGGCACTGCAGTGCTCATGCTCCCACTTGCGTACTCTATCGGAACACTACTTAATGCATGGCTTCATTGGTTGGATTTACGTCGTCGATATATAAATGTTAATGGAGGTGTTGTAAAAGCATTTTATCAAAGTTTGATTTCAGCTCTTGTTCTCGGTGTAGTGTCGTATGTTGTGCTTAATGTACTTGCACCAATTTTTGGTATGACGACATTTTTGGGAGTATTGGGGCAAGGATTTTTTGCAGGACTTGCGGGTACGTGTGCAAGCGTTGTTGTGTTGTACGCATTTAAAAATGAAGAATTTTTTAATCTTATCTCAGCGCTTCGTCAAAAATTCTGGAAAACAAATTTGATTGATCCAGATCAAGTTCCATCTGGTGAGTAATTTGGTAGTGATATAAATAAGATAAGAATATTTATAACTTTCTCAATAATTTTTTAATTTTGACTTTTTCTGCTAGTATCAGTGTACATCTATGGATTTAAAACATATACGCAATTTCAGCATTATTGCTCATATCGACCACGGCAAATCAACGCTTGCAGATCGCTTGCTTGAGGTTACAGGCACGATTGAGGCTCGCAAGATGCGCGATCAAGTGCTCGACAACATGGAACTCGAACGCGAACGTGGTATCACGATCAAAATGCAACCTGTTCGTATGAAATACAAACAAGGTGGGGAAGAATATGAGATGAACTTGATTGATACTCCTGGACACATCGACTTTTCATATGAAGTTTCGCGCGCACTCAAAGCCGTAGAAGGTTCAATTTTGTTGGTGGATTCGACACAAGGTGTGCAAGCACAAACACTCACTACACTTGAATCTGCGCGCAGAGAAGGTCTCGTGATTGTGCCTGCTGTTTCCAAAATTGATTCACCCCTTGCTCGTCCCGAAGAAGTCAAAGCAGAAATTGGCAAACTTTTAAATATTGATCCATCGACGATACTTTCAGTTTCTGGACGTACTGGAGAGGGTGTACCAGAACTTCTCAAAGCTATTGTCGAACGCGTACCACCACCCAAAGAAGCAACTGCAATTCAAAGTCCAACCAAACAAATAGGTGATGAAAAAGGCCTCCGCGCGCTTGTGTTTGATTTTAAATACGATGATCACCGTGGTGTGATCGTGTATGTTCGAATTTTTAATGGGTCAGTTCGCAAGCACGACCGATTGGTTTTTTCGATTGCAGACAAAAAATTTATCGCACTTGAAGTTGGAGTATTTACACCAAGTGAAGAAGCTCGTGAAAGTATTGGTGAAGGTGAAATTGGATATATTGTCACGGGTGTGAAGCAACCAGGTATCGCATCAGTTGGAGATACAATCACCACAGAAAAAAATCCACTCTCTCATTTGGAAGGATACGAAAATCCACGACCAGTAGTGTGGGCTTCAATTTATCCAGAAAGTCAGGATGATTTCCCGACACTCAAAATGGCGCTTGGTCGTCTCAAACTTTCTGATTCTGCGTTTACGTTCGAAGAGGAATCGAGTGGTGCACTCGGTCGCGGATTTCGCGCTGGATTTCTCGGAATGCTCCATCTCGAAATTATCACCGAACGTTTGCGTCGTGAATTTAATTTGGAATTGATTGTTACAACGCCATCAATTACGTACGTCGTCACAAAAAGAAATAATATCAAAGAAACAATATATTCTCCGCACTTATTTCCAAATGATGGTGAAATCGTTGCCGTAGAAGAACCATGGGCAAATGTCCGTATAATTACACCGTCACATTATCTCGGTGTATTAATGACAATGCTTTATACGCATGAAGCCGAAGTGGGTGAGACCGAAACATTTGGAGATGGACGTTCAGTTCTCGTTGTGGTTATGCCACTACGTGAAATGATGCGCGGATTTTTTGATGAATTAAAGAGTATCACGTCTGGGTATGCGTCGATTACATACAGTCTCGCTGGATTTCGTGATGCATCGGTGACTCGCATGGACATCGTACTTGCAGACGAAATCATACCTGCGTTTACGCGTGTGGTTTCTCGTCGTCGTGTACAAGAGGAGGCTGATGAGGCGACAGAGAAATTGCAAAATATTTTGCCACGTCAACAATTTGAAATGAAAGTGCAAGGTGTTGCGCTCGGCAAAATTTTGTCATCCAAGACAATCAAAGCATTCCGCAAAGACGTGCTCATGCACGGTAGTAAAGTTGTGGGAGGAGGAGACGTGTCTCGCAAAAAGAAACTTTTGGAAAAGCAAAAGAGAGGTAAAAAGAAAATGCGCGAAACAAGCAAGGTAAACATCCCGCACGATGTGTTTCTCAAAATGATGCAGAGAGGAGAATAAAATAAAATTTGCAATAAAAAAAAGCTTGAAACATGTTTTCAAAAACGGCTTTCGGAGGCCGACGGGCCGAGAACGAGACGAAAATTCAGCAGAATTTTACGTCGTACCTTTTTAAAATATGTTTCAAGCTTTTTGTGTAATTTTTTATCGTGTAAACAACACTGGCATGTAGAGCGCAATCATCATGATGACGATAACGACTGATACGATTGACCAAAAGATTTTCATTTTTCGTTTGTTTTTTTCTGAAAACATATATGTTTGGAATAGTTGAATTTTTATGGATAATAGTAATACAATACAACCATAGGGGGAGTTTAACATGTTTGAGGTATACTTATCAAATCGTAGATTATGGCGTATTTCAAAAAGACAAACATTTTCAAACAAGTCATTTTTTCCAAAGGCGCAATCCTCGTCATTCTTTTTTTGATTATTTTTACCGGATTTAGTTTGTATTCAATTATTGGTAAAAGTATGGACGCATCCAAACAACGCAGAATTGCTGAATCAGAAGTATTGAGCTTGCAAGCAAAAAAAATTGAACTTTTCAAAAAAATTGATATGCTCAAAACCTCAGAAGGTCAAAGTGATATTCTCAAAGAACAATACCCAGTGGTGAGTCCAGGTGAACATGTGGTGGTAATTACCGATGATACGGGTGGTGACAATGCAACCAGTACCGATATTTCAAAACCTAAACAAAAAAGTTTTTGGCAGTATGTAAAAAGTGTATTTAAAAAATAAAACTACCCAAATGGGTAGTTTTATTTTTTAGTCCTCCATACTTGGTTTCTCTAGTACGAGTGTTTCGAGTTCGGGGGTTTCGCTTGTGATTCGCATGACGTCCTTGTCTACTTTTTTGAATTCTTTTCCGCCGGCATTGTAATGATTAACTGCGGTACTGAGTGCGTTGCCGAGTTTGAGGTGATATTCCTCGTATGATTTCAAATGTTTACCGAGTTCTCCGACACGCTTCACAATATCCTTTGCAGTTTCTTCGATTTGGAGCGCACGCAAGCCTTGAAGTACGGTTTGTAAATACGCGAGAAATGATGTCGGTGAGACGATGATAACCTTGTATTTTGATGCGGCGCGTTGAATTAAATTCTCGGCGTTTTCTTCTGTTGAACCCACATTATTTACGAGCAGATCATAATAAATTGCTTCGTGAGGGATAAACATAAATGCGAATTCCATTGTGCCGTTTTCGGGTTGAATATATTTTGCTGTTTCAGTAATACGAAGTTTCAAATCATTTACGAATTGCTTTTCGTATTCAGCTTTGCGAATAGGGTCCTTTTCTCCTGCGAGACGATTGTAATTGTCGAGTGAAAATTTAGAATCAACGGGAATAACTTTGTCTTTGACAAATACTGCTGCGTCGACGATGGTACCATCTGGGAATCCATATTGCATTTCATATCCACCAGCAGGGAGAATGTTTTTGAGTAATGCTTCGAGATAATATTCGCCGAGAATTCCACGCTGTTTTGGATTTTTGAGAATGTCTTGTAACTCCTCGAGTTGTTCGGTAAATCCGACAACTTGGCGATTGGTGACATCGAGGAGTGTTAATTTTTCTGTAACTTCTTGGATGATTTTGGTTGATTCACTCGCTTGATGACGCATTGCAGAATTAATTTCTTTTGTAGATTCGCCAAGTTTGGAATCTACCGTGCGAGTGAGTTCGTTCATTTGTTGAAGGAGTAATTTAAATCCCGTGTCGTCTTGGGCGACTTCTGCGGGTTTTTTACGAAGTAAAAAACCCGCACCGAGTACGCCCACCAAAATTCCAATGATAATAAATAGTATTGTTTCCATATAATGTTAAAATAATTTTCCTAAATGATGCTTGAGTGTATAAATCCAATCTTCGTCATCTGGAGAATTTTCGAGTTTTGATTTGAGAAGCCAGTCGAGATATCCTGGATCCGTTTGTTTGACCTCGGCAATTGTTTTGCCATTATATTTTCCGAAGTTGAATGTTTTTAAAATACTTGGGTGTGCAGAAATTTCAATCATTTTTTTGAGTGCTTTTTCTTCATCGCCTTCAGTTTCAATCATTTTTTTCAAAAGCCGTTCAAATAATTTCTCGAGCACGAGTACGTCACCATCGGCACTGTGTGCAACACCTTCGACTTCCAAATCAAGCGCGTATCGTAAATATTGCAGATTGTATTTTGAAAGTTTGCTTTCACTGTCGAGCTCGCGTGCAACGCGAAGTGTGCAGATTACATTTTTTGGAATGATGTCTTCTTTTTTTAGCATTCCCAAATCAAATATTGCATTATGGGCAATTACGATGTTGTTTTCGTTTTCAAATGTATCTTTTACTTCATTCCACATTGGTGAGTCTTTGAATGCGGGTTTATCGGCTACCATTTTGTTGGTGATGTTATGCACGGCCATTGCTTCATATGGAATCGGGAATGGTGGTTTGAAAAGTCCGGCTTTCATTTCGGTATTTCCAGGTTCTTTCCATGCAATTTGGCACAAATAATCTTTGGGCTCATTACCCGTAGTTTCAGTATCAAAAAAATATAAATTCATAGCAAAATTGTACCATATTGTGCTATAATCTGCGCATGTTACACGAAGAAATAAAATCAAAAATTAAAGAAGCAATGCTTGCACGCGACACTGTCCGTCTCGAAGTTTTGCGCGGAATGGTGACTGCGTTTACAAATGAATTGGTTGCAAAAGGCAAGAAACCACAGGATTTTTTGACAGATGAGGAAGCCCTTCTTGTTATTACTCGACTTTCCAAACAACGCAAAGATTCTATTGATCAATACACCAAAGGTGGACGTGCAGATTTGGCAGATGAAGAAAAAGCACAACTTGCAGTTATTGAAACCTTTCTCCCAAAACTCATGGATAAACCAGAAATCGAAATTGTTGCAAAAAAGATTCAAGCAGATTTAGGAATGACCGATCCGACCAAAAAGGGAATGTTTATGGCTGCAGTCATGAAAGAACTCAAAGGCAAAGCAGATGGTGCTATTGTAAAAGAAGTTGTCGATTCATTATTTTAAATTATCACATTGATTATTTATGAAAATCATTTGGCATTGGCTCATACTTTCGGCAATTGTATACGCACTTACATATTTTTTGCCGGGCAAAATCGTCATTGATCATATATATCTCGTTCTTGTTATTGGTGCATGTTTGATGTTTATTCGAATGGTGATTGATCCAGTCATCAATTTGCTTTCGATTCCGATGAACATTCTCACACTCGGAATTTTTTCGGTGCTAATTAACGCTGGAATTTTTTATTCACTTTCGTACATCATTTCTGGATTTCATATTTTAGATTTCAAAACAGCTTTTATTGGTTCACTCATTGTGTGGGCGTGTGATTGGTTTCTAGGAAAGATAATCCGATAATTGTATGCATCATCTTTTTGGACCAATTTATTCTTTTGTCGATGCGCATTCAGTACTTGCGTATTTTGTATTATTCCTTGGTGTGTTTTGGGAAGGGGAAATTAGTCTAATCATCGCAGGAGTTTTGGTTCATTTGCAAATGTTGTCGCCAGTATTTGTAGTTCCTATTATTATTTTGGCTGCATTGTCCAAAACGATTCTCGGATATTATGTGGGTGAATATGTCGGCAAAAAATTTCCAAACAGTAAATTTCTCAAATTTTTTGAACGCAAAGTTTTATATTTCCTCCCGAGATTCAAGGAAAAACCATTTTGGTCAATTTTTCTTTCTAAATGTATTTATGGGGCCAATAATGCGACAATTGTATTTGCAGGATATGTGGGGGTAGATTTCAAAAAATATTTTAAAGCTGAATTTTTTTCATCACTTATTTGGCTCGGCATTATGTTTGGTCTAGGATTATTTTTTAGTGCGACAGCGCTTTCGTGGAATCATGGTATTCGCACGTTTGTGCTCACCGTGCTTATTTTTATAATTTTATTTATGTTTGTTCAAAAGCTTATCAATCTGTTTATCGAAATTTTCGAAGACATGGACTCCGACATGCCGACGTCATCATAATGTATGAATCTATTCTCATTTTTTAAACATAAACCAACAGTTGCGATTCATGATGGCAAATTTCATTGCGATGATTTGTTTGCTGTGGCAACGCTCATGATGGCCGAAGGCGAGATGCGTGTAGTGCGCACGCGTGACGAATCCAGAATTGCAAAAGCAGAATTTGTGGCCGATGTGGGTGGTATATACGACCCAGAAAAAAACCTTTTTGATCATCATCAAAAAGGCGGTGCGGGATTTCACGAAAATGGATTACCGTATGCATCGTTTGGATTAGTGTGGAAAAAATACGGCGAACAATTGTGTGGTTCCAAAGAAGTTGCGCGCGAAGTCGAGGAACATCTCGTTTCTCAAATTGATGCAGACGATAACGCAGTAGCAATGTTTACTCCAACAGGGAAAATTTTTCCGAGATCACTCCAGAGCTTTTTTTATGCGTATCGACCCACATGGAAAGAAGATCAAAATTTGTTTGATAAAAATTTTTTGAAATTAATTCCCGTTGCGCAGGATTTTTTGAAACGAGAAATTACCAAAGCTCGCGATATGCTTGAAGCAGATGTTGCAATTCTAAAAGCGTACACTGAAACTGCAGACAAGCGATTTCTCGTACTCGACAAAAATTATCCATTCGAAGAAGCTCTCTTGGACAAACCCGAAGTATTGTTTGTCGTGCGTCCTCGACCAAACGGAAGTTTCGGAGTAAGTGTTGTTCCTGATGGAAATAATTATTACACACACAGAAAACCTCTCCCTGAATCTTGGGCTGGTTTGCGTGACGCAGATTTGGCACGCGTAACTGGAGTACCAGATGCAGTCTTTTGTCACAATGGACGATTTCTAGCTGTCGCTAAATCCAAAGATGGCGCACTTGTACTTGCTAATAAAGCGCTTGCAAATTAAGACTAAAATTCGCCAAAACGTCAAAAATATGTTATCGTAAAAACATATGGCTTTTGTCGACGAAATTAAATTTAATGCTGAGGCGGGAAAGGGTGGTGACGGAGTTGTCCGTTGGCGCCAGGAAAAATTTATTGCCAAAGGGGGGCCGAACGGCGGTGATGGTGGAAACGGTGGCGATATTTATGTACAAGCAGTACGAGATAATCAATTACTTGCCGAACATCGACACATACGCAAATTTTCTGCAAAAAATGGTGAACCAGGAGGCTCGCGCAGTCTGCATGGCAAAAACGGTGAAGACGTAATCATTAAATTACCGCTTGGTTCTGTGGTTACAAATTTACAAACCGAAGAAAAATTTAATTTGGTTTCTCTCGAAGAAAAAATAAAAATATTATCTGGTGGTCGCGGTGGATTCGGAAATGAACATTTCAAAAGTTCAATCAATGTCGCACCCAAAGAATTTACGTATGGAAAGCCGGGTGAAGAAGCAGACTTTCATGTCGAGCTTCGTTTGATTGCAGACATCGGACTTATCGGATTACCAAATGCTGGTAAATCATCACTTCTCAATTCAATCACTCGCGCCAAGGCAAAAATTGGTGACTATGCGTTTACGACACTCGATCCAAACCTCGGAGATTATTTCGGATATGTGATTGCTGACATTCCAGGACTTATCGAAGGTGCTTCCGAGGGTCGCGGTCTCGGGACAAAATTTTTGAAACATATCACACGCACCAAAGCGCTTGTGCACTTGGTTTCATTCGAAAACGAACTAAAGGCGGCTGGTGGAATGATGAAAGCCTACAAAGAAATTCGAAACGAACTCGCAACATACGGCAATGGTCTCGAAGAAAAAGAAGAAATAATTCTCCTTACAAAAACTGATGTACTTGCCGAAGATGAACGAGAAAAAATAATCACAAAAAAAATAAAAGAATTTGAAAAAATAGGAAAGCAAGTATACGCAGTTACGTTGTATGATGATGCATCGGTCAAAAAATTCGCAGACGTGCTTGTAGAATTTTTGAAAAAATAAGCACTATTTCTCTGTGATATAATTACGCAATGGATTTAGAAACAACTAATAGAATAGGTGGAGCAATGCGCACGACAGATCTCGTGTTTATTGATATTGAGACGACAGGACTCGATGCGCGCATGCATGAGATTATCGAAATCGCAGTTGTGCGTGTAAAACAAATTTGGAATGTGGGTGAGAAGCCAATATTTGAAAAAGTATTTGAATGGTCTGCCAAAATTAAACCCCAAAACTTGGGTGTTGCCGATCCAGTAGCACTAAAAATTAATGGATATATTGCGAGCGATTGGAGTGAAAGTGTTCCGCTTGAACAAGCACTTCGAGAATTTGCAGAGAAAACTGATGGCGCGATTATGGTTGCGCACAATGTAGCATTTGATGCAGGGTTTTTGGAAGAAAATTTCGCACGGTACAACATCGCCAATAAAATGCATTATCACAGACTCGATACCGTTTCGTTTGCGTACGGACTCCTCCGAGATACACCAGAAGTTGGCAGATATTCACTTGGCGAATTGTGTAAATATTTTGGAATCATAAACGAAAAAGCGCACTCAGCTCTTTCGGATGCGCGCGCCGATTTCGAACTTTTCAAAAAATTAATGGATTATAAACGCGAGGTGTCGTAATATTTTTTACATGAAAGTTTCTGGTAAAAACAAAAAAGTATTTGTGGGGCTATCTGGCGGAGTTGATTCCTCGGTGACTGCAGCGCTTCTCTTGCAACAAGGTTATGATGTTGTCGGGGTTTTTATTCGTACATGGCAACCTGATTTCATTGAATGTAATTTTCGCGAAGACCGTCTCGATGCAATGCGCGTAGCGACACATCTCGGCATACCGTTTCTCGAATGTGATGCCGAAAAAGAATACAAAGAAGCTGTGGCGGATTATATGATCGGTGAATATAAACTCGGCCGCACGCCAAATCCTGATGTAATGTGCAATCGCGAAATAAAATTTGGTGTGTTTTGGAATTTTGCAAAAGCACATGGCGCAGATTATGTGGCCACAGGTCATTATTCGCAAATAGAAAATGACGATAATATTTTTAAATTAAAAATTGCGAACGATCCATCCAAAGACCAAGCATATTTTTTGTATCGACTCACAAGTAATGATTTGGCACACGTATTTTTCCCAATTGGACATTTACTCAAATCCGATGTACGTAAACTGGCAGAAAAATTTACATTACCCACAGCAATAAAAAAAGATAGTCAGGGTGTGTGTATGCTCGGCGATCTAGATCTCAAACAATTTCTATCACACTATATTCCACAAAAACGTGGAGATGTATTAAATGAAGAGGGTGGAGTTGTCGGATATCATGACGGTGTCAGATTCCTCACACTCGGTGAACGTCATGGATTTACGATAACTCAAAAAACTCCAAATGATGGACGATATTATATAATCGCAAAAGATATTTCAAAAAATACAATTACCGTTTCGCAAAAAAACGATGATTCAAAATCAGAATCAAAAAACGAAAAAAATATTTTTGAAATTGTAAATTGTAGTTGGGTTTCAGAAATCCCATCAAAAGAAAAAAATTACACAGCTCAAATCCGTTATCACGGAGAGTTTTTGCCATGCAAAGTTATTGAAATAAAAAATAATACTGCGACAGTAGAATTTGAAAATCAAACGACCGTAGCAAGTGGTCAATCAATAGTTTTGTATGACAAAGAAATTTGTCTCGGCGGGGGAATTGTTTAGCGCATATTCATTTGTTACAATATTTCCATATGATTAATCATTTTATTTTGAATTCGGAGAGTTTGGATGTTTTGGTGCGGTTGGGTGTTGCGATGCTTTGCGGGACACTGCTCGGCGTGGAGCGTGTTATCTCACACAAATCTGCAGGTATGCGCACCTATGCGCTTGTGGCGATGGGTGCAGCACTTTTTGTAACTATTGGTGATTTGGTAATTGGACGATATGCGTCTGGTAGTTTTGATCCAGTACACATTATGTCGGCAATTATTTCTGGTGTTGGGTTTATGTGTGCAGGTGTTATTATTTTTAAAGATACGAGTGTTACAGGACTCACGACTGCATCAGGACTTTGGGTTGCTGCAGGAATTGGAATCGCATGTGGTCTCCATTTGTTTACACTTGCAATCATTGCGAGTTTGCTTTCATTGTTTGTGCTTGTGGTGCTTTGGTATGTTGAACAAGGAATCAAATACATTGCACACAAAATAGATCCAGAAGAAAAAAACCAATAATTAAAATTATTTGGTTTTGATAAAATTTTAGCCGGCTTGATCTATGGATCAAGCCGGCTAAGTTTTTGTTTTTATGAAAAAAATAATCATGTTCCCTCAGGTTCAAGTAATTGAAACATAAATGGAACCCCGTCTTCTTTGTAACCATCAGAGCTCCAAAATTTTTCAATACTGGCTAAATTTTTCCACTTTTCATTTAGTATTTCAATGAATTCAATTGGATTAGTTGCGCATTGTTTAATTTCTTTTAGTGGTATTTGTACTACGGATGTAGTTCCAAACATTATCCCTGATTCTTCCCATGTTATCGCTCCGAATACAATATCTGGTAATCTTTCCGCAAATAATCTTCTCCAATTTTCGCCGAGTACCGTAATTGGTTCAAGTAAACAACTACTTATGTGGATAATGATTTCTTCTTTTTCTTTGTTGATTAATTTCCAGGAATCTTTTTGGGCTTGATTAACCATTTTAATCATTCCCATTACGCTACCAACTTTTGTTATTAATTCATCATTTAACTTAAAGTTTTTTAGCATTTGAAGTGTGTTTTTCATAAAATATAATTTTATTGATTTGTTAAGAATAGATTTAAAATTTATACTACACTTAATTATTTATTATTCAAGCAAGCGGGGCGGTTCGGCATAGCCGAAC
>JBAXTD010000023.1:0-9855 GCA_037130335.1 bacterium
AATTCTGAAAACAATTCTGAAAACAATTCTGAAAACAATTCTGAAAACAATTCTGGACACAATTCCAAATAATCATAATTCCAAACACCCACCCATGTCGACTTCTGGTTTCTACTGCGCTCACCCCAAGTGCCGTCAATTCTTTCCCTTCCCCGATCACTCCTACGAGTCCGGAATCGCCTACAGTGTCATGGACTGTACCGAGGAAATGAAGGGCAAAATGTACTTCTGCCCAGACCGCGAACAAGTCGAAACCAAACTCCAAGCGCTTCAACGTGAATTCGCACTCATCTTGGTCGACGCCCCAGAACGTCGCCCGGAACTGGAAATGCGCTTCGCCAACCTTTCCACCTTTGTGAAACGGAGCGATTTTGCCAACCACTGGCAAGGCTGCTACGAAACCTACCAAACCTACTTGGCCGAACAGGCACACCAAGCCTTCTTGGCCGAACAAAAGAAGAAACAAGAACAACGCCTCGGAATTGCCGCGCCATCCTCCTGAAAATCAAATGCATGCAATTAAATCAAAAAAACAAGAACCAATAGAACTCACGTAGAATTCATTTAGAACTCACTTGGAACGGAACAACAACGCGAACACAATTTAGATTTCATTTAGATTTCATTTAGAATTCACGTAGGTTTCACGTAGGTTTCACTGTCGCGCATCAAAGTTATTTTGTTCTCCAGTGTTGGTCGGACATGTCTTGAAATGTCAACATCTTCCAAATACGCACACTATACATGTAATCACTTGGACTTTCCGTAAACAGTCGTTCTCGATGATCGTTAAAATAATTACCTACTAAACATACTGTAAACCCGGTTTTCCATGTCCAATTCATTCCAAAAAGGCGTTGTATCACGTCTATTGCGTATACGCACCGAAAAGAATCGATTGATTTTGGCCAATATGATATAATATCTTTGTCCACATGGTTGTTTCTCAATAGGTAATTTATAATCTTCAAGGACAATCCGACGCATTGAATTGGAAAGCGTATCTTTGTTGTAGGAATGTTGTGTATGAACAACATTTTTTCTCGCTGAGTCACAACCGATTGACCATCTCCATTCATCCATATGTCTGTATTATTCATCAGAACATTTCTGTAATGTTTGCAGACCAACGATATTTTCAGAAGTTTGTCTCTATCCGAAACAAACGAAAACATTAGATCAATCACGCCATATACTAAATTGGGTCCTTGTTCTTGACAATCATAATAAAAAGAATCGTCTTTGGATATACGTCTTCTTTTTTTGTTTTTTTCTGGATTCATTGAATTAAAAATCACATATTCATTCGCAGTGAAAGAATAGCGATGTACATCATCGTCAGTATCTTTCTTGCATTCATCACAGAAGAATGTATCCACATAATTATTTTCCGAAGATTCGTAGCATTTGTAACAAACGATATTATCACAACGCTCCTCACGATTTGAACATCGCAACATAAGGATCTTATCAATATTGCATTGATCACAATAAAATGATGAACAGACAGTGCAGAATTTGGCACAGTCGTTGCATGCTATGTTCAAACACGAGTTACATACCCGAACAAAATCATCTTCTATGCCACACA
Source organism: bacterium (assembly GCA_037130335.1). Taxonomy (GTDB): domain Bacteria; phylum Patescibacteriota; class Minisyncoccia; order Phycocordibacterales; family UBA9973; genus CAITQP01. The sequence continues at coordinate 1,592 of JBAXTD010000023.1, forward strand.
TATGACATGCCATTGTCAATGCATACACAATTACAATGAATTACTTTTATCATGACATGGAATTCCATCGGGTTTACGTAGAATTCACAATTTAAACTGAATCTGAATCCCAGTGGAATTCTACTAGCGTTTCGGTATTCACATTCACAATTAAAACAATTTAAGCAATGACAACATTAAAGCAAGTTAATTCATTCAAATATTGTAAAACGTGAACTCACCGCGGAATTCTACTGGCGTTTAGCCATACGTGTGAAGTGCCTCATATAATCCTTCAACATCAAACAAATGACCCAAACGGTCACGACCAGCCCTTGGTGGAACGGCTGGTCCGTCGTATTCTTCAAGTACGCTTTTCGGGTGGTTTGGAATTTCATCGTGAATTTTTGTAAACGTCTTTGGAACATCCATATAAACGTACCGCAGTGGGCGTTTGCGGTGCAAATTTAGAATGTGATCCAAACATGCACTGGTAAGTTTGGGACACTTCGATATGCTGATACTACACAGCGAATGAAATAAAGTAATACATTCCAGCGCAGAATCTTCCAACACAAAATTGTTGTCCAGTATCAACACCTCCAGTGGCATTTCTGATAAGCACCGAATGCTGGACACGTCTCCCCATAACACAAGCCGTTTCAGTCGAAGCGCAGATAGATGAGCAAGTCCACGTTCGGTCAATCTCATTGAATGTATAGATAAGTCCTTTAAACGCTTCAGACTCTGCAAATGCACCATGGTATCGTCGGTAATTGTGCTTGAACTAATACTCAATGTCTCTAAATTTTCAAATGCTGGCAGTAGACCGAGGTCGATTTGAGAAGTATCAATATGTAGTCCTTTCAGTGATTTCATATATTTGCATTCAGCAAATCCAGAACCATCAATATCTAGAGCACCGTACAGTCCAAGAAATTCAAGTGAAAGCGAAGCAATATGCGTTAATCCGTGATCCGAAAAAAGTCCGCGTAAAACCACCTTTTTCAATGGAAGCGATGATATCTTCACCAATCCGTCATCAGTAAGGTCGCCATTCAGCACAAGATATTCCAATGGCATGTTTGTGATATAATCCAGTCCTTCATCAGTAAATTGTCCTGCTAACTTCAAACATTGTAACTTCAGTGTCGATAAATAACGCAATCCATCATTTGTAACTTCACTGCACCAAAACATTGAAGCACCCAAGTATTTCAAGTTGTCCATGTCTTGAAAATAACTCAACACACTGTCAGTCAAACGAAATTCACACTGCGATCCAAAATCAATATACTCTAATTCCAACATGTTAGATATCATTTCAAATGCGTCTGATGTCAAATGATCACAGTATCCCAACGTGAGCTTTTTCAACGGGAGCGGAATAAGTTCAGCTATGTCATCATCGATCAACCACGCGCCTTCACCCATAATCAGTTCTTCAACCGAATCGCCCCAAGGGAATATTCTTGTATTTGCACAAGCTTCACGTAAATCAAGATACTTCAATGATTTGGGCGTGATTAAATTGATAACTTTGCCACTGTAATTTCCACTGATGAGTTCTTTCACATAATGCCAAGAAAATCTCTTTGCCAGTTCAACATCCAGCGTAAGAAATCCGGAAACATCTCGCAAGTCAATAACCGATCCCCAAGCATGTGGCAAGTTGCATAGCACCCACATCCACTCTTCAGACACAGAATAAAGCTCGTGGTACAGTATGTAGGATGCTCCAACATAACTCATTATAACACCCAGTACATCTCCAGCAGGAAATTCATTTTCACGTCGCATGCAACGTCTCTTTGCACTCATTCTCCTATAAACATTTCAAACCCTTCCAGTCCAACTCCATGTACATCTACTGGGTTCACGTAGAATTCTACTGGAACTATCTACATACACCCCGACATATTTTCTTGTTCTTACCCCAGAACTACTGTTATTTATAAACAAAACAAGCATGGATCCGACGTCCTCTTTGCCTGAGCAAAAGGAGGTTACACCCGAACAAAAACAAACGTTCGCTCCTTCTCGTACATTTACGCCTGAAGAATTGGTGGTCATCAAAGAAAGATTGAAATTGTTGGATCTGCAAGGCGCGCGTATTGCGTATCCAGAAGAAACAATGCGTGATATTTACGAAAAACACAACAAAATGTGCAGACAAAACGGAAATTTGCAAGATATATTCAAACGCAATCTTGGTGCTTCTGAACAAAAACAGAATGCCAAAAATAACATACGAGATGAAGATGATTTATTCTTCAGATTTTTCAAAATCAATCCTTTGCCATATCCACAACGTGGATTATGCTCCATATGCCAACAGTCAAATCCTGACATTATGTGTGTGAATCCATTATTTTCTCGTCCTGTGAAACGAAATATGACGCCACCAAGCGACATTCCAAAACTTGAGTGGGTTCACATTGTCTGCAAGAAAAATCAAAATATTGAACACAGCAAATCACGTCGTATTGGCACGCCTGGATACGAATTCGACATTTCTTTCAAGAACTCTGTATTCAACTGCCAAGGTAAAATTAAAGGTGAACCATGCCCTAAAAACATCGGAAATACTGGACCTGAACATTTCCATTACGACCACAAGAATCCACTGGATAAGGTTGCAAATATCGGAAAATTGTTGGCGGTATTCGAACAAGTGGACAGAGATGAATTTTTGTATGAATTGTCCAAATGTGAGATGTTATGCACGGACTGTCACGCCTCAAAAACCGAAGACCAGAGGTTGATCACAACGGAAAAACGCAATGAAACGCAAACACGCAATTTACTTGCCAAAGAAGCAAAAATTATCGAGGACGCTGCAAATATTGGCGTCACCGAGGCCAAAGAAGCTGAAAAAGAAGTGAATAAGAAACGCAGAAATCGAGAGAAAGCTGCCAGAGCTCGTGTATCAAAGAAAGCAAAAATCTTGGAAACACAAGAATTGTCGGATGAGGCCAAACTGGTAACTTCGGTTCCTAACGACGAAGATGAAGCATGTGTTCAAATCCCCAATATTCAGTTTCCAAGCTCTTGAAAAAGCTCTGGCGGCGATTATGAATGTTTGAATAAAAACTGAATTAGTTGAATTTCATTTTGTTTGCTTCAGGGGAAGGGAAATTTTGTTGAAAATTGTGAAAATCTATTATCATGGATTTAACAATTCCAGCAGCTCCAAATGAGAAACACAGAATTCGAACAGAACCCTAGTCGGCACGCGCCCACCCCCATCTCCAGCAGGGGACAACGGGCCCCCCAAAGGGGTCAACGAACCCAAACGAAAACGCACTCCAACCGAAACATCAGAAAAAGGGGGGGCCGGGGGATTTGTTAGCTAACAAATCCCCCGGCCCCCCCTTTTTCTGATGTTTCGGTTGGAGTGCGTTTTCGTTTGGGTTCGTTGACCCCTTTGGGGGGCCCGTTGTCCCCTGCTGGAGATGGGGGTGGGCGCGTGCCGACTAGGGTTCTGTTCGAATTCTGTGTTTCTCATTTGGAGCTGCTGGAATTGTTAAATCCATGATAATAGATTTTCACAATTTTCAACAAAATTTCCCTTCCCCTGAAGCAAACAAAATGAAATTCAACTAATTCAGTTTTTATTCAAACATTCATAATCGCCGCCAGAGCTTTTTCAAGAGCTTGGAAACTGAATATTGGGGATTTGAACACATGCTTCATCTTCGTCGTTAGGAACCGAAGTTACCAGTTTGGCCTCATCCGACAATTCTTGTGTTTCCAAGATTTTTGCTTTCTTTGATACACGAGCTCTGGCAGCTTTCTCTCGATTTCTGCGTTTCTTATTCACTTCTTTTTCAGCTTCTTTGGCCTCGGTGACGCCAATATTTGCAGCGTCCTCGATAATTTTTGCTTCTTTGGCAAGTAAATTGCGTGTTTGCGTTTCATTGCGTTTTTCCGTTGTGATCAACCTCTGGTCTTCGGTTTTTGAGGCGTGACAGTCCGTGCATAACATCTCACATTTGGACAATTCATACAAAAATTCATCTCTGTCCACTTGTTCGAATACCGCCAACAATTTTCCGATATTTGCAACCTTATCCAGTGGATTCTTGTGGTCGTAATGGAAATGTTCAGGTCCAGTATTTCCGATGTTTTTAGGGCATGGTTCACCTTTAATTTTACCTTGGCAGTTGAATACAGAGTTCTTGAAAGAAATGTCGAATTCGTATCCAGGCGTGCCAATACGACGTGATTTGCTGTGTTCAATATTTTGATTTTTCTTGCAGACAATGTGAACCCACTCAAGTTTTGGAATGTCGCTTGGTGGCGTCATATTTCGTTTCACAGGACGAGAAAATAATGGATTCACACACATAATGTCAGGATTTGACTGTTGGCATATGGAGCATAATCCACGTTGTGGATATGGCAAAGGATTGATTTTGAAAAATCTGAAGAATAAATCATCTTCATCTCGTATGTTATTTTTGGCATTCTGTTTTTGTTCAGAAGCACCAAGATTGCGTTTGAATATATCTTGCAAATTTCCGTTTTGTCTGCACATTTTGTTGTGTTTTTCGTAAATATCACGCATTGTTTCTTCTGGATACGCAATACGCGCGCCTTGCAGATCCAACAATTTCAATCTTTCTTTGATGACCACCAATTCTTCAGGCGTAAATGTACGAGAAGGAGCGAACGTTTGTTTTTGTTCGGGTGTAACCTCCTTTTGCTCAGGCAAAGAGGACGTCGGATCCATGCTTGTTTTGTTTATAAATAACAGTAGTTCTGGGGTAAGAACAAGAAAATATGTCGGGGTGTATGTAGATAGTTCCAGTAGAATTCTACGTGAACCCAGTAGATGTACATGGAGTTGGACTGGAAGGGTTTGAAATGTTTATAGGAGAATGAGTGCAAAGAGACGTTGCATGCGACGTGAAAATGAATTTCCTGCTGGAGATGTACTGGGTGTTATAATGAGTTATGTTGGAGCATCCTACATACTGTACCACGAGCTTTATTCTGTGTCTGAAGAGTGGATGTGGGTGCTATGCAACTTGCCACATGCTTGGGGATCGGTTATTGACTTGCGAGATGTTTCCGGATTTCTTACGCTGGATGTTGAACTGGCAAAGAGATTTTCTTGGCATTATGTGAAAGAACTCATCAGTGGAAATTACAGTGGCAAAGTTATCAATTTAATCACGCCCAAATCATTGAAGTATCTTGATTTACGTGAAGCTTGTGCAAATACAAGAATATTCCCTTGGGGCGATTCGGTTGAAGAACTGATTATGGGTGAAGGCGCGTGGTTGATCGATGATGACATAGCTGAACTTATTCCGCTCCCGTTGAAAAAGCTCACGTTGGGATACTGTGATCATTTGACATCAGACGCATTTGAAATGATATCTAACATGTTGGAATTAGAGTATATTGATTTTGGATCGCAGTGTGAATTTCGTTTGACTGACAGTGTGTTGAGTTATTTTCAAGACATGGACAACTTGAAATACTTGGGTGCTTCAATGTTTTGGTGCAGTGAAGTTACAAATGATGGATTGCGTTATTTATCGACACTGAAGTTACAATGTTTGAAGTTAGCAGGACAATTTACTGATGAAGGACTGGATTATATCACAAACATGCCATTGGAATATCTTGTGCTGAATGGCGACCTTACTGATGACGGATTGGTGAAGATATCATCGCTTCCATTGAAAAAGGTGGTTTTACGCGGACTTTTTTCGGATCACGGATTAACGCATATTGCTTCGCTTTCACTTGAATTTCTTGGACTGTACGGTGCTCTAGATATTGATGGTTCTGGATTTGCTGAATGCAAATATATGAAATCACTGAAAGGACTACATATTGATACTTCTCAAATCGACCTCGGTCTACTGCCAGCATTTGAAAATTTAGAGACATTGAGTATTAGTTCAAGCACAATTACCGACGATACCATGGTGCATTTGCAGAGTCTGAAGCGTTTAAAGGACTTATCTATACATTCAATGAGATTGACCGAACGTGGACTTGCTCATCTATCTGCGCTTCGACTGAAACGGCTTGTGTTATGGGGAGACGTGTCCAGCATTCGGTGCTTATCAGAAATGCCACTGGAGGTGTTGATACTGGACAACAATTTTGTGTTGGAAGATTCTGCGCTGGAATGTATTACTTTATTTCATTCGCTGTGTAGTATCAGCATATCGAAGTGTCCCAAACTTACCAGTGCATGTTTGGATCACATTCTAAATTTGCACCGCAAACGCCCACTGCGGTACGTTTATATGGATGTTCCAAAGACGTTTACAAAAATTCACGATGAAATTCCAAACCACCCGAAAAGCGTACTTGAAGAATACGACGGACCAGCCGTTCCACCAAGGGCTGGTCGTGACCGTTTGGGTCATTTGTTTGATGTTGAAGGATTATATGAGGCACTTCACACGTATGGCTAAACGCCAGTAGAATTCCGCGGTGAGTTCACGTTTTACAATATTTGAATGAATTAACTTGCTTTAATGTTGTCATTGCTTAAATTGTTTTAATTGTGAATGTGAATACCGAAACGCTAGTAGAATTCCACTGGGATTCAGATTCAGTTTAAATTGTGAATTCTACGTAAACCCGATGGAATTCCATGTCATGATAAAAGTAATTCATTGTAATTGTGTATGCATTGACAATGGCATGTCATATGTGTGGCATAGAAGATGATTTTGTTCGGGTATGTAACTCGTGTTTGAACATAGCATGCAACGACTGTGCCAAATTCTGCACTGTCTGTTCATCATTTTATTGTGATCAATGCAATATTGATAAGATCCTTATGTTGCGATGTTCAAATCGTGAGGAGCGTTGTGATAATATCGTTTGTTACAAATGCTACGAATCTTCGGAAAATAATTATGTGGATACATTCTTCTGTGATGAATGCAAGAAAGATACTGACGATGATGTACATCGCTATTCTTTCACTGCGAATGAATATGTGATTTTTAATTCAATGAATCCAGAAAAAAACAAAAAAAGAAGACGTATATCCAAAGACGATTCTTTTTATTATGATTGTCAAGAACAAGGACCCAATTTAGTATATGGCGTGATTGATCTAATGTTTTCGTTTGTTTCGGATAGAGACAAACTTCTGAAAATATCGTTGGTCTGCAAACATTACAGAAATGTTCTGATGAATAATACAGACATATGGATGAATGGAGATGGTCAATCGGTTGTGACTCAGCGAGAAAAAATGTTGTTCATACACAACATTCCTACAACAAAGATACGCTTTCCAATTCAATGCGTCGGATTGTCCTTGAAGATTATAAATTACCTATTGAGAAACAACCATGTGGACAAAGATATTATATCATATTGGCCAAAATCAATCGATTCTTTTCGGTGCGTATACGCAATAGACGTGATACAACGCCTTTTTGGAATGAATTGGACATGGAAAACCGGGTTTACAGTATGTTTAGTAGGTAATTATTTTAACGATCATCGAGAACGACTGTTTACGGAAAGTCCAAGTGATTACATGTATAGTGTGCGTATTTGGAAGATGTTGACATTTCAAGACATGTCCGACCAACACTGGAGAACAAAATAACTTTGATGCGCGACAGTGAAACCTACGTGAAACCTACGTGAATTCTAAATGAAATCTAAATGAAATCTAAATTGTGTTCGCGTTGTTGTTCCGTTCCAAGTGAGTTCTAAATGAATTCTACGTGAGTTCTATTGGTTCTTGTTTTTTTGATTTAATTGCATGCATTTGATTTTCAGGAGGATGGCGCGGCAATTCCGAGGCGTTGTTCTTGTTTCTTCTTTTGTTCGGCCAAGAAGGCTTGGTGTGCCTGTTCGGCCAAGTAGGTTTGGTAGGTTTCGTAGCAGCCTTGCCAGTGGTTGGCAAAATCGCTCCGTTTCACAAAGGTGGAAAGGTTGGCGAAGCGCATTTCCAGTTCCGGGCGACGTTCTGGGGCGTCGACCAAGATGAGTGCGAATTCACGTTGAAGCGCTTGGAGTTTGGTTTCGACTTGTTCGCGGTCTGGGCAGAAGTACATTTTGCCCTTCATTTCCTCGGTACAGTCCATGACACTGTAGGCGATTCCGGACTCGTAGGAGTGATCGGGGAAGGGAAAGAATTGACGGCACTTGGGGTGAGCGCAGTAGAAACCAGAAGTCGACATGGGTGGGTGTTTGGAATTATGATTATTTGGAATTGTGTCCAGAATTGTTTTCAGAATTGTTTTCAGAATTGTTTTCAGAATTGTTTTCAGAATTGTTTTCAGAAT
>JBAXTD010000024.1:0-4839 GCA_037130335.1 bacterium
ATTTGGGTTAGTATCCATATATATGAGACAAACTAAATTGTTTACAAAAACACGCAAAGAGGTGCCTGCCGACGAGCAGTCCAAAAATGCTGAACTTTTGATTCGTGGTGGATTTATTCACAAAGAAATGGCTGGAGTGTATGCATTTTTACCGCTTGGAATTCGTGTAATTGAAAAAATAAAAAATATTATTCGTGAAGAAATGAATGCTGTAGGTGGACAGGAAGTATTTATGACCACGCTTCAACCTCGTGATATTTGGGAAAAAACTGATCGTTGGGATGATGCAAAGGTAGATAATTGGTTTAAAACAAAACTCAAAAGCGGGGAAGAGCTTGGTGTAGGACTTACACACGAAGAACCAATTGTGGATGTCCTTAGTGGATACGTATCTTCGTATCGAGACCTCCCAATTTCTGTGTATCAAATTCAAAATAAATTTCGAAACGAACTTCGCGCAAAGAGTGGTATTTTGCGCGGACGAGAATTCATTATGAAAGATATGTATTCATTTGCTCGGACAGAAGAAGAACATCTCAAAATTTACGAAGAAGTTGCTGAAGCATATCATCGTGTATATAAGCGTTTAGGTATTGGACACATTACATATCGTACGCATGCTGATGGTGGAATTTTTACACAAAAATTCAGTCATGAATTTCAGACTCTTTCAGGTGTAGGCGAAGACACGATTTACCTCGATGAGGAAAAGAATATTGCGGTCAATAAAGAAATATATACTGATGAAAATTTGGCAAAGCTCGGGCTTGATAAATCAAAACTCGTAGAACGACGATCAATTGAGGTCGGAAATATTTTTCCGCTCGAAAGTAAATATACTGATGCACTTAATGTTTATTACACCGATGAAAACGGAGAAAAGAAATCGATTATCTCTGGTTGCTATGGTATTGGAGTAAGTCGAACAATGGGTGTTCTCGCAGAAATTTTTTCTGACGACAATGGACTTGTTTGGCCGGAATCCGTAGCGCCATTTAAAGTTCATTTGTTGATGCTTGGTGATAAAGAAAACGTTGTAAATGAGGCGAACGCATTGTATGAATCTTTGATTAAAAATAATATTGAAGTTTTGTTCGATGATCGCGTTGATATATCAGCTGGAGAAAAATTTGCAGATGCAGATTTGCTTGGTATGCCATATCGTATTGTTGTTTCAGAGCGTAGTTTGAAAGATGGCGGTTTTGAAATTAAAAAAAGAATTGAAGCAAAGGGCCAAGTGGTAAAAAATGAGGAACTTTTAAATTTATTAAGTATAGAAAAATAAAATAATCCGTACGACTGTATGCTCGAGAAACTCTACAACACATTTTCAAATGATATCGGAATTGACTTGGGTACTGCGAATACCTTGGTGTATTTGAAGGGGCACGGCATTGTAATTAATGAACCTTCTGTCGTGGCAGTGAATCAAAAAACTGGGCGCATTGTAGCTGTGGGAATGGAAGCCAAAAACATGCTTGGTCGAACACCGGCGCACATCAAAGCAGTACGTCCGATTGTTGACGGTGTGATTTCGGATTTTGAAGTGACTGAAGAAATGCTTTCGTATTTGATTACAAAGGCCGAAAAAATTTCGAAGAAATTTTTTCGGCCGCGCGTGGTCGTCGGCGTACCATCTGGTATCACCAACGTAGAAATCCGTGCAGTATACGACGCAGCTAAATCCGGTGGTGCACGTGAAGTATATATCATCGAGGAACCAATGGCTGCGGCAATCGGAATTCATTTGCCTGTCAAAGATCCGGTAGGTTCAATGATTATGGATATTGGTGGAGGTACGACTGACATCGCAATCATTGCGCTCGGCGGAATCGTGCGTGCAAAAAATTCCAAAATCGCAGGTGATAGACTCAATGCTGATATTACATCATATTTACGTGATGAATTTAAACTTTTGATTGGAGAAAAAACTGCAGAGAATGTAAAGATTGCAGTTGGTTCGGTGTTTGAAGGAAACTTTATGGAAGCACAAGTTCGTGGACGAGATTTGGTGACAGGGCTTCCACGCGAGGTCATCATTACTGATGCCGATGTGCGCGAGGCAATCATGCCATCAATCACAATGCTCGTTGATGACGTACGCGAAGTGCTCGAAACGACTCCACCAGAAATTTTGTCAGATGTGATGCATCGCGGGCTCGTGCTTTCAGGAGGAGGTGCACTTATTTCGGGGCTTGATCGATTGCTCGAAAGTACACTCAAAATTCCAATTTATGTAGCCGAAGATCCACTTACTGCAGTGGTACGTGGTGCAGGTGTGGTGCTCGATGGTATTGAAGGTTATGACGAACAATTAATTTCTGTCACAAGCGATTTACCACCACGTTAATTTTTATGTTCATAAAAAAGAAATCAGTAGCTTCAAACACAATGAGAATTCGTACAGGAATAATAATTCTTGTTTTTTTGGTTTTATTATTTTTGATTCCCTCAACTCGAAAGGGAATTCGATATACGATAGAAATTATCGCAACACCGTTTGTATATATGACGCATGGTCTCGGTAATTGGTCATACTCACAATTACAAACATTGCGCTTCAAAAGTTCGTTGGTTGCCGAAAACAAAAATTTAAATAATGAAATTGTAAACTTGAATGCAAAGTTTTCTAATTATGATGAACTCGCACAAGAAAATATTAATTTGAAATCTATTTTGGGTCGTGCGAGCGGCAAACAGTTTATCCTCGCAGTGGTGCTCACTAAGCCACCTGTTTCTTTGTATGACACACTTTTGATTGATGGGGGATCAAGTGCTGGAATTATTTCTGGAGCGACAGTGTATGTCAACGGCAATGTACCGATTGGTACAGTATCGCAAGTGTTTTCACATTCTGCTGTTGTGCAATTATATTCTGCTCCATCACAAAAAATGGATGCACGATTAGATCCGGCTGGAATTGACGTCACACTTTTTGGTCATGGTGGTGGAAACTTTTTGATTTCGGTTCCACATGATATGACTGTGCCAGAAAATTCTACTGTCGTTTCGAAAGAAATAAATCCACACGTGCTCGGAAATTTACAAAAAGTAATTTCTGATCCACGCGATTCATCACAAACACTTATTTTTTCTTCACCGATTAATTTCAATGAATTAAATTTTGTTGAAATTGAAAAATAATTATGAAAAATAATTTCAAAATTGAAAAGAAAATTCCAAATGCGCTCGGACGTGCGGGAGTGTTTTCGACCGTGCATGGTGATATTCAAACACCATGTTTTGTACCGGTGGGAACCAAAGGCACCGTCAAAGGAATGACTCCAGAAATGTTGCGAGAACTTGGTGCGCAAATTGTGCTTGCCAATACGTACCATTTATATTTACAACCAGGTGACGAACTTGTACGTGATACAGGAGGGCTTCACAAAATGATGAATTGGAACGGACCACTTACGACAGACTCAGGAGGATTTCAAGTATTTTCGCTTGGAGTTGCATACGGTAAAGGAATTTCAAAAATTTTGCACCCAGCAGATCCATCGATGCAAATTCCAGAACGTTCAAGTGCTGATGAAGGCGTACCAAAACTTGCAACGATTGGAAACGATGGTGTATCGTTTCGCTCGCACATTGATGGAAGTTTGCATTACATCACTCCAGAAAAATCAATCGAAATCCAACACAATCTCGGTGCAGATATTATTTTTGCATTTGATGAATGCACATCACCCACAGAAGATTTGCGATATCAAAACGAAGCACTCGAACGCACGCACGCGTGGGCTAAACGTTGTCTTGATTTTCATACATCGAAACCAAATTCTGAAACACAGGCATTATTTGGAATCGTGCAAGGTGGACGCGATGAGGAACTTCGTCGTAAATCTGCAAAATTAATTGCCGATATGAAAAGTAATGGAATCGGATTTGATGGATTTGGAATTGGTGGAAGCTTCGACAAAAATGATTTGCACAGTGCGGTACGTTGGGTAAATGAAGAATTACCAGAAGATCGTCCTCGACACTTACTCGGCATTGGTGAACCAGAAGATTTATTTGAAGGTGTTGAGAATGGTGTCGACTTTTTTGATTGTGTGGCACCGACTCGCAACGCACGTAGTAAAGGTTCGCTTTATACGACAAACGGACGAATCAATTTGATGAATGCACAATATCGAAATGATTTTTCACCAATCGAAAAAGGTTGTGAATGTTATGCATGTAAAAGTTATACCAAAGCATACATCTCGCATTTATTTCGTGCAGATGAAATGCTCGGTGGAATTTTGTGTAGCATTCATAACCTGTATTTTATAGTCCATCTAGTCGCTCGTATGCGTGAAGAAATTTTGAAAGGAACGTTTGTTGAATACAAAAAAGAATTTTTGGAAAATTATAAACGATAGTTTGGTATAATATTTTTATGCACATACCAGAAAAAGGATTTTATTATCATTTCAAACATAATCCGGATATTTCTATTTCAGATCATGCGTATGAAATAATAGGTGTTTCAAAAAACACCGAAGATGAATCAGCTTCTGTTGTATATCGACCTTTGTATACAAATGATTGGTATAAAGATTTCGATTTTTCCAACAGGCCACTATCTATGTTTATAGATAAAAAAGAATTAAATGGAGAAATGATTCCTCGTTTCCAAAAAATCACCGACCCAGAAATAATCGCAAAACTTGCCGAAATTCGTAATGTAATGTATAAATAGCTCAATTGGCAAGAGTGTCTCAAATCAAACAACTCGTAAGAGGGAGATTTAGACAGGGAAAAGCCAGCTTCCGCGTTAGGGGGCAATTGGAAAAAATGTAACCTATAAACCTTTTTTCGGGAAAAAATTCTTTGTACTTTAGACGTGGT
>JBAXTD010000025.1:0-4285 GCA_037130335.1 bacterium
TTGATCCAAAAAACAAAAAGGCTTTTGCAGATAAAGCAGAATTGCAGTATTGGTTTCCAAAGAAAAATCACGGAGGTGTGAATGTGTATGTCGGTGGTGCCGAGCACACGACAGGGCATTTGTTGTATTCGCGTTTTTGGCACAAGGTACTTTTTGATTACGGACTTGTGCCTACATGCGAACCATTTCAATTACTCAAAAACCAAGGAATGATTCTCGCTAGTGACGGACGCAAAATGTCTAAACGATGGGGAAATGTAATCAATCCCGATGATATCGTCAAAACATACGGTGCTGATACACTTCGACTATACGAAATGTTTATGGGTCCATTTGAAGCAACACTTCCATGGTCAACTGAAAGCATTATTGGTTCACGCAGATTTATCGAACGTGTATGGAGATTTGCACAAAAAATCAAAATGCAAAAAATAAATCCGAAGGCAAAAAGTTCGTGTGAGATGATTATTCACAAAACAATCAAAAAAGTGACTGAAGATATTGCAAACTTTAGTTTCAATACATCGGTATCACAAATGATGATTTGTATGAATGAAATGGAAAAAGCGGAAATCGTGACAGCGGATGATTTCAAAAAATTTATTCAAATTCTCGCACCATTTGCTCCGTATGTAGCCGAAGATTTGTGGCACGAGTTTGGTGAAAAGAAATCGGTTAATATTTCAACATGGCCGAAATTTGATGAAAAAAAGATTGTCGCCGAAATTGTAAATATTGCAATTCAAGTAAATGGAAAACTGCGCGGAATTATTACAACCAAAATAGATAGTACGCAAAATGAAATTGAAGAATTGGTCAAAAAAGATGAAAAAATAATGAGCTTTTTTGAAGGTAGGAATCCCCAGAAAATTATTTATGTTCCGAATAGATTGATGAATTTTGTTGTATAATGGTTGTATATTTTATTAGATTTTTTTGATTCTTATTCTTCCTATGTCCACCAAAAGCTCACTATTGTGTGATCGTATCGGAGTAGTATCTCTGTCGCTTTCTGTCTTTTTATCAATTATCGCATTTATTCCTGGTGGATTTATACCAATAAATCCACTCAAAGGATATTTGGTCATAACAACCTTTTTGATTGGTCTTGTTTCGTGGCTTTTGGGACGACTTATTGAAGGGTCATTCAAAATACCATGGTCTCCAGTGCTCGGATCAATCGGTGTTTGTATTCTCGTTCTTTTATTGTCGGCGTTTTTTGCTCCATCATCTTATTCGGCATTCTTTGGAGAAAGTTTCGAGCAAGGTACATTTGCCGTCCTTGCTGGGATGATGGCTACGACATTTCTCGTGAGTGTTTTGTTTACTTCAAAAAATCGAATACTTTTTTTCTTGAAAGGATTTTTTGGTGTTTATATTGTTCTTGCATTGTTTCAGGTAGTGCATTTAATTTTCCCTCAATTTACTTCTCTCGGAATATTTGTTAATAAATCTGATAGTCCTATTGGAAGTTGGAGTGATTTTGCGTTTCTTTCTGGGGCAGTTCTTGTCGGTTTTACATTACTTATCCAATACGCAAGTCTCGCAAAAAAAACTAAAATAATATCAATTATTGGTACAGCGCTCGCACTCTTTTTTGTCATCGTATGTAACATCCTTGGAGTATGGATTCTCGTGGGATTCTCAGCAATAGTTATTTTGATATACACACTGATTGCGAATCGTTTTTCAGAGGAAAGAAAATTTCCATTTTTCACATTTGGGCTTTCGCTTGTATCACTCATGTTTATATTGGCCAATACTCTCATTGGCAGCATTCCTTCAACTATTTTAGGAATTTCATTTGTGGATGTTCATCCAAGTTTTTGGGCGACAATGCATGTTGCAGGATCAACTCTCCGGTCATACCCGATTTTGGGTAGTGGTCCAAATAGTTTTACGGCGCAATGGTTGATAAACCATCCATTGATTGTAAACACAAGCTCTTTTTGGGATTCTTCTTTTTCGGCTGGCTCGAGTTTTTTGATAACAGCTGGAATCATGGGTGGCGCACTTGGAATTCTTTCAATTATTTTTTTCTCGGCATCATTTGTGTACGAAAGTGTTCGAAAGGTATTTACTCCAAATCCTGTAAAACAAAAACAAATTGCAATTTTTTGTATTTTTATTATTTCTCTTTACTTCATGCTTTCAGTTGCTATTTTTTCACCAGGAGTAGCGATTGTTACGAGCGCATTCTTTTTTCTTGGATTATTTTTGGCACTTCTCGTTGGAGAAAATTTAATACCTGTTCGCGAAGTTCATTTTTTGAAAGATCAGCGAGCTAGTTTCTTCTCTATCCTTGCGATTGTGAGCCTTCTGATGGTTTCGGCTGGGATTGCATATTCTGCAACTGAGCATTTTGCATCTTTGGTTTTCTTTCAAAAAGGTTTAACAAATGCACAAAATGGAAAAATCGACGAAGCAAATGTAGATTTAAATAAGGCATTATTGCTTGTAGATTTACCAATGTTTGAAAGAACCAAAGTCGCACTCGCAGAACAATCAATACAAAAAACATTAAGTATTTCTACTGATGCCACTTCTGCTGATGTGATAAAATCAACCCTTCAAAATGCAATTAGTATGGGTAGTACTGTTGCTGCTAATGCAATAAATATTGATTCACATAATCCAGTAAACTATATTGTGCTCGGCGACATGCTTCGATTAATTACTCCACTTAAAGTTGAAGGTGCGTTTCAACGAGCAGTTGATGCATACAACAAAGCAATTGCGCTTGCTCCAAATTATCCAAAATCCTATTTATCGTTGGCAAAATTATATTTTGATTCAAATGATAATATAAATGCACAAAAGTTTACCCAAAAAGCAATTGATCTAAAACAAAATTATACTGATGCAGTTTTTTTGATGGCTCAAATTGAAGTCGCAAATGGTAATACGGGAGCAGCAACACAACGTTTGCAAGATGCAACACTTTTTGATCCAAACAATCCTGATACATATTTTGAACTTGGAATTATTCGTTATCAAAGTGGTGATTATACTGATGCGGTAACTGCATTCAAATCTACTATCGCTATCAATAATCAATACTTGAACGCATGGTATTATTTGGCTCTCGCCGATCAAAAACTTGGAAACACACAAGAAGCAGCTACTATTCTCACTGCACTTCATAATCGTTTACCTGATAACAAAACTATTTCAAATGCGCTCTACGGTGCTCCGGCAGCAACAACTCCCGATACGACAAAAACAAAATCAACAAATAGTTTAAAACAGGAAAAAGCAAAAAAGCTTCCAGTTCCTGATACGACAAGTAAAAACCAGTAAATTTCATGATTAGTCGTATATTTCGAGTAGTAAATCGGGGTTGGCAGGGAATGCATGAGGCAGCAATATTGCTTGGTGTGTTTTCTCTCGTCTCTCAACTTATCGGATTGTTTCGCGATCGCATGCTTGCAAGTATGATTGGTCCATCCTCAACACTTGATATTTATTATGCGGCGTTTCGAATTCCTGATCTATTGTATTTGTCTGTTGCGTCGCTCGCGTCGATTACTGTACTTATGCCGTTTATCATTGAACGGTTAAATAAGAACGGCAAAGAATCTGCTCGTAAGTTTTTTAATGATGTGTTTTCTGGCTTCTTGATTCTTTTGGTTTTTGTATGTGGCATCGTTTTTATTTTTATGCCGTCGATTTCACATATGATTGCGCCTGGATTTAACGTACAAGAATTACACACGTTAGTTGGTGTGAGTCGTATTATGTTGCTCTCGCCAATATTACTCGGCTTGTCAGGTTTGGTGGGTACGATCACTCAAATACTTCGTAAATTTATTGTTTTTTCTTTGTCACCAATATTTTATAATCTTGGGCTTATTGCTGGTATTGTATTTTTGTATCCACGATTTGGGGTGTATGGACTTGCTGTTGGTGTTGTCGTTGGTGCATTACTTCACTTGCTTATTCAACTTCCTACAATTATTGCTGCGGGATTTACACCATCACTTTCTCGTCGAATCGAAAAAGCTTCACTTCGAAAACTCATCATGCTGTCACTTCCACGAACGATTGGGTTGTCGATGAATAGTATTTCATTGTTGGTAATTGTTGCGCTTGCGTCGACAGTAGGAGCAGGATCGGTTTCGATTTTTAATTTTTCGATAAACCTAGAAACTACCCCCGTTGGAATTATTGGACTTTCATATGCTATTGCGTCGTTTCCACTTCTCGCCGAAACATTTGCGAGAGGCGATATGGAAGGATGGAAAAAAAGTATTTTTTCTGCAACACGACAAATATTATTTTGGTC
>JBAXTD010000026.1:0-3545 GCA_037130335.1 bacterium
TTCTGTTTTATTTTTGTTTTAAAAAGAGGGTTGTGCAACGGCTACCTATGTTATCTGCTGGCATTTTTTCTTGTGTCCCTTTGTTTCCTATACTTTCACGCCCATAACAAGTATGTCGTCTGTCTGTTCGGTTTCTTTCCTGTAGTCAATAATGAATTTGTCTATTGCTATTCCTTGCGCTTGCATTGTTAAATTTTGCAATGTCAAAAGTAATTCTTTAAAACGTTTTTTAGTAAATTTCTTTTCTCCATCGCCTCCAAACTGGTCTTGAAAACCATCGCTGAATATATAGATATTCTCTCCTGTCTTTAATGTGAAAGTATGATTTGTAAACGGTTTACTGTCTTCGCTGTTTCCTATAGATTGTTTGTCTGCTTTGGTTTCTGCTAGTTCTTGATTGTTGATTAACCATAATGGATTATTCGCACCTGCCCATTCTAATTTATTTGTTTTTATGTTGAACGAACAAAGCGAAATATCCATTCCGTCTTTAATATCTTCTTCACTTTTAGCAAAGTTTTCTTTTACTATTTCTGATGTCTTATCAAGTATTGCGGCTGGTTGTGTTAAACCAAATTCTCTTACTGCTCTGTTAAGTGCGTTATGACAAACTACTGAAACCATTGCGCCTGGTACTCCGTGTCCTGTGCAATCACAAGCTGCAAACAAAACTGAATCGCCAACACTTTCCATCCAATAAAAATCGCCTGCAACAATATCTTTTGGTTTGTAAAGTATAAAAGAGTTTTCTAAATACTGTTTTACTATTTTTTCTGGTGGCAATATTGCAGTTTGTATTCGTAAAGCATATTCAATACTTTCAAGTATTTCTTTTTGTTTTTCTTCTATTATTGTTTTTTGTGTTTCTAATTCTTCCTTTTGTTTTGTAATTATAATGTTATCCTTCATTGTTTTTCTGAAATTATAAACCAATAATGCAATCATACAAAGTGCTATAAGCGGATGTATAATTTCTTTTTGCTTTTCGGTAGCAAAGTAACTTGTCGCAACTACTGCCAAAAAAAGTGGAATCATAAAATGAAAAATTTTACTTTTAATAAGATATTTTAATCTCAAACTTCTCATATCTTCTACCTTTCTATTTACAGTTAACAAAATAGAAAGAGGTATGGTAATGCAGCCAATATAGAAAAGCGCATCTATATCTTGACTGATACCAATATAAATAAAACCAATGCCTAAAAAAAGAAAACTAAATCTTATAATTTTCAAAGAATTTGTTGACATTTCTTTCATAAATTTTTTTTGCGTAGTCGCCACATTTGTTTTTGTATGCTCCGTTTTTTAAAGTGGGTTCTGGTCTCCACTGTTTATTATTCTTGTGTCGTTTCGTTCGTTACGCGCGTTCGTATGCTTGCAGATAACATATAAATATATGCACCTGCAATATTACTAAATTATTCAATCTCATACTTTCAAAAAAATATACGCACCTTTTTGGCAGGATATATGCACCTCCTATAAGCCCCCCAAAAACACACCTTATATATAGGTATGGTTTTACGGATGGCAGGAAAATATATAAATAGGGTAATGGTGGTTTAGGTTTTTTGCCAAAATGACGGTTTTTGGTAAATACGTAATTAGGCATTTCTACTTATTTCGTCCTTTTCTCAAAGTTCAAAAAATTGGATTATTTTCAAAAACCTGATATATGTCATGTTTTATTTTAGCTTTTGTTCCGAATTTTGTGTCAACATTTCACCACACCTACTTTTGCCTCCGCAATGGTTCTTTGAATAAAGTTTTGATTTGGTGAAATCATGCCGAATTAGAGCGAAACCATGGTTTCGCTGAATGAAACCATGGTTTGAGTGAATGAAACCATGGTTTGGGTGAATGAAACCATGGTTTGGTGAGTGAAACCATGGTTTGAGTGAATGAAACCATGGTTTGAGGGAGTGAAACCATGGTTTGGATGAATGAAACCATGGTTTGGGTGAATGAAACCATGGTTTGCGTGAATGAAACCATGGTTTGGGTGAATGAAACCATGGTTTGGTGTGTGAAACCATGGTTTGGATGAGTGAAACCATGGTTTGACATAAACAAGGAAAGATTAACAACAATTAAATAAAGTAATAACAATTAAAAAAAAGAAAAATGGCAACAGAAATTAAATCCGTATTAGTAAAAAGGTCGGTTTATACTGATATTCTCGACCCTGAAAAATTAATTCAATACATCGACAATAGCAAGAACTTAGGTTCGGCAGCCGATTTGTTTAAAGACCCACGTATTGCATCTACGTTTTACACCGAAGGCTCCGACCTAGCGGATTTGATAAAAAAGAAAATAGACATTTATGAAGGAGCGCCTCTTCCCGGCAATCGCTCCCTTATTGAGTTAGCCATGGACGATGGCAAAAACTGGCTCAATAGATATGCCTTGCAAGTAGAAACCATTTCGAATAGCGATGCCAACCGCACCACTCGCGAACAGGCCTTTGCTAACATTCAACTTTCGTACCTCACTCCTCATAAAATTGTAATTAGTAAAAAAGGCGTCCCCGAGACACCAAAATTGGATGTGGAGGTTACTTCGCCCGGCAACATTGCGGTTTCTATTATCAATGGTGCAACCTATCAACCTACGCAAACCAATTTTGTGGTGGTGAAACTACCACCAGCATCGGAGCCACAGGAGAATGCTCCAGTGGTTTCGTTGAAAAACGGACAAGTAACCATTGTGTCGAAAAGTGCAGGCGAGTCGGTAACATCATCAGTAACAGGAAAAGGCCGCAACGTGAAATTGCAAGTAACACCAATGAATCGGTATGCTGTATATGCCTACGCGCAAAACGGAAAAAAACAAGTGAGCGAACTTTCGGTACCCATTATTGTGATAGCATAAAAGAGGAACGTTGTTTTTTTATTTTGAAAATAATCGTTTAGTCAAACGCAATCATCATTGACTTCGAAGAAGTCGAATATGCATAACCCCGAGTGAAACTCGGGGCTATGTAAACAAATCAAGACACAACTCTGAAAGAGTTGAATAACCAATGTTCAACTCTTTTAGAGTTGTGAACAGAAGGTGATAAACGATAACCCCAAATTTCATTGAGGACTATTCAAATTAAATCCTTTCAGGATTTCCTTAGCTTCAGGATGATGCCACTCATGCCAGCAGCCTTAAGTAGAGATACCGAGGAAGAGGTCGAAAAAAAAGAACACTAAGAAGATGAATTCTTAGTGTTCTTTTCTTTTTAGAAGTAGCATTTAAAGAAGTAAAAACTACCTAGGCTAGTTCCTCAAAACATTGATTGAGAAATACCGTTATCATCTCTTTGCGGTATCCGCGCGAGTACACATCGTTATCCACAATGCGGGCTTTCTTCACCGCTTGTTTTATCAATTCGTTTTTATCATCCTTGGTAGTGCCTATTATCAGCACTGGTTTCGGGTCAACACCTCCCACCACTATGCGCACATTCCCTGATTTGTCAATACTCACAGCTGTTGTGAGTGAAGTAAAATCAACAGCTTCGCGAGGACGAAGTTTTCGGAATGCCGATTTCCATT
>JBAXTD010000027.1:0-2193 GCA_037130335.1 bacterium
CTGCAGAGGATTATCACAAGAATTATTTTGAAAAGAACCCCGACCGCGCGTATTGCCAGCTTGTGGTAAATCCAAAGATAGAAAAGGTACAAAAAAAATTTATAGAACTTCTAAAGAAAAAATAAAAGACCGCTTGTTTGCGGTCAGTTTTCTTTGTGGGTAATTTTATTGTTTCGTTTTATTTTGTCTACTTCTAGATTTAATAGTTACATTTATTACTTTCATTGGTGCAATTGTTATAATATATAACTTGCCTTTTTTCTTAACAATTTTAGTGTTTTCCATAAAAGTAATTTACAAAGATTAAGTTATGATTCGAATACAATTTAGCACGTTTGGCTAGTAATGTGAAATCTTTATTCTTTTAGAGTTTTATTTTATACTTCATATATATGGCATATGTAAAACGATATGAGGATTGGGAGCTTGATCAGGAAGTGGAAAATGACGATCAATTGGTGATAAAAGCAAAGATGGGCGGGTCTAGTGCCAAAGACGCTGTGGTGGGGCTTATAAAGTCTGCAGAGGCGTATTACGAGGCTGGAAACAATGCTAAATCGATTGAATTATGGGCTAAACTACTTGAAATTGCAGAAATGACTGGCGATAAAGAATTGTATTACAAGGCGACGGAACGAATGGGGAATATTGGGTAATAAATTGCAGAAAGGCCGGGTTTCGCGAAGCGAAACCCGGCCTTTTGTATCTGTTGTATTTTTTACAACGATTTAACTTTCAAATGTGATTTTTTGTTTTTATCAATCTTTGGCAAGCGAATTGTGAGTAGACCGTGTCGTTCGATTGCTTCGGCTTCCTCGGGTTCTACTTCTTGAGGAAGTGAAACGGTGCGAGAAAATGAACCCCAATATAATTCTTTACTAAAGTAGTCATCTTCTTTGACTGTTTTTGATTCAACACGTTTACCACGAAGTGTGAGCATGTCGCGAGTGATATTGATTTCGAGATCTTCTGGTTTTACTCCAGCGACAAACGTTTGGACGATAACTTCTGACGGTGTTTGATATACATCGAGTGCGAGTTCACCATCGGTTTCCTCGCCGTTTGTTTGCCATAATTCAGAATTACCATTTAATTCTTTTTCAACTGGGAGATTTTCATTTTCTTCGTCACTCATTTTTACGGTACCAGTGAGACGCTCAAAGAAAGAACCCTTTTTTTGTTTTGCCATAAATATTTAGTAGCTTTACCCTTGGAAACGTTGCACATAATTTCCCATACGGCGAAGCTTTTCAAACAAAAGCATTATGATAATAGTTACAACCCAGAGAAATCCGAAAACTTGCAAGAAATTTTCCCCGTTGTTACCCATTATAAAAAAATTAAAAGTTCCATGCAAGGCAATTGCGGTGATAAGTCCGATGAATCCAGAGAGTGTTCGAGAAAATGAATCTTGAAAAAATGCGAGACCGAGACTGATGCCGAGAATTCCACTTGTTGCTGAGTGGAGAAGTGTTGATCCGAGAAATCGTAGGTTTCCTGTGAGGAATGAAAGTGTTGCGTTGTTTACAGTAATCGGGTGAATGAGATAAAAAGTATTTTCGAGTGCAGCAAATCCGAGTGCAGCCGCAATCAGATAAATTGGATAATCAACTGGCTTATTTAAATTTGGATTTTTGGAAATAATTGCAGTGAATGCAAAATATTTTAGAATTTCTTCACTTCCTGCATACAAAAAAATCAAAATTGTATTTTGGTAGTGCAATGTCGAGATATATTTTTGAATCGGAAGTACGAGGATCACGGCAAGCATTCCAGAAATAAACGTGAGTACGAGAAGTGTGGTAGGTTCTGGATCGTCACGGTCTTCGGAGAGCCAAAAGAGTAACCAAAGCACGGCTGGAATTGTCCCACCCAAAAAGGCGAGAAGTAATACCATTGGATTTGATGCAATTCCAGAAAAAAATGTTAGCATGGCCATTTTTCTACCATAAGCATACGACCTTTTGTATCAGGTAAAAGTGACCAGAGTTCTTCTGTGACAAATGGCATAAATGGATGAAGGGTTTTGAGAATGATTGGCAGAATTGTCATCAATAATTTTTTGGCTGATTCAGAATTGTTGCCTTCAAGAATATTTTTCTTGCAACGTTCGATAATGATGTCGGCGAATTCATGCCATGTATAGTGATACAATTTTTCAGCAACTAAATAGAATTTGTATTCTTCCATTTC
>JBAXTD010000028.1:0-2052 GCA_037130335.1 bacterium
CCATTTAACATTGCTACAAACGGTACATCCCTACGGGATTATGCGAAAATGACATGGTTTTATTGAAATAAATATAAAAAAAACACTATTTTATATCAAATATGTACTTTTTTACTCAAAATGTATCAATAATATTCAATACATTTACCCAAAATCATCATAAAAATCAATATAAATGATGATTCTTGCTGAAAATGTCCTAAAAATTGTTACCTTTTTTACTATAAATTGATTATTATTCAATAAAAACAATCAAAATTGTTCAAATAATATCAAAATGATTAAAAATTTATCAAAATAATGGTAAAATTGTATTAAAATAATTCGAAATTTTACCCCTTTCTCCTGAATTTCTACCCCTTTTTCGTAAAATTCTACCCCTTTCTCGTAAAATTTTACCCTCGGAAGTCAAAATTTTACCCCTTTATTTTAAAATTCTGACCACGGAAGTCAAAATTCTGACCATATTTCCTGAAATTCTGACCACGTTTTCAGGAATTATTACCACGGAAGTCAAAATTACTACCATGTTTTCAGGAATTATTACCACGTTTTCAGGAATTATTACCACGTTTTCAGGAATTACTACCACGGAAGTCAAAATTACTACCATGTTTTTGAGTTTTTCTCCGCGAATTTTCACTTCTGTTTACAGAAATCAAAAGGAAACCTATATTATTGTGCTTGGTTTACACGTCTACCCAATCACCGCCTTGCTTAATGAGGTTTATGAGGCTATCAACGGCTTCGGCTTCGTCAATATTGCGCTCCACCACTTGCTTTCCTTTATATAAAGTTATCTTTCCGGGGCCTGTGCCCACGTATCCGTAGTCGGCATCGGCCATTTCGCCTGGTCCGTTCACAATACAGCCCATTATTCCTATTTTCACACCTTTCAGGTGGTCGGTTCGTTCGCGTATTTTGGCGGTAGTTTCTTGCAAATCGAACAAAGTGCGTCCGCACGATGGGCACGAGATGTATTCGGTTTTCGAAATGCGCATGCGAGTGGCTTGCAAGAGCCCGAAACTGGTAGAATTTATCAACTGCAGGTCGCAACCTTTTTTTTGTGGACGCTGGTAACTTAGCATTACTCCGTCAGCAAACCCATCCAATAGCAAAGCGCCCATGTCGGCTGCAGCATAAAGCTGAAAGTCTTCGTCCTTCATCTTTTTGTAATTTCTTTTGATAATCACCGGCACGTTAATATTCCTTTTCTTCAACTCCATAAACATTCTGCGTTGCTCGGCCATGCCGTGTTCTTTCGAAGTTTCGAATATGAGCACCACATCGCATCTATAATATTCATGATTCAACATATCCTCGAACTGATATACCTTATTAATGCGCTTGCTTTGATGCACTCGCAAAATATCGTCAAGGGTAACGCTCAAAAAGTTCAATTGGTCGCTACTCGTTTTTACAGACAGATACTCCTCGAACGTAAACAATGGATAACATCTCGTTTTGTCGGCCAAATTTACCCACACACTTTTATTATAAATCAATCCAAGCGTACCGGGTATTTCGAACCTCGTCACATTGTCGCCTACATATATATAATCGCAAGCTTGTTCGGTAATCGTCCATTTATCAGTAGGCACCGAGTAATGATAACCTACCGAAAACAGGCTTGCAGAGGTAACATGCTCTCGCTCGCTGTAATCGGCAATCACGCGAGGCACATTATGTCCACCGAAATTGGCAATCTCGTCCGTCTTTCTGCGCTCGTATTGGTATGGATTGTAATTTAGTTTGAGCTTATTGAGTTTAACGTTAGAAAGTTTTTTACTTTTAGGAGAAATCGCTATCTTTAAACTTTCCAAATTCAAACTTTCCACTCTTCTTACCAAAGCTTTTGCCACGGGGATTTCGAATTCAGGGTCCTCGGTCAACGAAACGCGAATGGTATCGCCAATTCCGTCTTCGAGCAGGGCACCAATGCCCACTGCCGATTTAATTCTGCCATCCTCGCCATCACCAGCCTCAGTTACGCCTAGGTGCAACGGGTAATTCATGCCGAGTTCTTGCATTTTCAGTATCAACAATCGATAA
>JBAXTD010000029.1:0-1918 GCA_037130335.1 bacterium
AAAATCTAACAATATTTGAACAATTTAAAATTCGTAGACATTTTGATGAAGATCAAGAAAAATGGTTCTTTTCTGTAATAGATATTATTGCAGTTCTTACGGATCAAAAAGATTATGATAAAGCAAAAACATATTGGACTACACTCAAAAATAGATTAAAACAAGAAGGATCTGAAGTGGTCACAAACTGTGACCGGTTGAAAATGATTGCTCGTGATGGTAAAAATCGTTTGACAGATGTTGCCGATACTGAAACTATTTTGCGTCTCGTCCAATCTGTACCAAGTAAAAAAGCAGAACCTGTAAAACTATGGCTTGCAAAAGTTGGAGCAGAGCGAATCACTGAGATAGCAGATCCTGAACATGCTTTAATTCGTGCTCGTGAAGGATGGCAGAAAATGGGTCGAAGTGAAAAATGGATACAACAACGAATGATGGGACAAGAAATCCGAGGTAAACTTACTGATTACTGGCAAGAACACGGGGTAACTAAGTCAAATGAATATGCCATTCTTACTAATATAATTCATTCTGAGTGGGCAGGATTGAGTGTAAAGGCTCATAAGAAATTAAAAAATCTAAAATCACAAAATCTGCGAGATCATATGTCCGAGGCAGAATTACTTTTCACAGCATTGGCAGAAATGTCTACACGAAATATTGCAGAATCAGAACAATCTACTGGATTATATGAAAATACAATTGTTGCGAAAAAAGGCGGAAATATAGCTAAAAATGCCAGAAAAGAATTAGAATCAAAAACAGGAAAAAACGTAATTACCGGAGGAAATTTTTTACCTCCAAAGAAATTAAGACATAAATGAAAGAAAATACACCAAAATCACAAATAGTAATCTACAAAACGCAAAACGGCGAGACTAAAATCGACGTTAGATTTGATGGTGATACTGTATGGCTTACACAAAACGCACTTGCTAATCTATTCCAGACAACAAAAAACAACATAAGTATACACGTCAAAAACATTTTTGATGAAGGTGAGTTATCTCAAAATGCAACTGTTAAGAAATTCTTAACAGTTCAAAAAGAAGGAATACGAAAGGTTTCTCGAGAGCTGGAATACTATAATTTAGACCTAATTATTTCTGTAGGTTATCGCATAAAAAGCTCCATCGCCACTGCATTTCGCCAATGGGCGACAGCACGACTCAGTGAATACATAGTCAAAGGGTTTGTCATCGATAGCGAAAGACTCAAAAATCCAGATCTGCCATTTGATTACTTTGAAGAATTAGAACGTACGATAGCAGATATTCGTACTTCCGAAAAAAGATTTTACAGAAAAATCACAGATATTTATGCCACCAGTGTAGACTATGATCCAACAAATGATACAAGTATATTATTTTTCCAAACTGTGCAAAATAAAGTTCATTATGCCATAACAGGGAAAACTGCTGCGGAAATCGTTGTCGAAAGAATTGATGAGAAAAAAAATAAACTTGGTCTTACATATACCAGAGGTGCCAAGCCAACCAAAGAAGAAATAATTATTGCTAAAAATTATTATAATAAAGAAGAGCTACTAGCACTCAATGCACTTGTCGAGCAATACCTCATATTTGCCACTGAGCAAGCACGTAGAAGAATACCTATGACAATGAAGGACTGGATAGATAAATTACATGGTTTTTTGACTATTAATGATAGAGAGATACTCACCGATGCCGGCAAAATATCTCACGAGCTGATGGTAGAAATTGCCGAGAAAAAATTTGAACAATACAAAAAGATAGAATCCCAAATAGACACAGACTTTGATGAAGTAGCATTAAAAATTCTAAATAGTTCAAAGAATAAGAAAAAAAATATATGAAACTAAAATTCAAACAACAACAATATCAAATAGACGCTGCAAATGCAGTAGTCCGAGTCTTTGCCGGTCAAGAAAAAGGAT
>JBAXTD010000003.1:0-44849 GCA_037130335.1 bacterium
GATTTTCCAATCCAATTTTTTTGAACTTCTTTTATGTTTTCTGGCCAATCAAGTCCATTCAAATCATTGATTAAACGATCACCATATGCCGTAATGCGCATAAACCACTGTCGCATTGATTTTTTTTCTACCGGGTATCCGCCACGTTCAGAGATTGGACCTTCAGGACTTTCGACGATTTCATCATTGGCGAGCACTGTTCCCAAATGTGGACACCAATTTACTTCTGAGTGTCCTTCATACGCGAGACGATAGTGCATGAGTATTGATTGCTGTGCAATTTCATCCATCGCCTTCCATTCTTTAGCAGAAAAAATTTCATCGTAATTTGTAAACGCATTCGCACCTGCGTTTCCTTTTTTCTCAAATGTTTTTATGAGATCAGCAATCGGTTGTGCTTTATTTTTTGTTGTATCAAAATATGAATTATAAATTTTGAGAAACATTGATTGCGTCCATTTATAAAATTCTGGATCAGTCGTGTCTACTTTACGTGACCAATCATACGAGAGACCAATCAAATCCAATTGTTTTTTGAATGTCTTTGCATTTATCTCAACCGCTTTTTTGGGATGTACTTTATTGGCAATTGCATATTGTTCTGCTGGCAATCCAAATGCATCCCATCCCATTGGATGAAGCACATTGAATCCTTGCATACGTTTCTGGCGTGCAATTACATCTGAGGCAATATATCCGCGAGGGTGTCCCACATGAAGTCCCGCACCAGAAGGATATGGAAACATATCGAGCACGTAAAATGGTTTTTTGCCTTTAGCATTTTTTGCAGACAATGTTTTGTAGATATTTTTTGTGTCCCATTCTTTCTGCCATTTTTTTTCAATTTTATTATGATCGTATTCTTTCATTGTCATACGCTATATTTACGAGACTTTGTCACCAAATTTTTTAATCGCAACCCATATCAAAATTCCAAGTGCCATTGCAAGAATAATAACTTTAAAAAGATTGTTTGCATCACTCCAGTATCGAACAGACGCAACGAGAAGCGAGAGTACTCCACCCCACGAAAACGCTGGTGCAAGAATTTGGTTTACAAAAAACGCACCAAGCGCAAGTGAAATAATTCCAAAAACTACAAGAATAATAAATACACTACGATCATAACTTTTTACTGCAGCATTATATTGTAATTGATGTGTGTAATTCGCATCACAGTATCCTGTTGGCATATCCGCTTTTTGATTTGGAACATATGAATCTGTCCATTGTCCTCCAACGTTTAGACAATCGTCTTTGTTGTTTATTTGAGTTACGACTTGTGTAGGTTTGATGTAATCATCGTATTGTGGAGCTTTGTATACGAGAGAAATCGTATAATTAAAAAATAAATTCAGAACTATGACAATAGCAATGATTATTGCGGTGCGTACAAAACCTCCTTTCATTTTTGAAACTTTTTGTTCTATTTCTGTTGTCATATATAGATATAATTATTGATTAATAAGATATACTCATAGTATAATACATAAAGCACTTATTCAACACCATGCATTTATTTTTACATCCAACAGAAGAACAAGAAAACGACATCGAACATGGCTCGCTCGAACCCCAACATGTCGAATACGTCACTTCAGCTATCCGTGAACTTGGTAAACACATCAGTGAACTTTCTCGACAAGAAATTGCTGAATAATTAATCTCGAAGTACTTTGATACCTTTGTCTGTCAAAAAAATAATTTTTGATGGCTTTGAATCAAGCATCCCGCCTGAAATATAAAAATCCATATCAGAACCAAAATAATCTTTGGCTTCTGCGATCGTGTGTGATGGAATCATTCCTTGCGGATTTGCAGACGGTGCTACAAGCGGTCCAGTCTCTTTAATAAATTCGAGAACTTTTTTCTTTTTTGGAAAACGAAATGCGAGAGAATTTTTACCGCGATGCAGGTATTCAAACTTTTTTGATTTACATGGCAAAATAACCGATACGGGTCCAGGCCACACTTCGGCAAGTAATTCTTTTTGTTTTTTGTTTAATACAATCCCAAATTTTTTGATATCTGCAATACTTGAAATAAGTACAATAAATGGTTTGCCTTTGCTTCTGCCTTTTGCTGTATAAATTCTCTCAACTGCTTTTTTGGAAAAAGCATCACCGACGATACCATACAAAGTATCTGTCGGAAAAACCCCAATTCCATCTTTTTTTATTACCGTTATTTCCTTTTCGTGTACCATATTTTTATACTAGCATACAAATTAAATAAAAAAATTGCCAAACGTTTTTCTACGAAAAACGTTTGGCAATAACTATTTTTTGGATTCCTTATTGGAAATAATCTTTCGGTTGTAAATCAATTCTTTGATTACATCAATAGGAAAATTTTCAATCCAAAACCCATCATTTCTACCCAAAATATTTCCCATCTTATCTTTATTGTAATACAAATAGATAATCTGACCTCCTCTAATTACAAAATAATAATATGGTGATACGGCAATAAATATACGAGAATCCTTTTTTCTGTTCTCAGGAAAAATTATCCATCCACCAGACTTGAGATGAATTTTTACAAAATGTTTTTTTCCTTCTGAAGGAAATTTATATTTTTTATAAAAATCGTCCACATATTTAGGCAAATCCTCGGCAATAAATTTTTTGTCTGCAACCAAATCAATATGCAAAAATTCCATACTTGAGGTATATTTAAATCCTTCAAGTATCGGTATTCCAAAAAGCGATGTATCAACCTTTATTGCATTTTCTTGGTCATACCGATCGGAATTTTTAAATCCCGAAATCGTCGATTTTTTCTGAGAAAAAGAAACATAAAAGGAAACTAAAAACGGTAACAATATGAGTTTTTTCATGCTAAATAATTTTTCTTATTTATAGCATGAAAATATTAATGTGTCAAACTAAATTTTGAATTCTATGACATCCCCATCTTTCACTACATATTCCTTTCCTTCGGTACGAACTTTGCCTTTTAATCGTGCTTCGCCATACGAACCAGCATTCAAAAGTTCCTGCCAATTAATTACCTCTGCACGAATAAATTTTTCTTTGAAATCAGTGTGAATTGCCATTCCTGCTACCGGCGCCGTGCTACCTTTTTTGATTGTCCATGCGCGAGTTTCCTCTACACCTGTCGTAAAATATGTTTCAAGACCGAGAAGTTTATATGCTTCTACGATAAGCTTATTGATACCGTTATCTCCCCCTCCCATCTCTGCACGAAACATTTCTTTTTCATCACCTTCAAAATCTTTGAGTTCATCTTCAATCTTTGCATCGAGTACGACGTATCCTGCACCCGTAGAAGTGATGTAATCTGTAAGGTCTTTAAAAAGTTCGGGGTGTGATTCATCCAAATTTTTTGCACCAGCACGTTTGTTGAGCCCATAGAGAATTGGTTTGAAAGTGAGCAATCCAAGTTGTTGCACTTTTGGAATTTCTTTTTCTTCGAACACAATCGTGTTCACCATTTTTTCTACCTCAAGAGCTTCGATGATTTTTTTTAAAGCACCTTCCTCGATCACAGCTTCCTTTTCGCCGCGCTTTGCATCACGAGCGACGTTGTTCATACGTTTTGTAACAGTATCGAGATCGGCAAGGAGAAGTTCGTAATTAATTACTTTGATATCGCGAAGTGGATCAATGTCGCCATACACGTGTAAAATTTCGTTTCCATTTCCACCTTTGATTGGAAAGATTCGAATCATTTCAAAAATAGCATCAGTCTCGCGAATGTTTGCAAGAAATTTATTTCCCAATCCTTCACCTTTGGATGCACCAGCAACGAGACCTGCAATATCGACGAATTCAATCGCCGCAGGAATCGTTCGTTTTGTTTTAGAAAACTCAGCGAGTTTATGAAGGCGTTCATCAGGCACTCCAACGATTCCGACCGATGGGTCAATCGTACAAAATGGATAATTTTCAGCAGGCACACCCTTTTTGGTAAGCGCATTAAAGAGAGTCGACTTTCCGACGTTTGGCAGACCTACGATTCCGATAGATAATGACATACAAAGATACTAGCAAAAATATGGATATTTTCCAACACGTAAAGCTTATTCTGATATTTTATTTATCATTCAATATTATTTTATTTACAGCACTGATCGTAACTGGACCAAAGAATCCAATTGATGGTTTGATGCTATTTGCTTTTTGAAATTTAGTAAGCGCGGATCTGGTTTTTGCACCAAAGTAATTGTTTTCTTTTCCTTTTGAACCAGCACCTGAAGTTGCAATAACAAATCCATGAGTATTCAAAAATATTTGCAATTGTTTTATTTCAGGATTATTGTCACCCAATTTATATGATTTGGTAAATATAAAATGATTAGGTGTTGCTTTGACTGCTGTAATTATTGGTGGATGTGCACTACTACGTCTTGTAACTGATATACCTCCCCCACCGCTACTAATAATTACGATTGGACAGCTAGATGTTGTAAATGTTGCATCAGTACTTGTACCAGTACCTGCAGAATTTGTGGCGTACGATTGGAAATGGTATGTGGTTCCGCACGTGAGACCACTTAATGATGCAGTAAACGAACCAACAGAGAATGATCCTGATGCAGTAGTACTTGCAGTATAACTTGAAGTAAGTCCGTAATTGAATCCCCGAGTTGCTGGGTTTTCTCCTCCAGTTGCTGTAATGTCTCCGTTTAGAGTTGCCGTGGTGGTGGTAATGTTTGTAGCATCAGTAGTGTCTACAATTGACACAGTAGGACACGCGAGTGTTGTAAATGTTGCATCGACTGAACTCGATGTTAACGAACCGATAGTTGATACAATACTGTAATGATATGTTGTACCTCCACATGCAAGTCCACCAAAAGTCACCGTGTGATTCATAACGAGAGAAGAATCAATTGTTGTAGAAGCAGTATATCCACTTGTGAGACCGTATCGTACTTGGCTAGTTGCCGCCTGGTCAGTAACCCATGTAATTGTAGCCGTTGAAGCAGTTGAAGTTGCAACTACTGAATGTGGCAATGTTGGTGCAGAAATCATCACACGTGTACTTGTACCAGTACTTGCTACAGCAGCAAAAAGTCCAAGTGAAGGAGACCACGTAACCGAGTTCCATTGATTTGATGCGGCTTGTGTCTGCCCTGTCCAATTAATACCGTTATTACTACTCATTACAAGATTACCAGAACCAGACGCTGCAACAGCAACGAATTGACCAGCCTCAGGAGACCACACAACAGAACTCCATGCATTATCTGCATATGAAGTACGAGATGTCCATGTTATTCCATCTGAAGAAGTCATTACACGATTACCAGTACCCGAGTTTGCAACAGCAACAAATAAATTGAGTGCTGGTGACCACGTAACCGAAGTCCAACTATTTATCGGAATTCCCGTCCCTGAATTCCATGTAGTACCATTACTACTTGTCATTACATCAGCACCGCTTCCAGTACTTCCTACTGCAACAAAGAGTCCGAGTTCATGAGACCACACAACAGAGCTCCAACTATTGTTTGGAGTTGTTTGTATTGTCCATGTACTACCATCTGTTGAACTCATCGCACGATTTGCAGAACCATTACTTGAAACTGCAACAAAAAGATTTAGATCAGGTGAATATGCAACCGAAGTCCATTGGTTTGTAGCAGCAGCATTGTGAAATGTCCAATTGATTCCATCGGGACTTGTCATCACTCGATTGTTTGCTCCAGTATCAGATGAGGCAACGGCTACAAATAAACCTGTACTACTCGAAGTTTGTGCCCATGTAATCGAACTCCAAAAATAATTTGTTGATCCTGGATTACGAACAGTCCAATTTGTTCCATCGGGTGATGTCATAACACTATGACCTCCCGTACTGCTATATGACACAGCAGAAAAAAGTCCAAGCGTTGGAGACCAAGTTGTTGAAACCCATTGCTCTTGGTTAACACCAACGGCATCGGTTTGCAATGTCCAATTTGTTCCATCGGGTGATGTCATAATATTTGCTCCTTGTGTAGCACTCGAAACTGCAACAAAAAGATTTTTTTCTGGAGACCATGTTACAGAAACCCATGCAATATCAACAGCCGCGCGGTGTGATACCCATGTTACACCATCAGCAGATGTCATAACACGAGTTCCTATTCCTGTTCCTGCTGTGGCAACAAACATACCTGAGATATGAGTAGTCGGATCAACGGCAGTGGGAGACCATACTATAGAATTCCACTGGTTTGTGGCAGCAGAAGTTCTATTTGTCCACACAGTACCACTAGTAGAAGTAATAATACCGTTAGATTGTCCGCCAAATGATACTGCTGCAAAAAGATTTTTTTGTGGTGACCAAGCAACCGAAACCCATCCAAATGCCGATGGTGTACGCAATGTCCAATTAAACCCATCTGGTGATGTCATAATACGAGATGTTCCAGATAATGCTCCGGCGACAAACATTCCGGTTGTAGTTGCTGTTGGATTTGCAGTTGGAGACCATGTTATTGTTGCCCAGTTATTATCAGCTGGAGTATTTCCGAGTGTCCAAGTAACACCATCAGAACTTGTCATTACTCTATGACCAGTACCAAGGTTTGCCACAGCAACAAAAAGATTTTTTTCTGGAGCCCAAACAACTGATTTCCAACTCGTACCAGCCACAACATTTGAATGAACTGTCCAATTGAGACCATCAGGAGAAGTCGCAACATCAGCAGTACTTCCAACAGCAACAAAAAGTCCAGTACCACCGAGACCATCTCCATTCGGAGCACTCGCTGCCCAAATCACAGAATACCAAGATGTTCCAATTGTCGCTGGGTTATTTGTCCAGTTTACTGCATCAGGCGATGAAGCAATATGTCCGCCAGCCCCCTGAGAAACTGATACAAAAATATTATTTTTAGCAGACCAAGCAATAGAACTCCATGAGTACCCAGTCGGCTCTCCCACATTAGTAGTGTCAACAGAGGTCCATGTTTGAACTGCAGATGTACACGCAGAAGTTGTAAATGTTAAATCAGGTGAACTCGCTCCTGTTCCAATTGAATTAATTGCATACGCTTGATAGTGGTATACGGTGTTACAAAAAAGTCCGCTGAGGTCGGTTGTAAATGTTCCCACACCAAATGTTCCAGTTGCGGTTGTTGTATTTCCATATAAACTTGTAAGTCCCCAATTGAAACCCTGAGTAGTTGCATTTTCTCCACCAGTTACAGTTATAGAACCATTAAGAGTAGCCGATGTTTGTGTAATATTTGATGCAGCAGATGCCGTAACAGTTGGTGTTGAATTACAAGCCCCAGAAGTTGTTGTAAATGTATAATCGCTTGAAAAAGTACTATATCCAGCATATGAAGAAATCGTTTGAAAATGATACGTTGTGTTACATGTAAGTCCAGAAATACTAACACTGTGATTTGTTATGAGTGAAGAATCCAGAGTTGTTGAAGACCCATAACTCGATGTTAAACCATACTGTACCTGACTTGTTGCAGCTTCATCAGTATTCCACGTAACAGTTGCTGAAATCGATGTCGAAGTAGCTGTAGTTGAGCCTATAATTGGAGAGGTTGGACTAGACATTGCCATATCTGCAAGTGAGGCATTCGAAAGACTATTTAATCCATAGTTTGCAACTGCGACAATAATTCCAAGTTCAGGAGACCATGTAACTGATTTCCACCAAATCGCAGGAGCGTTTGTACTTACCGTCCAATTAGTTCCATCAGGAGAAGTCATTACAGTATTTTGTGTATTTACACCTCCGTTATTTCCAACTGCTACAAAAAGGGATAATGAAGGAGACCATACAACAGACATCCAGTTGTTATCTACTGGATTTGTTCGAGTAGTCCAGTTCACACCATTAGAACTTGTCATAACACGAGTGCTTGTGCCCGAGGAAGCTACTGCAGCAAATAAATTTAAATCCGGTGACCATGTGACAGATGTCCAATTATTAAGAGCAGAAGCAGTTTGAGCAGTCCAATTAGTTCCATCAGGAGAAGTCATAACACGATTACCCCCACCACCTGAAGCTGAAGCAACCGCAACAAAAAGAGACAGGCTTGGAGACCATGTCACAGATGACCATGTACTATTTATTGGATTATGTCGTATTGTCCATGTTGCTCCATCTGAAGAAGTCATAATCCCATTTCCTGTTGAAGTCTCACCGACCGCAACAAAAAGATGGAGCTCGTGCGACCATACAATAGAGTTCCACGGTTCATCATATGCAGATGTTTGAGTGGTCCAATTTATTCCATCTGGACTTGTCATAACACGAGTACCGGTACCCGAGGAAGCTACAGCTGCAAAAAGTGAGAGGTCAGGAGACCATGTGACAGATGTCCAATTATTAAGAGCTGCTGCCGTACGTGCAGTCCAATTATTTCCATCTGGAGAAGTCATAACTTGATTAGTAATTGGCGCACTACTACTTGCAACAGCCACAAACAAACCTTGTCCGCCAAGTCCGTTTGGAGCAGTAGCTGCCCAGACCACACTACTCCAAGCACTATCTACTGGAAGCGGTGCATTCGGAGCGGTATGTTGTGTCCAGGTTACACCATCTGAACTAGAAATATATTCATTATTATTTGTATAATTAAAAGCAACAAAAATTCCAACGGTCGGCGACCACACTACACTGACATAGTTTTCTGCATAATTTGCATCAAAACTTTCTGAACGAAAAGTCCAAGTTACTCCGTTTGGACTTGTTTCCACTTCTCGTCCATTGCCACTCGAAGCTCCAACCAAAACAAACAAACCTTGTCCACCAGAACCGTTTGGGGCATTTGCCGCCCACGTCACGTCGTACCAATTATTTGTAATGCCAGCAGTGTTACGAAGTGTCCAGGTAACACCATCTGGACTTGTCATAACTCCATTTGAACTCGCTGCGCTTGAATTAGCGGCCACAAACAAACCTTGTCCGCCAGAACCGTTTGAAGCTGTGGATGCCCATGTAACCCCATTCCATCCACCTGTATTACTGGCGTGAAGTGTCCACGTAATACCATCGGGGCTCGTCATAACTCCATTTGTTGTACTATTTGAGTCAGATACTGCCACAAAAAGACCTTGTCCGCCGAGTCCGTTTGGAGTAGTAGAACCCCATGTCACATCAATCCATCCCTGTTGAGATGCTGCTATTCTACCTGTCCAATTTATTCCATCCGGACTTGTCGCAACTTGATCTCCATTAGTTGAACCATATCCTCCACCAACTGCAACAAAAAGTCCTTGTCCACCAGAACCGTTTGGGGCAGTAGCTGCCCAAACTACTGATATAGATGAGGAAATTGGCCCATTGCGAGAAGTCCACGTTATACCGTCGGGTGAGGTAGCGTATCCATTATGCACTCCATCATGACCAACAGCCACAAAAAGATGTAATGAAGGTGACCAATCAACCTGATTCCATCCACCACCAATAGACGACTGTATCGTCCATGTCAAACCATCAGGACTCGTCATTATATTTCCATAACTTCCCACTGTAACAAAAAGACCGGAACCCCCAGATCCATTTGGAGCAGTTGCTGCCCATACACTACCCGCCCAACCGTTAACACCGCTTGATTTCGTATATGTAGGAGTTTCATGTAATTTCCACGTCGGAAGCGTACCAGCAAAAGCACTCTGCGGAACAAAAAGCGCGCAGACAAAAAATAAAAACAGGGCGAATGTAAGTTTTTTTACCATATCGATATTATTTAAATATAACACACTCTGTCATATAAATATCTGTGTAAAAACTACTGGAGATCAATACTTTTAATTACAACTGGAGTTATTGGTCGATCGTTTGAATCAGTTTTTGTATTTTCGATTGCAGTTACGATATCCATTCCTTTTGTTACTTTTCCAAATACCACATGCTTTCCATCGAGGAAATTATTTGCTGCAGTGTTTATAAAAAACTGACTACCATTTGTGTTTGGTCCAGCGTTTGCCATAGAAATAGTTCCAATATCATTATGATTAGCTGCAGTTAATTCATCTGCAAATTTATATCCTGGTCCTCCTGTACCCCACAATGCTTTTTGAGAATCGTCTTTGGTAAGTGGATCACCACCTTGAATCATAAATCCTTTAATCACACGATGAAATTTAACGTTGTCATAAAATCCACTTTTTGCGAGCTTCACAAAATTAGCGACAGTATTTGGAACACCGTCTTTTTGAAATTCGATTGTAATATCGCCCATAGTTGTGTGTACTGTTGCATTCATATATTTTTTATTTGTATCTGTAATACTTTTAGTTGTTGTCGACGTTAATATTGACTGTTGCGTTGTTGTTGAAATTTCGCTTGTAGAATTTGTTATGGGAACTTCAAGCGATGAAACCTTACTTGATGAATCAATTGGTGCTGTTTGTCCCTGCGAAAAATACCACAAACCACCAACCACCAGAACAGTAACAAGAATTGTAATTGAAATAAGCGTCTTAGACATAGTATTATTGTTGACCCATTGATCCACCCAATAATTGTAACAACGGCATCAAATCTTCACGGTGTTTTGTAATTTTGTCTTTGTATTTAGTCATCACGGCCATCATTGCGTATTGTTCTGGTGTGCCTGATTTTTTCTTTTCCTCGATTTCTTTTTGGATATTTTCAAAAAGTTCTTTGAGTTCCTTGTTTTCTTCAAGTTTTTTTAACTTTTCTGCCAGCTCAGGATTTGAAACCAATTGATCGGCAATTTGTTCTGCTTGATCCTTTGAAACACCCTTTGCCTGTAATGCTTTTTTTATTAAAAATGTTTTTATAGACATATGGTGATAGTAGCACAACTACCCTATTTTTTCCAGAATCTTTGGAATCAAATCAAAATCATCTTGTAATGTTTTTCGCATACCACCATTATATAGTGCAGCAGCTGGATGATAGAGCGGGAGAAAATATTCTGTATCGATATATGTTATTTTTTTATGAATCAATACACCATGCGCATCCGAAATTTTTAATTCCGGAAAAAAATTATTCATCGAATGCCGTCCGAGAAAAACAATAAGTTTTGGTTTAATTAAATTTAATTCCTCATAGAGCCAACGAGCACAAGCTTCTTTTTCTGATTTTTCTGGATCACGATTATTTGGTGGACGATATTTAACGATGTTTGTAATATACACATCCTCACGTTTCATTTTGATATGTTCAAGCATTACAGAAAGAAATTTCCCTGCCGCACCTACAAACGGCACACCGAGTTTGTCTTCGGATTTTCCTGGAGCCTCACCAATAAAAACAATGTCTGCGCGAGCATTTCCATTTCCAAAAACTGGTTGCGTTGCAGTTTTTTTGAGTACACAAGTACATTTTTTTGACCATTTTTTATTCAGTTCATGTAGTTGGTCATCTCTCGTCATAATTCAACTATAGTATCACAGAAATATGTACACATCATTATTCATCTATAATTCGAATTTCGTCAGCAAGTTCTTTTGCAGACTTTGTGTCGGAATTAGTATGCAAAAATTTTCTCTCCGACCATGATTTTTTATTTTTTACTGCAAAAATAGCAACCAAAAGCATTCCGCCGATACCAACTATCGCAATCGGCCATGAAAAATTTTGTGCAGTATTTTGTAATGGCAAATTTGATTGTGCCTCAAGTGACATATCTGATGTCGCACGTGCTGCCGAATCAACATCTTTTTGTGTAAGTGTCTGTGATACGTTTGATACAAGTACTGGGTTTTTATTTTTTGTTTGCACTGCAGAAATTTTTGCAGAAATATTTTTTTGTATTACAGTTGCATTACTATCAACAATTAAGCTTGAATCCGACTTTTTATCTACACCATATACATCAGTTGCCACACGTTGCCCAGGCAAATACAATGCAAAAGAATTTGTATTTAGATTTTCAAAACCAGTTATTTCAACAGGAAGTATAATCTTTTTTCCAGCAAGCAAAATTGTACTTTTGGGTATTACAAAATATTTATTCGGATCCGTCACAGACTGCAACATCCAATTTGAAATATCTATTTCTTTTGTGTCAGTATTTGCAAGCTCGATCGAACCATCGGCATTCACTGCATGTATCACAACAGATGGCGATGTAATTTCAATTATTTTTCGAGCAGAGAGTACATCAAAATCATTTTCATCATATGGATTATGTCGATACTCAAACGTTACGACATATGTCCCAGGATATTTATATGTGTGTCGAAACGGAATCGGATAAAAATAATCATATTCAGTTCCATCACCCAATGAAATATGAAATGATTTATTGGTGTGCGATGGATTATCAATTCCAGCAAGTTGCGGAATAATTTCAATCGAAATTCCCGCAGTCGCATTTTTGGGTACAAAAAGTTGCACTTGTGGAGTTACTGATTGAGTTGACGGAGATGCAGAATTTGTATTATTTACAGGTAAACCATACGAACTAGAATCAATTGTTTGCGATGTACTTGTCGTAGTATTTGTTGTAGACGAAGCAGTAATAGCTACTACCGAATTTTCGGCATTTATAGCACCAGGTGTTGGCGTAGCAGAAACCCACATACCACTTGAATTTTTTTGTAAACTATTGCCGTCGTTTTTGGCACCCAAACTTGGATCAAGTGTCATCTGATCATCAATCAAAACAGGTGGCCGTGCTGTATCAGTAGTCAAAATAAAAACGCTTGCGCGCGTTGTTGGAATACTAAAACTACTATCAACCGACAACAAATTGGGGTATGTAGTATTAAACCCAATTTGATCGTCGGCAATTATTGCATACGCACCACCAGGAAGTAGTGTCGTACCAGTTGCCTTTTGCGTTATGCTATGTCTCGTACTTGCTCCCCCGTCTGTATACAAAAAATATTTTGTGAGATCAACAGATTGAGTACCATTATTGTATACTTCAATCCACGCTGATTGCGTACCCGGTGGATCATACATTACTTCACTAAACACAAGTGCGGCGCGTGCATGCGCAAACGGTACACATACAAACAAAAAACTTACAAAAATTATTTTTTTCATTTTTACTAAATAAAAAAACAAAAATTATAAACCTTTATTAATTCAAAACTGTTCTCAAAACTTCTTCGGGGACTTCTCGAACTTTTTTGGGAGAAACATCTGGTGTAGTAGCAATATCTG
Source organism: bacterium (assembly GCA_037130335.1). Taxonomy (GTDB): domain Bacteria; phylum Patescibacteriota; class Minisyncoccia; order Phycocordibacterales; family UBA9973; genus CAITQP01. Next base: position 13,075 of record JBAXTD010000003.1, read on the forward strand.
GTGTTTCAGCTTTTGTCTCAGTTTCTGTCTCAGTTTTTATTTCATTTTTTATTTCAGTTTTTGTATCAGTTTTTACATTCGAACTATTTCGCGCACGATTAATTGCCTCCTGCAACGCAGATACTTTTTCGGTTGAAGCATTTTTATCAAATGATTTTGTATTTGCAGTATGAGAATTATTTTCAATTGTTTTGAGAGACGACAAAGAAATAGTTTTTTTAACCTCTGCAACAGGCGTTGGAATAATTTCTGTTTTTACTTCTTGTACATTATTTGTATCAGGTTTCATTGCATTGCCCAAAGCTTCCTTGAGAATACTTTGCAAACCTTCATGGTCTGGACCCTTGCGTTCACGGGGAGCGATGACAACTTTTCCCTTGTCAGAAAACTTAGAAAATACCGGAATTTTCGGCTCAAAGGGTTTCTGAATTGGTTTTAGTATTGGAGTTGGTGTTGATATTGGTTTTTCAAATTTTACCGGTGCTGGTTTTGGAGTTTGTGTTTGTGTTGATACTGGCGATGAAATTTTTTCAGATACAGGTGCTACGTTTGGTTTTGTAGGTACAAATGATTTTTCGGGAGATTTTTTGAAAAACGGTTTATGCATTGTCTTTTCTTCTGAAGCAAACTCAATTCCCAACCCCGAAAGTTCCGCAAATGATTGAGCTTGCGGTTCATATGATTTTTTTTGTGAACCCTTGAGAGGTTTTAATTCACCAGATTTAATTTTTGCAATACATTCTTTGCAGTACACTGGACGACCTTCTTCCGGTTCAAATGGCACAGTCGTTTCTTTACCACACGATGAACACACCGCTTTGAATTTTCCTTCGGTAAACGTAGTGGTTGAATTCACATTCGGACTTCCACCCATTCCACTCCATTCATTAATTTCGCGTTCCACATCTTCACGTGAACGAGCATATAATGCGCGAGATGATTCAATAATTTCTGCTTGCACATTACTATTTTCTGGAATTTTAAATGGAGGAAGTGTACTTGCCGAAAAAGGTCGCGATGTCACGCCATCTACCATGAGCTTGAGATAAATTTTATAGTTCGGCAAATTTACCATATCAGGCGTCGTAAATTCTGGATCGAATTCTTTTTCTAAATATTCTCCATCCACCGCTCCCACACGAAACACAATCATCGTTCCGACGTTTCCAAAAATCGCATCACGCACCGTATCGGAATCTTTGGTCGAAAGTTGCGCGATGTACTGGTGTGCAAGTGTGAGATTGAGACGATATTTACGAGCCTCAGAGAGAATAGATGCGAACGAGTCAGTAACGAAGTTTTGGAATTCGTCCACATACAAATAAAAATCTTTACGGTCGTCCTCGGGAATACGCACACGTTCCATCGCAGCAAGTTGAATTTTGGTAATAAGCATTCCACCCAAAAGTGCTGAGTTATCTTCACCGATACGTCCTTTGGAAACGTTCACGATAAAAATCTTTCCTGTGTTCATCATTTCAAACAAATCAATCGTTGATTTAGATTGTCCGACAACATTACGCACAAGTGAACTTGAGAGAAACTGTCCCACTTTGTTTTGGATCGGTGCAATTGCTTCGTTACGATATTGTTCACGCCAGGCTTCAAACTCATGCACCCAAAAAGCTCGAATAACTGGATCTTTTACGTTTGCAATAATTTGTTGGCGGTAATCTTTATCGACAAGCAAACGAGGAATTCCAAGCAATGTCGAACCAGGAGTTTCCACCAATGCGAGAATTGCATTATTGAGAATGTATTCCATACGTGCACTCCACGCATTAGCCCAAATTTTTGTAAAAATTCCCATGAGACCTGATGCCACCAAATGTTTATATCGCGGATCATCGATTTGAAGCACGTTGAAACCAATATGGTAGTCCATATCAGCCGGATTAAAATATATGACATCTTTAGCGCGATGTGGAGGAATCGTGGCAAGAATCTTTTCGACCAATTCGCCGTGCGGGTCAATCACACACACGCCTTCACCATTCCAAATATTTTGCACAATCATATTTTCAAGAAGCACGGATTTACCCGTTCCAGATTTTCCAAGCACGTACATATGCTGACGTCTGTCTCTACGTTTGATACCAAAAATCTGCTCATCCTTTCGGAAATTTGTTTTTGCAAGATATGTTATGTCTCTATTAAAGTTAATCCCTTCTGGGAGAAAATCCATATCATAAATTATACGTTATGGAGTATCAAGTAACAAGAGGAAAAATATTTTATTTAATCCCTTCAATAATTTTTGCTGATTGTAGTGCAGCTTCCATTGATCCGTATCCGGAACGTAATCGAATTTCTGCTTGTGTTTTATTTTCGAGTGTCAAAATTCCAAATCCAATCGGAATTCCAGAATCCAATTGCACGCGCATCACACCTTCCGTCACTGCTTTAGCGACGAAATCAAAGTGTGGTGTATCTCCCCGAATAATTGCACCGAGCGCCACGAGTGCGTGATATTTTTTGGTTTGTGCAAATGTTTGCAAAATGAGTGGAATTTCTACGCAACCTGCTACGTATTCTACCGAAATATTTTCTGGTTGTACGCCATACGCAAGTGCGCATTCTTTTGCACTTTCCAAAAGCTTTTCGGTGATATCCAAATTAAATCCAGCCACAACAATACCGACGTTCCACTCCGGCGCAGTAAATTTTTCAAATACTTTATTTTTTGCTTCTTGTGTCATTTGATTTTACTTCTTATCTGATAAGTCGAATTCCAAATTAACAATATCACCTTTCTCTAAATTCGAAAGTGTTGTGACCTTGAGTGTATGCGGTACCAGTGCCACAGCAAGGCTTGCCACACTGGCAGAATTTTTTACCTCTGCAATCGTCAAACTCGTTCCATTAATCACAATCGAACCTTTTTCAATCACATATTTTTTAAATTTCTTTGGGTATGCAATTTCGATTCGATATCCTCGTTTGTCGTCAGAAATTTTTGTCACCGTTCCCACACAATTCACATGGCCCGATACGATGTGACCGTGCACGCGCGCACCATACACCATCGGTCGTTCAATATTTACAATCGGATATATATTTTTGCCAAACGTAGTTTTCTCAAGTGTTTCAGGAATCATATCAAAAAAATATAGATTGTTTTTTGTATTCTTTTTTATTTCAGCCACAGTCAAACACACTCCAGCCACCGCCACCGAATCCCCTAATTTTAATTTCCACTTTTTATCGAGCTCAATTGCAATCCGAACATTGTGTCCAATATTTTCTTTCGAATCAATCCGTGCAGTTGTTTCTATTATTCCGGTAAACATATATGTATGTAAATTATTTTTAATCCATCAATTTCGGAGAATCTTGAAAAACAGCTTCTGCGATTTGTTCAGTATCTATTTCTATATTTCTTTCTTTTTCGTGCCTATGTATTTCTTCTTGCGTATTTTGAGAACTTTTTAATTCTTCTTCGTCAATCATTTTTTTTGCATCAGATACAGGAATCGAAAACTTTTCTCGTGACGCATCAATAATTTTTTGTTTATTTGATACATATGGTGCAGGCAAGACTTTAAGTGATTCAGCAGAAAAAGGATCATACGATTCACCATCAATCGTCGTCTTTATATAGAATTCTCCGATTCCCAAATTAATCATATCTTTGGTGTCAAAAATCGGTGCAAATTCTGGACGAAGCGTCACCGCGTCCTCACCACCTACACGGAAACAAATAATCGTTCCGATATTTCCGAGCACTGCATGTTGAATTTTGGGCGTGAGTTGCCCCATGTACTGATGTGCAATTGTGAGATTGATGCTATATTTACGGGCTTCATACAAAATATTTTCAAACGTATCAGTCACTACGTTTTGGAATTCATCAATATACAAATAAAAATCTTTGCGATCTCTCGAATCTAATTTAGCACGCGACATTCCAGCTTGCTTTATTTTTGTCAAAAAAATTGAACCAAAAAAACTAGCATTATCTTCTCCGATTTTTTCTTTTGAGAGATTAATGAGAATTATTTTTTGCTGGTTCATTAATTCCTCTAAATTTATTTTATTTTCTTTCTGTCCAAAAATATTTCGAAGCATTGGGTTCGAGAGAAATTGTCCAAGCTTGTTGACGAGCGGAATGATAGCATCGGTATCAAACTTTTCCGACCAATCAGCAAATTCAATCGCCCAAAAACGTTTGACCATGTCGTCCTCGATATACTCAACAACTTTTTCACGATACGATCTATCAGTAAGCATCGAAATCATTCCATGCATTGTCGCATGTGGATAGTCGAGAAGCGCAAGCGTTGTAAATCGAAACACGTGTTCGAGGCGTGGTGTCCAATTACTACCAAATTGTTTCGACAATACTTCAATCAATCGTTGCGTCAATTGATGTTTGAATGTCGGATCTACATTTTGCAGCGGATTAAACGATACAGGAAATTCTACATCCGACGGATCAATCACACACACGTCATCAATGCGTTCATCAGGAATGAAGTTTAAAATATCGTCGATAAATTCTCCGTGTGGATCAATCACGCACACGCCATATCCATAGGCAATATCTTGGCGCACAAAAAGTTCCTGAAGTTTGGATTTCCCCACTCCAGATTTACCGATGATATACGTGTGACGTTTACGATCGACACGTTTGATACCAAAAATAAATTTCTTTTCTTCGAGTGACGCGACGTAATTGGTACGACCAATAAACGAAACCTGCGCAGAATCAACATTGCCAAACACTGGCAAATCAGATGGTGGTGGTGCATATTTGATTATTTGAATTCGGTTTTGGCGCAGAGTCATATACGTATATATAGTATACCCTGTTTACGGTATTGTTTTAATAGGAAATCCCCATATTTCAAGGGTTTTTGAGGTACTTGACAAAATATGATTTACTATGCTATAATACCTATGATAGTTTAAACCACTTTAAAATCAAAATAAAAAACGGATCAAATGAAAAGTATTATTCTGAATTTCGCACTCGTAGGAGCTACAGCACTTCTTATGACTTCCTGCAACACAGGCAGTGACAACGGAGAAGATTTGCCAATTTATGGCGCAGACAGTTCCAGGGTTGGAGCAGTGACAAGTATTAGCACAAAGCCTGGAACTGACAGTTCAACTTTGTATTACAAGTTTGCTGGTTCAAATGAGAACCACGCAACTATGGTCACCAAATCAAAGGGTGACAGCCTGCAAATCGGGGGCGCAATAAAAATAACAAAACGGAAGCAAGTAATTATTCTAAGACACTAAGTATTACACATCATCCAAAAGCGCGCACGAAACATCACAATGTTTTGTACGCGCTTTTTTATTTTGCTTGTATTAAATTTTTAGTACCCCATTGCCTTTGCGATACGCTCGAGTGCCACAATAAATGCTGCGCGACGAATATCTGTTTTTGCCGCGATTGATTTTTCATAAATCACCATACTTTCGCGATCGAGAATTTCTTTGAGTTTTGCAAATACATCGGCTTCACTCCAGTGTTCACCTTTGAGATTCTGTTCCCATTCAAATGTCGAGACTGTTACCCCTCCTGAGTTTGCGAGAATATCTGGCACGACAGGAATATTTTTTGCAAACAAAATTTCATCGGCTTCTGTAGTGATTGGACCGTTTGCAAGTTCGAGAATAAATTTTGCTTTAATCTTTGTTGCATTATCTACCGTAATTTGATTTTCGAGTGCAGCTGGGATAAGCACATCGCATTCGAGTTCCAAAAGTTCCATATTCGTCACCGTGCGTGAACCAGGAAATCCTGCGAGTGTACCATTTGCCTTTTTCCAATCTTCGAGTGCTTTAACATCAATGCCATCGTCTTTGACGACACCACCTTTGGAATCTGACATCGCAATAATTTTGTATCCATTTTTTGCAAAAACTTCTGCGGCATTTCCTCCCACGTTTCCAAATCCTTGAATCACAACTTTCGCACCATCTGGCACATTGTACTTTTTGCGAAGCACATCAAACACATAAAATCCTCCAAGCCCTGTGGCGATACCACGACCTTCTGAACCACCTTTGTCGAGTGGCTTACCTGTAAACGTCGCCATTGTTTTGTCTCCGGTAATAAGTGCAAACTCATCAGTCATCCATGACATAATTTCTGGAGTTGTGTTTACATCAGGCGCAGGCACGTCTTTGCGGGGTCCAAGCACATCAGCAAGTCCACGTACCCATCCACGAGAAAGCTTTTCGAGTTCTGTTTTTGAAAGTGTTTTTGGATCTACGGTAACTCCTCCTTTTCCTCCACCCATCGGAATGTTTGCCACAGCACACTTGAGTGCCATCCAAAAAGCGAGCGCCTTTACTTCATTGATATCAGTATCATAGTGGTATCTAATTCCACCTTTGTATGGACCACGCGCGTTGTTGTGTTCGACGCGATATCCTTCAAATACTTTTGTTTCTCCGTTATCCATTTTGACTGGAATCGAAATACGAAGTTCGCGATTTGGCACAGCGATTTGAGCCAAAAAAGCTTCAGGAAACGCTTGAACTTCTACCGCTCGGTCCAATTGCATCATTGCATTCTCGTATGGGTTTTGCATAAAAAATTTTGTAATTAACGCACGTTTATAAAATAAGAGACATTTAATTATACTCCTACAAATAATACGCACAACAATCACCTACCGGTGCAAAAAAATAACACCAATATAAATCAGTTGACATAAAATTTAAAAGTTGTAGAGTATCAGTGAACTTTAAAAACACGCACATTATGGATTTCAAAAGCATTGTTATGTTAAGTAACGGGAACTTCGTATGCACATTAACAGATACAAACGGAGTAATATTTTCCGGTATTAATCTTAATACGGAAAATTTGGAAATTAAAAGAGATTATAATACAAGAAACATCCCTGATCATGATCCAAAAATTGGAGAAGTTTTACAGAAACTTCAAAAACCGAATTTTTATGAAAATGGTAAATTGCAACATCAATTAATCATTTTTTTAAAAAACCTGCCTAAAAAACAATCTATTATTATTGAAATACCCGAAAAACAGAAAGGTAAAAAATATCAAAAACCTTACGCGGCTCAGCGTGCAATAGCATGCCGTACTCACTAAAAGTGAGGTATAAAAATTTATGGCTACGTATTCCCCACAAAGGAGTATGTAGCCATTTTTATTGCCTAAAATTATTTTTTCGTATATAATACTCCCCGTGAAGTTTTGGGCCCTTAGCTCATCTGGTAGAGCGCCTCATTTGCAATGAGGAGGCAAGCGGTTCGAGTCCGCTAGGGTCCACCCTACCGAAATTTGCATCCGATAATGCAGATTTCACCTTGAAGAACTTACTTATTTGTGGAGTTCCAAAAGAATTATTCGTAAAAGTGCAACCTAATGGGAATTGGAACACCTGCAGAGCAAGTTTTGTGGCAGGTTTTGATTTGAGCCATATTTTACTAGGCATTTTAAAATACGGTTCAAGATAATTGACACACTCAGAAATATCAATTTTTTCAGAGGAATGGTTATAAAGTAGCGTATGAGAATTCGTTAGTTCCACATCAATAACATCAAGTTGCTGCTTTAATACAGTATCACTAATAATCCCGTCTATATTTTTCTTAATCAAAATGGTTTGTCGTGCATTAAGTTCCTTGATGTGTTTCTGTAAGTTTTCCGATTCTTTTTGTTCAATTTGATCTCGTGCAACTAGTTCCTCTTTAATAAAACGTCTTAATTTTTGGTAGTGTGCATTATCAAGTGCATAGTAATCCATATACCGCATAAATGCATGTTCAAAATTATCTCGATTATAATTACTCCCGCCAGTTCTGCCAAAGCGGTAATATGGAAACTTCTTATACTTCCCTGTCGACCAACTACCTGTTAGTTTTTTATTGTTTTCATTCACTATAAACCGTCTCAAAGGAAAATCGGGATGATCTGTTATGTGCGGATTATTTAGCTTACCGTTGCTTTTTAAAACACGTTGCACGTGTACAAATAATTCATTAGAAACAATCGGCTCAAATAACCCTTTGTGCCTTTCACCAAATTTATTTATCCAACCTGCATATAATTCATTGGCAAATATTTCCCGAAAATATGAATTGACAAGAGGCTTACCATTTCGAGTCAACCCTTCCTTTGTCATTATGCGATACACTTCTTCTACAGAACTGGTATTACTTGCCACTATTTCAAATGCGCGAAGAATAAGTGGAGCCATTGTTAAATTTTTACCAATAGTGGCTTTGCCACATACGCGTATATTGTCGTAGCCAATCGGAGCTTTCCAAACATACCGACCTTCACGAATTGCTTCCTTCATTCCACCGGAGCAACGCTCGGCTCGGATGTCGTTATCAAACTGAGAAATGTTAGCCAATGTATTTTCCATGAACCGACCAACGGGAGTGTTTTCAAAGTGCTCTGATGTAGATTTAATTTCCACACCATACCGTTTTAACATAAGACGGAGTTGACTGTAATCGTCAGTATTGCGTGAAAGCCGATCTAATTTATAAATGATGACAACCTTTATGCTATTCTTTTTACTTGAACAATATGCAAGTAGTTTTTGAAGTTCGGTTCGGTCAGCCGTCTTTGCACTTTCACCCTGCTCCCGATATGTTTCTATAACTTCAAAGTCATTGTTTAGTGCGTATTCTTTACAAATACGTTCTTGAGTAGCAAGACTATTGCCTTCTTCAACTTGTTCCTTTGTTGATACTCGACAATAGATTACCGCTTTTCTTTTTGATATCTGATTTAATGCGTTCATTTTCTTTATGGTCAATAAAGGCCTGTACAAGAATTCGTGCTAAATAGCGCAATGCTATTTCGTCAGATGCAAATTCTACTGGTATTTTATTGTCCTTTACTTTTTGCATTCTACCACAAAATTCATAGCTGTTAATATCTATATTTTGGACTAGGAAGCAAGGCGAAAAAAGAAGGATTGATTTACTAAAAATGGTAAAGGTTGTTTGAGCGGTTATCCCCTTTTATCACCATAAATGGTAATTCCATCTTCCTTACCATTCCGGTAAAACGCACTACACTTAAATCAAACAAAAATCATTTTTTAACTTCACATTGAAAATTTCATAGCATGGAACAGAAAAAACGTGTAGGAATTTGGGTACGAGTATCAACTGAATTTCAAGTTAAGGACGACAGCCCCGAACACCATGAGCAAAGAGCCAGGTATTACGCAGAGGCAAAAGGTTGGGAGGTTATAGAAGTATACCGCCTTGAAGCGATCTCTGGAAAAACCGTCATGGAATTGCCTGAGACTAAGAAAATGCTTCGGGATATTCAAACCGGACGGATTACCGCCCTTGTATTCTCAAAGCTTGCGAGGTTAGCAAGAAACACAAAGGAACTGCTTGAATTTTCCGAACTGTTTAGAAAATCAAACGCTGACATGATTTCCTTGGCTGAGAACATTGATACAAGTTCACCATCAGGCAGATTGTTTTTCACAATCATTGCTGCAATGGCAGAATGGGAACGAGCAGAAATTGCCGAGCGGGTTGCAGCATCGGTTCCCATACGGGCAAAAATGGGTAAACCTTTAGGAGGTGCAGCCCCTTATGGGTATCAATGGAAAGGCAAGGAATTGATTGTAAACAAGCAAGAAGCTCCGATACGGAAGTTGATGTATGAACTCTTTGCAGAACACAAAAAGAAAGGGTTGGTAGCACGGAAGCTAAACGAAATGGGACATCGGACACGGAACGGCTCTGAGTTCAGTGATACCACCATTGGCAGATTGCTGCACGATAGCACGGCGAAAGGTGTCCGGCTTGCCAACTACACCAAAAGTTTAGGAGACGGCAAAAAGTGGGTGTTAAAACCCGAAAGTGAATGGGTTCAAATTACCTGCCCTGCCATAGTTTCTGCCGAACTATGGGACAAGTGTAATAAAATTCTCATTGAACAGGAAGAAAAGAACCACAGACCCGCTAAATCTGTAACACAGCTTTTTTCGGGGATCCTATATTGTGGCTGCGATGGCAAAATGTATTACAACCCTCACGGAAATTCCTACCGATGCAAAACATGCAAGAAAACCAAAATCGGAGTTGACGACATCGAAGAAATATATTTTTCACAAATGGAAATTTTCCTAATGTCTGATTCGCATTTCGATAAGTTTCTTTCAAAAGCGAAAAAGGAAATTTCGGAGAAAGAAAAATCACTTGAATCTTTTTTGAAAGACAAAAAACGAATTCAGGCAGATATGGATTTAAAAATGGAATTGTATATGGCTGGTCAGATTCCCAAAGATCGATTCGGCAGTTACTACAATCCCCTTGACCTACAACTCCGGCAAATTGAAAATTCCATTCCCCAAATCGAAGCCGAAATTGACATGCTCAGGATAGAGGAACTAAACGGCGATGCGGTAAAGCATGAAGCAAAAACAATGTATGAAAGATGGAGTACCCTCGACAAATCCGCAAAACGCTCCTTTGTCGAAAGAATCACCAGCCGAATAACAATTGCTGGTGACGAGGTAGCGATCCGATTCCGCTACCATCCCTCCTATTTCCTAAATTCGCAAAATACCCAACACAACTTCATACCTGCGTTGCCTTTTTTGCACGTCCAGTTATTTGCTCAAATTCCATCACAACCTATTGAAAATCTGAAACATATCGGAGAGCATATTAAAAACCGCCGAATGCAGCTTAAATTATTCCAAACCGATATAGCAAAGATATTCAATGTTTGTGAGGATTCAATCACGGGATGGGAGAACGAAAGGAGCGCTCCACAGATTCAATATTATCCTAAACTGATTGAATTTTTGGGGTACAATCCCTTTCCAGTTGAAACGGCAACTTTGGGCGGGAGGATTAAACAATTCAGGATTTTAAACGGGCTAAGTCAGGAGGATTTAGCTAAAAAAATGGGTGTGAACGAGAGTACAATTTTCTCATGGGAGAAAGGAGATCATGCGCCATTTCCTAGTAAGAAAAAATTACTTGAAGAAGTATTAAATCAAAAAGAGCTTTCAAAATGAAGGCTCTTTTAATTATCAGCTAACTTTACCATTATCCTATTTCATGAGAGAATACCATCTATTAGGCAGCACTAATAAGTATAATATTTTCGATGCAAAGCAGTGTCAACTAATATCTATCTTTAAGGTAGATATTCTAGACCCATTGTTCGGACTAGAAATGACAGCAACACCTTATTTAAGAACTCAAGGAACAGGAAAAAATGCAAAACAAATCGTCATGAAAAATGTTTTGTATTCATACAATTTAGGCGATGCGATTAGGGGAAAACTTGTAAAAGACCCTTGGGTTGGTACAGAGGGAGATACTGATTTCAGTCAATTTAATTCTGATTCAATTGAAACAGATGCTAGAAAACTACAGTTGGCAGCTTATTTTCATGAGCGAGCTAAAAATGCACTTAAAGAATATGCCCTTGAAAACAATCTTCATGTTGTAAAACCTGTAATGTTAGTTGTCGCGAAAGATACCACTCACGCAAGGGAGTTAAGAACTCTGATTGATAGTGATAATTTTCGTGGCGGTGAATATATAGGAAAGGTCATTGAGGTACACACAAAATTGCGAGGAGATGAAGCGGATGAAAATATTGAAAAATTAATTTCACTTGAACAGCCTGAAAACATTGTTGAAATTGTAATTCACGTTAACATGCTCAAAGAAGGCTGGGATGTTACAAATGTATATACAATAGCACCTTTGCGTGAAGCGGCAGCAGCAATTTTAACAGAGCAAACAATAGGTCGTGGATTACGTCTACCTTATGGTGAAAGGACTGGTGTTCCATTAGTTGATAGGCTTGTGTTGGTTGCACATGAACAATTTGCAAAAGTTGTTGCGCTTGCCAAAGATTCACCTCTTATTCAAGGGCAGGTTGAAAAAATTTCATCAAGTGAAGCAAAGGAAGTAAAAGTCTTAACTGAGGTACAGCCTATAATTCTGCAAAGTGTTGCAAATGAAATAAGAAATAACCAAGTAGTAATGCAAGCTGTTGCAGAAAAAGCTACTGAAATTGTCTCAAAAAATCCATACGCTGAGAATATGGAATCTAGCGTTTTAAAAAACTTTATTGATTCAAAGACAAATGAAATTGTAACTAGTTTAACTAAAGAAACTATAAAGAATTTATCATTTTCTGATTTTCATGGACAACAACCAACTACTCAAACTGAATTGTCATTTGGTAGTGATACGCTTTTTGGTTCTTTTAGTAAAGAAGCAAAAGATGAACTATCAAAGATTGCACAAAAATCAAGTGAAACTATGGAAAAGAGAAACATTTCTATTCCACGGTTAATACTCACCCCTAGTTTCGGAGAACTTTCTCTTAATCCATTTGATTTAGATACAAGTATCATTCAATCATATACAAATGAAAAAGCGATCCTTGAGGAGCAATTACAAAATGATCGAGAAAAGGATTTGTTTGGTGATGACATTCCTGGGCGCAGACGAACTGAAGTAACAAGAATAGGTAGTTTCGGTTCACATAATAAACAAACTCCACAAAACACAATTATTGCTGCTCTCTTAGATTTTCCGCTTTTAGATTATGATGATCTGGAACAAAAACCCTTGCTTCTTAAATTAGCGGATCAAGCGGTATCTCACTATCGTAAAAAAGCAATTGATGAAGATAATTTAGCTTTAATTGTCGAAAGTAACGCGAGGAGTATCGCCGAAGATATTCACAAACAAATATTAACTCATAAGGAATTAAAATTTGAAGGTTATTTAGAATCTGACGTTGGAGAACCAAAACCTTATTTAGAGCAATATAATATTTCATTATCTCTCGGAGAAAAATCTGTTCGACTAGAATCACAACTAAATACGTTTAGTGCTAAATTTTTGTATGGGCAATTTCACAAAGCCTGTCATGGAATGTATCGCTTTGACTCATCCGATGAAGTCCGCTTGGCATACTTACTTGAACGTGATGAAACTGTAATAAATTGGCTTCGTCCTGCACCAAATCAATTTGAGGGTTTATATTGGCGTGACACAGAAGGAGAAGCACATCATAGGTATGAACCAGATTTTGTTGTTGAGTTAGATGATGAAATTGTAATGGTTGAGGTAAAACCTGAAGAGGAAATTAGAACCTCAAGTGTACAAGCAAAAAAACAAACAGCTCTTAAATACTGTGAAATAGTTAATAGAAATTTAGGTAAGTTTGGGATTGTAAAAAAATGGAAATATATTATTGTTCCTACAGAAAGAATTACAGTTACCTCTACTATTTTAAATTTATTAAAATAAAAACAGTTCGGTGCGCTTATGCACTTATCTAAATGATGTCTGCTCCGCTATCGCTCTACAGCCACCCACCCGCAGGTAAATCGGAATTCGACTTTATTGCTCGGCAAATAATGCGCCATATCTAAAACAATCACTTGCTTTGATATCATTTTCAATGGAAGCAAAGCAAGAGATTGTTTTTCCTGTTAGGCATTGACACCATGCTCCCTTGTCGCTTGGAATCAACACATACAGGAGCGGTATGTCACATTTTTTGCTTCTCACAAAAAAGTCTCATGGCTGCTACTATGTCCTTTAGGCTTAACTGTCCACTCACTTCAAACACACCATTCGATGCGTTTTCATTCGTTCCCAGAGCCTAAAGTCCATCCGCAGCCCTCGTATGTGCTCGCCCGCGAAACCACCGGCTGCGTTACGGATTTTTGCTGGCACAAGCCCTGGCTTATTGCCATGCCACGCAAAAATCCTGCACTGTGAGACTTGTGCATTCGTACCTCATGCTTAACAAGTCGCCCCAGCCGGTGGCACTCGCAGGGGTTCCGCTTCGCTTTACCCCTTTTCGGCGAGCCACACAGTGATTGCAATAAAATATTGCAATCACTTTCGCCCACCCACAGCCGCAGGCGCTTTTACCTCCATGATATTACTAGCCAAGTTTTAAAAATAGAGGGGGTGTTTTTCCCGGTACGCGGGGGTGTTTTTCCCCTATAAATACGGGGTATTTCCCCTACCACAGGGAGAATATTAAGCTTACTTTACACGACGGAGCGAGATTTTTTTCCACTTAAAGATTATAATATGGCTGTGAGCACTGCAACAAAACGAAATATTGTTGACTTCCTATGGGAATGGGGGGAATCAAATGGAGAATGGGGTAAACTATTGATCTCAAAAATAATCGGCACAGAAACAAATCTGACGATTGAAGACAAAAAGGAGGTCTTTGATTATTTCTTGCAGTCAATTAAACTTAAATCCGGATTGCCTGACTTGGCAATTAAAAAACCTGTCTATTCCCCTTCCACCAAAAAGATCGATATCATTTCACTTTCTGAAGTAAAAGGTGTAAATAAATTGGCACTGGATCAGACCATCACATTCGCTGATAACATAACTGTGATCTACGGCGAAAATGGCTCTGGTAAAACTGGATACGGTCGGATCTTGAAGGCCTTAGGCTATAGCTATGAACTTTACAACAATATTTTGTGCGATATTACTAAACCTCAAGAACCGCAAACGGCTACAATTAAATATAGAGTTGATGGTGTTGATGGAGAATTTAACTGGGATGGCAAGGCAAAAAATAGTTCGTTAGAAAATATTTCAATCTTCAATAACAATTGCGTTCAAATATCTCTTGCTGATCGAGGGTTACTTGTCTCACCAATCGGATTTCATTTATTTAATCTTGTCTCTGATGAATTAGGATATTTAGCAAGACTGTGGCAAGAAACTATTGATAAATACCCAACGCTGCTCCTTTGGGCAACCAACCTTCACCCTGGTACACTACAAGAAAATTTCATCTCTAATTTAAAGGGGAATTCAAGCCTGCCTAGACTGACAGAAATTTCAACTTTTGACGATGGTCATAAAACGAGCTTAGCCGATTGCGAGTTAGAGTTAAAGAACCTGAACAAGGCTTTACTTGAAAAAGAGTTGGCAAATTTCAGAACCCAACTTGGTGAAATAGATGTAATCCTTGGCAAAGTCCTGAAAGCACAGAAAGCATTGAATGAAAATACTTGGGTAAACTTAGTCACACTCAATAAACAGTTACATGACTTAGAAGCCAAAACAAAAGTTGGGTTAAAGGAGATTGCTGAAACCAATAACATTGACTTTTATTTATCCAAAGAGTTCCAAGCCTTTATAAAAGCAGCAGATGAATACATTAAAATATTAAACAAGGACGATTACCCGAAAGGAGAATCTGAAACTTGTGTGTATTGCAAACAAGAATTGAAAACTGAGAATTCCATAGCGCTTCTAAGGAGCTACCGGAAGTTGTTAAATGACAACACGCAAGAGCTAATTAAAAAAGCTAAAGATTCAAAGACATCCATTATTCAACTCATAGCTGCTATCGAAGTCCCATTAATTTTTCACCAAGATACATTTGGACGTGATTCGGACGGAAAAATTGTCCAACCCGAGGGCATTAGTAAATATAATAAACTTCTTGCCAGTTGGAAAGCGATTGTTGACAAGGGAGAGTTTGATGAAATAAAATTCGATCTTGATTATACTGAATACATTACCTTCTTAGAGTCAAGAAAAACAAAAACCGAGGAGGCGATCAAGCTAAAAATCCATACAATTGATAATATTTCTATCAAAGAAAAAGAGCTCATTGCGAAAATTAATGAGTTAAAAGATAGAGAATTTCTTTCAACAAGAACCGAGGATGTAAAAAAGGCTATAGCAAACAAAGTAATAGTTTCAACTCTTTTGAATCATAAATCTAGTTTCTCGACAAACACCATAAGCAGGAAAACTACTGAAGCTAGAGAGGAGTTGGTACAAACAGAATTTAATAAGTATTTTACTGAAGAACTAAAAGCTCTTAGGAAGTCAAATATTAAAATTGAATTGACCTTCGGAACTTCGAAAGGAAATTCACGACTTCAACAGCGAATAAACACATCATATATTCTCTCCGACATTTTGAGCGAAGGAGAACAAAAAGCAATCGCTCTGGCAGAATTTCTTACCGAATTACAGCTTGATAAATCAAAATCCCCCGTTATTTTTGACGACCCCGTAAATAGTTTAGACCATCATATCATAGAAGACGTTTCAAGAAGGTTACTCACATTATCGAGGTCAAGGCAGGTAATAATTTTCACTCACAGCATTCTACTTTTTAATAGTATAATGCACAATTGCAAACTAGCGACTTACAAAGACCTACAGAAAATTCTCTATGATATACGATCGGAATACGGACTGACTGGGGTAATATCTATTACTGATGCCGATATAGATCAAGTCAAAAAACCAGTAGTTAAAATCCGAACGTTATTGAATAATTTGCCGAAAGGACGAAGAGAGAATGATGTTGCAGCAGAAGGTTTCGGTGAGCTACGTGCAGCCATTGAATTATTGGTAGAGCATCACATTTTCAGAGGTACAGTAAAACGCTATCAGCCTAATATTGCGCTGACAAACTTTATTAAAGTCGATGGTTTATTGGTAAATAAAAACAAAGATAAACTCAATGAGATTTACGAAAGATGTTGCAGATATACAAATGCACATAGTAATCCTGAAGAAGTAATTACTCAACCGACTGTTGCAGAACTAAAACTTGATTTTGATGAATTTGAGACTATCCATAAACAGTTTCCAATATAAATTTTTCATTCAACTCACTTGAACGGTAAATTAGTACATGCCAAGAAGTGGCTGTAATTCTGTGGCAATTTGTGACTCAAAATAAAGGACTGAATCTTTAAATTCTTTTGGCAACATCATACAGGTAAGTTCGAGTTTAAGGCTAATTTTTTTAGCCCAATGGCATAGCTGCAATCCATGATTTTCCGGCCGTAGATTATATCCAAGATGCGAAATCATTCTGCTACGGAGATCGCTTCGCACCTTGCCTACATACAGCACTTTTGTCGGGTGGCTAAGTTTTTTCTGAGCGGGAAATCTTCTTTGCACCTTTTGCCGAGCCTCCGATATGGCATCGTAGACTTGTTTAAAGCCGTGGTATGAGATTATCGTAAACCAGTACACCGCAGGGTTTCCCTGATTGTGCAGCGCATGAAAAAAATCTCTCAGCGCAAGATGTTTACAAACACCCGCTATCTCGCTTGCATCCGGTAGCCTGGAACAATCTAGATTTACCTTTATTCTTTTCTGAAATTGATGCCAATCTAATGTTGGGTTCGTCTCCTCTAAAACTGGAGAGATAAAATTCCGTTCTAACGTTCCTAGTTCCATTCTAATTGCCGTTTCCCAAATCTCAATATAGTTTCCAATACCTCTTACGTCTTAAATCATATCGCCATAACAAAGTTATGATTTTTTCGCAATCAAACTTTTTGCGGCTACCACACCACCGCCGATAAAAAAAGTGTTATGACATTTTAATCAGGATATTTTTTAAATCTATAATTTTTTCAGGCAGAGAAATAATTTTATCTGTTTTTGTATCAACAAGAATCATGATTGGTGTAGAAAGAATGAAATAGCTACTAGCTTCTGGGCTGTTTATGCCACCTTCACACCGGTAATGAATCCAGCCCGACAATGTTTGTGTTGCTTCATTCCATTTTTGAATTTCTGTATCAGTATTATCAACACTCAAAGCAAAAACAGTAACAAGTTTTTTATTACTTCCTCGCTGAGACCAGAGATATAATTTGCTAACCAGTTCTTTACAATGACTGCAATCTGCCGACCAGAATAGTATCAGTTTATATTTACAATCAGTTTTGAAAGAATGAAAGGATACAAATTTTCCAGCATCATTTTTATATTGAAAATCCGGCGCGATGATACCCGACTTCATAGTTTCCAATCCTGCCAGTCTCTTTTTAATTTGCTGTTTTTTAGTCGTCAGGCACATTGAATCATTACTGTACTGTTCCAACATTTTCAAGCCAGATGCCATCCCGTTGGTTTCATAACCAATAAAGAAATAGTCCACCATCCAGCCATACACTTTCGGGTGTCCATGTTTTGCTTTCTCAATTGCACGATAACCTGCTAAAGCAAAAAGAGAATCCCGCACATTTGACGTAGAAGATATCGACCCGTAAAGATTTACATATTTATCCATCCATTCTTTCAGGTGGGATGTTCTTATAATCAGTGGGTCGGAAAAATTAACACCATCAAAATAATGATTGAAAAGAGTTTGTTCATTATCTGAGTCAATCGGTGGAAGATATTGAAACTGAAATGTTTTACTCATAAAACAATCGTAGTTTAATTTTTGTTGGCTTGCCAGCCAGGCATTGTACTCATTTCGTTTCATTTCAAATTCTGTCTTGGTATGCCCCTTCACATATTGCAGTAGGTATTCTTTTTGTGCGGCATTTTCTTTAGTGAACGATGCATACAGCGTATTTTCCTTTTCGTTTTTTTGAAAGATGATACGTTTAGAATCTTGTATATCATGTGGGTCAACCCATAATTCTATATCCTGAGTACTTACAAACAGATGTTGTTCGCTCGTTTCTCCACATTCATATTTAATGATAAATTCTGACGGAAGCAGTGAATCAGGAATTATAAATGTTGCGGTTGTTCCGTCTGGAACCTGCATTTCTGAAAATGCTTTGAACGACTTGAGGCCAGCTACCGGTAGCAAGCTAAGCTCGCATTCGTTTACGCCACGCACATGAACGGTTATTGATTTCCTATGCGACGAGAAATGAGTACATGCAGCCAAAAAAGAAATGAGGAGCAACAATGCCTTGCTTTTCACAATTGTGTTTTTTCCCCGTCATCAATCTTTTATACACCGAATCGGATATGCATTTTTCTTGTTGGGACTCTCTATGTTATTAACCTCATTCGACGCATCTGTGAGATATAAGGCCCAACCGGAACTTGCATCATGTTGATTGCTCGACCAAAAATAACCGGCACCATAATCCAAACTATATGAAGTATTATATGTCGTATCTGTATTGAGATATGAGGAGTGAAAATTAAATATTGAGCCATACGCAGCATCGCCAGTAGTCCACCCACCGTTTGCAAGTACTGTTTTAATTTCAAGTTGCGTGGGCAAGCGCCAACCAGTACCTAATAGCAAGGTGCAAGGATCATTTGCTGATTGCCAATCGGCACTTTCATTTATTTGCGAAACCCAAGCAGATGCGGGAGTTAATAAGTATTGATAATACTTATAGCCAAGTATGTCAGTGGCAGTATCAACACTTGAGACATACCCTTGTTTCCGGTTAAACTGAAAATACCAACCCGCTGAAGCACGCGAGCTGTCATTAAACGTTGTTGCCGGATGGTCTGCACCTAAGTTTTGGGTAAGCCAACACTTTGATGTTCCACTAAGGCTTGAACTTACCGTTCCATACTTCACAGTTTTTGTAACCGGTGCGACACTTCCGGCAGTATGCGTAACTGTTAAGATAGTGCCGCAGGTGAACTGAGTGCCCGTAGGATTGTTTGTTCCATTTTTGCTTTTACTGCAGCTTAAAAAAATTAAGCAAACTATTGTTGTTAGAATTGGTGATATCTTCATAAAAAATGTGATTTTTTGTAAGGGCGAAATAATCACATATCTTTGTCATAGAGATTTTTTTTGCATTGTGTTTTACAAGCAGATTGGTTGTATTTTACAACCCCAACAGAAAATAATATGGAAATACCTAAAGTCAAAGCGAATCATATCGGCAAGAAAATTGAACGAATCCGGGA
This sequence comes from bacterium, assembly GCA_037130335.1. Taxonomy (GTDB): domain Bacteria; phylum Patescibacteriota; class Minisyncoccia; order Phycocordibacterales; family UBA9973; genus CAITQP01. The sequence goes on from JBAXTD010000003.1 coordinate 32,731, forward strand.
ACTTCGTGGAATGAAGCAAGATACGTTGGCACATGGGCTAGGTATCTCTCAGCAAGCAGTTTCTAAAATGGAACAGAGCAAAGAAATTGACGATGAAAAGCTACTCAAAGTAGCTGAGATATTAGGGGTTACGGTAGATGCGATCAAAAATTTTAATGAAGATTCCGTATTGAACCTTATTCAGAATAACAACGATAATTCAGCCAACAATTCATTGATCGCCTATCAATTTAATCCTATCGAAAAAATTGTAGAACTATATGAACGTTTGCTTACCAGCGAGAAGCAGAAAGTTGAATTGTTGGAATCACTTCTCAAAAACAAGGATAAAAAATAAAACCCAGTTTTTCACCGGGTTTTTGTTTAATACTCCCAACTAAACAAGAGCGTGCAATAATTTTCTTCAGGGCTATATGTTCCACTCTCAATTATTTCCTTTTTGAGCTGGTCAATGATGTACACCTTATCTCCTTTGTCATTGAAATAAATTTGCAAATAATCTGCTCCGTTGTTTTCCATGACGAACAATTGTAAGTCGAGATAAATTGCCGCGATTTCATTGGACGTTAATGAGCTAATGACGGCTTGTGTAACAAGCAAATGCCCGGAGAAAAAATATGTACCTGCTTGTTCTTGTGGTTTGTGAATCCAAAGACTATTCCCCTCCATCTTCATTCTGTTTTACATTAAGTATGAAATCAGTAGCTTTTTGTGATTGATGCGATGCAGTGAAAATAAAACGCTTGTCGTTTTTAAGACGTTGCAACCAGCCTTGGATATAGGCCCCGCTTTGCTCAAATTCTTTAGTAATACCAGTGAATGATTGCAAATAACAAGTTCCGATTTCGGCAACTAATTCCTCCAATGAATATGTTTCATCGCCAAACCGTGCATTGTTAACCAATGATTGCCTGTTGAGGCGGGATTCATGACCGGTACTATGTACCAGTTCATGGAACAACGTGGAATAGTAGCTTGCGTCAGATTTGAAACTTTTTTTCTTCGGTATGTTTACAAAATCCTCTTTAGGATGGTAGTAGGCTCTTTGTTCCTTGTGCTTAATCACTGGGCATTGCGGCATGTTTTGAACCACCGATTCACAACTTGGAATTTCTTTTACTTCCCGATCTTTTGTGGATAAAAAACGCTCCGGTATGTTTTCGCATTGACTCACATTGAAAACAATATAGTAGCGTAAAATGGCTTTTTTCTGCGAGGAACTATTTTCAACGTCTTGAATCGAATTCTGATTGTTCTTAACCACGTCCCAAAAAACAACCATGTGGCCTTTTTCCCCTTTCTTTACTTTTCCACCGATTTCATTCAATTGTTTAAACGTAAGAAAGCTGTTATCAGGATATCCTGCGGAACCGAGTAGCATGATATTGATTCCCCGGTATGATTTGCCGGACATTAAATTTTTCGGCAGTCCGCCATCGCTCCACGGTATGAGCCAAGGCACCGTTCCCTTTTCAAGTTGCTCAATAATTTTTTGATTGATTATGGCATACACATCTTTTCGTGCGTTGCCTGTTTGGTTTTCCATGTTCTACGTTTTACTGTTAATGAATATTGATTTCAAAAACAGTGTAGAAAATCGGAGGATGGATTATAAGATAGTCAGATTTACCATTTATGGTAAATGGCAGTATGGCTATCTTGTTTGTTCACTTAAAATTTTCTTTAATTTTTCTTTCGTCAGCCGATCAACTTCGTATTTATCAAGCAGGTAATTGCCGACACTCACACCATTAGTACGTTGCTCTTTGAGTAAATCAATCACAAGTTTGGTAAAGATTTCATTTTGAATTTGTATGATTTCAACTTCGGTCATTAGTGCAGAATTATTTAGACTGTAAAGCGCAAAGATAGGCACTCCCTTCGTGCATACAAGGTCAGCACTTCGTAATTGCTCCGTTTGCGTGTTTATAAAAAACAATCTCCAGACGACATATTTTTGCCGATAGAAAGATTTATTTCGCTCGTATTCTTTTTCATAAAACCTTGTATTGCATTTCAGGCAGGGCTTAGTGGTTGCTTATCACCGTCTAAAGAATTCGTGTAGTCTAAACGAGAAAATGCAAGAATTTTTTTTAGAAAATATCCTCCGCATTATTGAAAAATCAGAAAGTTTGTATTTTTATATACCGCTATTCTCCATTTTTTCACCCTCTAAAAATTACCGTGTATGTTCTATCTTTTAATCCTCGTATTGATAATCATTGTTGTAATAATTATCAGAAACAAAAACCGATTCATCAGCCAAACCCCTTGGCAACATTTTTTCGATGGCGCTCAATTCTCCACACAAGAGTTCTATAAGAATGTGGAGGAAGGAATAAAAAAGCGCAATATTCCTGGTATCAGTTTTGATCGTGAATCATTTTCCGAAACTCATATCCTATCAACCCGGAGAGAATACCTGCGGATCACTCGGGGTGAATATGTGTTTTTTGTTTCAATGACCCCGTTTGGCTCTGGCTCTTTTGCCTCTTATTGGATGTGCGTTAAACCCGAAGGGATTTTAAATACGATCCCGTTCGCAAACAAACTGATTGGAAAAGACAGGAGCGATAAGACATTCTACCAGATGGACAGCGAGCAAATGTACAAGTCTGTAATTCATACGGCAGTGCTTGATGAACTTGATTCTATAACCAAAGCACAAGGCATTCGTGGGCTAACTGAAAGTGAAAAAGAAATTAAGTAGGTTGAATAATGAATCAAACCGTTTCAAAGGAATTAACGTCCCGTTTCTATCAATGGGAAATACGGGGACGTGGCAGACACGTCTTTGACTTCCCCGTTGAACTTGAACCGGAATTTTATCCTTTCCTTGGACACTATATTTCTACGCCCCAGGTCGCGGACGATGGCATTAGCAAATCACTTTTCAACAAAGCTGTTGGCCTATTCAAACCAAAGCAAAAAGTTGAGATTGATGAATCAACAACAATACCCACGGTATCTGGATATGAATTCGAATGTGATGAAGAAATATCGGTGTTCGAAATCGTATTACCTAAAGGAGAAAAATTTCAGATGCGGGACATGGAGCAGTTATTAATCATGCTCTCATACACTCACTTCCCCATCAGTTTTGAAATCATTGGAACCGAAACTTCGATCAATATTCAATTCGCTTGCCGTGAGACAGACGAGGAACATATGTTCAGTCAGGTACACGCATACTTTCATTCTGCCATCATTACGAGGCAAGATAAAGATGCAGAAATTCTCACAAGTGGTTTACAAACTTGTGTCATTGATTTTGGTTTAGCAGAAGAATTTATGCGCCCGATCTGTATGGCGGAAGAAGTCGGTCAAGACCCGTTCATCGGGATTTTTGCCAGCCTTGAACACCTCGCAAAAGATGAACAAGGTGTAATACAAATACTTTTCAAAGGTGCAGTGAATCCGTGGAGTACCAGTATTATTAAATCAGTCACAGACAATAAAGGAGGTTCATTTTTTTCAAATGCGCCTGAAATGGTAAAGCTTGCCCAGGACAAAATTTCTTCCCCTTTGTACGCAGTTAGTATTAAAGTCGCTGGACAATCAACAACCAACAGACGTGCGGTAGAAATTGTAAAAAATATCGGTAATGTATTAGTTCTGTTGACCAGTTCCAAGGGAAATAAACTACAGATTCTTACGCAAGAGGGATATGATATTGATGAATTGCTTAGTGATATTTACTTACGAGAATCGCACCGGCTGGGAATGATATTAAACACCCGAGAACTTGCTACGTTAGTACACTTCCCTACACCGGGAATATTTTCTTCAAAGATTATCCGACATACAAAGAAAACCAAAGCCGCACCAGATAGCACACACGGACAAAAATTCATACTTGGGTTAAACACGTATCATGGAGTACACAGACTTGTGAGCATTCCCGAAAGTTTGCGCCTGCGGCACACGCATATCATCGGCGCAACAGGCACCGGCAAATCTACCTTGTTGCTCTACATGATCGCGCAGGACATGAAGCAAAGCAACGGGTTAGCAGTATTAGACCCGCACGGAGATTTGATTGAATCCATCCTTGCGCATGTGCCTAAGGAACGCATCAATGATGTTATCTTAATCGACCCAGCAGATGCAGATTTTCCGGTTGGGTTCAATATTCTCTCTGCTCATTCAGAAATTGAGAAAGATATATTGTCCTCTGATTTAGTGGCAGCATTCAAAAGGTTAAGCACCAGTTGGGGCGACCAAATGAACAGTGTACTTTCAAATGCAATCCTTGCGTTTTTGGAAAGCCCCCAGGGTGGCACGCTTGTTGACCTTCGCAGGTTTTTAGTTGAGACCTCTTTTAGAAACGCATATCTCAAAACAGTTGCTGACCCGCATGTGGTATACTATTGGCAGCATGAATATCCGTTACTGAAATCAAGTTCAATCGGCTCAATCCTTACACGATTAGACACGTTCCTACGCCCGAAACTAATACGCAACATGGTTGCGCAAAAGAAGGGGCTTGATTTCGAAAATATCCTTGATACCCGAAAGATATTGTTAGTGAAATTATCGCAAGGCTTAATTGGTGCGGAAAACAGTTTCTTGCTTGGTACATTTTTCGTTTCCAAAATGTACCAGGCTGCGATGGCACGACAAGCCAAAAGTAAAGCCGACCGCAGTAACTTCTATCTCTACATTGATGAGTTTCAGAATTTCATAACCCCGTCAATGTCGCATATCTTAAGTGGTGCGAGAAAATATCACTTGGGCTTGATATTGGCACATCAAGACATGCAGCAGTTGCAAAAGTATGACAGCGAACTTGCCAGCTCTGTTACCGTCAATGCCGGAACAAGGATATGTTTTAGGTTGGGTGATACCGATGCAAAGCGCTTTGCGGGTGGCTTCTCATACTTCGATGCAGAGGATTTGGAGAACTTGAAAATTGGCGAGGCTATCATGCGAATTGAGCAGCCTAATTTCGATTTCAATCTTTCAACACTACCTGTACAGGAGTTTGATGAGTATGAGGCAGATGTTACAGCAAAGTTGGTTATTGCAACATCACGGGAGAAGTGTGGGACACCGAGGGCCGAGGTAGAAAAAAGTATAGAGAATCTCAGTCATTTGCCAAAAGAGCGGGAGCCAGAACTTTTGCCTATTAGGATTGTGCCGGAAGCACCGCCACCAGGGCCTGAACCAATACCCGCGCCGATCAAACCTGTTGAGATACAAAGAGAATCATTATATGAACCTGTGCTAGTTGTAGCAGCACAGGAAGTGCCGCCGACAGCACTTACTCCCGAACCTCCAGCAGAGCCATTTAAACCTGTTGAAGTACCAAGAAAAGTAGCGCCCGGTAAAAAGGCAAAAACAGAACACAGATATTTACAGACGTTTATTAAACGAATGGCTGAATCAAGAGGTTACAAAGCCATTATTGAGGAAAGTACACCGGATGGCAAAGGTAGAGTTGACGTGAGCCTTGAAAGAAATGGCAAAAAGATTGCGATTGAAATATCTGTTACAACCGGTGATGAATGGGAGGCGCATAACGTGCAAAAATGTTTAGCTGCTGGATATGACGAAGTGATTGTTTGTAGTAGCGAAATTAAAAATTTGCAGCGTATCAGAGAGCAACTTGAAATCAAACTAACTAAAAAGCAGCTTGCTAAAGTGTTGACTTTTGAACCTCAGGAAGTCATTCAATATTTTGACAAACAGATTATGCAAGAAAGCACTAAGGAAAAGTTGGTGAAAGGATACAGGGTGAAAGTTGAGTTTGATAGCCCAACTGATTAAGGATGTGCTGAGATAATCGAAAATTGCAAAAACGCCTCCGAAGTCAAAGCAGAAGGAAAAATAGTTAATGAGAAGTAACTGGAATTACTGGCATACTAGCTAATAATTCTTTGCTAGTTTTTAAATGAGCTTCTTGTTCTTTCAATTGATTTTCGCCCGTTAAGATTAGTTCTTTCATTTGTTCATCGAGAGATTTTGTGTTGGTTGTATTTGATATTCTTCCTGTTGGTATTTTTGTCGGTTCTGTCTTGTCTAATTTATCCGGTTGAAGTTTCTCTTCCACGGCATCTAAATTATTATCCTCGGAATTTACTATAGGATTAGGCTGATAATAACCAACTGGGGAGGAGGGTATTTCTTGCACGGGGGTAGCGGTAATTCCTGGGCTTGTATTGCCCTGGTATATTATATAAATATCTCTACCGGTAATTCCCATAAAGGCAGCGACACTAAAAAGGATGGCGGCAACACCAAAAATAATAGTTACACGCAAATTCTTTTTTGCAATCAGAGTATTCTCTTCGTCTTTATATTTTGTATTCATATAGCAATAATTGAAAAACAAAATTAGGATTCCGATTTCACATTGCTTTTAAAAACATAAAATATATTTGGATTAAGCCGTAGCGGAATAATTGATTGTAGTGGTAACAATGTAATTCGGTTTACCAAAGACCCATAATTGTTTGCGCATAAAAAAACCTTCTTAATTGCCATAAGCAACAAAGAAGGTCTCGATACCGCAATCATTTTTTTGAAACGACACGGTGAATGAAATACCCGAAGGCCATTACTGTTGGGAATGTACCAAAAAGGGCAGTAAAAATGTGATGCACCATAATTTGGAAAATTATACCAGTCGCGCCGAGTGCTACTATTAGTAGCAAACCGAGTGTTTTTAAGGACATATATTTAGATTTGCGTATATTATATCGCCCCAAACCCACTTTGTCAAGCACATATAATGACCTTATATCTCCTCACTTTTCGCACTAATTGCTTGCGATGTAGTCCCATCTATCATAAGCTTTAAATGCATTATGCGATCCTTGCAGGATTCACCGTATCAATCGCCTCAAACACCAGTGAGGAGTGGGAGGCGCATAACGTGTAAATATTTAGCTGTCGGATATGACGAAGTGATTGTTTGTAGTAGCGAAATCAACCATTTGCAGCGTACTAGAGAGCAGCTTGAAACCAAACTTTAAAAAGTGTTGACCCTTGAACCTCAAGAAGTAATTCGGTTTTTTGATAAACAGATTGTACAGAAAAGCAGTAAGTGAAAGGTTGTTAAAGGGTACAGAGCGAAAATTGAGTTTGATCCATGAACAAATTAAGAGACTGCTCTGTTTGTATTCGAATACACAATCAGAGTTAAACAAATTAATGATCCACATTTATTACAGAACAACCATTATTTTTAATATGTAATGAATTACAGCAGTGGACAAGCTTATTCTTATGATAAATATCGAAAGAATAGTTCCCAGCTTTTAAAATAAAAGAAGTGTAGTTTGAGCGTTGTAGTGGATACGAACAGGGATTATCAACCGAGTACATTTCATTCTTAAAGGAGAATTTAACTTTGTAATGTTTATAGCGGGAATAAAATTTTACACCCCCATATCCTTCGGTAAATTTTTCTCCCATAAAAATCTCTTTTTTTATAGAATACAACTCTACTGCCTTTCCACCTACGCCCGAGTAGATGTTGTCAGTTCCAGTACGCTGTCTCACTGCGTAGATATCTCTTAATAAATCCGCATTATTGTTTGTGGATGAGCTCGTGTTGCCATTTGAACTTTTCATTTTTTCACTTTTGTAACCAAAAGTGTCTTTCAGTACTACTTTTATATTTTTATTGGCATTTTCTTTTTCAATCGCTAACAATTCATTTCTTTTTAATCTATCATTTTCAATTTTAAGCCGTTCCTTTTCGGTATCAACCTTATTATTTACAGAGATATTGTTCTCTGTATCTTTTAAAGATTTACTGAAGACTGCAGGTAAAACAATTTCGGGCTTTTTATTCGACTTTAGGGACGACATTTTTAATATGATAGTATCTCTTTTCTTTTGTTCGTTATTATAGATAAGGTTTGATTTTTTCTTATCATAATAGTCTTCGACAACAATTATCGTCCCGATAATGGTGCAAATCGCAGCAACTATAATGATACCTTCTTTGATCTTACTTTCGGCCATAGATGGTAAAATTGAATACGCTTTGCAATGTAAAACAGATTAACAAGTATAAATAACTAATTTGCAAAATAATAATGCAATTGATATGATAGTTCTGTGGAAAAATTTAATTCCCAACGTAATTTAGAAGCAGGTAACAAAAGCATAGATGCTCACAATTCTTTCTTTTCGAAGGAAAATGTTACAAAGTTCTTTGGCAATACCTTGTTTGGCGCAGGCACCATTTATCTTTCAGCAGGAATTTACGAATTTCTGTCGGGACATAAAATTTCACATTTGACGGAAAGTTTTAAAGATCATATTCCTAATGCAATCAATACAGCAATTGAAATTGCAGGTATTGTTCCATTTTTCCTTGTCTCGGCAGGAAGTATGGGTTTAATGTATTCAGGCCAGAAAATTGAGAAGCTTGGGAAAACGAAGAATAAATAACATGGACATTCTTACCGATATTTTTGAAATATTTAAGTTCGATGATGCACAAAAAAAGAAAGCTTTTGCTGATTTAGACACGCTCATTAAAGCCAAAATTACAAATGATTTAGTTTCGCAGTTGCCCGTAAATACTATTCAGGAAATTCAACTATTTGAGAATTTTAATTCAAATGAAACACAAGAAAAGATTGCAATAATACTCCAGCAACATTTTTCGAGTGAAAAAATTAAAGATATGCAACAAGCTGCGATTGGATATGTTGTCATGGAGTACCTTGCCTATATGTATGGAGAGCAAACAGCAGAACAGCAAGTACAGATAACTAATGTCCTCAAAAAGTATGGAGTGCATACTTAAGAAGACGCGTCATTTGAAATTGAATAGGCACTAAACGGTGCCGAACTTGCCCCATCGATCATTATCTTCAAATACATCGAAAACCTAGCAAGATTAACAAGATCAATCGCCTCAAATACCGGATAAAATTCTTTAGCCAAAATCTCGGCATCAGTAGCACCAACCCTAAAGGAAATGATAGTACCACAGTTACCCAAGATTGCCGCCCGAATCTTCTCGTGCAACTGGTCTAAAAACTGGTTTGCCATAAAGACCCCAAGCCCGAATTTGCGTGCTTCTGAAAGCATATCAACAAAGCTTTGGGTAGCGAAGGTTTGACTTTCATCTATATATAAGAAAAATGGAACTCTTAAATGTTCTGGTTGCTTTGCCCGATGCAAAGCAGACAGTTGAATTGTAGTGACAAGCATACTGCCTAACAGTGTACAGGCATCCTCACCTATTTTACCTTTACTAAAATTGCAGATTAATATTTTACTGCAATCTAACACCTGCTGCATTCGAAAACTGGTTGTCGTTTGCCCGACAACATTTCTAATCGGTATGCTGGTTAAAAATAATCCGGTCTTGTTTAAAATCGGCGCAATCGCCTCCGATCGCAAAGTCGGTGAATACTTCAAAAATTCATTCTGCCAAAAGGCAATCGTGGCTTCGTTCTTAACGTGTGCTAATATCTTGTCTCTATGCAACGTATCAGTAAGTAAGGGTTGAATATCTAACAATGTCGCATCAGGATATTCAAGCAGTGTGAGCAATGAGAACCGTAAAATATATTCTAATCTTGGGCCCCAGGAATCCCCCCAAATCTTTTTGAACACAGACACTAAACCGGATGCAACCAAGTGATGATAATTTGAGTGTATATTATGCAAAGGATTGAATGCGATGCAATGTTTCAAGTCCGCAGGATCAAAATATATCAAGTCACTTTTTCGGTGCTCAGGAATATGTTGCAAGAGACTCTCGGCAACATCACCGTGAGGGTCAATGACAGCCAAACCCTTCCCATTTTTAATATCCTGAATGGCCAAGGATTGTAAAAGCGTACTCTTACCAACCCCGGTTTTACCAATGCAAAAGATATGCGCCAATCGGTCTTTATCCTTAATGCCAAACCGCTGGTTTGTGCTTCTGTAGTTCGTTATTCCAATGTAGGTGATCGAATTTTTATCCTCATAAGCCATACTGAAATGATATGACTTTTTGAAGTAGAGAAATAGCCGGATTCATTTACCAGTTATGGAAAACAAAAACAGGGGTTGTTAGTCCCCTGTTTTCTTAAACCAATTCAGTACATGCAATGGCTTCAAATAATTTCACATAGTACGAAATATGCTTTCTCCGTTCCTTGGCGTATAGATCGGCTAATTGCCGGTGTAGTGGATATTTGCGTATAATGGATTGAATAAGTGATTGCTTGTTGTGAACTGCATTTTCTTTATTGTTCCGTATAAGCATTGAGATTGTGCAAACAATAATTCTAATCCCTAATTTTTCCCCAAGCAGTAAAATTTCATTCGTCAGATCATTAATGCTTTGAGAGCAATGAAAAGGTTTTGGAGTTTTTACCACAATCTTTTGTATGTCATACCGATTTATGGTTTCAATCACCGATTCAATCATTTCTCTTTGCTTTTCACTATTCCAAGCTCCATAAAAAGTCCGTACTCTAAAATCACTCAATTCCCCATCATACTTTACCGCAATTCCCATAAGCCTTGTACCGAGACTAATTCCCAGAATATTTTGCATGGAGTTGTATGAGACGGTTATAGTAACCAGCACGATTTCTGATATTTGGTTTTGAGATTACGTAATTCAGTTTTTCCCGAAGAAATGATTCTGAATATTTTTGAGCACAAGCAATATGCCAGTCTATTGATTTCCTGTCATTGAGAATATCAGCAATCTCATACGCCAGTTTAATTTCTCTTGATTGTTCCATAGATTTACTACATATGGTAAATAAGTGCACAGTTATCCACACCTAAAAACCGTACGTTCGTTATTTTATTTTTTAATAAAACGTGACGTTATCGTTCGTTTGGCACAACTAATAAATTACCTAGAGAAAATAATTTACTCATCCATCTTCAGCATATTTTCTTTTTTGCTCCTGCTTTTTCTTAAGCAACTTATATCGTGCAACAAGTTTTTTTGATAATGATTTACGCAGTTGAAAATAAAGTTCATCAGGTAATCGATGATATATTAATCCAAGTGAAATAAGGTGTTCAATACTTGGATTTGATGTGCCATTCTCCCATTCTGATATCCGTCCAATACTTTTAATATCTAACAAAATAGCCACATCACTTAATTTCAATTCCTGATCTAACCGGTAGAGTCGTAAATAATTTGGAGGATTGTGTTTTTTGTTTTCTCTCATGCATAAATGTTAGCAATGCTAAAATGTAGCAGTAAGGATGATATTTTTACTAGATATAGAAAATGAAAGAACTGGAGAAATTATTTCACATTTAACAATGCAGAAATTCCGATGATTTATCTAGCCTTATTAGTATATCATTTATTTTTTTCTCAATTTTTTTTCCACAGAAATTTTCAAATGAATAAAGCATAGTTTCGCTTTATGATGACTATTCCTACAACTGAACAGATTGACGGCCTTACTCTAATTCTCAGAAATTCCATTGAGGAACTTATTGATCGTGATAGCGACATTTTTAATGTCGATTTAATTGAGCCGGAAGAAATTTCAGATGATGCAAGGATTTTAAATAGAGAGTTACATGAAACCTGCATTAATCACAGGCTTGCTTATTATTTGGAAAAGAACATTCAAAATACGGAACTTGATGTATACAAAGTAGATATTGAATATAATAGATACTATAGAAATCTAAAATTATTACAAACGGTGAATGGGCAGCTTTCGGTGAGACCAGATATAATTTTACATTCAAGGGTTAATGCAGATATTCAACCTCAGCATTATTTAGTGGTTGAAGCAAAAAAAGCCCATATTTCAAGACATGATATTATTAAAGTTGAAGGATTTATTACGGACGACAATTACAATTATGTATTCGGTTTTACAATTTCGTATTGCAGCGACAACCAAAATATATTAGGAATATTGTTTTATTTCGATGGAACCGAAATCGCAAGAACCCAGTTAAATGTACCTAAATAGTAATACTCTTACGCACTAGAATCTTTAAGGATTTTATATACCACGGAAACATCTTTCCTAAATTCAGCCCAAAAAACCATATCAAATTCTTTGCCTTTTGGTTTTGGTATATGTACGGTGTTTTGTTTTTTTAAGCCAGAGTCCACGCGCTGAAAAAAGAGCCATCATTATGATGGCCTTTTTTCTTGCGTGGAC
>JBAXTD010000030.1:0-1736 GCA_037130335.1 bacterium
TTGATTTGGAAAACATTAAAAAACGCGAGTCGGTCAAACCGATTCGCATTTTTTTCCTGACTTTGACAATGCGCCACCCTAAAAAGTTTTCCAGAAGTTTTCTTCAAATAATTTTTCGATGGACTTATGTTTCGAAGTAAGGATCATTGTTTTTGTCATGGTATTTCCACTTATTGGCATATTGATTTTAAAAGTCGTTATTGTTTTTGCAATGCTTAATACTTTATCAACACTCATTTCGATATTAGAGAGCTTCAATATTCTTTCGAGTTCTTTGTAAACTTTGTACGCCACAAAACATATACAAACGTGGGCTTCTATTCTTCTGGGGGTAAAGTGGAACATAGGTCGCATTTCAAGTGTACCTTTAGTTACGCGATATGCTCTTTCAACCACCCATAAACCTCTGTATTGTTCGTAAACTTCGGCTGCTGGAAGTGTTGTATTGGTAATGTATCCTTTTAAACCATCCCATTTTTCGTCATCGCTTATCTTTTCCTGATTTATTGAGACTTTCACATTATCAGATATTTCCAGAAATTTATTATAACCCCGCTTGTTGATATTTTCCTTGTTGATACTTCCGCTTTTGTATGCTTTTTTCAAGCGTTCTACACCCTTTTCTCTGTTGTATCTGTCTTTCTTTGCTCTACTTTGGGAGTATCCAATAATTAACCTGGCATCGCCTTTGTGTGTTTCGTTAAATTCGCTATCTCTTTTTTCTAATGACAATATCCATTGTTTTATATCTTCTTCCTCATTTTTAATCCTAGCCCCTATGATATATTTATGACCGCCTGATTCGAGCATGGCAATATTTTTTCGGTTCATTAGTCCGGAATCGGCTACAACTATAAAGTCTTCCAAAGCAAATCGTTGAACAAAATCCTCTACTATTGGGAGCATTGTCCTGCCTTCGTATTGTGAACCATTGAAAACTGAATACGAAAGTGGATAGCCATCCTTGCTTACCAACAGTCCCAGAACCACCTGTGGCTGGCTATGTTTACCGTCTTTAGAAAACCCTGATTCCCTTAACTCATCGCCAGAATCAGCTTCAAAATAAAGGGTAGTTACATCATAAAACATCAATCCGATTTTTCCGCCTAAAATCTTTTTGGTGTGTTCTACACTTATTTTTTGTATTAGCTCCTGTTGCGTGTTGTACAATTTATCAAGATAGCGGTAAATCCTGTATAGTTGTACATCTTCATCAAAATGAGACTTCAGATAATCTACTGTTGCCAATTTGCTCATAGGCTGGCTTAAACGAGCGATGACCAATTGCTTTAATATCTCGTCTTCTATCTCATCAAATCCCACAATTTTAAACACTTGATTCAGTATTAACTGAGTTCCATTTATCAAAACGTTCTCTACATTGGACAACAAATATTCAATTATTTGTTTTTCTTCTAATTCTTTTTCGTGAATTTCAAAAATATCACGAGTACCATTACTAGACTCAATCCAACGTAAACCCACCAGGCACAAAGATTCTATCTCCGTTTGGTCATTACCTACACCAATAGTATGTATCTCGCGATAAACACCACTTTGTTTATCAACTACCACTACACTGGTTGTTCCTGAACGATTTTTCTTTTTGCGTATAAACATACGCAAAAATACAACTTTTTTGGGCTTGCGCCACCCAAATGGGTGGCGCAAAAATTACATTTGCCTAATATTCAACACCTTAAAAAATGAAGTTTCAAAAACTGTCAAAGTCAGGA
>JBAXTD010000031.1:0-1152 GCA_037130335.1 bacterium
GGCGACACCGAGACAGGATGCTCAATTCAAATCATGGCATTCAAACTCGACTCTGGTCCAATAATATCTGAAGAAAAAATTACAATTGGTGACAATGAAAACACCACAGAACTCCGTGCCCGACTTACAAATCTCGGTTCAAAACTTTTGGTTGAAGTTTTACCCACATACATTGCAAATAAAATCACTTCACGCGAGCAAGATGACTCACAAGCAACTCGATCAAAGAAAATAAAAAAAGAAGATGGTCTCATTGATCCAAATGGCGATGCAGTAGAAAATTACCGCAAATTTCGCGCATACATCGAATGGCCTCGCACATATTTTTTTAAAGATACAAAACGCGTCATTATTACGTCTGCAAAATTCGAACACGATACATTTGTTATCGAAAAAGTTCTACCAGAAGGCAAAAAGGAAATCGCTTACAGCGATTTCCTTCGTAACCACACAATATAAGATTATCGCTTGAAAAGATTTTTTATCTTTCGTGCACCTCGATGAAAGAGAGTTTTTTTCTTATCGTGTTTTTTTGCAATATCACGCATCAACATATCTTTGACTTCATCAAGCGCCCCAAACACGTCTGCATTATCTGCACTTACGAAATAATTTTCTGAATTAATTTTAAATTTTACTTCCACACGAAATGAATCCTCGCGTTGATACACAGTAGACTTTGATAATGTAAAAAACATTTCGTGATTACTATCTGATGCAACAAACTTTTCGAACTTATTAAAATGATTAGTAACATACGCACGAACCGCATCACTATTTGGGATATTATCCCCTGTTATTGTATATGTAATCATACACACATTATATACCCAAAGAATCAATCAATCCTAACCGCCAAAATCTTGCTCGGACTATGATGACCCGAAACTATTCTTAGTTTACCTACCGGTATATCCAATTTCCCAGCCACAAGCTCTAGGATACGTCTATTTGCCATATTGCGCTCTGCAGGCTCTCGTACGGCAACATCATAAAGGTCATTCGCCTTCTTTGTAATTAGTTCCTTTTTTGCCCCTGTTACGACATGAACCTTTATATACATATACTTTGCATTTTATCATTAATTTTGCTAATATTTCAGAGTTCTCGTATTTAGTTCTGTATCAAAAAAATATTCCCCTGTAGCTCAGC
>JBAXTD010000032.1:0-1070 GCA_037130335.1 bacterium
AATTTTTTTCATTTCATTTTTGTTTTTAATTGTTTGTAAAATTATACATATATATTATAGTGTGTAAAAAAAACATCCCGTTTTGGATTTCCCACAAAATCCGCCACGGGATGTTAATCGTTAAGTTCGGGGTTTATTCGAACTTTCGGCCTCCAAACGGAGCCGAAGCAGGTCCTGCTCCGGCAGTATTGTGGGCGGTAACTTTGGCCCAAAGGTTTACATCTCTGTAATCGACAGGTAATACAATGGTGATGCTCGATTTGGTGAATATCGAATCGGGCATGGTTACATTGATGTACTTGTCGGCCTCGCTTGGGTCGGCTTTGGTTATTTCTACTGTGTACTCGGCTCCTGTTATGGAATCGAAGTGGATGTCAACCGTTCCTTGGTGGTCGCCTTGCGATATAGAGCCGTGCATCACTTGTGGAGGCTCTTTGGCGTCTTCGGCCACTTCGGAAGTTACTTCGTAACCATAGGTTTTCCAGAGTGTGGGCTGGTCAGGGAACTTTTGTTCCACAATTACTGCCGCTGCGTTGTACAGGTCGGCAGTATTTTTGTTTTCCGCCTTTTTCTTAGCGGTGGCAGCAACAGCCAAATCGTGAGCCTTTGAATCGGCCACTATTGCTTTGTCTAAATTGTCGGAAGCGCTTACCACGATAGCACTTTGTGCTACCACATCTGTGTTGGTACTATCCGCAAGATTTTGGCCCACCTTCTTCGATTGGGTCTTGTTGGTCTCCGGATTGTCCTTCGCGCTCATTTTTTTGATGTGTTGTTTTAATTGTTTTGACATTTATTTATTAATAAAATTATACTTTTCCTGTATTATTCTCTTGCCCGCCTGCTCAACAGGATAAACAACAAGTGGGTGCTTTATCTTCTTTCCGTTTTAGGATAGTTTTTCCCACTTTTTCTTTATTTTGTTGATAACAATACAGTTAAACCATACTTCGCACTTGTTTTTTGCCGAAAAATGCCCGTTTTGAGGCTCAGGATAGCCGTTGTGCAGGTCTGGAAAATGATTATCCAGTACTGGATAAGAGCTATCCTGTACTGGAAAGGAGCTATCC
>JBAXTD010000004.1:0-40900 GCA_037130335.1 bacterium
CACTTATGCAAAGCTAAGGGAACACTTATGCAAAGCTAAGGGAACACTTATGCAAAGCTAAGGGAACACTTATGCAAGGCCAAACAAAACAACATACAATATTTTTGTTTACAAAGCTTATTTTGACTATATTTGTTATTTGTGTTATTGTTTTCATGAACTAAAATATTCTCTGAAATGAAAAAACAAATTGTATTCCTGGCAGTATGCTGTCTTGTATTTTTATCCTTTGGTGTGACAAATGCACAAAATAAGGATACGGCTTCAACTGGTTTAATAATACCCATTGAGACCACAAAATATGCGGAGTATATTCCGCCAGCCCCCTCGGATAAAAATTTATACACCGAAAAAAAGACGAATCGTTATGATCGTCTCGGGCGATTAATTATGCAATTTATTGCAGAGCCTGCTGGATATATAAATGTATATTTATATGATTACGACAATAATGGCAATCGAATTAAGACCATGAACATTGAAATTAATCAGGATACGGATAAAAAAACTACCTTTTATTTAATAAAGTTTTCGTATGTTACGTCAGAATACGATAAACGAGATGCATTTGTAAGAAGTCTGAATTATGGTTATACACCAGAACGTCTGGTTGAAATCACCCAAAAGATTGCCGACAGGTTAGACCAAAAATAACGCATTAAGTGTTTGAATTTGAGTGGTTAGTTATAATTAAATCCACAGAATCTTTTTCTAAAGATTCTGTGGTATTTTTTTGCCTATTTTACAAAAAAACTTCGAGTGCGCCTTCCCCGCCATCGTTTATTTTGGATTGATTGAAGTGAATATTTTTGCTGAGAAAATATTTTTTGACGTAGTCTTTGAGTACGGGACCATTCGAACTGTGATTGCCTTTGCCGACAATGATGCGCACATACTCCCCTTCAGATTTGATGAGATCGTCCAAAACGATTTTGGCCTCGGCGGTGGTGTAGCCGTGAAGGTCGATGATACTACTTGGTTCTCGGAGATATTTGTTCATATTGTGTCCGTATATTATAACCTAAATTTTTTTATTTCTGAACGAATCGTTTTGTATTCTGGTACACATTCTGCGACGAGGGCCCAGAATTTCGGACCATGATTCATATGTGCCAAATGACAGAGTTCATGCACGATGATGTAGTTTTGTTGTTCTGGTGTTAGAAATAGAATTTTGTAATTAAAATTTAAATTACCTCGCTTGGAACAACTTCCCCAGCGAGTTTTTTGATTTCGAATAGTTACGTTGTGATATGTGAAGTTATAAAATTTATTGAAATGAATAAGTCGTTCACGCACGAGAGTTAGAGCTTTTTCTTTGTTTTCCAAAAATTCTTTACGCTTGGCAGTCTTTGTCATACTATATCTCTCGCGAAATCCCGGATGAGCTTGCTCCAATTTTTTAAAATATTCTACTTTTTCATTAATCCACGCAGTCCGCGAATGTATAAACCGTCGCACAAAAATATCTGGTAAAAGTCGCGGCGCCGAAACAACAACCTGTCCATCCGCATGTACAACAATCCGCAATCGTTTTGTCGTACGAGATTTTTTGATAGTTATGTTGTTCACCTTATTCCTTAATATCAATTAGCTTAATTACTTCTTGGACTATACCTTGAACCATATCTCCTTCCTCAGGAATTATTGGTGTGTGTTCAGGGTTTGTACTTTTAGGCATTAAAATTCTTCGGCCGTCTTTTTTGTCATACATTTTTATTGTAACTTTTTCACCACCAAGTAGTGCGACGATACGATCGCCAGTTTCGCCTTTTTCTGAATAACGACAAAGAACCAGATCCCCGTTGTTAATTCCAGCCGTATTCATCGAATCACCTGTGGCTTTAAGAATAAAATATTTTACTCCTGGTTTAATTTTATTTTTTTCAACCATTATTATTTCCTCAGTGTTACTTTCACCGAGTAGTGGTTCACCGCATGGAGCTGAACCAACGAGTGGAACCCCAACCATTTCAACATAGGGTGATGTAATCTTAATTGGTTCTTTTACTAAAGTTGCAGGAAACACGATTTTTTTATTTGTGAGTTGGTCAATTTTCTCACTAAGATAACTTCGCAATTCTTCATCCACTACGTAAATATATGTTCCCTTAATTCCGCGAGTTAATAGAGTTTTGTATATATTAATGATATAACGTTCGAGTTCTGATGGATCGGTAATACCTCTCCACCCGTTTTGATCCTTGTAGTTTTTTGCTTTTATAATAAGTTTGTTTTGTGTTGGGTTGTAAGAAAGTTCCGGACCAATAATTACACCGACATAATTTAAATCGTACCCTTGCACAGTATGAATACATCCAACTTCGTTAATAGAATTTGGTGAGTTTACCCAGTCTTGATTTGTGCTATTCCACATTAATTTTGTGTTGCCAATTTCAATATCGTACACATTTTTATCATTCTTACTTTTCCATTCCCAAGCGTAACCAGCAACGATTCGACAAAGTTGTAATTCTTCGTTTTTTTGTTTTATATTGCTAACCATTTTTTCGATATCAGAATAAATTTTAATATCGTAGTCTGGAAATTTATATTTATCAGTATTTTGTAAATCGAAAAGATCATCAATAAAGTTTGTATATTCTTCACCTGCTTCAATACGTTGCTGGCTAATCAAACTATAGTGTTTTGCGGTGAGATTACTAAACTTTTCGGGTCTTAAATCAGAAGGACGAATACTCTGATTCGCATCATAAAACAAAATGAGATTTTTTGCTGACATTCGTAGCCATTCAAGTTCTGTGCCACTGTTATCTAAGCCAAGTTGCTTATTGGTATTATCAAAAGATGCATAGTTCGTAATATTTTTACGTTGTTTTAATCGATGTGCTTCATCAACAATAAGAATGTCGTATTTTTCTTTTGTTACATCGTTTGGACCTATAACCATTGATGATTTTAGGCCTTTTACTTTTGAAAAAACTTTTTTGATTGTTCCTCTCAATTGTGTCATTGGAACAACAAGTGCGACGTTTAGATTTGATGTTTCAGAGTGCTCTTTTAAATACTTTATGAGATAAATAGCTAGAATTGTTTTTCCTGTTCCAGGCTTTCCGTTAATTATGAAATTTTCTTTCGAGCCAGACTTTATTTGATTGAAAATATCAACACAAACAGATATTTGATCATCGGTTAGTGCTTTATAGGGTGAATATTTAAACAAATCACTGTTTCGAATGTGAACCAGATCATTTTTTACCAGATTCATTTCTTGGAGTTTTTTCCAGATTGTTTCGAATTTTGCTTTGTATTTTTCCTTATCAAAATAATTATGATTTTTTAATCCTTCATTTCCGTTTTGCAAAAGGAAGGAACCTTCCGCAGAAATATATTGAATAAGCCATGATTCAATATCGAGCGTCGCAGAAACATTGTATTCTTCATCAGAAATGAGATGAATGTTTTTTAAATTTTGCCTATCTGGATTATCAAGATGCTCCTTTGTTCGTTGCTGTGCTCGAATTGTTTCCCCAACATAAGCCTCTTTTCCATTTTCAATCAAATAGACGACAGGCCAATTTTTACCAAATTTATATTTTCTAATTTGTTCAAAAGATTCTTTTTTAAATTGAAATGTTTTTATTTCGGACATTTAGAGTTTGTTATATTTAATGTGATTACCCTTTGCTTTCTCAACTGGGTACTTTTTGTTATTTTTTTCAATTTTTTGTTGCAATGCTTTTGCAATATCAATGTTCAAATCGTTTGCCATAATTAACATATAGCTGAATACATCTGCTAATTCATCGGCAATTTCTTGTTTATTTTCAATAACGTATTTTTCAATTTCTTTTTCGTTCTTCCATTGAAAATGTTCCATGACTTCTCCTGCTTCAAGAACAAGAGAAAGAGCAATATCTTTTGGATTGTGAAATTGCTTCCAGCTTCGTGCGTCACGAAAAGCTATCACTAGTATTTGTAAATCCTTCAAAGTTTTTGGTGAAGATTTTTTTGTCATAAAAAATTAATTTAGTTTCCTAGAACTTTATTACTTTTGCTGCTAATTTGTTTTTGTTCTTTTTTGCGACGAGATTCAATTATCTTTAGGTCTTCTTCTTGTTTTAAATGTTCGGGACGGATTCCACGAGATAAAAGTGTTTGACGAGTAGCTCTACTATTTTTTATAACTTCGGTATTCATCGCTTCTTTTCCACGGATATTATTTTCCTTTATATTGTGATCTGTCATTGCAAGAGCAAAGTCTTTTGCTTTTAATTCTACGTGACTATCAAAATCAGCAAGAGATCTACCTGTTGGTATTTTTCTGATTCTTTTTAACCGACTTGCCGGTATGCCACCATACAATGCTTCAATATGTTTATTTTTAAAAGTCGCAAATTCGACTGGTAATTTTATTCCTCGTTCATAAACAGTAGATTCAATTTTTCTTTCTGTATCCTTTAGTTTAGCTCTTGCTTCGAGTCTCTTATCCTCCTTTTCTCTTTTTTCTAGTAATTCTTGCTTCCTTGTTTGATTTGCAAAATATGTCTGAGCTAAAGCAACTTGTGATTTACGTGGATCGCCATTTTGAGCAATAAGATAACAAGCTTGTCTGGTTAGAAAATAATCCTCCATTGGACGTCCGCCAGAACTTTTTGCCGGCGCCGGCAAAAAGTGGCTTTCTACAATTTGATTACTTATTCTGCAAGCTTCTTTTGCTCGATTGATAGATTCATTAAATTTACTCCAGGTTGAGTACCCGAGAAGAGGCATTAGATCGCGAGCAGACCAAAATTCAATTGGATTTTGGTCTTGAGTAACTCTTTTAATCGATTCTAGATTGTCATGAATTTGTGTGAGATTTTTATCCATAAAATAAATAAAAATAATTATTTTAACTCCATTAGTAACCCTTCAATATCCAATGGTTCAGTTACCATTTCTACTTCTCCGTCATTTTTTACTTTCCAGGTATTGCGAGGACGGTCGGCGTAGAGTTCTATACCGTTTAGATCGGGGTCGTTGAGGTATATTGCTTCTGATACGCCGTGATCGGCAGTGCCTGTGAGCGGATAGCCTTCGTCGATGAGACGTTTGAGGACCCGTGCGAGTTCCTTTCTGTTTGGGTATAAAATGGCTGCATGATAGAGACCTGTGTGACCTTGGGGCGCAGGTGTTGCACCACGGCCTGCCCATGTGTTGAGTGCGATGTGGTGATGATAGCCTCCAGCTGAGAGAAATACGGCCGAGTCTCCATAGCGAGCTGTGACTTCAAAGCCTAGGATGTCTCGATAGAATGCGAGTGCACGATCGAGATCGGAAACGGTGAGATGTACGTGGCCAATAGTGACCTCTGGATGAATACTCATGTCGTAAGTATACGATATTTCTGGGAAAAATTCACTCCAGAATTTTTTTGACATATGTATGTATGCGTGTTAGTATGTTATTGAATATATTTTTTAAAATCAAAAAACCATTTAACAAATTATGAGTACAGCTTGGAGTTACGTTTTCGGAACATTTTTCTTTGTATTGTTTCCTATTTTTTATGTTTATATTGTTGTTTTTCAATTCAGGAAAACGATAATACAAAAACTAATAAATATGTATACATACAAAGATAAAGACTTTTCCGGATGGAAAGAAGAAATCTATCACGATTGGGATAGCCTAAACTACGGCAAATTTTTTGGGAGTAAATCCGGGTTTCTTTCTTTGCGGAAAGAATTTGTTTTTATTTTCGGTATTCCCTTTCTTGCTGGATTGTTTGGCATATTTTTGTTTGGAAATGTTCCGAGTAAAAACTCTGTCGAGACCGATCATAATATAATGCTTTGGTTGGGAATTGCAATTTGTTATTGCGGATTCGCGGTAATTGCAATGTTTTATCATCTAGTTCGATTTGATAATTACAAAATGCAGGCTTCTCAAAATAGGAATCTTAGAGAAGTACAAAACATTTTGAGGCCATAATTTATTTGTGCATCGAATCAAAATCCCCAAAGTAGACTTGTGTCTACTTTGGGGATTTTTTAATTCACAAAACTTTTATTCTTCAATCAATTCTACGTTTGCAGAAATCCAAACTTCTGGACTTACTGCGACGCCACCTGTTTCGATGACTGAATTCCATGATACGCCGTAATCCATACGGTTGATCATTCCTTCGATATCAAATGACATAACACGTTTACTATCCATTCCCTTTGTCGTTCCATTGAGAACTGCATTGAGTTCGATTGATTTTGTTACGCCTTTCATTGTGAAGTCACCAGTTACTGTAAAGTTGTCGTCAGGCTTTTTTGCAAATGCTGTTGATACAAATGTGATTTTTGGAAACTTGTCTGCGTCAAAAAAATCTGCGCCTTTCAAATGTCCATCGCGTCCTTCGTTTTTTGTATTGATACTTGCGACGTCTGCTTCAAAGGAAACCTTTGCGTTTGTGAGACTATCGTCATCGGATGTCATTGTGCCAGAAAATCCACCAAAAAAACCTTTCACTGTAGAAACCATAAGGTGTTTAACCTTGAAACCAATCTCTGAATGTGCCCCATCGATATTCCATGTACTCATGTGATTTTACGAAATCATGTCGCGTAACCGTCCATTGAAACGCGACGTAATTTTTTAATTAAATTACTAATAAGGACCTATATTGTATTGTGGATATTTCCTTTTGTAAAGCATTTGTTTGTGTTAGAATATTTGCATATGGAAAACAATAATTCAGGGCTTGATTATCAAGGGCAAACATTTTTAGAAAATATTAAAAGTAGATTTATGGTCGTGCTTGTGTTGTCGATTCTCGTGTCTTCGGCACTCGCAAGTTTGTATAATGTAAACAGTAATACAAGTTCTATGGCATATCTCGCCATTTTAACTCCAGTTTTCTTTGTACTTTCATTTGCTATTTTTGAAGCATGCAAAAAAGGTTTCAACAATTTGTTTTTGAAAATTGTTAGTATTGAACTTTTGGCTGGAATTGTTTCTTTTGTATTTCCACTTACATTTGTTGCGTTCTTCAAAACAATCGCATCACTTGGATTTCTCATGAAAGCTGTTTTGTTTATCGCAATCTGGGGAGTTCCTCTCGTTGCTGTCGCAACACTTCTCACTGTTTTGGTTGGTTCGTTTATGAAAAAGGCGTAATTTAATTAGCAAAAAATCCGGCGTTTCGCAAAGCGAAACGCCGGATTTTTGTATTAGTTGATCGCATTAAATTTTTGGAAACACATCGAGCAATTCATCTGAGTAATAGAAATCAGATCCAAGTTCTCCATACAAAACTGTTTTTCCTCCCAGTTGTATCGGTGCGCCACCGGCTACGGGTTCTTTGTTGGGAATTGATTTACTGAATCCGATATTAAAGAGTGTGACAATTGTTTCGGGGTTGTGAGAAATATCATATCCAGATTTTTGCCACTGTGCTTGAATTTCTTTGATATACAATGCAGTGTAGAGATATTGATAGTAATGATTTTTTTCATCAGTGAGACGATTATAGAGCTCTATATCGTGATTTGTATTTGGTGCGTACGCAATGAGCGCGTTCATGCCTTCACCTGGATACAAAGATGAATGTGGATTATTTGCGTATACTTCGATTGATTTTGCAGTATCTTGTTTGATTCCTGAAATACCCAAAGAAAATTGTGAAAGTGAAATGAGAACTTTGAGTGGTTCGAAATAACTTTTCCAAACTTCTCTATTTGATGTAAAAAATCGCGTCTGTTCGGGTGTGACCACAGCAGCAATCATGCGTGCTTGCACACCAGTTTCTGTAGAGACTTTATTGATGATGTCCTGGTCTTTTATCAAACCACCTTTTACTGTGACCCACTGTGGTGTTTGATTCCAATCGCATACTGTTTGTGTACTGTCGATACATGGAGCCGACACTGTGGTAGTCGCTGACTTTGTCGCAGGATTATTTTGCAAGAAAAATTTATTTCGATTTGTAATTGATCCACGTACATTAAATATTCCGTATTGCATGCCGACATATACAGAACTAAATGCAATTCCAATAAGCGCAAAAATACATACGATGCTTATCGTGATAATTTTTAGTATTTTTTTAATTTTTGCTACAGAAAAATAAGCCACGATGTATAAGGTTTGGATGTTAGATTGTAATATGACACACGAGTTATTTAGAGTATCGAGATTGCTTTTGCGATGCGCGTGAGGGTTTCGTCTTTGCCAATAATCCCCGCAATCGTAAATGGATCAGGAGAATGTTCTGCGCCAGAGAGACAATATCTAAACGGATGGAGAATCATTCCACGTTTTGCGAGTGTGTCTGCGTAATTCATTGCTTCAATTTTTATTGTGTCAGTATTCCATGAACTATCTGTAATTTTTTCAAGAAGTTTTGAAAGTATTTCTAGATATTGTTTGGTTTCTGTGCTTGTTGTTTCTTTGAAATTTAATTTCTCTGGTGTAATGTTTGGAATTTCAAAAAAGTAATCAAGCTCACCGTTTGTCACCATTGTCGCAACATCGCTAAATTTTTCGATACGTTCAATGATAAGTGGGACGAGGCTACGCAATCGTTCGATACTAAATTCACTTTCGTGTTTGATTGTCTCAGAAAAATATTTCAAAATATTTTTTTCTTGTTCCTCGAGCGAGAGTAGTTTGATGTGTTCGCGATTAATCCAGTTGAGCTTGTCGATGTTGTATCCTCCACCCGAACGTTGAATTTTTTCGAGACTAAATGCCTCGATAAACTCCTCGGGTGTCAAAATTTCTCGCTCATCTCCTGGATTCCATCCGATAAACGCAAGGAAATTCATCATTGCTTGAGGTAGGTATCCTTCCTCCTTGTAATCAAGTACATCTTTTGCTCCATCGCGTTTGCCAAGTTTCTTTTTGCCGCCCTCGGCCATAATTGGTGGAAGTGATGCAAAAAGTGGTGGTGTTATTTCGAGGGCTTCATAAATCGAAAGGAATTTAGGTGTTGAAGAAATAAATTCATCGGCGCGTGTGATGTGGGTGACACCCATTTCGAGGTCGTCGATAATGTGTGCAAAATTATATGTCGGATAACCGTCACTTTTGATCAAAATCAAATCATCGAGTGCTTCTTCTCCAGCAGATAATTCCCCTCGTACCAAATCATTCCAGACCATTTTGCGGATATTTGTAACTTTGAGTCGAAGTGGTTGTGTGCCATCCCATACTGGAGGATTCTCTGGTCGATAATCTCGATACAAAAATGGTTTACCTTCAGACTCTGATTTTGCACGAAATTCATCAAGCTGTTCTTTGGTATATGGATCAGCATATGCGTGACCTTTTTCTATAAGTATCTGTGCGTATTTTTTGTACGAATCGAGTCTCTGTGATTGGATATATGGAGCATGTGGTCCACCTATATCAGGACCTTCATCCCATGTGATTCCCATCCATTGTAATGATTTTATTATGTGTTCTATTGAGCCTTCAACTTCACGTTCTTTGTCGGTATCTTCAATGCGGAGAATAAATGTTCCACCCATTTTACGAGCAAATGCCCATGCAAAAAGTGCCGTACGAACGCTCCCGATATGCATATATCCGGTCGGACTTGGGGCAAAACGTGTTATGACTTTTTTGTCTGGGTTCATATGTACACTCTAGCAAAAATATGTATATTTTGCGAGTCTTGTACCTTATTTCTCGTGAGAAAGTGAAATGTCTATGAGTACTCGAGCTATTTTTTGAGCGGCGTCGGGTTGAGAGAAATTTTTGGCAGCTTCAGACATTTTTTGTTGGCGTTCTTTGTCACCTAAAATGCGTTTAATTTCAGCAATCAAAATTCCACTCGAGAGATTTCCCTCTTCGATTACTTCGGCTCCGCCGTGACGCGCATAATTAAATGCATTCTTTTTTTGATGGTCACCATTTGATTCCTCGATTGGGATGATAATTGCAGGAAGTCCCCATGATGCGATTTCAAAAATTGTCGAGCCTGCTCGTGTAATTACAAGTGATGCGGCACCGGCTGCCATTTTCATTGCGAGTGGACTGAGAAATGCAAACGGTAAAAAGCGATCTTTGAATTCATTATCGTGCAAAAAGAATTCTGCGCGAGCTTTAACCTCATTAAAATTATTGGCACCAGTTTGGTGGATGACTTGATAATCTTTAACGAGTGTTGTGATGATGTCGAGCACTGCGTCGTTTATAATTTCTGCGCCTTGCGATCCACCAAGTACAAGGATTGTAGGTATGTTGTGGTCAAGTTTTAAATATTCAAATGCCCCTTCAGTTTTGCGCTCGAGAATTGCTTTGCGAATTGGTTGACCTGTTTGTGCAACTTTGTCTTTTGGAAAAAAAGCACCTGCCTCGTCATATGATACTGCAATACGTTTTGCAAATTTTCCGGTCCACATGTTTACGCGTCCTGGATGACAATCTGATTCATGAATAACAACTGGAATTCTCAAAATTCGTGCCGCGAGTACTACAGGGAATCCAGAATATCCACCTTTGGAAAACACAACATCAGGATACAAAAGAAATAAAGAAAATAATGCACCAACGCATCCAAATGCAGTCTTAAAAAAATCAAAAAAGTTTTTTATTGAAAAATAAATACGTCGTTTACCAGCAGACACATACATAAATGTGATTCCGTTGGCAAAAAGTGCTTCTTTGTCATATGATTCATCGGCGAGATAATACAATTTGAGTCCGATTATTTTTTCGTTGTCAGCAATTTCTCGCACAGATTCTGCGACTGCGATAATTGGATAAAAATGTCCACCCGTACCTCCCCCTGTAAATGCGATTTTCATAATATGTATAAAATTAAATATTTTACTAAACTTTACGATCACGAGAAATTCCAAGAATGATTCCAACAACTGAGAGTGAAATAAGAAGTGATGTTCCACCTTGACTCATAAATACCAACGGAACTCCGGTGAGTGGAAACAATCCTGTGATTGATGCAATGTTCATAAATGATTGCAACGTAATAAGTATAACAAGTCCAGCTGCCAAGAGTCCACTAAATGCATCAGCAGATCGGCGTGCTATCCAAAGTCCACGCATTGCAAACAAAACATACAGAAGTACAACTACGATTGATCCAATAAATCCAACTTCTTCACCGATAACTGCAAAAATTGAATCCCCTTGCGGTTCTGGTAAATAACTAAATTTTTGAATACTTTGACCGAAGCCACGACCAGTCGCCTTTCCTGATCCAATTGCGATGAGAGATTGCTGTAATTGATATGATGATCCGTTGGGGTCATTTGCTGGGTTTAGAAATGTGGAAACTCGTTGTGTGAGATAAGGAGTACGAACTGCCAAAATGAGAAATATTGTAACGGTTACTCCTCCTAGCATGAGCAGGTGTTTCCATGGTGTGCCTGATAAAAAAAGCATTGCGATTCCTGTGGATGCCATGAGAATCAAACTTTTTGTATCTGGTTGCAAAAGGAGCACGCCAGCAATAATTCCTAAAATGACAATGACTGGCAAAATTCCAAAGAGTGGATTTTCAACTTTCTTTTTTGCCCACGAAAGCCATGCTGATAAATAAATTACAAAACCAATTTTTAAGACTTCGACAGGTTGCAATGATACACCCAAAATATTAATCCAGCGACGTGCTCCTCCGTGAGCAAATCCCAAATGTGGTACAAACACAAGTGCGGTAAGACAAATAGAACTTACGAGTATGATAGTTGCGTGTTTTCTCAAAAAAAGAATTGGAATTCGCGCAAAAACATACATTGCAATTAATCCACCAACGAGACCAAGTCCTGTCTGGCTCAAAATTGTGGCATAAAATTTACCTTCGTTTCGAGCGAGCACGCCCAGTGATGCAGAAAAAAAAGCTAATATCCCAGCAAAAATAATTATGCATGAGATAATCAAAAAAATATAATCAACTGGTTTTTTTTCTTTTTTCATTTATAAAAAATTAAGAAACAAGAGCAAAAACGATTCCAATAACCGCGCAAATGAGTGAAAAAACCCAGTATCTCATGGTGACTTTTTCACGTGTCCAACCTTTGGCAATAAAATGATTGTGAAGTGGTGCTACGAGAAAAACTTTTTTTCCATTACGGAATTTCTTTGATGTAAGCTGAATAATTACCGAAAGTGTCGTGAGTAATAATGGAAGTGCAATAATTGGAAGAAGTAATACTTCACCAGTCAAAAATGCGATAACTGTTGCCGTCGTGGTGAGCCCCATGGTACCTGTTTCAGAAAGGAAAAATCGTGCTGGTGGAATGTTGAACCAAAGAAACACGAGAAGTCCTCCCGTTACAACCAAAGAAAACGACGCCAAATCAATTTGATTGTGACTGTACGCAATGATCGAAAGCGCAGAAAAAATAATTGCAAAAACTCCTCCTGCCAATCCATCAACTCCATCGATAATTCCACCAGAATACATTGCAAGCATTGTAAGTACAAAAAAAGGAATAAATAAATATCCAAGGTTTAGCATGGTCGGGTCAAACGGAATATGAATTGAGGTCATTCCAAGTTTGAAATAAAACCAAAGTCCACCAACGATTCCAATACAAAAAACAACGAGTAATCGTTTGGAAAGTGACAATCCACCACCGATAAATGTTCCTCGATCGCGTGTGACAAAAAAGTCATCGATAAGTCCTACAAGCGATGCAGATATAAGTGTAAAAAGTGGTAACCATGTTTGATTACGACTCAAAAAAGATAATTTTGAAAAATTATATGGGAAAAATAATGACAATAAATAAAATCCATATATTGTAATGAGTACACTTGCCCAGACGATGATTCCACCCATGCGAGGTGTTTTGCGTGCTTCATCATTGTGTAATTTATTTGAAATCGTTGCTTCTCGGCCATCAATTGTTTTTGAGACACTGGATTTTTTCCATAATTGCCACTTGTACAAATAATGACTAATGATTGGTGTGATACCTATTCCGACAAAAAACGCGACGATTGTTGGAACAAAAATTTCTATTGCTTCATTCATGTGATTAGTTTTTTAGTTTATTTTTGAGTAATGTTCGTACAATTTCGCGTTCATTCCATGGAATTGCTCCGTGGTTCGTTATCATTGATTGCTCTGCGCCTTTACCAGTGATAAGCACGATGTCATCTTTTTTGGCGAGAGATAATGCTTTTTCAATTGCTTCTTTGCGGTCCAGAATTGCGAATAAATTTTTGTTTGGAGTTTTACCTGCAAGTTCAACCATAGTCGCAACATCATCAATGATTGTTTGTGGATTATCGTCGTATGGATCAACATCGGTTACGATTACATAATCTGCTCGCTGTGCAGATAGTTCTGCCATCGGCATTCGCTTTCGTGTATCTCTCCCTCCGCCTTCTGCACCAAACAAAATAATTATTTTTGAATTTTCTCTTTTCATTTCTTCGGCAGCCGAAAGAACCGCACCGATACTCACTGGTTCGTGTGCATAATCGACAAATAATGTGAAATCTTGTCCCTCGTTTATTTCCTCCATACGACCTGGAATTACCGCAAGTGATACTAGTCCCTTGCGAATATTTTCAGTTGGAATGTGCACAAGCGTGCCGACAATAAGTGCGGGAAGTGCATTGTATATATTGAATGCTCCAAAAATTGAAATTTTGAATGTTTCGTTTATTGCTGTGAATGACACGCCAATGGTTTCGTTTTTTATTTCTGTTGCGCGAATATCACCACTATCTATGCCATATGTTATTTTTTTGTCTGCTTCAAATTGCAAATAATATTTTGCATGATCATTGTCGCTATTTGCAATAATTGATCGAGGTACAGAAATGCCGCGTAGTTTTTTTGGTTTTTTGCTCAATGCTTGAAAGAGTTTGGCTTTTGCTTTTTTGTATAATTCAAAATTATTTTTGTGAGATGGCAAATGCTCTGGTGAGAGATTTGTAAAAATTGCAATATCGATTGGAATTCCTGCGTGACGGTATTGCTTCATTCCTTCTGAGGTCATTTCGATAACGACGATTTCAATACCCTTTTCTTGCATTCGCTTGAGATTTTTTTGAATAATGAATGCATCGGGCATTGTCATGTGATACGGATTGATTTCTTCGTCAGATCCAAAACGAAAAATCGCTGTTGAAATAAGTCCTGTTTTGTATCCACCTGCATGAAGTACTGACCACACGAAATTTGCAGTTGATGTTTTGCCTTTGGTGCCAGTCACACCGACGATGATCATTTTTTTTGCTGGGAATTGATATATGAGTGCAGCAACATGTGACCTTAGGAAATGCCCTGGAATTTTTATATAATCTGGAATTTTTTTCTTGAATGAATGCATAAAATTAGTATATTGGCTTATAAAGGTTTCGGATTTTCTATTGGAATTTCCTCCATGGTTTCAGCACCGAGTGCGGCTTTTTCAATTTCACCATGGATACGTTCATATTCTGGGAGGTCTGTGATGCGTGCTACGCCGAGCGATGCAAGTAATTGAATTGTTGGAATATACATAAAGCTCTTGCGGTCACGTGGATATGGTTTGCGCTCGATGAGTCCACGTACGAGAAGTGATCTCAAAATAAATCCAGAATTTACACCACGAATATAATCAATTTTTCCTCGTGTGATTTCATCGCCATACATTATAATCGACAATGTTTCGATCGATGCTTTTGAAAGCCCTTTACTCAATTCCTCTTTGTAAATTTTTTCGAGAATTGCACTTGCGTCTGGGTGTGTGCCAAGTGTTATTGCGTCACCTGTTTGCATAAGCACAACACCGCGTCCTTGAAGTTTTGATTGGAGCTCGAGAATCGCGGTTTGAATTTCCTCCAGAGGCTTTTCGAGGGTTTTGGAAAGTTCGATTGCTGTCCAAGGTTCAGCTTTGGAAAACAATAATGCTTCGATAAGTGATGATGTGTCCATATAATTATTGTTCTATTGTATCAGAAATTTGATGATTAGAATCTGTGGAATTTTCCTCAGTGACTTTTAATAATTCAATATCTTCGAAATCGGCGTTTTGAAGTGCATCCATCATGCCTTGACGTACAAGTTCAAGCATTGCCAAAAAAGATACAATGATGTTTCCCTTCATTGCGTCGCGGTCAGCACCCTGCACGGAATGTTGCCATTGTCGAAATGATACTCGGCTTGCTTGTGCGACACGTTCGGTGAGATTTGAAATCATTTCTTCGATGTTTATGATTTTGCGAATTCTGACCTGCGGAAGTATTTCTGGTTTGGGTACACGATTGACGACATCACTCGCACATAAAAAAATAGAATTAATGGAAAGCTTTGGATCAGGTGCAAATACAGGTGTAGAGATTTCTCTCTCTGGTAACATATAAATTTTTTTGATTCCATATTGTGCACTAATTTGAATTCCGATTTCACGAATGAGTGAATATAACGCGAGTCGTGATTCGAGATCTTGAATATCTTTTTCTTCTTCTTTTGTAACCACAAAACCTGGTAGAAGTGAACGAGATTTTATGAGAATAAGTGTTGCGGCAATCGAAAGAAATGATGTGAGTTCGGACAAATCATTTTTGTCCAGACTTTTTGCATGCGCAATATATTCATCTGTAACAGATGCCAAAGAAATTTCGTTAATGAAAAGTTTGCGTCCTTCCACGAGACTGAGAAGTAATTCAAGTGGTCCTTCAAACGTCTCGGTTTTTACGGTATATGCTGTTTTGGTGAGTGTTTCTTCCACATATGTATCATAACGTATTTTTGCAAAAATGCACTCTATGTTTGACAAAGATATATAGACTGATACACTGAAAATGTATTATGAATTTGAACGCAAATATTACAAAGATGTTTTCTTCACACCAATGGTCAACTACCTGCGGCTATTCTCGTCTATGTGACGACAGAAAACTAATCTTTGCGTTGGAATCCATCTAAACTCTCAAAATCCAATCTCCAAAATAAAAATTAGTTTTCTGCAAAGAAAACTAATTTTTATTTTTGTTCCCAAAAGTAAAAAGTTTCAAATCTATTTTTTATTCATTAAAAACTAAATACAAATTTATGTGCACAGTCAACAATCTGCATCCGAGTGAGCAAACTAGCCCACAAACCCGTGATCATCAATATGTCGATGTGAATGGGATGACTCAAATACATGTTCTTGTACAAGAACATGATATTGATGAAAATGGTAACAAGAGGTGGTATTGGCCAAATGTTGCTGTTTGTAACGGTGTAATAACCGTTGGACCAGATGCAAGGTATTTCTGAAAAGATATCTGCATATCAAAACGTAAGAATCCTGTCTTTTAATAACAGGATTCTTTTTGCATTTGATGAAATTAATTTTTTGAGAAAAAAAGTTTACTAAACTCTAAACCCTTTTTTACGAGATCAACTCGGAAATTTTCATCAAGTCCGTGCATATTACAGTCGTCGTTACCGAACGACACAAGCAATGTTTCCTTTTTTAAAATATTTTTGAAATCAGAAACGATTGGAATTCCCCCACCCACATATTTAACAATTGGTTCCTTTCCGTATGCCTCTTTTAGTAATTTTCGTACATGCATTGATTCTGGTCTATCCACATTGAGAAATACAGGATGACTGAAATCTGAACGCGAAATTTCAATTTTTGCATATTTAGGAGTATTGTCTTTGAGGTATTTTACTATTTGTGCGAATATAAAATTTGGTTTTTGGGTTCCTGTTAATCGAATATTGAGTCGCGCCTCTGCTTGTGCGGGGACGATGTTTGCATATCCTTCGCCAATATATCCAGTTTTTATTCCTGTGATTTGAATTGTGGGACGAAGTCCAGTTTGTGTAAAGAAATCTAATCCTTTTTCGGCAAGTAATGATTTAACTCCCGCAATTTTGAGAATATCTTTTTCGCTTTGAATTTTTTTATTTGAATTTTTTGTTGCGTTTGAAATTATGGGTGCGTCAGTATAAAACCCAGGAATTGTTACTTTGTTGTTTTTGTCGAAAAGGCCTGAGAGTATTTTTGTTAATTCATACGATGATGATGGTACTGCACCACCAAACAATCCTGAGTGAAGATTTGTTATTCCCGTAGTGAGTGTGACTGTCATATTAAATCCTCCACGAAGCGATGTTTCAATTGTTGGACTATTGCCAGTAATTTCTCCATCAGAAATCATGACATGATCAGCCGTTAATTTGTCCTTCATCTTTTTTACAAGTTCTGGAATTTCTGGGTTTGATGTTTCCTCGTTTCCTTCGATCATAAACTTTACATTGTATGCAAGTTTGCGAGCTTTGTGTAATTCACCCACGGTTACGATGTGAATTAAATTTTGTCCTTTGTTGTCGACGACACCGCGTGCATATAATCGTCCGTTTCGCATTGCAAGTTCGAATGGATTACTTTTCCATCCATCTTCTAATGCCCCGGGTTGCACGTCGTAGTGACCATATATAAGCACTGTTGGTAATTCTGGTGACACGACAAGTGATGCGTAGACAACAGGATTTGAAACCTTTCCTGGCCAAATTTCGACGGTAAATCCATATTCGGTAAGCACGTGATCTAACCATTCAACTGTCTTATTAATTTCGCCCTTGTAGGCCATATCTGTCGATATGCTTTTGAACGACACGTATTCCTTTAATAATTTTATGTATGTTTCAAACATAAAAATATTTTAGCATCAAATTATATTAATAACCAGCTTTAGTTGACTAAAGTACTTTAGTTTGCTAAAGTCGAGTAGTAATGGAATTTAATTGGAATACAAACGAAAAAAAACAATTTATCGAGGCACTGCTTTCGCTCGAAAACGCTGAGCAAGCCAAAAGGTTTTTGCGTGACCTCATGACTTCTGGAGAAATTGATGAATTTACAAAACGATTAAAAACTGCTCAAATGCTATCTAATAAAGTTCCCTATTCAACAATCGAAAAAGAAACAGGTTTTAGTTCGACAACAGTTGCTAGGGTTTCGAAGTGGCTTAATAATGGCAAGGGTGGCTATAAAGAAATTATTGCAAAGCTCCATCACCATCAAACTAAATCCTCAGCTGAAAAAGGATTGCTTTTGAAATAACCTTTCGAAACCAACCCCTTCTCAGTTGAGAAGGGTTTCTATTTTTGGAAACTAAATTTAAAAATTATTTCAAATCCTTTAAAAAATAAATAGCGTATGGAAATTTTAAAAGTTGATCTATCTGATCAAAATATCATTAAACAGATCGCTGTGTGTTACCAAAAAACATTCGGCGAACATCCCTGGCATGAAGGATATCGATGCCCCAAGTGTAATAAAAGTTTTTCTTTGATGTGCGCAAAAAAACTTTGCGATCATTGTAATCATGAATTAGTACTTTATTGGCCTTTGGATAAAATCGAAACTGATTTTATGTATGAGATGACCAAAGATAATGCTATTTGTTACGTTGCAAAAATGAATGATGAAATTATCGGATTTGCGTGGGGTTATCAAGTCATATTGAATCAAGAATTTGATTTGTATGTGAATGCGCCAGGTCTGAGTATGCAATTCGAAAATCGAAATTTCTTTTATCTCGATGAAATTGGAATAATTCCAAATTGTCAATGTAAAGGCATCGGCAAGAAACTTGCATTCGAAATTTTTAATTCACAAAGTTACAACGTACTACTTAGAACACTTAACAATACTCAAATGTCGTCAATGATTGAAAGGATGGGTGGAGAAAATATTTTTAATCTTCCTGATTCGCAAAAAATCATTATGAAATTAGATTTAGTTTAGTTGTGTTTAAAGTACAAAAAAACAAAATGCCCCCAATCAAGGAGGCATTTTTTTTATTTCTCAATTTTAATACCCATCTTCAGAAAGTCTCTCGTCGATTCGATTCATGTCTCGAGGAAACATTACGGCTTGGCGAATGTTTGGTAATTCTAGTAGTTGCATAGTAATTCGTTCTGCTCCGAATGCAAATCCACCTTCGGGTGGTACACCGTATTTAAATGCTTCGAGGAACATTTTTACTTTTGCTGGATCCATGTTCCATTTCTCGACATGATCCATGAGTTGTTTGTACTCGTTGATTCTGCGTCCACCTGAGAGCCATTCAACACCGCGACAAAGTAAGTCCACACCTTCATTGAATTCTGGATTTTCAGGATTTGGGTATACATAAAATGGTTTTTGTTTTGTTGGGTAACCGTATACGAATACGAAATCTGAACCGGTTTCGTTTTTGATTATTTCACACAATTCTCGTTCGTCTTGTGCATTGAGATCTTTTTCTCCGCGCACATCGCGTCCATTTGTGTCAAAAATCTTTTGCTGTGCTTCAGTGAGAGAAATTGTCGGAGTTTTTTCAATCATAGTTGGTAATGTTGCGCCGAGTAATTTCAAATGAGTGGCGTTTCTTTTGGCCACCTCACTCAAAATATACCGAACAGTTTCTTCGGCCATGTCGCGAATGTCGGTCCATGAATCAATAAATCCCATTTCGGCATCGAGTGAAACGATTTCGGTAATGTGGCGTGTGGTTGATGATGGTTCTGCACGGAATACTTTGTTGACTGAAAAGCATCGTTCAAATGCTGACATGACAATTTGTTTGTAGAGTTGTGGAGATTGTGTAAGGTATGCTTTTTTGTCGAAGTAATCAATTTTGAAAACTTCTGCTCCACCTTCGGCTGTAGCGGGCACCATTGCAGGTGCTTGAAATTCAAAGAAATTATTTTGCTTCATGAATTCGCGGAATGAATCGATGATTGTTTCTTGAACTTTGAATACCGCTTGAATTTTGGGTTGGCGAAGTACGAGCGCGCGATTGTCGAGTTCAGTGGTGAGTTCGAGATTGTATCCTTCGACTGACATATCAAATGGAAGTGCTGCTGCTTCAGACAATACTTCAATCCCTGTCACTTCAAGTTCCACATCGCCACTTGGGATGTTTGGATTGATGTTTTTTTCTGGGCGTTTGTTGACGATTCCGGTAACTTTGAGAACCCATTCACTACGGATTTCTTTGGCTACAACAATTGCATCGGCGTGGTTTGGTAGAACAACACATTGGACAATTCCGGTCATATCACGCAAGTCAAAAAAGACCATTTTGCCTTGGTCTCGACGTACGTCTACCCAGCCAGCGAGCATGATTGTCTCCCCAACCTTTGATGATAAATCCTTTGTGTAAATTCTATTTTTCATACAGATAATCTAACATAAATCAACATTTTAGACTACCGAAACCCATCGAGTGGTGGATGGATTGCTTCTCCAAGTGCTTCGATTGTACGACTAAAAATTGTCGTTATAAGTACAAAAATGACATATAACGGCGTAGCGATAATAAATGCGAATCTATCTTCTTTTTTCCAAATGAAATAATTTGTTTTGAATGTTCGAAAAAGTAAATTGATTGGCCAATAAAAAACTGCCAAGATTGAAGCAACTATAAATTTGAGTGCTTTAAAGATAATCATATTAGATTAAGCCAACTAATTTTTTAATTTCCAACATCTTTGATTGTGTGCGAGTTTTAATTTTTTGACCACCCTCTTCGAGAATTTTTGCAACGATTTCTGGATTTTGTTGGTAGTAATTATATTTCTCGCGCATTGGTGCGACAAATGATTTGATATCTTCTGTGAGAGTATCTTTGAGGATTTTGTATTTGCCTTTGTTTTCTGAATATAAATTTTCTAATTCGCTTTCAGGTCTAAAAAGTTTATGAATTGCGTACACGTTTTCGGGTCGCTCACCACTTGAATCTGTCACAATCGACATGACTGCCTTTGTGATTTCTTCGTCAGTTCCAAAAAGTGGGATGGTGTTGTCATAACTTTTGGACATTTTGCGTCCGTCGATTCCAGGAACGATTCCAGTACTTTCGAGAATGAGTGGTTCTGGAAGTTTGAATACGCCGTTTGAGGAATTGCTTGCCCATATACGATTGAACTTTTCTGCGGTATCACGAGCAAATTCCACATGTTGCTTTTGATCAGAACCAACAGGCACGACATCGGCATCTTGCATCAAAATATCTGCTGACATGAGCATTGGATAATCAAAGAGTCCGACAGTCGGTTCTTTTGCTTTTTGGTTTGCGTCCTTGTATGCAACTGCGCGTTCGAGATATGCGACTGTAGTTATGCAATTAAACATCCATGTGAGTTCACAAAGTTCACCACCGATCGCAGATTGTTGAAAGAGTGTAACTTTTGCAGGGTCGAGTCCGCATGCGAGATAGGTAGCTGTTACATTAAAAATATGTTTTTTGAGAGTTTCAGAATTTTGAACGGTAGTGAGTGCGTGAAGATCAGCAATAAATACATGTGCATCATAATCATTTTGCATATCAACAAATTGTTTGATTGCGCCAAAATAATTACCAACATGCATATCGCCCGTTGGCTGGATTCCAGAAAGTAATACTTTTTTCATATGGCAAGTATAGCAAAATTGATATAAAAATGAAAAGAAAATATATTAATTTACAAATATGAAATATGTTGCAAAGTATTACACAGGTTCCCCACAGGCTTTTCCATTTTTGTGTTTTTGAATATTATTTGTGCGTGATAGTATCTAGGGTATGGTACGCGATACACAACTACGAGTTCCTCCACAAAGTCTCGAATCTGAACAGGCTGTTCTCGGTTCTATCATGCTTCGTCCGTCTGTGTTTATTGAAATCGCTGATAAATTAAATGCCGAAGCTTTTTATAGCGACAAACACAAAAAGATTTTTGAAACGATGCTTGAACTTTCGACTCGCAACGAACCGATTGATTTGCTCACACTCTCGCATGCACTCAAAGAAAAGAAAATTTTGGATTCTGTGGGTGGTTCTAAATATTTGACTGAACTTTCTAATTCAGTTCCCTCCTCTACAAACGCAGAATATTATGCCGACATTATCGAACAAAAATATATTTTGCGTCGATTGATTGATTCTGCAAATGTACTTTCTGAGCTCGGATATGACACCAAACAACAAGCGGTGGAAGAAATTCTCGACATTGCGGAAAAAGAAATTTTTGCAATTGCTGAAAGTCCAAAGCGTGCCAAATATCTCACACTCAAAGATACACTCGGTGAAGCATGGACTCGTCTCGAACGTTTGCATGAGACCAAAGGTGAGCTTCGTGGTGTGCCGACAGGATTCAAGGCACTCGATGATTTGCTTTCTGGATTTCAAAACTCCGACCTCATTATTCTCGCAGCACGTCCTTCGGTGGGTAAAACAACTCTCGCCCTCGACTTTGCACGTCTCGCTGCAACCAAACACAATATTGGTGTAGGAATATTTTCTTTGGAAATGAGTTCTCAGCAATTGGTAGATCGTATGCTTGCGGCCGAGTCTCGTGTGAATGCATGGAATTTGCGTACTGGTCGGCTTTCGTCTGATCATGATTTTTCACAATTGCAAACTGCGATGGATAGTCTCTCTCGAGCGCCAATTTATATTGATGATCAACCGTCGAGTTCTATAGTGCACATTCGTTCTGCATGTCGTCGAATGAAAGCTGAACACAATATTGGATTTATTATCATCGACTATCTCCAGCTCATGTCGACAAGTAAAAGTTACGACAGTATGGTTAATCAAATCACGGAAGTTTCTCACTCGCTCAAAGCGCTCGCGCGCGAAATCGATGTGCCAGTGCTTGCGCTCTCACAGCTCTCACGTGCAGTGGAAGCCCGTGGTGGCGAACCTCGCCTCTCTGACCTCCGTGATTCAGGATCTATCGAACAGGACGCCGATGTGGTTATGTTTATTCATCGTGAAGACAAACACAACAAAGATGCTCCACCAAACATCGCAAAGATTATGATTGAAAAGCATCGTAATGGTCCAACTGGACACATCGAGCTCTTTTTCGACGAAAAAACATCGAGCTTTTTGCCAATTGATAAAGGTAACATGGATGCGTTTTCTGATGCTGTACAAATGACCACTTCCAAAGGTGGATTTGATGATGTTGATTTTTAATTTATATGGATACGCTTAAAAAATTACAAGAATTATTCAAACGATTTCCAGGAATTGGTGAACGCCAAGCAATGCGATTTGCATATTTCCTCGCGACAGCTGATCGCGGATATATCGA
Source organism: bacterium (assembly GCA_037130335.1). Taxonomy (GTDB): domain Bacteria; phylum Patescibacteriota; class Minisyncoccia; order Phycocordibacterales; family UBA9973; genus CAITQP01. Next base: position 22,976 of record JBAXTD010000004.1, read on the forward strand.
TACACTTACCGAAACGATTGAAGCGTTAAAAATGAATGTAAAGCGATGTGGACGATGTTTTGCATTGTCTGAAAAAATTGTAAACGGTATGTGTATTGTTTGCGCTGATCCAAAGACAAATAAAGAGCAATTGCTTGTGATTGAAAAAGACGCTGATCGCGAACGATTCATTAAATCGCGCACATATAATGGAACATATTTCGTATTGGGTGGACTCGCGCCAGCAATCGAAAAGGATTTTGCTTCACATATACGAACACGAGAACTTTTGACGCTTATTTCAAAAGAAATGAATCAAGGCTTGAGTGAAGTTATTTTGGCATTATCGGCCACTCCTGATGGTGAACGCACAAATGCGCTTCTCAAAGTCGAGCTTGGCAAAATCTCGGAAGATACATTAAAAGTTTCCATTCTCGGAAAAGGTCTCTCGACTGGAACAGAGATTGAATATTCCGATGCAGACACACTGCTCAATGCATTGCAATCGAGACGGTAAAAAATAAAATGTGCACAAAAAATTCCGCCTGATAAGGCGGAATTTTTTGTGCTTTGTGAGCTAGTTTTAGATTTATTTGATTGCTGAGATTTTGACTTCTGAGTAAGGTTGGCGATGTCCATTCTTTTTGTAGTATCGGCTCTTTGCCTTGTATTTCATAACTACCAAAGTCTTTGCTTTTGCGTTTTCTTGGAAAATACCTTCCACAACCGCACCTTCGATAGTAGGAGCTCCGATTGTTGTGTCTTTACCGTTGTCCACAAGGAGAACATCCTTGAAAACAACCTTATCACCTTTCACATATTCACCAGGAAGCTTTTCAATATGAACAACATCTCCGACTGATACGGGATATTGCTTGCCTCCGGTTGCTATAATTGCGAATTCTTTCATACAAGAGCCATTTTACACGATAGATTAAAAAAGTCAACAATCCCCTTGTGTTGAAACCTAATAAAATAAAGGTTATAATATTCGCATATGATTTCACGTTATAATCACCAAAAAATCAACTGGATTGACCTTGAGTCTCCCACTCACGAAGAAATTGTTACTATCGCCGAAGAATTTGATTTACACCCTGTCGTTTCGTCAGAATTACTTAATCCATCTGAACGAGCAAAGGTAGACGTGTATTCAAACGCAATTTTTCTCGTGCTTCATTTCCCTATTCGCAATAAAAAGACTGAACGTGTAGAGGAAACTGAAGTTGATTTCGTATTGACTGAAAATAATTTGATTACAACCCACTACGAGCTTGTCGACCCACTTCATGAGTTTGCAAAAGTATTTGAAGTTGGAAGTTATTTGAATAATGGCAAAAACAATACCCACGCTGGATTTCTTTTCTTTTTTGCTGTTCGAGAATTATACAAAAATTCTCTTTTTCTTTTGGAATCACTTGGTCATGATATTCGCGATATCGAAAAACAGATTTTTGCCGGCAACGAAGCCGAAATGGTTGCCAATATTTCAATGATAAATCGAGCACTTATCGATATCAAACAATCAATGCGATACCACAAAGAAACATTGAAATCATTTTCTCAAGCATGTATCAAAATGTACGGTGAAGATTTCGCATATTACTTAAGTGCAATCGAAGGTGAATATGAACGTATAGAGCAACTCGCAGAGGAATCTCGTCAAATGATTCGTGATTTACGAGAAACCAACGATTCTCTCCTTTCAGCCAAAACTACTGCGACAATCAAACGTCTCACTGCGGTAAACGTCGTTGTGCTTCCAATCATGCTTATTATTTTTATTTTTGGTATGAACTCTGTTTATTTGAGACTCGACGATATCAAATCAGTTACGGCTGTGTTTGGGGTAATGCTTGTTGTCGGTCTTATTTCGTTTATCTATTTCCGATCAAAAAAATGGCTTTAAATCTACACAATTCTCTTTCTAAAAAAGTAGAAAAATTTAATCCAATTCATGCAGATCATGTTGGAATGTATACGTGTGGTCCTACTGTGTATGATTATGTACATATTGGTAATTGGCGCACATATATTTTGAGTGATGTTGTCGCGCGTGTGCTTGCGTACAATGGCTACACCGTTTCATATTATATGAATATCACTGATGTCGGACATTTGACTGGTGACAATGCTGGTGATGCCGATACCGGTGAAGATCGAATGGAAAAGGCCAAGCGTCGTGAAGGAAAAAATGCATGGGAAATTGCATTATTTTATACCGCAGATTTTGTTGATGGTTGGAATAAATTAAACCTCAAAAAACCAACTGCATGGATGAAAGCCACAAGTTATATTCCTGAACAAATTGAACTAGTAGAAAAACTTTTTTCAAATGGACTCGCATATCAAATTAGTGATGGAATTTATTTTGACACCGTCTTGTACGAAGAAAAAGGTTATGTGTATGGAGAACTTTCAAATTTGGACAGCATCAAAGCTGGCGCGCGCGTGGAATATAATCCAGAAAAAAGAAATCCTCGAGATTTCGCATTGTGGAAATTCAGTCCTGTAAACGAAAAGCGTGATATGGAATGGCAGAGTCCTTGGGGTGTTGGATTTCCCGGATGGCATATTGAGTGTTCGGCAATGAGTATGAAATATTTGGGTGAACAATTTGACATTCATGTTGGCGGTGAGGATCTAAAGAGTACACACCATCCAAACGAAATCGCACAAGCGCAAGGAGCTACAGGCAAGCATCCTTTTGTCGCGTATTGGATGCACGGTGCGTTTTTGCAGGTTGATGGTGGACGTATGGGTAAAAGCTTGGGTAATGCATTTAATTTGCATGATATAGAAAAAAGAGGCATTAATCCCCTTTCACTTCGTTATTTTTATTTCACAGCCCATTATAATTCACACCTTAATTTTACATGGGAATCATTAACCGCCGCTGAGAATGCACTCAAAAATTTATATTCATATATACATGATTTGGGTGACGAAATCGGAAATATAAATATAGAGTATAAAAATAAATTTACTGAATGTATCAATAATGATCTCAATTTACCTCAAGCTCTCTCGCATATGTGGGAGTTGCTAAAAGACAAAGATATCAGTAATGCTGACAAAAAAGCCACACTTTTTGATTTTGATACTGTGTTTGGTTTTGGATTGGATACAATAGTGGAAGAAGAAATTCCACTCGAAATTTCTAAACTTTCAAACGAACGTGATATCGCTCGTGAAAATAAAAACTGGGCTCGTGCGGATGAGCTTCGATTAGAAATTGAATCACAAGGATACAAAGTAAAAGATTCTGAAAATGGAACTCTCGTTACAAAGTTTTAAAATCCGTACGTAAAATATCCGTACAAAATAATAACGAGAATTATCAAAAGAATTATCGAAAGTATAAATTCATCTTGTTTTGTCATAAGCAATATTATACACCTTTAAATTCGATACTAAATGTAGAACCTTTACCAACGCCTGGTGAGTCAATTGCAATGTGTCCACCGTGTGCTTCCGCAATTTGCTTGGCGAGATAGAGACCAAGTCCAGAACCACCGGTATTTGTTTTGCCACCTTCTCCACGAGAAAACTTCTGGAAAAGTTTTTCTTTTTCTTCGGGTGAAATTCCCATACCTGTGTCGGTAACTGCCACACGAATCATATTGGTAGCAGTATCTTTCAAGAGATTAACTGTAATACCACCTTGTTGTGTATATTTGATTGCGTTGTCGACCACGTTGAGAATAACTTGGCGAATTTTTTCCATATCACCATTGACTGTGTATGGAGATTTTTTGTCTGTGACAAAATTGAGATACAAGCCTTTCTTTTGTGCGGTAATTGAAAGGTCTGTCGAAAGATCACTCGCAGCCTTTTCGATATCAAATGGAGCCATTTCATATTTCATTCCACCAGCTTCGATTTTGGAAACGTTCAGCAAATCTTCCACGACTTTTGTCAGGTGATTACTTGATTGAAATACGCGATCAATTGCTTCCTTTTGTTTTTCATTAACTTCCCCAAACGATCCTTCGAGAAGCATCGATGTGTATCCTTTAATTGCAGTAAGCGGACTACGCAATTGATGTGATGCGAGCGACAAGAATTCCGTTTTAAGTTTATCCAAACTTTTTAGTTTTTCGTTTGCGTCCTGGAGGGCTTCATACGTAAGCGATTTATCAAATGCCAAAGACACCACGTTTACGATACTTCCGATGATATCTTTTTCATAGTCAGGTAGTAATTCATATTCACGATTCATTGTAATAATGAGCATTCCCAAAATTCGATCACCGAGCGCGAGTGGATATATGATAGAGGCTTTGAGGTGTGCTCGATCTGCAAGCATTTTAATATCTTTTTCTTGTAACACTCCATTTTTCAAAAGAAATCCAAATTGTTTATCCAAAATTGGAGTCTTTTTTACAACAATTGAGTCAAAAAAATCTGATTTTGAAACTTTTTCGAGTGCAACTTGCTTATCTAAATCGAGGCCAGATAATCGAAGTTGTTCCTGATATCTTTCTGAACGAATTGCACCGATTTGCGTCATGGTGTCGGCTTCTTGTTTGTATAAATAAATAGAAACCGATTCATAGTTGAGTGCTTCACGAATTGATCCAGAAATATTTTTTGCCAACTGATCAGGTTTCAATGTCAAAATACTAATTTCATACAAGTGTCCGAGAAGCGACAATGCTTTATTTTTGGTCGCAAGTTCTGTGTTGCGCTTGTATAGAAGCGCATTAATATCGAGTGGAGAAAGTTGCTTGTCTAAGTTTTCTGGTACCGTTAAGGTATTTTTTTTGTGTGTGAAAAGTGATGAAAAAATCATGGTGAATATTTATTGTAATGTTGGTAGTGATGTATTATTTGTTTCTACTTTTTCTTCTAGAAAAAACATAGAACCAAATGTTAACAAGAATAAACTGAATGTAGAAAGTAAGTCGGCAAAATTTCCGTTAAAAAATGTAGCTCGTGTTGTAGTGTACGAAAAAAGAAAATCAGAAAAGAACATTGCAACAAGTCCGATAAGTACAAGGACAATACCAAATTTATATTTTTTCATCAAAAAATTAAAATACAAACCAGAAATTATAACTGAAAGACAGAGGCCTATAAAATCTCCAATTGGATATAATATATCCAAAACAGTTTTGATCCAATAATCATGCGGTGTGATTAATACACCAGATTTACCAATTGTAATTAGGAGATAGTACGAAAAGACAAAAATAAGTATTGGCATTATTGCAACAAAAAATTTCGCATATTTATTTTGAATTCCGAGATCTGCTCCAGCACCTCGAGACAAAAATATTGCACCGATACAATAAAAGAATTCGCTCGGTGCATATCCGAGATCGGCAAGTGACGGATATGGCACACTCATGTGCAAAAAGAAATTATAATATGACCAAATTGCCCCACCGAAAGCCCAAAAAAGCAAACCAAGTCCCATAAAAAATAAACCTTTATATATGAGATCGCTCGCTCCTCTCCATTGTTTGGATTCTATAATAATAAATATTCCTCCAGTAAGTGGAATGATATTAGTAAGTGCAGAAAATAAATAATTAAAATTTGTGTTTTTGGATCCAGACAACAATAAAAAAACCCAAAAAAGTATTAGACCAAACATAAATGCCGCACAAAATTTTTGTATTGTTGTTAATTTCATAAAATTTATTCATTTATTATATCATACAAAATTTTATTTTTAAATTTTATTGTGAATACCCATCACTAAAAATTTATGATATTATCTGCTCATGCCACAATCAATTATAAATACAAAAAATCCGGCCGAGGCCGACGTGCATATTATTAGTGCTCCATACGACGCAACTGCGTCATTTCATAAAGGTACTGCCGAAGGTCCACGAAAGGTCGTCGAATGTTTGCATACGCAAATTGAATTTTTTGATAAGCGTTTTAAAGTTGAATCTACCGAGAAAATTAAAATTGCTGAAACTGAAATTGCTGGATTGCAAAAAATGAATCCAGAAAATGCTCATAATGCAGTTGTGTCTGCGTGCGAAAATAGTAAAGCACCACTTACCTTTTTGTTGGGTGGTGAACATTCAATGAGCTTCGGTTCACTTAAAGCTCTCGCCAAGAAACACAAACCAAGTGATGTGACGATTTTTCAAATTGACGCTCATTGTGATTTACGTGTTGATGACAGCGACTATACTGACGGCGAAGCAACACAATACGCACACTCTGCAGTGATGCGACGTGCGCATGAAATGGGATATAAGCTCGTACAGGTTGGAATCCGTGCGTTTTCAAAAGATGAATACGAATATTTTATAAAAAATAAAAAGACTATTGCGACATTTCCATGGGGCGCAACGAAACCAAATGGTCAATTAATTGTGCCGACAATTCAAAAGATTCTTGCGTCAATCAAAACAAAGAAAGTATATATTTCAATCGATGTAGATGGAATTGACCCTGCGTATATGCCAGGTACTGGTACACCCGTACAAGGTGGACTCGAATGGTGGTACACACTCAAACTTCTTGAAACAATCATCGAGAAGCGCACACTTGTGGGTGCCGATGTGGTAGAAGTCTCCCCTGTTGCCGATAACGTACTTACCGAATACGGTGCAGCACAGATTGTTTATAATATGATTAATACGTTTTATAAATCAAAATTAGTTAGTAAAAAGAAATAGGTTTGAAAAAACAAAAAAACACATTACCTTTCGGACACGGAAATTTTTCTGCTGAAAAATTTCCTGGTTTCCGTCGCCGTCGCTCCTCCAAACGACCTCAAGGTAATGTGTTTTTTGTTTTGCTTACGTGCAAAATTAATTTGCGTATTTTGCGATAAGTTCGTTAGCAGCTTCTGGGTTTGCTTTTGCTTCGAGAAGCGCGTTGATCATAAGCGGCACACAAATTGTTGCATCAGATTCAACGACAAACATTGGAGTGTCTTTGGTAAGTTTGTCCCATGTAATCTTTTCGTTTGGAGTTGCGCCTGAGTATGAACCGTATGATGTTGTAGAATCAGAAATTTGGCAGAAATATGCCCATGGTTTTACATCCTTTACCTCCATATCGTATTTGAGTGATGGCACGACGCAGATTGGGAAATCTCCTGCGATTCCTCCACCGATTTGGAAAAATCCTACACCTGCTCCCTCTGACATTTTTTGATATTGATCATAAAACTCGCCCATGTATTCGATTCCAGATTTTGCAATTGATGCACTGCATTCACCTACTTTTACGTGTGATGCAAAAATGTTTCCGAATGTTGAGTCTTCGTATCCAGGTACAACGATTGGAATGTTTGCCTTTGCAGCTGCGAGTAACCAGCATTCTTCTGGATTACCTTGATAATCTTTGGGATCAACTTGTTGGATAAGTTCATAAAAATATTCATGCCAAAATCGGCGAGTGTTTTCTGCGGTTGCCTTTTTCCATGTTGGAACGATTTGCTTTTCGACAACGCGAAATGCTTCGTCCTCAGGAATACTTGTATCTGTGACACGGCGCATGCGGTTTTCCAAAATTTTTGTATCGTCTTCTTTTGTAAAGTAACGATAATCTGGGAAATCTTTGTAATGATCATGAGCAACGAGACGAAAGAGTGATTCTTCGCAGTTTGCACCAGTCACTGACATTCCAGAGATAAGTCCTGCGCGGATTGCAGGCGCAAGTGTGATGCCGAGTTGTGCTGAACTCATTGCTCCAGCTACAGCCCAAAACATTTTGCCACCTTTTTCGGTGTGCTTCCAATATGAAATTGTTGCATCACGAAGTGCTCGTGCGTTAAAGTTTTTGTAATTTTTTAATATAAATTCGAACGTTGGTAAATTATTATTCATGTGTGTAATTTTATACCTAATAAATTAAAAATGCTACCATCCGAAATTCTTTCCAACTTCATCGGCACTTTCTCTTTTGCGAGCGACAACTACGTGTCCGTTTTCAATAATGATTTTCATTGGAGAAGAAAGTAAACAGTGTTTCATTGCAAGTGATGCTTGATATGCACCAGTGTCAAAAACAACAACATACATTGATTGATCGCTGTCATGATCATAATCAGGAAGTTTAACTGAACCGTTTACTCCAGTATAGATATCATCAGAATCACATGTTGATCCTGCGAGCCATACATCATTTAAATCTCCATCACCACGATTGTTTACTGGAGCGATCGCCCACTTTTGTTTGATTGCCCATGTGTCACACAAATCATTCATAAAGCTTCCGTCGATCACATACCATTTTTTTGCAACTGGTTTTTTACCGTTTACTTTTTTTGTATCAATTACTTTGTATATTGTAATTTGTGCTGGAGCTACGATGTATCTACCCCATTCACAGATCAAGTTTGGATGAGCGACTCCACGTTTATCAGCTTCTGATTTGAGAAGTTCAAAAATTTTCTCCATTAATTTTTCAACGGGGTAACTTTTTGTTCTCTCGTACGGAATTGGCATTCCTCCGCCGATATCGAGTGTATCAAGTGATGGATTTATTTCCTTGAGTTTAAAGAATACATCAAGTGCGTATTTGATTGGCCCGAGTACATCATTAAGCGTTTCGATTTGCGAACCAATGTGGTAATGCAAAATTTTTAGATTTTTGAATTTTCCCATTTCCAAAATATCTTTTGCTGGAAATCCAAAACGATCAATTGTTTTGTTCCAGATTGAATTTGCTTTTACAGGCATATCCAAACGAATACCCACGTCGTATCGTGAATGTTGCAAAAGCTTGAGTTCACTTGGACCTTCAATGAGAGGAAAAACTTTCGTTCCTTTGTGTTGAAGTTCATCAATCAAATTCATATATTTATCTGTTTTTGGCCCGTTGCAGAGAATTCGAATATTTGGATTGAAACTCTCGGCTTCGAGCATCTTTTTGATGAGCCAGAGGTCATTGTATGAAGAAGTTTCGAGGTGTGCACCTTCACCCACAAGCGCCATGACGACTTCTTTGTTTTGATTAACCTTCATTGGGTAATGGTAAAAAAACTTACCTTGGTAGCCAATTTTTTTGGAAAGTTCTTTATTTAAATCTAGAAAGTCTTCGAGACGTTCCTCGACAACAAATGGCATGAGAATCTCGAGCGAGGTTCCCATTTTTTCTGCCAAATATCGTACGTTATAAATATTATGACCTTCTTTGATAATAAGATCACCATCTTTATTGAAATCAAAATACTGTGTGTTGTATTCTTTTGAACCGATTTTCCAAAGTTTTTTGGAAAATGATGAATTAGGTTTCATTTCTCGTAAAAAATTGTTTGTACGCTTGTCAGGCTTATTTTTATAATGCGAAAATTATATCACAACGAAATCATTTGTAAAGCAAGTTTGCTCATTTATCCACAGCTGTATAGACTTTAAGATTGAAATCCAGGCAAAAATTGCTCAATAATCATTTGTCCGATTGCGATTGTAGGACCGGAATTCTCCTTTTTTGGATTAACTTCAACCAAATCCATTGAGAATAATTTACCTGAATCAATGATTGGTTTGATGCATTGTGTGACCATTTCGACTTCGAATCCGTCTGGGTTGGGTGTGCCGGTTGCGCTCACAATTGATTGTTTGAATACATCAACATCAAATGTCACATGTATTACATCAACATTTGCGCAGAGATCGGCGATTTTTTTGATCATGCCTGTGATATCTGCTTCAATCATTTTTGAATCAATCGTTGCAATATTTTTTTCTTTGATGAATCTCACCTCCTCTTCTTCGATGATTAGATTTCCAACATATAAAAAATTATGCGGATCAATCTTTACATTTACAACTGACGCAATCGACTCATCGTCAAACTTCTCAAAAAACGGTCGGAGCCACATCCCATGAAAGTTCCCCGATGGGCTTGTTTTTTGTAAATGCAAATCCGCGTGTGAATCAAAACTAATGATGCCGACCTTTTTGTTTTTATGGTAACGAAGTAATCCGAGAAATGTTGCATATCCGACACCATGATCACCACCGATAGTAATCACACCAGAATATTTTTTGTGTTCGAGCATATGCTCAAGTTCGTTTGCGAACGCTGCGGATTCTTCGGCGATAATGGGATAGTATGTTTTTGCATCGATATGGTCTGGATCAGAAAATGTGTAATCGAAAAGGTCTACTGAATTCGTTTGTTCGATTTTTTGTAAAAAATTTGCATCGAGTACTGCGTCTGGGCCAGTCTCGACACCCAAATTAAGTTCGACTCCTCCGTGAGGAATAAATTTCATACCAAGCCTTGAAGATGCTTTTGCGATAAGTAAATGATTCATAAATAAAATATTAGCGATACATGGTGATAATTGCACTAACTAGGTTTGAAATATCCGTGAGATCTTTGGTTGAAATTCGCTCACGAGTAGTGTGTGCAAATTGCGTTCCCTCAGCAATCACAAGCGTTGGTATACCAAATCCGTTGAAATGGTTTGCATCACTTACTGACTGTGGACGCATCATATGAACTTTTCTTCCAATATTTTCGAGTGCTTGTTTTGCATTTGATACAAGAATTGATGATTCCTTGTGTACATATCCAGCTGCGTAATTTTTAAAAACAAAATCAACAGTATATTTTTTGTTTTCTTTTTTAAATGTTTTAAAAAAGTTTTCAATTTCTTTTTTCTTTAAAATAAAAATTTTTTTATCGAATGAACGAATTTCACCTTTTATTTCTAGGTTTCCAGGAATTGTATTGACGCCAGTTCCCATAGACACCATTCCGATATTTATAGTACCGAATGCTGGATTGTTTTGAATATATCCGCATGGTATGCCTTCTACGATATTTTTTAAAATTGGAAATACTGAATTTGCCTCGTGTGGTGTTGATGCGTGTGATGCAACTCCAGTGATGATACAAGAAAAATCTTGAATGTAAGGTGAAGCAGTAACAATACCTCCGAATTCAAATGGTGCATCAAAAATATATCCGACAGGCGCGGTAATTATTTTGGGATTAATAAATTGTGAGTTCATTATCGTTTCTTCTTCTGTTGTAAACACAAGTTCAATTGATGGCAGGGGGCTTATATTATACGTAGAAATAGCATGCAAGATTCCTGCGAGACTCGCCTTATTATCTGCACCCAAAATTGTTTTTCCACTACTTGTGAGATATCCATTTTTTTCAACACACACAATTCCTCTACCTGGTTCTACGGTATCTAGATGTCCGGAGAAAAAAACTTTTGCTGGTTTTTTGTTATTTGTGCGAATAACTAAATTACCCAACTTATCTTTTTTGATCGAAAAATTATGTTTTTCTGCCCATGCGATAATGTATTGAGATATTGCAGATTCTTCTCCGCTTGGACTATCAATCGAAACAAGTTCTTTAAAAATTTGTATGATGTTCATATACAAAAAGAATATAAAAAAAGCTTGCAGATAGCAAGCTTTTTAATATTAATTAAAAATTATAACCAAATTCAGTGAACTGCATTTTGCAAAAGAAAAAATTTGTCTACACATTTTTGACCGTTATTCAGTTTGTCTTTGTTTGGGCAAGAACAAATCTGGCAAAAATTAAAGAAATCTTGATGAACATTATTTTGTGAAATTAATTCATATCCCATTTTTTTAAAAATTGGAGCTGAATTACTATTTGCGACAGCAATAACTTTTTTTCCTTCAAGTTTTTCAACTAGAAGTGTCTGTTCGAGTAAATGCTTGCCGATTCCACCTCTCTGAAATGATGTATGGACAGCCCACGATCCAAACTCAAATGAGCCATCGGGATACTCAGCCGTAATAGCTGAACATCCAACAAAATGTTCTCTTGCAAAGGCTACGAATAAAAATCCGTTTTTTGCTAATTCTACCAATCTTTCAAACTTTGTTGGTATAACACCAATCTGTCTAAAATGATATAGGAGAGTTTCAATTTGACGAATAATTTTTGTTTCTTTGGGCTTAACAGCCCGAATGAAGATATAATTTTTAATTTCTTCGATCTCGATTCGTAAGACAGTCATAATAATATTTTTGAGTGTGTGAATGAATATGTTTTTTTAAAATATTACCAAACTCACACCATATGTCAAGGATTTTGGCAAGGGAGTATGAATAATGCTTGTTTTACAACCCCTCTTCTTTGAGTGTTTCGATAGCTTCTTTTGCTTTTTTTGAAAGTTTAGTTGGGATTTTGACGATAACTTTGACGATCAAATCTCCTCGTTTGCCGCGGTTTGATGGAATGCCTTTTTCACGAATGCGAAGTTGGGTGCCTGATGCAATTCCTTCAGGAATTTTCATTGTTACTTTGCCGTCGAGTGTTTCGATTGGGTGTTCGGCACCGAGAATCGCTTCTGAAAGTTTGATTTCGAGATCCATATACAGATTTAAACCTTCGCGAGTAAACACAGGATGACGTGTGATATTTATTTTAATATACAAATCCCCTGCTGTGCCATTTTTGATTGCTTCGCCGAGGCCTGCCATGCGAACCATTTCGCCTGGTTCAATACCAGCTGGAATTTTTATTTCGATTTCTTCTTCTTTTTTCTTTACACCTGCGCCTTTACATGTGACACACATATCTGCGGGAACTGTGCCTGAACCATTACAAATATCACACATTTTTGTAGTTGCAAATGTGCCGAGTATTGAACGTTTTGTTTCTCGAATTTGTCCTTTACCATTGCAGTGCGAACAGGTTACTTGTTTGGAGCCTGGTTTACCACCTGATCCATGACATGTGTCACAGGTAGATGTTTTGGTCAAAAGAATTTTTTTGGTAATACCAAATACGGCATCGGCAAATGAAATTGTAATTTCTGTAGAAATATCGCGTCCGCGTCGCCCTGCTTGTGATCCCCCATGCATACCACCGCCGAAAAAATCAGAAAATATGTCTCCGAGATCACCCATATCAAATCCAGCCTGGCCTTGAAATCCAGAAAAGTCGAATCCGCCCATATTGCCCTGAAATCCGCCCCCACCGCCACCACCGAAACTTGGGCCGTCTGCGCCAAATTGATCGTACTGGGCGCGTTTTTGGTCGTCTGAGAGCGTTTGATAGGCCTCATTTACCTCTTTAAACATTTTGTCGTCGCCTTTGTTTTTGTCTGGGTGATATTTGTGTGCGAGTTTATGGAATGCTTTTTTGAGCTCATCTTTGGATGAGTTCTTTGAAACACCTAATACTTCGTAATAGTCTTTTTTTGCCATATTGATTTAGTGTGAATTAACCTAATAATTCTTTAAGGATTTTGGAAGCCATTGCCGGATTCGCACTACCTTTGGTTTCTTTCATAATCTGTCCTACCAAACTCATAAGCGCCGTCTCCTTTCCTCCCTTGTAATCTGCCACAATTTTTTCGTTTGTAGAAATTATTTTTGATGCAATTTCTTTGAGTGCGCCCTCATCGTTTTTTTGAAGTAAATCTTTTTCAGTTGCGATAGATAGTGGTGATGCATCGTTTATGACAATCATTGCGAGAATATCTTTGGCTGCACGTGAAGAAACCTTGCCATCAGTTACGAGTGTGATAAGTTCGGCAAAATTTTCTGCGCTCGGCATCTTTATTTCTGAATTATTTTTCTTTAATCCGAGGAAATCTGATGTGATGTAGTTTGATGCAACTTTAACTTTTTCTGCCGAACCTAAAATGTGGGCAATTTTTTCAAACCATGCTCCGAGTTCGCGGTCGTTGATATAACTTTCGATGTCTTCTGCCTTGATGCCGAAATCTTTTGCGAAACGTTCACGTTTTTGTTTGGGTAATTCAGGCATTCCTTTTTTTATTTCTTCTAAATCAAACATTTCTGTGAGTTTGAATTTTGGAATATCTGGGTCTGGAAAATATCGATAATCCTGCGCAGATTCTTTTGTTCGTTGTGAATATGTTGATTGCTTTGCTTCGTTCCATCCGCGAGTTTCCTGAACGATTTCGTTTTGACGACCCTCCTCGTATAAATCTTTCATGCGATTGAGTTCGTACATGATTGCACGTTCGGCACTGCGAAATGAATTGAGGTTTTTTACTTCGACTTTTGTGCCCAGCTTGTTTTTGTCGTTAGTGATTGAAATATTTACCTCTACACGCATCTCGCCTTTCTCCATATTTGCTTCTGACACGCCGAGATATTGTAAGAGTAATTGATATTCTTTTCCAAATGCTGAACCAATTTTTGCGGCTTCCTCCATTGAATCAAACACATGTGTGTCGGTTACTAATTCCATGAGTGGAACTCCTGCGCGATTGTAATCAACGAGTGAATAATCTCCACGATCGTGTTTGGATGTACCTGTATCCTCCTCGAGATGAATTCGTGTGACAGTCATGCCTGCAAGTTCACCACCAGAAACAATTGGATATTTGTATTGTGAAATTTGATAACCTTTAGGTATGTCGGGATAGAAATAATTTTTGCGATCAAATTCTGTAAAATCTGCGATTGTGCCTCCGATAGCCAAACCAACCTCTGCAACTTTTTTCATTGCAGATTTGTTTGGTACAGGTATTGCTCCTGGATGAGCCATACACACAGGGCAAATATTTACGTTTGGACGCTTTTCGTCTGGATCATTTTTGCATCCACAAAACATTTTTGAATTTGTCTTTAATTCAGCATGAATTTCAAGTCCGATTGCTGAAAAATATTGTGTTTCCATATATTTATCTTAGATATTTATTGATATTTTGCTGATGCTCGACATACGTTTTTGCGTAATGGATATTACCATATTTGTCGTGAATATAATAGAGATACGCAGTATTTGCTGGGTGTATAGCTGCTTGAAGTGCCAATATGCCAGGATTTGATATAGGACCTGGTGGAAGCCCTCGATAAATATATGTATTGTATGGAGAATCAAAACTCGTATCGCCTTTTTGCAATGCATTCTCGGGAATATTTTTGGCGTATGCAACTGTGGCGTCAACTTGTAGTGGAATTTGTCGTTCGATGCGATTCCACAAAATTCCAGCGATGATTGCCCTATCATCGGCACCCTTTGCCTCTTTTTCGATAAGTGATGCCATAATTACGATATCTCGTTCGTTTCTGTTTGACGTGTTTTCTTTTTTGATAATTGGTTCGGCTTCTGTTTTAAACATAGTGCGCATTTCACTGAGTATACTGAGGGCGTTCGCACGAGGATATTCAAAGTATGTTTCTGGAAATAAATATCCTTCATATTGATTTCCTTGTGATTCGAAAATTTTTGTATCAAATTCTGAAAGTTTGCTTTTGAATATTTGAGCAGTTTCAGAAATATTTTTTCCTTCAGGAATTGTGATTTTTATTGGATCGAGATGATGTTCACCCTTTGCAATTTGATATGCAACACCAAAAACCGAAATTGGTTTTTCGAAATAATAATCACCCGGCGATAAATAATTTTGTTTACCCGAGAGAATTACAAGGTTGGTAAAAACAAATGATGATCGTATATATCCATGTTGTGCGAGATCTGATGCAACTTCTTTTAAACTTTCTCCTTCTGAAATTGTAATAATTCCACCAGAAGTAAAATTTTGTGGAGCAGTCGTTGTAAAAGATATTGCAACAAAAAAAATCACAAGTATCAGAGATAAAATTTTTATTGTACGCATAATTATATAGGAAGATTTGAAGGTGGTTTTGCAACCTTTGATTCGATACGTCTAAATGAAGGAGCTTGAGAAACTTGTCCAGGGAAATGGAAAAGTGTTGCGATTTCTTCCACATTCATGACACTGGTTTTTACACGAAGTGTCGGGAAAAACAATGCAAACGGTTGTGGAACATCAAACGAATACCAAAATGGTGGATGATAAAAAATACGAAGTCGATACCAGTTGAGCATACGGTTTTTGACCTTGTGAAGCATGAGGTTTGTCGGATCGCGCCATGCCGTTCCAAAAAGTGTTGCATTAATACGAACGAGACTGTTGAGATCGGGGCTATTGTATTGTCTAAACAACAAACGAGCAGCATTACGAGTCATGTTGAATTGTTCAACAGAAATATATTTTGTTTCTGCTACACACACAACTCGGATTCCGATATCGAAACCAAGTTTTTGTAATTTTTCTTGCATCTTTTTTACACGAGCACTTACAGTATCTGGGAGACGAATTTGTACGCCGGTTTCGCCACTGATTGCTCCTGCGGTTGTAAAGAATTGCTGTGTGTATGGCGCCATAACGCGTGTTATTTCCTCGTTTGCTTCAGCTACCCAGCCTTGGTGATTGTGTGTTGTGTGCGAATGGTACACTTTTTTTGATGGACGAATTACGTGTTGAATCCACACTTGCTCGCCACGGCGAAGTGACCCCAGAAATTCAATTGTCGGTGTGAGAGGGTCAATTTTTTGTTGTTCCTTGTCGCTCGGTTTGTCGAGTCCGTAATCTTTGTATGTGCGTATTGGTACAGCATCATGTTTTTCAAATGTAAATTCACATCCCCACATGTGCCAATCATTATTTGGAGCATCAAATGGAACTGCAAACGTGTAGTCTGGAACTTCGCGGACTTTTGCTTGAGGATATTGTGCGTATATTTGTGTTTCAACTAAATCACTAATACGCGACGGTGAGCGAATATAAAAATGAACCTCGCCATCGATACCGGCGATTTCGAGAGAGAACCAAAAATGTGGCGATCCCACAAACCATGTTTCCCAAATACCTTTTGAGCTTGCATGATACATGGCGTTGGTAAAAATAAGTTCCATTGCCATTGGAGTTTTTTCGATATCACGAGGAACTTCAATTTCAAAAACAGTCCACTTCATTCCGAGGATGAATCGATCAGTTACGAAATGGTGCCACATTTCGAATGCGAGATACATAGCAAGAATCGGCCCCCAGATAAATGCGAGCTTGCTGATTATCAAAAAAGCGTAAGAAAGAATAGTAGTAATAATTGCGCCAAACATACTTTTATTATAACCTACTTATTATTTTTTGCGAAAAATAATTTAGTTAAAAAGTAACTGGAATAATTTTTAGTAGTCCTGTCGTGCTTCGGATGACTAATTGGCCGGTGTCTGTTTGTGGTGCAGCTGTCGGACGAACAATTGCTGTAAATGCGAGTGGTAAATCTGTACCCGTGTCAGTTATCGGTATATTTTGTGCCGATGTAATTGGCAATCCTTTTCCATCAAAAATCTGAACGGTACCAGCAGATCCTTTGTTTGCTTGCCATCCACATCCATTAATATAGCCGGTTACTTCAAAAGGAAATACAATTTTTTGATTATCAGCAACTCCACTATATGTAAGCCCGCATGGTAATCGCATTGCAGATTTTAGATTTACTTTGTTCATTAAACCGCCACTGGAAAGAAAAAATCCAATAATAAGACCACCAAATATTAACCCAATGATAATAGTTGCATAATCAGCAAAACCTCGTTCGCTTATTTTCATATAAACAAGTATAACATGACGTCAAAATAAAAAAACACACTGAGAGGTGTGTTTTTTTATTTTTATTACAAAGGTGAATATGTTTTGTCTTTGTTCTTTTTGAAATATTTTGGATTTTGAAGATTTACCAAAATTGTATTTTTCTTGAGGTATCGTTCCTTGAGAACTTTGTCTACAACATCTTCTTTTGTCATTGGACCTTCGCGTTTCAAAATTTCTTTGATAACATCGCGGACAACTCCAGGCTTGTATCCCCATTCAGAGAGCGCATACATTCCACGTCCTACGAGAACGAAACGTTTGTCTTTGATGAGCTCATTGTGACATGTAGCTGTGTGACATTTCTTGTCGAAAGTATTTGTGATTGCTTTTGCAACTTCGCGGAAATGCATTGGAGAACCATGTTTACGCATCATGAGATATGCAAAATCTTTGATTCCACGAGCCTTTACGCCTGATGCTCCTGATCGTCCGTATTCACCGAGTGGATTCTTTTTTACTCCTTTTGAAAGAGTGAGCCATCGTTTTGCGATTTCTTCGTCACGCATTTCAACATTGATTTTTTTGAGTTCACTCAAGAAGCGGTTAACCATTTCACTTTCTGGAATAATTTCTGT
>JBAXTD010000005.1:0-37565 GCA_037130335.1 bacterium
ATCCTGTAAGGATTGAACCTGTTGTTGATGTACCTGATGTTGCCGAAGTAATTCTACCGTATTGATCAACAGTAATATTTGCGTTTGTGTAATCACCAACGATTGCAGTAGTTGTTGCTAAATCAAACGTTACTGATGTTGCAGTTCCACTTGAGACGATTCTTCCTGCGGTTCCGGTTGCAGTACTGATTGTTGGAGTGATCCAGGAAGTAACTCCACTTCCGTCAGTCGAAAGAACTTGTCCCAAAATACCTGAACCATTTGGCAATACCAATGTGTATGGTGTTGTTGTCGTTGCTGCATTTATTGCAACATACCCAGAACTACTTCCGTTTAGTTTAAACTTTCCTGAATCAAATCCTTGTATCGCAGTCCACGTGTTTGCATGGTTGATATCGAGAGAGAATGCATTTGTTGCTGGATCAAGCAAAAGTCCTGACGATGCAGTAAATGATTTTACCCAAGTAAGGTTTCCGTTTCCATCATTTTGCATAAATGTCGAAGACGCGCCTTGTACAGATGGCAACATCAATGCATATGTACTCGAAGTACTCGAGGCACTCAACATAATTTGTCCTGAAGATAATGAATCTTGGAGTCTAAAGTTTGAACCAGAAAATATTTGTGGAGCTGACCATGTATTTGAATGAGCGAGATTGAGAGAGAATGTTGTTCCAGTTGCATGCAAACCAGGACCCGCTGCATAAATTGAATTTAGAAATGTTGTCCAAGAAATTGCATTCGTACCGATAGTTGCATTAGAGTTTGTTTGTGTAAATGCAGAGTTTGCATTTGTTGTACCACTCGCTACAAACACTGTCGCATTTTTCATTAATGCTTTTGTGTTGTCATCTGTGGAACGAGTAAGAATTGTAGATGTTGCAAGCGTTGTAGTGCCTGTCATAGCGACACCCAAGTTTTGAGTAAGGACATAAATACCATTTACTGCACCAGAATTTGCATTGTTTGATACAGTTGTTTCATCTTTCAAAAGAATACGATCTCCCACATTAATTGTTATCCCATCGATAGTTGCAACAGAGGTTGATGTACTTGCCAACGTTGCACCAACACCGAGAGTTCCATTACTGTACGTGTAAGCACCAAATGTTGATGAAGCAGTTGCAGCTACAACACCAGTTTTCCATGAAAGTCCGTTAACAAATTTATCGACATATTGCTTATTCGCAGCATCATCTGGATTGACCGGATCTACAAGGTTAATAATATTTCCCGTTGAATTTAAATCGAGCGTTCCACTTAAAGTAAGTTTGTCAGCGACATCATCAAAAGTAAATCGACCATCACCCGTCATAACA
This sequence comes from bacterium, assembly GCA_037130335.1. Taxonomy (GTDB): domain Bacteria; phylum Patescibacteriota; class Minisyncoccia; order Phycocordibacterales; family UBA9973; genus CAITQP01. Next base: position 1,320 of record JBAXTD010000005.1, read on the forward strand.
CCAGTCGTACTACTTGCATATGCAACTTGCTGAGATGCAGAAAGTATTCCACTCATTGATGGCAAACCACTTGTTGCACTCGTGATTCTTCCAAATGCATCGTATGTAATTGATGTTGGGTATGAAATTGCTGCCCCCGTCGTTGTCGTAGCCAAATCAAATGTTGCAGATGTTGCAGTTCCAGTTCGTATAATTCGTGAAGCGGTTCCGGTTGCAGTCATAAGCGCAGTTGCCCATGATGTATTTCCACTTCCATCAGTTTGCAAAAATTGTCCAGGGGCTCCGCCGTCAGCAGGAAGTGTAAGTGTATAATTTGCAGCAAGCAAATTTGGAACGTTAATTACAACACCAAAAGTTCCCGCGCCGTTGTTGAGTCGGAAATTATTTTGATTAAATGACTGTAATGCATTCCATGTATTTGCATGATTTAAATCAAGAGAAAATGCATTACCTACACTAAGCGAAAGTCCTGCACCTTCGTAGTACGTTGTGCCAACTCCACCACTTGTCGAAGTTCCACTTGTTGCACTTGTAATTCTTCCAAATGCATCAACTGTAATATTTGCATTAAAATAAGTATTCGCAGAAACTCCTGTTGTCGCCAAATTAAATTGAACGCTTGTTGCAGTTCCAGTATTAATAATATTTCCAGCAGTTCCAGTTGCACTCGCAATAACAGTTCCAGATGTTGCAGAAATAATTCTGCCATATTGATCAACTGAAATATCACTTGGATATGTATAACTTGTTGAAGTTCCGATTGTAGCCAAATCAAATGTTGCAGATGTTGCAGTTCCAGTTCGTGTAATTCGTCCAACTGTTCCAGTAGCGCTAATGACCGTATCAATCCAAAAAGTACTCGTTCCGTTATTCGACAAAACCTGACCATTTGTGAGGTTTGTTGTCAATGGGTAAATTTGAACATAACAGTTCGGATCTGTTGGTCCACACGAAGGGTCCAAAACGCTATTTGGTGAGTACGGAAACGCAAACGATTTAAAGATTCCGTATGACAAAAAAATCGCAACAACCACAACGGGAAATGCAAAAGAAGCCCATTTTTTATGGAATAGATTTTCTATTTTTTTGAGGAAGGAAGTAGGTCTGTTTTCGGGATTTTTTTGTGATAAAAATTGTGGGTTTTTGTCCATTTTTTTTGCCTTAAAAGTACGTGATGACGAAATCGGTCGAAAAAAGAAATTCAAAATCACTCAAGTACCCTTATATTATAAGGCAAAAATAAAATTCGCGCTTGAAAAACCTAATTTTTAACGTACGATATAACCCTTATTTTTCAACGTATTATTGATGTTATCCACAATAGTATATGTTTCCTCATCAGTTAGCGTTTTATTTTGCGATTGAAACACCAAACGAAAACCAAAAGATGTTTTATTTTCTTTTGAAAACATATCAAAAAGTTGCGGAGTGCGTGCCAAAAGTTCACCACCATGCTCGACAAAAATTTGAAGCAAAATTTCTGGGTCTGTGTGCTCCGGAACCCACACCGAAATGTCGCGAGTAATGAATGGAAACGGTGACCACGCCGAAAAAATTTCTTTTTTAGAAAAATGTTTCTTGTTGAAATTTTGTATAAAAATTTTTGTATCAGTTATTTTTTCGATCAACAAAATTTGTGACAAATTATTTTCGTCAGAAATTTTTTCTGCAAAATTTTCTACAGAAAATTCTTTTACGCCTTTTTTGTCGGCAATTGCTATGTGTGTGTGCTCAACATTTTTTTCTAGAAAAATATTTCCGATTTCAAAAATTTTTATTTCATCACACCCCAAAAGATGTGCATTCAAACGATTTAGTTCATATGATTTTTTTATTCCATCAGATAAATTTGTTCGCAAAAATTTTTCTCCCGACGTTCCATATGCAACTTCTATCACACCGCTTTTTGCAAACGAATATGTCATGACTTCGCTGTATCCATGCGCAAGCAATACGTTTCTCGCACGCATAATTTTTTCGTGTTTTTCGTTTACTTTTTTATCAAAATCTATCTTGGGGATAACTGGCGCGAGCGTATCGTAGCCGATAATGCGTCCAATTTCTTCCGCAACATCGTTTATAGACCACAAATCAAGCCGCATGGCGGGTATTTCGAGTTCAAACACATCGCCATTTTGCGTATAATTAAAGGCATATTTTTGCAAAATAGCTACAACTTCCCCATCTGAGATATTACTGCCGAGCATGTTGTTGATTTGCGCTGTTTTAAATGTAATTTTTCGCAAATTTTCGGGTGGTTTTTGTTCAAAATTGACGATGGTTTCAAACTGTGCATTAGGACACATCTCGACAATCAATGCAGATAATTCCATCATCGCGAAATCACACAATGTCGGCGACAAATCATTTTCAAATCGTTTTGCCGAGTCTGTGAGAATTCCGAGTCGTCGTGCAGTCTTTCGCACAGCAACTGGATCGAAATTCGCGACTTCCAATACAATTTCTGTCGTATCGTTTTGCACACCAGAATGTAATCCACCTTTTACGCCGGCGATTCCAAGCGTCATGTCATCTGCATTGGCAATTACCGTGTCTGAATTTTTTAATTTTGCTTTTATTTTTTCTGAACCGAGCAATTCTAATTCTTCGCCATCTTTTGCGTTTTTTATTATTATTTTTTCTCCGGGAATTTTTCGAATATCAAATGCATGACATGGTTGCCCACAATCATACATCACGATATTTGTCGCATCGACGATATTGTTGATACTTCTCTGCCCTATCGATTCCAAATACTTCACAACCCATTCTGGCGACGGTCCAACAGTGATATTTCGCACAATTCGGCCCGTATATCGTCTACAATTATCCGTTTGTGATTCGATTTGCAACTTCGTAGGTAAGGATTCCGGAATTTTGTACATCGGCGTCGCGTCGTGGAATTTCAAACCCAATTGTCCCGCCAATTCTCGTGCGATTCCCTGATGACTGAGCAAATCATGCGCACGGTTTGGCAAAATATTTAAATCAAAAATTTTTTCACCCTCTGGCAATGTTTCCAAACTTTCAACTTCACACAAATGATACGTAAAAACATCACACAGTTTTTCTGCATCAGGCAATTCCGGAACATATGATTTGAGCCAACTATATGATATTTTCATAAATTAAAATTGAGAAATAAAAATGCAAAAAAATAATTAAAACTGATTGAGTCGCAAGTCACCTTGATAGAAAAGTCTAACGTCTGGAATTTTGTATTTAATCATTGCTATACGATCAAGCCCTCCTCCAAATGCAAATCCTTGAACTTTTTCTGGATCAAATCCAGCATTTTTCAAAACATTTGGATGCAACATTCCTCCGCCCATCATTTCGAGCCATTTGCCTTTGAATTTGGCGTGAACTTCGACAGACGGCTCAGTAAACGGAAAGAAACTCGGACGAAATTCGATTTCAATATCTTCGCCCAAAACTTTTTTATAAAATTTCAAAAGAACTGCCTTCATATTTGAAAGATTTATATTTTCGCCAATCATTGAACCATCGATTTGAAAAAATTGTGCTTCGTGTGTGGCATCAGTCGCCTCATTTCGAAAAACTTTTCCGATAGAAATATACGCGCACGTATTTTTATTTTCATGTGAAGCTTTTTCGAGCATTCGCGCAGAAACACTTGTGGCATGAGTGCGCAAAACTGGTCGCGAACTTCGCTCGCCGGCTTGTGCTTGTTCAATTTCTGATTCAGTCATTTTGATCCAGTACGTGTCTTGCATATCTCGCGCTGGATGATTTTTGGAAACATTTAACGCATCAAAGTTATACCATTCCGTCTCCAATTCCGGCCCATCGGCAATCTCAAAACCGAGCTCTGAAAAGATTTCATAAGCCTCATTTCGCACGATAGAAAGCGGGTGTTCGGTTCCTGTATCCATCTCCAGATATTACACCGAAATCACCAAAAAAGCCATATTTTTAGACTGAAAAATATTTTATTTTTTTAACTCGTTTTGTATCCAATGAGCAAGCTCTTCATTGCAATTTTCATCCAATCTTTTATTTTTATACAACTCAAAAAGTTCTTTTGTTTGATCCTCAGAAAATGTAGTTACAGCTTTCTGTAATTCTTCTCCTGAAACCACATTTGTTAATTTAATTAAAATTTTATCAAGAATATATTTGTATGCATGCTTACCAAAACTCTCCGGACCAAAAAAATGCATGTTTCTATGAAGTGCTGTATCCGCGCTATACACATACGGCATTTTTCGATCATACACTCTTGCAACATCATTATTTTTCTTCATTTCATGATATAGGCGTGTATGAAATGCACCCATCGATGCAAGCATCTTTATATTTGCCTTCTTCTGTAGATCAGGATTATGTTTCAAAGCATCTGCGATTGTTTTGTAAAAATTTTCTAAAATATAATCTTCTCTTTCCATTTGAGCATTTGAACTTTTTGATACTGCTTCAATAACCAATCTCTTTGCGTCTTCAAAATTCATACTAGGTAATTTAATTTCATGGATTAAAAAATCCAACTTTAAATTATCAAGCACTTCTACAAGTTTTTGGTTATTTTCTTCGGGAACATCAATAAAAAGTATTTCTTTTTTTGAATTATAGATACCCTGAAATATCGCCCAACTATATTCACTGACATGATCTCGAATGCGTTCTTTTCCCTCTAAAGCTCTTTGATTATCAAAATCGTCTGGATTCAAAATTCCATTCGAAGCTTTTTTATATGAATCAAGTTGAAATTCTCCCCATCCCGCAGCTTCTGGCGCAAAAATATCGAAATCACCTTGCTTAAGAAATTCTATAACCTTTTCCCCATCTTCTTTTGTGTCGTGAGTATTAAAGAAAAACGTAGTTTCAATTTTTGGCACGTGTTCGAGACCAGATTTTTTCAAAAATTCTTCCAAACTTTCTCGTTGAGGAGCAGTTTCAATTTTGGGACCTGAATTTAAATTTGTTTTTTCCATAAAATATGAATTTAATTATACAACATCCGTGCCTTTGCGCAGTGCTCACATTCTTCATTTTTGCCGTACATTTTGGCATAACATTTTCTCTCTACCCACTTTCCTGATTGCAAAAGTTCGTTATAATCAGCGAAATCTTTTTTGAGTAATTCCATTTCTTCGCCAGTGATTTTTGTTGCGTAGACTGCGTCTTTTGATTTCGGATTTTCTTCTAAAAAGAGCAATTTCGATAGCATAACTTCCGTACCCTTTTCGGCACCAGAAATGAGATACGTATACATCGCAAGTTGGCGTGTAAACGAACTCAATCTACCCTCTTCATCGCGTTTTTCGATAATATTTTTTGATTTTCCGCTTCCGGTTTTGAAATCAGTGACTTCCACAAAACCGTTTTCAGTACTTTCAGTCAGATCAATCTTTCCATAAAATTTGAGATCAGGAAAATGCACGTCATGATACGAAATTGAGCGTTCAGATTGGGCGTGTTCGGAAATTTTGGGCAAATAATGTGCGATAAAATTCTCCAAAATGTGTTTGGTCTCGCGTGCCATTCTTTTTATCATTTTTTCGTCAGAAATATTTTCTTTTTGAAGCGTTTGCAAAATTATTTCATCCAAATTTGTGAAATCTCCATCTTCACGATTTTTGATAATGTATTCAATTCCCGAATGCACCGCCGAACCAAGCAACAAACTCTCGGTTTTGGCTTCTGGTAATTGCAATAAATTTCTGAAATACCATTTCCACGGGCACTCAAAAAAATTATTGAGGAGTGTGACCGAAACATTTAATTTAGCAAATTCTCCAGCAACAATTTGTCCGAGTTCGGCAAGTGATGTTTTATTTTTTGCCAAACCGCGAGCGATGTAAATTTTTGGATCATTTTTGAGCAATTCGCCTTCGGTTTCAGAAATAGTTTGTTTCTCAATCAAAGTTTCTGGTAAATCTGCCAAAATCGATGCAGGCAAAAGTTCGCCACCCGTGTATGAATGTCGCGAATATGAAAGCGTACAATGCGCTTTGGCACGCGTTATTGCTACATAAAGCTCTCTACGTGCAACCTGTTCATCCTTTGCTTGTATAAGCGATTCTACGCGCTCTGGCAAGGCAAATCCTTGCCGTCTGCCCTTCATCAATGAACCTTCATCGAGATGTGCAATGTGCACGAATGTAAATTCCAAACCTTTTGATCCGTGAAGCGTGAGAACTTTCACGCCTGAATTCGCCGAGAAAACCGCAAGTGGAATTTCGTGTCCGTAATGTTCAAGACGATTCAAATCTGCGACAAATTCTGCAAGCGTTATATTTGGATTTTTACTTTGAATTCCAGTGAGCAGATGCAAATACGTGCGAATAATTTCGACACGACGTATAAGTAATTCATGATCAGTTGGTTGTGCAAAAAATAAATCTTCACCGATTTTTTGTACGAGCGCGTAGATACCGAGCTCTTGAGAAGCGCGCATCCAGTCATTCATCTGCACGCCAAAGCGCGCGATTTGATCTGTTGGCAAAAACGAGTTCGCACAGTGCGAAAGCGTTTCTAAATTTATTTTGCGCACATTCGCACGCAAAAATTGATGCGCAGAAAGCACTGGAATTCCAATCGTTGCATCAAGCAAAAGTTCGCCGAGCGACTGACTATCAAACGGATCCGCAAGCACACTCAAGATTCTGCGAATCGTAAGCGTTTCTGGTTGTGCAAAAAACGAAACCGTTCCCGATGACGCCACATTGATTCCCATATCGCGTAAAATTTGCACTGCAGCGCGAACTTGATAATTTTTGGGCACGAGTATTGCACATTCGTTTTCGACAACACCGTTTTCAATTTGTTTTTTGATTTCCAAACCTGCAGAAATAATTTCATCACGTGGATAATCACATTCCTTGATACAAATATTTTCTTCTTTTGCTTTGGAGTTACTTTTGAGTTTTCCTTTTGCGAGAACGCTTTGGAGCAGTGCTTCAGCAGCGTCGAGAATCGTCTGTGTTGAGCGATAATTCTCGATAAGAGTAATTTCCTTGGCTTTACCAAACAAACTTCGAAAATTCGTAAATTGTTCGATTGACGCACCTCCAAATCCGTAAATGAGTTGACGGTCATCTCCCACAACAAAAATATTTGGCTTTTCAGTCTCGGCCCATACGGCTTCGAGAAATGCGTTTTGTACACCGCTAGAATCTTGATGTTCATCGACAAGCACATACAAATAATTTTCGCGTAAATATGCTTTGACTTCTTCAGATGTCTGCGCAAGTTGTACGGCGTATGTAAGCACATCATCATAATCGAGAAATGCTCGTTTGAATTTTAATTTTTCATATTCTTCATAAAAAGCCACAACTTCTTTGGTACGCTCTAAACTTTCAATTTTATTTTTGATTTCTTTCTTCAATTCACCTTTGGTTGCACCCCGCGACGAAATATTTTCTGGATCGTTTTGTAAATTTTCGATTTCGGCTTCGATTTCGATTAGGAATTTTTCGGGAGAATAATTTTCGCGTTTGAGAAGCGAAATAAGCGACTTGAGGTCGCTGAAATATTTGGCTGAATCCGAACGTGGACGCAAATGGTGCCACACACCCGCCTCCAAAATTTCATCCACAAGCGCGATTGATTCCATATCATCGAGCAGTGTCGGTAATTCATCAAATCCGATAAGTGAATAATACTTATCGATGAGATTTTTACTGAATGAGTGAAATGTCGAAACAACAACTTTGGCGCCACGTGAGCCCATGAGCTTGAGCAAGCGCTCGCGCATCGCATGCACGCCCGCGTTGGTAAACGTGAGACACAGCACACCATTATCCGGCGTATCAGTTTTGTCCAAAATGTTTGCAATTCGAAGTGCAAGTACCTGCGTCTTGCCCGTACCAGGACCGGCAATAACCATTACGGGGCCATCAAGCGAATCAACAGCATTCTTCTGCTCGGTATTTAATTTCTTGTATTCAGTATCAAAATCAGTATTGTTTTTCACAAAACCATTCTAGCATAATTAAAATAGAGACAAAAAAAGGAATGATAAAATCATTCCTTATTCACTAAACATCAACCATTACAGTACAAATCTCTGTATATCCCGAGAAATCGTTTGAAAAACAACGCATTATAATGATCACAAGCATTGTACGTTCGGAGACGAGAGTGATTCTTTTTTCAAACTTCGAGATATCAGAAATATTTTTTGAAGCAACCACAGGAATATTTTCTTTCACAAATTCCCAGAATAATTTTTCTGCGCCTTCGATAGAAATTATATCTGGCTTAAACAGAAAATGATCCTCATAAAACGATGAGGTATATTTAGGTTCAGTAGACAAGATCCCTAAGGCCTTTTCATAAAATAATTTCAAATTTGAAAAATCAATTGATTCTTTTTGCATAAAATAACATGTTTTTGATTCAAAAATATAATAACATATTATATGATTGAAGTCAAATTTAAACACAAAAAAACTAGAGAAGTATATCACCCACTTCGTATGCTCTCCCCGCACCCATAGTTACAAGGATATCCCCCTTGCTCAAGTTAGCTTGTTGAATGAATTTTTCTGCTTCTTCGAAATCTTTGAAGGCTCGTGCGCTTGGTACATTTTGGGCAACCGCATCAGCCAAAATTTCTGATGAAATTGTCGGGTCAAACTCTTCACGAGCAAAAAAGATTGGCAAGAAATATACTTCATCGGCTTCATTGAATGCAGTGGTAAATTCTGCAAATAATGCTTTTGTACGTGAATACAAATGTGGTTGAAACACGACAATAATTTTATGTTTACCTTTGGGATACAATTCACGATAGCCTTCGAGACTCGCTTTGATTTCGGTTGGATGATGCGCGTAATCGTCATACACAATCGCGCCGTTTTTCGTTGTACCTTTGAGATCCATGCGACGCCATGTGCCAGAAAATTTTGCCACAGCGTTTTGTGCATCAGTATTATTTATTTTCAAAATTTCTGCGACCGCGAGCGCGCACGCAGCGTTTTTGTGATTATGAATCCCGGCAACCAAAAGCTTTGGCACTTTATCTAAATATTTTGTGTAATCAATTATTTGTATGTTTTTACCCTCAAGCACTGGCGCAAGATTTTTGTCACTGGGATCACACACGACGTACTCACCTGTCTGATCGAGAAATTTCGAAAACGCATTCTCGATATCGGCAATGTCTTTGTAATAATCCATGTGATCTTCTTCGATATTTGTGATCACGGTAATTTTGGGATTAATATTGAGAAAACTTCGTTCGTATTCGCATGCTTCCACGACAAAATATTCGCTCGCGCCCACAATCAAATTTGATTTGTATTCTTTGAGGAGTGAGCCGACGATTACCGATGGATCCTTTTTGGTTTCAATCAAAATTTTTGCAATCATTGCCGTTGTCGTCGTCTTGCCATGCGTGCCACACACAGCAATTGTATATTTATTTGCAGTCACGAGATGCAACATTTCTGGGTATGTTTTTGCAGGAATTCCTGTCGCCGAAATTTGTTCCACCAATTTCGGATCATAATGTTTGATTGCCGTTGTGTACACAATCAAATCCACATCGTTTGGAATCAAATCAAAACCTTGGCCGATAAAAATCGGAATACCGAGGTCTGCCAATTCTTTGGTGACTTCGCCTTCGGACATATCAGAACCAAGCACCGTTTTGCCTTCCTGCAAAAACATGCGAGCAATCGCCGAAATCCCAATTCCGCCAATCCCAACAAAAAATACTTTTTTAATTTTTGACAAATCGAGGTTCATATTATTCTTCAAATTCTTTTAATGATTCTAAAATATTTTTTACCGGAAGCCCGATTGCACTGTCCAAATCACCATCAATTTTTTCTACCAATTTTTTTCCAATTTCTTGTATTGCATATCCGCCAGCTCGCTCAAGCGGTTCACCAGTTGCAATATATTCGTCGATTTCTTGGTCTGAATAATTTTTGAAACACACTTTTGTTTCAACAACATCATTTATAATTTTATTATTTTTGGTATCGATAATTGCATATCCAGTAAGCACAGAATGCATATTACCACGCAACATTTGCAACATTTCTTTTGCTTTTTCTGGCGTATGCGGCTTACCCAAAACTTTATCCTCAAACGAAAGAAACGTATCCGAGCCGATAATTAATGCATCGGGAAATTTTGAAACTACAGACTGTGCCTTGCCGAGAGACAAAAATTTTGCCAATTCCTTGGGCTCCATTTGTAGTGTCATATCTTCTTCATAATCTCCTGGGCAAATTTCAAAAGCCAAACCTGTTTTTGCAAGTAGTTCTTTTCGTCGTGGTGAAGTTGAAGCAAGTATAATTTTTCGAGACATATTTTTTATTTCAATCCTTTAACTAATTTCAAAAATTGGTCGTTGCGATCGTATTCGTTTTTGAACAATCCAAATGATGCGAAACCGGGACTAAAGAGTACCACATCGCCTTTGTCGGCGGATTTAAATGCGGTCTCGAGTGCATCTTTTAAATTTTCTGCGCGGTAAAAATCTTCGTTCATTATTTTTTCACTTCCTGTACCCGGCAAGAGAATTACTGTATGCGCGCATTCCTCGGCGGTTTTGAGAAGCTCGGTAGTATCCAAATTTTTGTCGGCACCACCCATAATAAGCACGATTTGCTTTCGTGGAAACGATTTGAGTGCCACAATTGTAGCTTCCGGAGTTGTGGAATTATTGTCATTGTAAATCGAAATACCTTTGATGTTTTTTACCAATTGTAAACGACCCTCAACAGCTTTGAAACTTTCGACACCAGATTTAATTTTTGCCATTGGAATTTTGAGCGCACGGACTGCATCGATTGCGAGCGCAACGTTTTCGATATTGTGCTCGCCTACGATTTGAAGTTTCCAATTTTTGGGAACAGTATTTTTGTTTGAAACAATTAAATTTCCTTTAAATTTTTTAGGAGTTTTCTTTGTTAAACTTTCTCCAATTACAAGCGTGTCGCCTTCTTTTTGATATTTGAAAATAAATGCTTTGTCGGCAAAATAATCATCAAGATTATTTTTGTAATAATTCATATGATCGGGCATGAAATTTGTAAACACAGAAACATGCGGAGAAATTTTTGACTCGCCAAATCCTTGGAGTTGCCAACTCGACAATTCGAGTACGACAATATCGCCAGATTTTATTTTTGGTAGGAGTGAAAGTGTCGCAACACCGCGAATATTTCCACCGAGATGCACACGTTTGCCCGCCTTTTTCAAAATATGATATATCAAACTCGTCACCGTCGTCTTGCCTCGAGTACCCGTAACGCCAATTACTTTTACATTTTTGGGTAAAAAAGAAATAAGTAATTCATCATCCATTCGAATTGGAATTTTGTTTTTGCGAGCGTGTGCAATGTATATCGAATCTTGTGGCACACCCTGCGCCTTGAGAATCATGTCACAATTTTCAAAATCCTCAAGTCGATGTTCACCGAGTACAAATTTTATATTTTTGAATTTTTTGAGTACGGCAATAGAGGTTGCTAATTGTTCTTTTGTTTTTGAATCAGTCACTATCAAACGAGCGCCACACTGTGCGAGAAAAATCGTATCCCCGAGTCCTTTACCGAGAAGCCCCAACCCCATAACAGTTATTTTTTTACCTTTGAAATACGCCTTTGCTTTATCCATATATGGCAACTATATCACACAGTGTCCTACTTTTTGAAACCCCATGTCCACTTTGGTTTTTCGCCTGTTGCGTAACAAATAATAATCAAAAATATTGTGAGCACGAGATAGTGTGGAAAAAATTGCATCAAAAAATCTGAATTTGAATTTACATGATTGTTGGCAAAAATCGCATTCGACACAAGATCAAGTACATACAAAATAATTACACTCCAACCTTGCCACGTGATTGGATACCATCCCCAACCAAATGTTTTACGTCGAAACCAAAGTTTTTTATTTGTGTTTTCCATATATTATGACGCACGAGTAATGTCTCGATTTGAAAATAATTGCATTGTCCAATCAAACACAATACGTACTCGTTTTGATTTTGAAATAAATTTAAATAAATAAATAGTACGCCACATAAACCACGCGAGCCTGCCATACACGTGCACACCAAACGCAACCCCCGTAGCTTCACCATGACCAAGCGAAACAAATTCACCTTTTGATTTATATACAAAATTTACAAGTGATTTATTATGTATGAAATTATGTATGTTTTTTCCAAGTAATTTACCCTGCATGACTGCAACTTGTGCGAGCATTGGCAATCCTCTCTCAGATGATTCATCGAAATGTGACACATCTCCAACAGCAAAAACATCGGTGAGTCCTACAACCTGAAATGTTTTACTTGTGACGATTCTTCCACCTTTGTCTTTGGGTAATTCTCCACCTGTCGTCACGATTTCATTTGGCTTTACACCGGCACTCCAAATAACTGTTTCCGAAGCAAGTAATGTACCATCTCCGAGTGTTACACCTGCTTTGGTCACACCAGAAACTTTTGTATTCAATAAAATTTTGATACTGTTTTTTTCTAGAATTTTTTGTGCATATGCGCGAATTTTGGGATCAAAAACCGACAATAATTCAGGTGCCGAATTTATGAGACTAATCGTAATGTCATCACATCCGATTTTGTCTTTGTAATATTGTTTGAGTGTATCAGAACATAATTCTGCGATTTCAGAAATAATTTCAACACCAGTTGCTCCACCACCCACCACAACAAACGAAAGCATTGCTCGTTTTTTTGTAGTATCAGTTTCTTTGGATGCAGCTTCAAAAATATCGATGATGCGATCACGGATTTGTATTGCATCGTGCAAATTTTTGAGCACAAACGAATTCTCTTCTGCACCAGGAGTTCCAAAAAAATTCGTCGTCGCACCTGTGGCAATCACAAGTACGTCATACTCAACTGTCACTCCATCAGTCAAAACTTTTTTGTTTGCAACATCAACCGACAAAATATTTGCCTCGATAAAATTAATCTTTTTTTTGTAAACTATTTCACGAATTGATTCGACAATCTGATGATACCCGAGTCCACCCGTTGCTACCTCGTGAAGCATCGGCGTAAAAAGAAAATAGTTTGTACGATTAATAATTGTAATTGAAACATCTTTTCCACAATTTTTATACACAGAGAGCGCCCCATAAATCCCCGCAAATCCAGAGCCCAAGATAACCACTTTTTTTGATGTGTTCATACTTGTATTACGGTATCACAATAGACTAAAGTTGCAAAACATATCCTCACACTAAGGATTTGTATTTAATAATTGATATTTTTCTATAGCTTTTAGTATCTCCTTAGGATCAATGTCTGAAGCTCCGACCAATACACCATTTTCATCCTCTGTAAAATATTTTCCCGCAGCTTCAGCAGACCATGCAGGATGAAACATACTAATACCTCGCTTGTATAATTCATGAGCTTTTTTGTGCATAATACGCTTTGTTCCAGGAGTACTCCACAAAACAGGATCTCCAAGAATAAGCATAATGTTTTTTCTTCCCATCGCTCCTGCATAGTGCCCGAGGCCCGTATCAGGAGTAATAACATATTCTGACATACCCATAATAGTATTCATTTTTGATATAGGCTCAGAAACTCGAGAAATTTTTGCACCAGCAGCAATCAGTGGATCAAGCATGTCTCCATATTTTTTTCTACGTGTTGTGTCTGGATCGTCGAGAAATAGAATATGTGCATTTGGATTTTTAGCGAAAATCCCTTCAATAACTTCTTTCCATTTTTCAGGTTGATATTCTTTGACAGTATTTGAGGAACCAGCGGAAATTAACATGACTTCTTCTCCAGATTTGATATTATATTTTGTGGAAATTTCTTGACTTTCAGTATCAAAATTTTTATTTTTTTCAATATAGTGGTCAATTGCGTTTATGTCATCATAAAGCTTTTGACCCAACATGATTTCAAATCTTCGAGCAGCACGAGCAGGCATCATATCATATTTAATAGTCTTACCTTCAGCAACTGGATATTCTTCTTTATCTCCACTCTTCCAAGAAGACCAATCAATAGATAAAACTTTTTCTGGGTTTGCAACATCAGTATCAGACAAACCTAATTGTTCATAATCTTCAAAAGTTTTATCAGTATTTATAATGTAGCGTTTGGTTGATTTACTTCCCTCAAAATATGTTTTTGATTCAGCCAAACTAAGTATTTTTACATTGTTATATTGTTCCGCAAATGATTTGAAAAGATTTTTTTGTGAAGAAACAAAAACAATATCCTTTTTGAGTTTATTTATTTCGATGTACTTGTGTAGAGAATCAATGATCGGTAACATCATAACAGCATCTCCAATTGCAGTTGAATCCAAAAATACCGCAATTTCATCCGCGTTTTCTATACCCTTAATCATTGGAGCCGTTTGATAAAATTCTGGAGAAAATGGTTTATCACCCACGTTTGAGTCTTCAATTGCGATATTTTCAATTTGACGTTCGATTCTACCTTTTTCAAAAAGAATAAAATCCTCCAAATTTAATTTTTCATCATATCTTCTATTGTATGCACCATGCCTATACTCAATAAGTTTTTTTTGTTTTTCATTTGAAGAGGTCTTGTAATTTTCCAAGGTTTCTAGATAATCAAAAACATAATCATAATTTTTAGTATTATCACTCGGACCAGAATTCAATTGAGCACCTGAAACTAAATTATTAATAGAACTGCTCGAATTTCTAAAATTTTGCCAATTCGAAAAGGATTTTTTATTATTTAATTTTTTATAAGATCCAGTAGCACTTGGATTTGCTATTCCTGATACAGCATTAGCAGGAATAGTTATTGCACCTAAAGTGTTTCTTGATTGAATAAGTGAAATTAGATTATGAACTGATCCATTTGAATTTCTAAAATTTTGCCAATTCGAAAAATACTTCTTTGGACGGCCATTACCGCTATTTCCAGAATAATAATATCCATACGGAACTGATAGTGAAGTAGTTTGTTCAATTTGCCCAGCGATAACTTCTGAATTCTCTCCTCTCTCAAGTGGCTGGCGATTGCCGGCGTGCATAAAGAGTGGGACTTCGATGTCGTTTGGTAAATCAATTCTGATATTTGATACAGTTGTATCGACAGAAAGCGTATCGCGACCATGGCCGACGATAGTACTGAGCGCTGCAAAGATTGGTTTGCCATCTGCGGCAACTCCAGTCTGATATGCCATTGTGCCGTATTTACCTAAAAATACAGGGTGACCACCTTTTCCTTCAGGAACGATATTATTGTGAGCGTCTCTAAAAACAAGGTGACCATTTGCATCATGCTCAAAAAATTCTTTGTACTCAGCAATTTTGTCGAGTGGTGGTACTGGATTTCCGTGCACATCAATAGGAATTCGAAGTACATTAAATTGTGTATTTCGAGACATTGCGCAAAGCATTTCTGCCTTTCCGCTTTTTATAATTGCTTGCGCATCGACAGAATCCTTTGTGCCATCTGCAAGCTGGTGCCATGAACCATCACTCGTCATTTTGTTTATAGTAAGTATCGGATTTCCATTTGCATCAACGCCTGCCCAATGTGTACGGATCTCATTGTGATCTGAAATTACTGTGCCGTTTTCATTCCATTTACCATAATGGATTTTTTCAAAGTGTGGATGAGTGTCTACATATTCTTTTGCGGTACCTGTCACCACACCACCAGTGAGAATTTGGGTAGTGCCAATACAATGACTTCTGAGAAGTTCAGTATCGACATTTCCATTATCATCCAAAAGTTTGAGATGATCCATGTCCTCGATTGGTTGACCATCTTTTACAAATGCAAATGTGCCATCACCATTTGGATGTACATCAACTCCTGGTGGAAGTTTGAGGTTTTCATGACCCAAATGATAATCATGCAAATCTGCAGCAGGTATGTGTGCATGTTCACCCGCCATCCAACGAAACAAACCAAGCGTTGGTGTTGTTTTTTCGTGCAATCCAATATCATCACTATTCCACCCACCAAATACTCCCTTGCCATTAACCCAGCCTTTGGCCATACCTGCAGTGTGTTTTGCAGTTTCAGAAATAACACTATCAGTGTTTGTAGGAAGAATTGTGTTGAATGTTTCTTGTGCAAGGAAACCAAGTGCTGCACCAAAGAGCGCAGTTTTTGCTCCTTTTTTAAATGATTCTAATCGTCTGTGTTTTTTGAAATCAGAGTCCTGCTTTTCAATACCACCTTGCTCACCGAGCAAGGTTTGCATTTGACTTGTAGTCAACGTATTCAACTCTTGATCAAAATTTGGATTTTGATTTCGCAATGCGAATTTCAAATCAGCTCGCAAGTCTTCAATTTTGAAACTTTCGATATCTGATTGATCAAAACGAGAATATGTAACAAGGTCGATTTTGCGGTCCTTACCCAATTTCATTCGAGATTCGAGATCGGCGAGATTTTTTAGTACAGTTTGCAAATCAGCAGGACTCAAATTTCCAGCTTTTACTTTGGAAAGATCAATTGAAAGATTACTAATGATTTCTTTGGCACCACGAGTTTTGTACACATATTTTTCCATTTCGTTGCGACGCTTCATATCGCCTTCAAATTTTTTGCCTTTTGCTCGCTCCATCGAATCAAAAGCACGATCTTTCTTTAATCGTTTAGATTCTTTGTGTCCAGCAATGAGCCCAGCGAGAAGTCCTGTACCACCAAAAGTTGCCCACTTCGCAATTTTACTTCGAAACACTGATGTTCCAAGTTTATTGATTGCAGCATATACACCCGCACCCACTAAACTTGCACCGACTTCACTCGCAAGTAATCCTCCGACTCTCGTCTTTTTGAATTTATCCCATATTTTTGGAAATCCTTCTTTATGTGCTTCGGTAAAAAGTCTGTCTTTTGCCTTTCCGAGTGTGAGTTCAACATCCACATCGAAATCAGCCAATTTCTGGCCATGGTTTGCAGCATCTTTGATTTCCTGGGCAACTTTCAATAAGTTGTCTACATACAATTGCTCGTTGTTTGTGTAATCACTATTGAGCGTTCCAAGAATTGATTTTTTTTGTGCAGCAAAAGCTGTTTCGTCAATTGCGCCAGTTGCAAAATCTTTGACGAGTTTGTTGATCTGCGCATTGCCGACTATTTTTGAACTTTTTTCTCCATCACGAAGCATCTCGGCTTTGCGATCATCCATAAATCGATTAATAATCGCATCGTTTGCATCATCTGTGCCTTTTTGGCTACCACCTTCTTCATTTATGAGGCGATTTTTAGATGCATGAATTTTTTTGAGTGATTCAAGATATTTTTTTTCTCGATAGTATGGCTCAGCAAGATTGTGCTTCCATGTACGATTCCACCACCTTTTTAATTTACCTGCATCGCGGTCCTCTTTGGATTCGGTCATCGCAACATCAGCATCATATCTTGCCTGCTTTTCTATCAATTCAGCTGTATCAACAACACCAGCTTTTTTTGAAAACTTTACTGGGCCATTATTTTGACTAGAACCTGGAGCACCACCGGGATTACTCATAATAGTAAATTATTATTTATTAATTAAGATACATGTTTTTAAATGATATAAGTTCAAACGCAACTCGGTCTTTGACATCTGGAATATATTTAATAATGAATTTCTGAATTTCTTCTTGGTTTTCACTATCGAGCTTTGATTCGAATTCATCAAGCGCATCTTCGGGGAGCTTTTCCATAATCATTGCATTGATGCGATCCTCAATACGGTCAATCAAATCAAGCTTGATTTGTTCCAAAACATCTGGATCTTTATCACCAAATCCTTTTTCTACAATTAATTTATTTACAAACTCTTCTAGATTTTCCATATTTAATCAAATTTAATACTAATAAATAAATGAGACAACGCACAAGATACTTATGTCAAAAGTATACCACCTACGTCTTCAAAATGACAAGCATTGTAATTGTCATGAATGAATTTGTTATATACAATTACCACATGGAATATTTTTCTTTTTTTCAAAGAATCAAAAAGCATAGGATTCGAATTTTTATTTGGATTATTTTGATATTGATTGTCGTTTTCCTTTCATTCAAAACTACTTGGAATAAACCCCCACTCGCATCAATCGCTCGGACCGAAATTCCTAGTGTATCTGCATCGAGCGGAACACTTGCATTGATGATTGAACCTGATCAAGGAATCCAACCCGTACTATCACTCATTCAAAATGCTGCAACATCAGTTGATCTCGTGATGTATCAACTCAGTGACAAAAATATTTCTGATGCACTCATCGATGCCACACATCGAGGAATTACGGTGCGCGTACTTTTGAATGAGGGATACTTTGGTAAACAGGAAGGTGTCGGAAATTCCATTGCATATCAATATCTCCAAAACGCTGGTGTACCGATACACTGGACACCCAAAGCGTTTGCATTGACACACCAAAAAACATTGATCATCGATGGCAATCAAGCACTCATCATGACGTGGAATTTCGTCCCAAAATATTATGCGACAGG
Source organism: bacterium (assembly GCA_037130335.1). GTDB lineage: Bacteria > Patescibacteriota > Minisyncoccia > Phycocordibacterales > UBA9973 > CAITQP01. Next base: position 19,747 of record JBAXTD010000005.1, read on the forward strand.
ACGAGACTTCGGAATACTCGACAAAAATAAAAATGATGTCGATGCAATCGAAAAAACATTTACTGCTGATTGGAATAATACGCAAATCACTCCCCCGCTCGGTGATGATTTGGTATGGAGCCCTGGAGCACAAAACGATATGTTGCTCATAATTCACAATGCAAAAACGTCACTCGATATTTACAACGAAGAAATAAATTCCGAAGATGTGATAACTGCGCTCGAGGATGCCAGCAAGCGAGGCGTGTCGGTGAGATTGCTCATGACATACGCGACGGCCAATAAACGAATTTATACCGAATTACAAAATTCTGGAGTAGTAGTCCACACATTTGCCGCATCAACCAAAAAATTATATATCCATGCCAAAATGATACTCGCCGACAAAAGCCAGGCTTTTGTCGGCTCACAAAATTTTTCATTTACCTCGCTCAACAAAAACCGCGAACTTGGAATTTTTGTAACTGACTCAAACATACTTTCATCTCTCGAAAACACGTTTACAACCGATTGGCAAAACGCACGGAATTTCGCAATCAAAAAATAGCCGAAAAAATTATATATAATTTTTTCGGCTATTTTTATTTTTTAAATTTAACTATTTTTGTATTGCGAACCAAACGAACGATTAAGCAATGCACTAATTTTTTGCCAATCTACAGTAATACCGACGGCACTTCGTGCCGACCATATTTTTTGCGGAAATTTGAATTCCGATTTGATGCGGTATTCATTGTACAAAATTCGAACTTATTTTGAAAGCAATCCTGATGATACCGAATACTAGCGTTTCCCGCGCGCTACGCGCCTCTGTGCAAAGCACAGAGCTTTTCAAAATGGAAAGTGCGGGGAAACGCTAATGCAAATGCGGACTCGGTTTTGCGAAACTATTTTCTGGGGAAAGGATTCGCAAAACCTCGGCTAATTTTTTCGGCAGGGATTTTGGATTTCTTCCGCGCGGAGGAGGGGTCTGGGGAGGAATCCGCGCGGGCTTCAGCATTTCTTTTTTTGGCGAGCATAAAAACAGAAAAAACAAAATATTGAAATCTCGGCAAAGCCGAGATACAAGTTTTGTATTGTGCTTGACCCACCCTCCCGTTCGCGCACTAATACCCGCCGTTTTAGGAGATATTATAAAACGGCGGGTATTGCTCCCTAAAATTAAACCAACAAATCTTTTGTTTGTTCAAGATATTTTTGCAAACCTTCAATTTTTTCTGTTTTTTTAGTTTTGTGCATATAAGGAAGTTTTACAGTTATATTTAAAATCAAAAAAGCATGAAATAATTTTTTGTCATATTTTTCATCTCCAAAATACCCATCAAGAAATTGTTCACCAGTTTTTCCTACTCCTCCTTCTGAAATTTTATGAACAAGACTTCTTGTTATGTCCATAAATGGATGATGAAAACATGGCCATGGATCAAAGACTGTAAGCGGTTCTGTGGCAAAAACATTTCCTCCACCGAAATCATTATGGCAGTAAACACTTTCTTTACTATCTCCAATACTGGAAATTAAAATTTTAAAAACATCATCTATCAAGCCATGTTTTTCATCATCCAAAAGTTTATGTTCTTTTACATATTCAACTTGTGTTTGCATATTAGAATCACCTTTCAACCATTCAGCAATACTAAAATATTCTGGTTCACTTTTTTTATTGACGATATTGCTATATCCTTGAGTTTTTGCTTCGTGCATTTTTCTAAGCAACTTACCCAAATCGTGATATACATTTTTTTCTAGCATTTCTTCTTTTGTATAGGTACTACTTATAGTTTCAAAATCAATATATTCCATTAGGATATATGGTTGTTCACCAATCTCACCTTCTTCTAAAACATGAGGAACTTTTACTCCTACATCTTCCCATGCTTTTAAAAATACTCCTTCAAGCCTAGAATTTAATTCGCTTAAAGGAATTTTTAGAATAAGTTTTTGCTCTGATGTTTCAAGAATACTAACAAGAGAAGAAATTCCGGCATGTAAAAAAGTTACATCAACTTTTTTACCAGAAAATAAAGGATGTTGAGCTATAAAATCTTTCATTAGAGGAACAAGCTTTTTTCTTCGCTCATTAAATTTCTGATCCACTTCGTGTTCAGAAAGTTTTGGTTCGTTAGTAAAAGTAATTTTTTGAGATGTTTCCATATTTTCCATAAATTATTTAAAGTTGTTTTTTAACTCTAAAGCCCTTTCAATTATCCTGTCTCCAATATTTCCCCAGTCAAAATATTTTTTATAATCTTTTGGGTCAATAAGTTTAATTTCAGTTATCGCATCAGCAGGATCAGAAATGAAAGGGCCGAAAGGTTTTACAATGGCAACATAGCGAAGCTGATATATAAAACTATTATCTCTAGTATCAATAACTTTTTGATAGCCAATTGGCATAAAAGATAATATTTCCATGTTCGACTCCTCTTGTATTTCTCGTCGCAGTGTTTGCTCAAGAGTTTCTCCTTTTTCGATAGTTCCACCAATTAACCCCCAAGATTTCTTTGCTCCACCATATCCAATCACCATTTGGTTATCACAAAAACAAACAGCATATGTTTGTTTACATCTGCCAGTAGCTTCTATTTCATTAAACGAGTCCGTGTCCGAATATTCAAAAATATATTCTACACCAGAATGACCTTTGTATGTCTCCGTAAGATTCATAAAGTAATTTTATCATTTTATGAGTATTTTTTCTAGTTGCTCGCCAAAAAAAGAAATGCTGAAGCCCGCGCGGATTCCTCCCCAGACCCCTCCTCCGCGCGGAAGAAATCCAAAATCCCTGCCGAAAAAATTAGCCGAGGTTTTGCGAATCCTTTCCCCAGAAAATAGTTTCGCAAAACCGAGTCCGCATTTGCATTAGCGTTTCCCCGCACTTTCCATTTTGAAAAGCTCTGTGCTTTGCACAGAGGCGCGTAGCGCGCGGGAAACGCTAGTATTCGGTATCATCAGGATTGCTTTCAAAATAAGTTCGAATTTTGTACAATGAATACCGCAATTTTTCGAAATCCAAAGAAACGGACAAATCGGGGTCGGCGCGAAGCGCCGACACTAATGAATTCCCCCCGCCGAATCCAGAATCCAAAAGGGTTTTCCACGCTCCGCGTGGCTCCTTGTTTGCCAATGCAAAACTAAAAATGGTAATATTGAAGTGCACCAACATCATACAGACCCACAGAGCTATTTTTATTTTTGAGTACCAAAATGGCTAACTGTGTTCAATGTCGCTCTTGGGTGATGTTGGTGCAACATGGTTAGCCATTTTGGTTTTTAAATATATGAATCAATCCAAAAAGTTTTTTATATATACTCGCAAGTCTACCGACGACAAAGACAGGCAAGTTAGAAGTATCGGTGACCAATTATCGGAACTTCGTGAACTAGCGAAAAAGGAACAACTAGAAATTGTTGATGTCTTTGTCGAAAAGCAGACCGCTAAAATACCAGGTCGCCCTGTTTTTGGCGAGATGATATCTCGCATGGAAAAAGGCGAGGCGTCTGGTATTTTGGCGTGGCACCCTGATAGACTTGCGAGAAATAGTGTTGATGGTGGAAAAGTTATTTATCTTGTTGATACTGGAGTGATTAACGAAATGAAATTTCCGACTTTTTGGTTTGACTCAACACCACAAGGAAAGTTCATGCTCTCAATCGCTTTCTCTCAATCCAAGTACTATGTCGATAATTTGTCGGAGAATATCAAACGAGGTCATCGTAATAAACTGAAGGACGGTATTTGGCCTCGAAACGCTCCTCTCGGATATCTAAACGACAAAGTGAATAAAGTTATCATTCCTGACCCCGAACGCTCACAGTATATCGTTAAAGCGTTCGAGGCCTACGCTGGTGGTAAATATACCCTCCGACAAATTAGAGAATTAGTAACAGAACTTGGATTTCGTTCACAAAAAGAGCAAGTGCTTTCCATTTCCAATATTCACGACATATTAAGAAACCCGATTTTTTGCGGACTACTTCGATATGGTGGTGAAATTTACGAAGGAAAGCACAAACCGATTATCACAAAGAAACTTTTTGATTCTGCTCAAGAAGTGATGAGCCGAAAATCTAAACCGAAAGGTAAAGGTTTGAAAGAATATTTGTATAGAGGATTTTTCCGATGTGGGGAATGTGGATGTTTCATTACCACCGAAACGCAAAAAGGTCATAACTATTTACGATGTACCAAACGGAAAAATCCTTGTTTGCAAAAATATACTCGTGAGGAGCTCATCACTTCTCAAATTACAGAAAGTATCAAAAAAGTTTCTTTGCCACTCGATTGGGCAAATTGGATGATTGTCGAAAACGAAAAAGACCGACAATCAGAAAATCAATCGAGTGAGATTTTTTCTCAAAAAACAAAAGACGAAATTTCTCTTTTGGATTCAAAAATAGAGAAGCTGATGAATTTATATTTGGAAAATGGTTTATCAATCGAAGAATATCGTGATTCTAAAAATGTGCTAGTCAACCAAAAACAGCATCTCAAAGAGAAATTATCGAATTTTGAGAAAAAATCTCATAATCGGTTCGAACTTACAGAAAAGTTTTTAAAAACCAATATTACCAACATTGAATTGGCAAACGACCGAACAAATGAAGAAAATCTTCATTTGTTCAAAAAAGTCGGTTCGAACTTTGAAATCAAAGATCGAACTCTCCTTTTTGAGCCACGCGGAGCGTGGAAAACCCTTTTGGATTCTGGATTCGGCGGGGGGAATTCATTAGTGTCGGCGCTTCGCGCCGACCCTGATTTGTCCGTTTCTTTGGATTTCGAAAAATTGCGGAGGCGGTGAGATTCGAACTCACGGTCCTTTAAAGGGACGACGGTTTAGTAAACCGTTGATTTAAACCACTCATCCACGCCTCCTCATTCGCCCTGCTCATTCGTCGGCGTTTCTTCGTGTCTTTCAGACACCGCCTATACTCATGTAAACATTGAGTATTCCCGCGCTTTGCCGGGATCGTATGATACCTAAAGACTATACAATTTTGTATCCCATTACGCAAATGCTACCCCGTAAACATTAATAAAGGCGGGTCTATACTTGCACTCCCCCTAAATGTGCTATAATCCCCCTAGGTACAATTAATAGATAATATAAATTTAGTCGCGTGTCTCAATAGATATTACGCGGCATGATTTAGCAAAACCATATGGTAACAACAAAACCAGCAGTGAAAAAAGTAAACTCAGCATTTATGAAACCAATGACAATCAGTCCAGAATTGGCTGAAGTAGTCGGTAAAGGCCCAATGCCTCGTTCTGAAGTTGTAAAAAAGATTTGGGTATACATTAAGAAAAACAATCTTCAAGACGAAAAGAACAAACGAAACATCAACGCTGATGCACCACTCAAAAAAGTTTTTGGTGGCAAAGCAATGGTAAACATGTTTGAAATGACAAAGCTTGTTTCAAAACATCTTTCATAATAATTCACTGTACAAAAAAATCCTCGGCCGCTAAGCCGAGGATTTTTTTGTGCTTCTCCATTTCTTTTTTTAAAAAAATAGCGTATTGTATCTATATGCTTAATTTTAAAAAGACGACCGAAGAAATTTTTAAAATTCCATCGGATATTATAGAAAAAACAATTGAGGTTACCGAAAAAGAAGAAAAGAAAATAATAAACAAAAAACCTTTCAAACTTGCCGAAGAATATTTCAACACCCTCGGTCCAGGACTCATCACAGGCGCAGCCGATGATGATCCATCAGGCATTGCAACATATTCACAAACTGGTGCACAATACGGATTTCAATTGCTTTGGCTTTCTCTTTTTACATTTCCATTCATGGCAATCGTCCAGGAAATGTGTGCTCGTATCGGCATCGTCACCGGTGAAGGACTCGCAGCAAACATCCGTAGACACTACTCAAGCAAAGTATTGCGAGTAATTACGATATTTCTTTTTGCTGCAAACACACTCAACATCGCGGCCGATTTGGGAGCCATGTCTGCAGGTACAAAATTACTCCTACCAAATATTAGCTTCGAATTACTGGTAGCTTTTTTTGCAATCTTTAGTCTCACGCTTCAGATTTTTACTACATACGCACGATATGCAAAAATTTTGAAATATCTCACACTCGCATTGTTTTCATATGTACTCACAGCATTCGCAGTTCATATGGATTGGAGTACTGTATTTACCCACACACTCATTCCATCACTCACCTTTTCAAAAGGCCAAATGTTTTTGCTTTGTGCAATTCTGGGAACCACAATTTCTCCATATCTTTTCTTTTGGCAAACATCCCAGGAGGTTGAAGAAAAAATTCTCAAAGGTGAAAACACTATCACCGAACGCAAAAACGACGTAAACAGACGCGAACTCAAAAGTATGCGCATCGATGTATGGTCTGGAATGTTTTTTTCGAACCTCATTATGTTTTTTATCATCGCAGTCTGTGCAGTAACCCTCAACGCGCACGGTGTTACAAATATATTGTCTGCTGACCAAGCCGCTCTCGCAATTCGACCATTTGGTGGAGATTTTACATATTTCTTTTTTGCACTTGGAATCGTAGGAACAGGACTTCTCGCCGTACCGATTCTCGCAGGTTCAACTGCATATGCAATCTCAGAAAGTTTTGGATGGAAACAAGGATTGTATTACAAACTTCGACAAGCACGCGCATTTTATGGAGTAATTATCGTCTCGATGATTATCGGCATGATTGCAAACTTTGCACACATTGACCCAATCAAAATGCTCATCTACTCTGCAGTAGCAAACGGTCTCGTGGCTCCAATTGTATTATTTTTTATTACAAAAATAAGCTCAAATGCTCACACAATGGGCGACAAAAAAAATTCAAAACTAATTACATTCCTCGGCTGGTTCATTACAATCGTTATGATACTATCTGGAATTGCGGCGATTGTTTCCCTATTCTTTTAATAAATCCTTCATTTTCTAGATCGTGTAAAATTTTTGAAACTGTGTGTGAATCATATGTTGAAATTGTTTCAATCTCTTTTTGAGTTTGTTTTTTGTTTAAAATAATCTTCAAAACGTGTGCGCGCTTTTGGCGATACGAACCTTTAAATGTTGTCTGCTTATTGTGATGCGTACTTTTACGACTAGGGTTTGATGTCTGCTTGAGGTACGCACCATAATCAAAAAGTGCCCAATACCACTCACGCACATTGTGCATATCAAGTGTTTTTTCAATCAACGGTACTATTTCTTTATCTGAAACTTTTTTTGTATCTTGAAAAAAGAAATGAATAAAAACCGAACGAATATTTGTTTCAATTACGACATGCGGAATATTCCACGCAAACGCCATCACATCCCCCGCTGTTGCTGGACCAATACCAGGAAGCAAACATAGTGATTTAAAATCTTTTGGAAATACTCCACCAAAGTCTTTTTCAATTTGCTCGGCACATTTTTTGAGGTACAGTGCGCGACGATTGTATCCTAGTCCTTGCCACTCCAAAAGCACATCACCAAGCGGTGCATTCGCCAAAACGTTTGTATTTGGAAATTTTTTTAGAAATGATTCGTATTTACTGATCACACGTGATGCCTGTGTCTGTTGCAACATAATCTCTGAAACCAAAATTTTGTACGGATCATGCGTATTGCGCCATGGGAAATCTCGCCGATTATCGCGATAATAATCCCAAATTATTTTTTTAAATTTCTCTAAAGATTTACCGGACATATCTGAATTATATGTTATTTATATAGTCAAAATCAAAAAAACTAGTCCAACCATTTTGTGATTGCGGAGAGAGGGAGATTCGCCCGCGAATAAATTTTTGTCGCCACAAAAATTTTTCTGGGCACCAGCTCGCGGTTTTGCGTGCTCGCAAAACATCGCTTCGCTGTTCGAACCTCCCCCGAAAGTGCCTCAAGGCACTTTCTTCTCTCCGCAAACAAAAACGGTCGACATAAAAGTCGACTCATTTTTGTGATTGCGGAGAGAGGGAGATTCGAACTCCCGGTGGCATTTCTGCCACACAACCTTTCCAGGGTTGCCGTTTAAACCACTCACGCATCTCTCCTTTGAAATACAGGGCGGGAAATTCGCGAAGCGAATTTCCCGCCCTGTATTTTTAATCTACCTATTACGCTTGTACAACCTCAACTGTTTCGATGATAACCTCATCTACAACAGGAATTTCTTGTGATGCATTATCAGAAAGTTTCTTGTATACAATAACTGTTGCAAGTGCAGTAAGTGGAGCAGTATAAAGTAATCCAACAAAAAGACAGATAAGTCCCAAAATGTTTATAAACAATACAACCAAGAAAAACCAAAATAATTTCCAGCGGTATCCTTTGGTGATTCTCTTACTCTCGCGAAGCGCTTCCATTGGTTTCATTTCTTTTTCTACCATAATAAATTTTACAAATGCGAGACGAATTGCAAAAATGATTCCAGGGATTATGAGCAAAATCATTCCTCCAACAATTGACAATCCAACGAGGAAAATGGCAACGACAAAGTAAACAAACTTTTTGAATGTAACTCCTTCAAAGATATCATCGAAAGAAAAAGATCCTTTGTTTATGTATGCAAATGCCCATTTGACCGCAATGTATGAAGTAATCAAACTTCCCACAATTGCTGCGTTTCCAAATATAACTCTAAACAAAATTCCCAAAAGAAAAACGATGACAAAATATTGCCCAATGATTGGCCAAAATTTTGAACGCATTATTGCACTTGCTTCTTTCAATACCGCACCAGTCGAAAATATTTTTTCCATAAATGTGTGCTCCTACAGAGCGCCTTACTACTAATTTATAATCTTACTTATTCCCCAATAATGCTTTGATTCTGTCATTTATGGGTGGATGTGTCAACAAAAGTGTTTTGTACCACGGAATTTTTTTGTCACCAGTTGGGTCTGCGATATATAGATGTGCGATTGCATTTGATTGATGTCGCAATGGAGCGCTATATTGCCCAATCTTTTGTAGTGCGCTTGCAAGCCCTTCTGGATACCGTGTAAGCAGTGCACCAGATGCATCGGCCAAATATTCACGCTTACGAGAAATTGCAAGTTGAATAAGTGTTCCAATAAGTGGTGCAAGAATTGCGAGAATAATACCTACAATCATAAAAATAGTTCCTGATTCCCCTTCACGATCATTACCACGTCGTCCACCTCCAAACCATAGACTACGCATAAAAATATCTGAAATAATTGATATGAATCCCACAAGCACAACGACTACAGTCGAGACAAGCATGTCACGATTACCAATATGTGAAAGCTCATGCGCAATTACACCTTCGAGCTCACTACGATCGAGAATTGAAAGCAATCCTGTCGTTGCACATACAGCTGCGTGATTTTTGTCACGACCGGTTGCAAATGCGTTTGGTGCAGGGTCAGTTACCACATAAATTTTGGGAGTTGGCAGTCCGGCAGTAATTGAAAGATTTTCGACTACTGTATATAAATCAAAAAATTCTTCACGTGTCGCAGGACGCGCACCGGAGAGTTTGATAACGACGGTATCAGAATACCAATACGAAATAATATTGAGTACAATCGCAAACACACCAAAAATAATTACAATCGAAGGATTATTGAAATACAATCCAAAAAACCAACCAAGCGCAATCACAATCAAAAACACCAAGGTCATAAGCAGCCAAGTTTTGGTAACATTTTTTGATTGTTGCGTATAGAGATTAGCCATTACAAAAAACTAAAATTTTACTTCGACTGGATTTTGGGCAGCGTCGTTGTCGCCCAAATCAAAGAAATCCATTTTTGCAAAGTTAAACATTTTTGCAATCATGTTTCCAGGAAAGGTTTCAATTTTTGTGTTCAAATCACGCACATTGCCGTTGTAGAATCGGCGCGCTGATTGAATTTTGTTTTCTGTATCAGAAAGTTCACGTTGAAGTTCCAAGAAATTTGTATTTGCTTTGAGTTCTGGGTATGCCTCAGAAATCGCAAACAAAGATTTCAAAGTTCCAGAGAGTGCGTTTTCTGCCTCGCCTTTTTGTGAAAGGGTGCCAGCTTGCATTGCCATGCTTCGTGCTTGCGAAACCTTTTCAAATGCTTGAGATTCGTGTGTGGCATACCCCTTGACGGTGTTTACCAAATTTGGAATGAGATCATACCGACGCTTGAGTTGTACTTCGATATCTGCCCATGCTTCTCTGGCGCGATTTCTGAGCGTCACAAGTCCATTAAAAAGCGTGATACAAAGCAATACGAGAACAATGAGCACGATGATACTGATCGTTGAAGTATTCATATAATTATATTTGAATTAACTGATAAAACACTCACCGATAAATTTTACCACACAGAGCGACCAATTACTTCTTTCCTTTTTTGTGTTGCAAATTTTCAGCAATAACGAGAAGTGGAGATGCTACAAAAATTGAAGAGTATGTTCCAAAAAACATTCCTACGATAAGCACGAGTGCAAAGTTTTTGGTTGCAAGTGGTCCAAAGAAAAAGAGTGAAATGAGTACCAAAATAACTGTAAGTGATGTATTGATTGAACGCACAAATGTTTGGTTGAGACTTTTACCAACGGTATCTGCAAATGTAGGTGCTGTATGATTTCTCAAATTTTCACGGATTCGATCAAACACAACAATTGTATCTGATACAGAAATACCGAGCACAGTGAGAAGTGCGACCACAAAGAGTGTATCAACTTCGGCACCATAGAAATGTCCGAGAAGTGCAAACACGCCTGATGGAATTGCAATATCGTGCACGAGTGTCGCAATTGCAATGAGTCCGTATTTCCATGATGAAACTGGTTTTGAAACTGTACGGAATGCAAATGCGATATAGAGAACGATTGCAATCACAACTACGATAATCGCAACGACAGCTTTACTTGCAAGTTCACGTCCAACTGAGGGACCAATTGAAGTAAAGTTTGTCTGTGTGAGTGGATACACGCCACCAATTGAAAGATCTGAAACGAGTGTAATACGTTCTGTTTCTGAAAGTGGACGAGATTTGATTGAAAGTCCACTTGTTCCAACTTGTTGCACAACAGCATCTGCAATTGAATCTTTTTCGAGAATTGCATTTACTAATTTGATATCAGGTTGTGAAGTTGTGTAGTTTACCTCGAGCTCTGTTCCCCCTTTGAAATCGATACTGTATTTGAGTCCAAATACAATGACAGAGAGGATTGAACTAAGCACAATGACTGCTGAAATCGTGAGAAATATGAATTTGTTTTTTATGATAAACATGTGATTTTTTATTAGGACTGATAACGCTAATTATTTTTTGTTCTTTGAGTCTTTTGCTGCAATGTGTTTCGCAGAAGAAAATCCTGATCCAAAAAGAAATGATGTAACACGACTGTTTTCTCGTGTTGCAACTGAACGGAGAAACATACGACTAATCAAAATTGCAGAAAGCATTGAAATCAAAACTCCAAGCAAAAATGTGATCGCGAATCCACGGACGAATGAATCAGAAAAGATAAAGAACAAAATAACTGCGGTGATAATACTTGAGATATTTGAATCACGAATTGAAAGCCATGCGCGAGAAAATCCAGCAGTGATTGCATCTGCAACTGTGCGTCCTCCACGAAGTTCTTCTTTGATACGTTCAAAGATAAGCACGTTGGCATCCACAGCCATTCCAATCGAAATAATAAATCCAGCGATTCCTGCAGAAGAAAGTGTTACATGTAAAATTTTGAACACTGCAAGTGTAACGACTACGTATACAGAAAGTGCAATGATTGCGACAAGTCCTGGCAAGCGATACCAAAAGAGCAAGAATATTGCAATAATGAGAAATCCGACGAGTCCTGCAAACACACCAGCATTAATTGCATTTGCGCCAAGTGATGGACCAATGAGTTCACTCGATACGAGATGAATTGGCACAGGAAGTGCTCCGTATGAAAGTGAATCAGCCAATGCTTTTGCTTCTTTTGGAGTAAAGTTTCCTGTAATAACCGCTTGTCCACCAGAAATTTCTGTTTGAATTGTTGGAGATGAAATTGGTGAACCATCCAAAAAGATTGCGAGTGGTTTACCAATATTGTTTTTTGTTATGTCATCAAAAAGTTTTGCACCATCATCGTTAAATGTGAGAGCCACATATGCAGAACCAGTGTTTTGATCAAATTGTACTGATGCTGTTTTGAGATATCGTCCTGTGAGTCCTGTTGAAACATATTGTGCATACGGATCAATTGCAGCATTTACTTTGCCATCAGCACCAACAGTGAGTGTTTGTGGAGTAGAAGTTGCACTTTGTAAACGGAAATCAAGCGTTGGAGTTTTTCCAATTGTGTCTTCGGCAGATTGCACGTCAGTCACACCGGGGAGATCGACAACCAATTGTTCACCAGAACCTTGTGCTCCAATTCCACCCTCTTTGACTTGTACGAGTGGTTCGAGAACTCCGAGAACTCCAGAAACTTGTTTTGAGTTCACACGAGCAAGCACAACATTACGGAGAACTTGCATTGAATCAGAAACTTCAGTTTTTGGAATTGCAGACACATCTGCATCGTATACCAAGTGTGTACCACCTGAGAGGTCGAGACCAAGTGTAAATGGCATTTGATGCTTTTCAAAAAAGCTTGTCAAAACTGCAGGTCTAGCTGGAACATGCCCATTTACGGGTTGAGATTTATACACAAAAAAGCCGATAATAATGCCTAAAATGAGCACGGAAAGCGCACCAAGTCTTTGTTTTATCATAGGCCTTATTTTACAGAAAAATGGGACAATTGCAAACGTAATTCGGGGCGCGGCCGAAGGCCGCGCCCCGAATTGTATATATTACGCCGTCTTCCAATTTGAGAGCTTTTCTACCACAAAATCAACGAGTGATGAAAAAAGAAGCCCGAGAATCATTCCCCCGAGAATATCGAGTGGTGAATGCACTCCAGCAAGTACCCGACAAATACAAATCGTCATCGCGGTTACAATTGCAAACGCACCAGCCTTTTTTTCGATAAAGAAAAGTGTAAATGCCATTGCAAAATAAAACGACGCATGACTCGACGGAAACCCATATCCAGACAAATTAAGAAGTGGGTGCAAATCCACATTGTACATTGCAGGTCGACCAATCATAAACGTGTTTTTAAAAATTACACTAAATATATATGCGCCAAAGGAAGTAAAAAGAAGTATAAAAATATCTCCTGCTTTTTTGAAAAGTTCTTCTACTCCCGAAAATGCATCATGATATGAAAATTTACGAACCATCAAAAAAACAACACATGAGATCGCCATCACGACGCCGAGTGTCGTCGCACAAAAAACGATTACATCCGACCATGGTGGCACAACAGTGTTTGTAAAATTAACGGGAACTTGTGTAAGAAAATGCATATATATTAGTATACTATTTTTATAATTTTTATGACATTCGCTCTGCAGACATGACCACGTTTTGCATAAGCATGGCGACAGTTACCGGCCCCACACCACCTGGTACAGGACTCAACATACTCGCAACATTTTCCACAGAATCTCGATCAACATCTCCAGCAATTCCCCCATTTGATTCTGATGTACCTGCATCTATAAGCACGACACCATCTTTGAGCATGTCACCTTTGATTAAATTCGCCTCACCTGTCGCAGAAATAATAATATCCGCAGATTTCAAAATCTCATTTTTGTTTTGTGTTTCAATATCAATCACTGAAACAGAAACTCCAATTTTGTGCAACAAATGAACCACAGGTTTGCCGACAAGCATTCCCTGCCCCACCATTACAACTTTTTTTTCAACAAGATTTATATCGATTGCTTCAAAAATTTTCATGATTGCAGCTGCGGTTGGAAAAACAAACACTGGATTATCTGCGTAAAATTTATTTGACGCCTCAGTGCTAATCGCGTCTACATCCAAAGAAACTGGCACACAATCAAGCACTCGCTTGACATCAATGTGAGCTGGAAGTGGAAGTTGAATGATGAGTCCTGCCATATGTGGGATTTCCGATATTTTTTTGATTTCAGAAATGAGTTCGTCTGTTGTGATTGATTCAGGAAATACAGCAGGATGAGTTTGAATTCCAATATTCTCAGCTGTACGATTTTTCATCTGCACATATTGAAGCGATGCAGGATCGCTACCCACAAGCACATCACAAAAAATTGGCACAAACGACAAAGCCTCCACGCGTGCCTGAAGCGTTATAAGTATTTCATCTCTAATTTTGCGTCCGTCGATAATTTGCATATACGTGTGATACTAACATAGTTTTTCCAAAAAATAATTACAACCCTTCAAATTCTTTGGTTAGGTCCTCGGGGTGGATTGGCTTGGTGCCACGACGCATTGAGGAGAGAATTCCAAGTGCGCCGAATTCTACGATCAGGTGCGAACCGCCATAACTCATAAACGGAAGCGGAATTCCGGCCACAGGCAGAAGTCCCATATTCATGCCGATATTAACGAGAATGTGTGCAATAAAAAGTATCATCACACCCGAAGCAAAAAGTGATTCGAAATTTCCTTCACCGTGCATGCCAATCGAAAGAATTCGAAACAGTAATAATCCGTAAAGAAGAAGCAGTAATATGGCGCCGACAAATCCCCACTCCTCGGCAAAGGCAGCAAAAATAAAGTCAGTTTGATATTCTGGTAAATATCGCAAACGTGATTGCGTGCCGTATCCAATACCTTTACCAAACCAACCACCCGATCCAACAGCAATCACCGCTTGGTGCACATTGTAGCCGGAGCCATGAATATCTGTGAGTGGATGGATGAAGTTTGTCACACGAGCTTTTTGGTATGGCGCAAACACAAATGTCCATAATATAAAAAATACAAAAATTCCTGCCCCGACGAGAAGTGCAATATGGCGTTTTTTGACCCCTGCAACCAAAATCATACCGAACCAAATAAGCCCGAGTGTCATAGAAATTCCGAAATCCGGCTCGAGAAAAATAAGCACAAATGGTATGAGAAAATATGCAGCAGAAATAAGTAAATGCTTCACCTCACCGATAGCGATATGCCGACGAGAAAAATATTTTGCAAGCACAAGTATCAAAATAATCTTTACAAAATCAGATGGTTCAAATGAAAAAAAACCAAATGAAAACCAACTTCTCGAACCATTAAGCGAGTGTCCTACAAACAACAATAGTAATAATAAAAAATTAAAAAACAAAAATAAAAAAACCAGAACTTTCGTCTTTTTTACAATACTTATATCGATAATCGACATAATAAAAAACCCACACAGCGCGATAGAAATCCAAATAATTTGTTTACCAAAAAAAGTACTATCTTCACCATATGACTGCATCGTCAAAAGCCCAGCCAAAGCTATCGGCAAGGTAAACAAAAGAAGCATCCAATCAATTTTAGATAATAATTTTTTAAATTCCATATTATTTAATCGCACCCGTACTAAACACATCAATGATTGGTATAATTTCGTATCGAACTACCGGATTAGCAAATGGTCGTGGCCACGTAAAATATATTGGCAAATTTCCTCCAGCAGTAAGTTCGTGAATATATGTTTTGGATACACTCACTGCATTGTCATCTTTGTCATACAAAATCGCGGCAACTTGTACATTTTTGAGAGGAATGATCGGCGATTTATTATTGACCGTCACGAGCAATCGCTGTGTCGATGAACTTGTATTGAGTGAAATATCTGATGTACCAATACGCAAGCTACTAATATTAGGAGCGATGTGTTGCCATGAGACTGTGGGTGTTTTCCACTCAAATGTCGTCGTACCTACAATTGCAGTTCCTGTTTTAATTCCTGTTTCGATGATTGCATATCTACCCGATGGTGGAATCATTGCCGTACCATCTACGCGAGTGATATAGGTTCCCTTCGTATCATACAAACGGAATTCATATGGCATTGCAGTAATCGCTGCACTGTTTTGGTTTTCGATATAGGCAACTGCATTATACACATCGTCAGAAATGAGAAATGATCGATACCAAAGTATCGTCGGCTTTTTTACATCAGACGTACATAAATTTACACAGCCACCTCCGCAGTCCACACCAGTTTCGGTTCCGTTTTGTTTGTGATCACTACACGTCGGTGCTTGAAAAATAATCGGAGCCACATACGCAAAAACCACTCCGGCAAAAACCAAACACAAAAGCAATATAATAAATAGTTGTCTACGAAATGACCAGGACATGTCTATACAGTATAAACGAGAACGTGATAAAAACCAAAACACACATTTAAATATGTGTGTTTTGGTTTTTTATTCGCTTTTTTCGTGTTAAATATTTTGTCCTGGCGGCTAGCTACTTTCCCCATATAAATGAGTATCATCACCACTACAAGGCTTAACTTCTCTGTTCGGAATGGGAAGAGGTGTGACCCTTGCGTCAAACCACCAAGACAAACCATTCAACACGAAATTTTACTTTTTTGTTTTTGTAATTTTTATTGTATGTATTATTTAAGTCCGTTTAAAAAAAACGGGTGTGATTTTCACAGTTCCTAATAGGAAATCGGGCAATTAGTACATCTCGGCTGAACACATCGCTGTGCGTACACCTAATGCCTATCAACGTAATCATCTCTTACGGCCCTCATGCGAATTCTAATCTTGGAGCTGGCTTCCCACTTAGATGCTTTCAGTGGTTATCCGTGCCCGACGTAGCTACTGAGCAATGCCACGGGCGTGACAGCTCATACACCAGAGGTCAGTTCATTCCGGTCCTCTCGTACTAAGAACAAATCTCCTCAAAATTCGAACGCCTGCAGTAGATAGGAGACCAACCTGTCTCACGCATCTATGTTTTACATCAACTTCAGGAGTTGAACCTTCATTACTGAAGGGATCGGACTATAGCTTCATCCACAATTATTGTGAACTGCTGACGTTTAGTCTCTACGAGTGCAAGAAAATTTTGCGTCGCGATGATGCGACGTAAGTGTTCCCTTACTTCTCTCGGTATTGCCCTCACTTACGTGATGGGGTTCCACCGATATTAGTCAGCTTCTTCCATGACATTTTAAAATCATGGACCGCCGTGTCTTGTACATACTGTACAAGAAGTTGTTTTCAGATTTCCATTATCGTCTGGGGACGATAATTTTATAAACAGTGCTACATAAATTTATTGTCTTGCGACATGTTCTTTTTTGTATGCTTCTCGATGGGTTCAGACTGTTAAAACCACGACACAATGTGTCATGAACTTAACGGTCTGAACCCAGCTCGCGTACCATTTTAATTGGCGAACAGCCAAACCCTTGGGAGCTTCTCCACCCCCGGGATATGGTGAGCCGACATCGAGGTGCCGAACTCCGCCGTCGCTATGAACGCTTAGGCGGAACTAGCCTGTTATCCCTAGAGTAGCTTTTGTCCGTTAATCTTCCATCGTATCTAATACGAATGGTCGGTTCACTTGATTCTGCTTTCGCACCTGCTCGTCATGTCCGACTTGCAATCAAGCTAGCTTGTGCTCATACACTATCGGCACGGTTTCCATTCGCGCCTAGCTAACCTTTAAACCCCTCCGTTACTTTTTAGGAGGGTGCCGCCCCAGCAAAACTGCCCGCCAGGTACTGTTCCTTTACGTTTTTGCCGTAAGGGTTAGAACATACAATCTAACAGAGTGGTATTTCACTGACGAGTATTACATCACCGAGATGATGCACATAACCTCTCCCACCTATTCTACGCAGTTAAACCGTATGCTCAATACCAAGTTGCAGTAAAGCTTCTAGGGTCTTTTCGTCTATCTGCAGGTAACCGGCATCTTCACCGGTACTGTATTTTCACCGAGCTAATCCTCGAGACAGTTCCCCACTCATTACACCATTCGTGCGCGTCGGAACTTACCCGACAAGGTATTTCGCTACCTT
>JBAXTD010000006.1:0-35282 GCA_037130335.1 bacterium
GCATCATCAAATTGTGTGAATTTAGAAATGTATAAAAAATATTTTGTAATAATTTTTTATTTCCTATTTATTTTGATGGGAACATTGTCTTTGGTTTTTATACCAAATGCTTTGGCTTACTCGAGTGGGTCAATACTTGCGCTGTTTGTAATTTCTTTGCCGTTGTTGTATTTTTTGTATTCTAAATTAGGATTGCGAGTAATGATGTTACTTGTTGGTTCTTTGTCGACCCTCGCTCTTTTGATTGAATATATTGGACTGGTTACTGGATGGCCGTATGGAAGTTTTATCTATACTGGGCATCTCGGATGCAAAATTTTAGGAATACTTCCATGGACGGTGGGGCTTTCATGGACACCACTTGTCATTGGTTCGGTTGCGTTAGTATATGCAAACACGCGAATAAAAATTTTAAGAATCATATTACCTGTGTTTTTGTTGGTTGTATTTGATTTACTACTCGATCCTGTCGCTGTACATCTTGGGATGTGGTCGTATGTTTATGGGGGAATATATTATAGTGTTCCTATTCAAAATTTTGTTGGTTGGATTTTTTCAGGACTCATCGGTTCTTTGATGTGTTTTGTATTTCTGGATAAGCTTTCTGATAAAAAAATCTATCAACTCGCGTATAGTTTTTTTATAAGTATTGTTTTTTGGACTGTTGTTTCAATAGGATTAGGTTTGATTGCGCCTGTATTTTTTGGACTTTGTCTTATCGTGTATTCTATCGTGATATACTATAAAAATAATGAAAAAGCTTATTACAATTAGCCGGCCACGATTTTGGATTTATGTTGTCGGACCGTTTTGGCTTTGTTCTGCCATACTGTATCCGGCGATTCACAATGTATTACAGGGAATTATTTTTTTACTCTATTTTACGTTTCCTGCAAATATTTTGATTTATGGAATCAATGATATCTATGACAACGAAACAGACATATTAAATGGTAAAAAAAATTCATACGAACAAGTTTTGTTGAAAAGTGACCGAAAAAAATTGCTATGGGTAATTTTTATCACGAATATTCCTTTTTTGATATATGGTTTTTTTGTGTTACCCATGTCATCGTTGGTGTGTTTAATATTTTTTGTGGCACTGTCTTGGCAGTATTCTGCTCCACCATTACGTGCCAAAGCAATACCGTTTGTCGATAGTATTGTCAGTGGTCTTTTGTATATCGTACCCGCCGGGGTTGCATGGGGAATAGCTACTCAGTCGTACCCATCGTTTATGCCAATGGTTGCTGGATTTTTGTGGTCATATGCTATGCATTTGTATTCGGCTGTTCCAGATATAAACGCAGACAAGGCGGCTGGTATTAAAACTGGTGCCAATTTACTCGGAAAAAATCCAACACTCATACTGTGCGGAATTTTGTATTTTTCTTCGGCGGTTATTGCATTTATGTATATTGGATTGTTTGCGTTTATTGCTGTACTCGGTTATTTGTATTTAATTGTTATTTCGATTAACAAAAAAAGTCCGGAGGAGGTGTTGGATGTTTATAAAATATTTCCATTACTAAATACTTTTGTGGGGGCAATTCTATTTTTTAAAATATTATTTTTTTAAACGAAGAATTGATTACAATTGTTTGAGCGGATGAACATCTGTGTTGTTTGTGATGCGTTTATATGCCAATTCTGCAGATATGATACACATCGGCATGCCTATTCCTGGATTTGTACTCGCACCCACAAAGAAAAGATTGTTGATTTTTTTGTGAATGTTGTTTGGGCGAAATAATGCAGTCTGTCCGAGTGTGTGCGCGAGGCCGAGCGCCGTGCCTTTTTGAGCATTGTAGTCAGATATAAAGTTTTTGATTGAATATGTTTTTTGGAAAAGTATTCTACTTCGGACGTCGGTAACTCCTGTGTATGTTTCAATTTCTGTTAGAATTTTTTCTGCATACTCCTTTTCGAATGCGTCGTCATATGCGAGTCCTGGAGCGATAGGTACTAGGACGAATAGATTTTCGCAATTTGCTGGAGCAACACTTGCATCGGTTTTTGATGGTACGGATATATAAAATGATGGATCTTCTGGCCACTGCGGTTTGCGAAATATCTGATCGAATCCTTTATTCCAATCTTTTGAAAAAACTAAATTATGATGTTCGAGTGTAGGAATCTTTCCGTTGATTCCTAGATAGAGTATGAATGCACTTGGTGCAAGCATTCGGCTTTCCCAATATTTTTCACTGTGTTGCTGGTGTGGTGGTTTGAGGAGGTGACGGTCTGTATATCCGATATCTGCATTTGAAATTACAATATCTGCATGAAGGGTGGTTTGGTCTTTTAATGTTACTCCGGTTGCGATGTTGTTTTCAATATTGATTTGTTCGACAGGAGAATTTTTTAAGATTTTTACTCCATTTTTAAGTGCAATTTTTTCCATTGCATCTGGTAGTTTCCACATACCTCCATCTGGATACCACACACCTAGCTCGAAATCTACATAATTCATCATACTGTATATGCCAGGGCAATCACCAGGAGCTGTGCCAAGGAGAACCATTTGGTACTGCAATACTTTTTGTAAAATTTCACTTTTGAAACGAGATTCGATTATTTGTCTCTGGTTTTTTAGAAGTGGCAATTTCCAACCAACTTTTGCTACACTCCATGTGAGAAAATCAAAAATGGAATTGTAGTTTTTGAATATAAATTCATTATAGGCAATGTCGTATTGCAGCTTTAATTTTGCAAGAAACTTTACTAATACGGTGCCACTTCCTGGTTCAATTTTTTCAAACGTGTTGCGATTTTGGTCGATGTTTCCAAAAAAGTCATAATGAGATTTGTCACTCTTCAAAAAAACTCGATAGGAAGGTGAGAGTTTTTGTAATGTGAAGTAGTCACTAATTTTTTCACCCATGAGATCAAAAAAATGTTCAAAAACTTCTGGCATCATATACCAACTTGGACCCATATCAAACACAAATCCATTTTTTTCGAATACTCGTGCTCGACCACCAACGGTGTCGTTTTTTTCGAGAATTGTTACGTCGTAACCTTTTTTTGCAAGCATACATGCTGACGCTAATCCTCCCAATCCTGCACCGATGATGATTACTGATTTTTTGTTGTTCATGTGATTAAAAATATTTAATGATAAGGTATATTTTTCGAAATAGTGATACGCGCACTCGTTCTTTCCATACACGTTTTGGATTTGTTTTTATTTGTTCCATTATTTCTTTATAAAGATATAATGCGATTCGTACTGCACGTCTACCTTCTTTGTTTAACAGTGAAATTCCTTTGAGTGCTTCACTATATAATTGCTCGTTTCTTTCGACTTCGTGCAAAATAAGTTTTTTCATGTTGCTTGGCATATTACTGCTTTGAAAATCCGCTTCTGTCACATGATATCGAGCCCAGTCTTCTCGTGGTATGTAAATACGTCCACGAGCGAGGTCCTCTTTGATGTCGCGAAGAAAATTTGTTAACTGAAATGCTTCGCCAAGTGCTTTTGCATATACCAATGCATTATCAGTAAAGCCGATTATATATGACATCATATATCCGACAACAGTAGCTGATCCATACATATATGTTTCAAGTTCTGCGTATGTTTGGTAGCGATTTTTATTTGTATCTTGTAACATTGCATCGAGAAATATATTGCTGTATTCAAAGGGGATGGAACACTCGCTCCAGAGCACTGCATTGGCTCGTAATATTGGATGCACATCCGTTGCACCAGCATAAGCTTTTGCCCATTCATTTTTCCATGCAAGTATTTTTTGGCGAGCTATAATAGGATTTTTTTCTTCTGTATCAACTATTTCGTCTGGGTATCGAACAAACGCATACAATACCCAGGTTCTTTCTCTGAGTAATTTTGGAAAGAAATATGTTGAAATAAAATATGATGTACCGTATGCGCGTGTTGTTTTTTTGCAAAAAGTGATGTCTTTGGCGTGTGTATTTTTCATTTAGTATTTTCGGTTTGTTATTGCAGAAAGTAATGCTTTGATTGTTTCGATGTTGGTCGTTTCGAGTTTTGATTCGGCGAGTGCGGTCAGAGCTTCCGATTCTTTTTGGTCTATAAATTTTTGTGCAAAGGCGAGTGCGCCCACAGAATCAAGGAAGGATTGTATTTCTTCTTGATTGTTGATTTCTTTATTTCTAAACCATGTTGACCATATTTCGGTTTCTTCTTTTGTTGCGTGTTCTGCAACATATGCGCTCAACAAGGTATGAATACCATTTTTGATATCGCCGAGTGGATCTTTTTTAAGTGTTTCTGTGTCTTTTGTAATATCGAATATGTCGTCCTGCATTTGAAAAAGCAGGCCTACTGAATCACCAAAATGATTTACCCAAGAAGTTTCCTTATTTGTCGGTTGTGCATATGCAATACCAAGCTGGAGTGGTCGAGTAAATGTATATCGTGCAGTTTTTAGAAGCATTTTGTTTTCAATTTGCTCCATTGTTTCACTTTTTTCTATTGGATTGTATATATCCATCATCTGTCCGACAATCACTTCTTGCAATAATACGTGAATAATATTCCAGGATTCTTGTGTGGGTGTGTCCTCACTAAATTTTGCATATGCCCACGCAAACACAAGATCACCCAAAAGAATAGCAAATGAACGGCTCGTATGATCGGCCATTAATTCGTCTGTAATTGAGAGTAAATCATTCTGGATGTACGTATGCATCGAAGCTACACCATGCCTTGTATTTGAATTATCCATAATATCGTCATGGATAAGCGCCATGAGGTGTATGAGTTCAATTCCAATCAATGTGTTTTTTATTTCCTTCCAATCTCTACCCGAATAAATGGTAAACATCAGTGCTGTATTGTATGGACGGATTCTTTTGCCGTTTGCAGCTATAGTTCGTATGTAGTCGATATAGCCTTTAATCGCGTGTGATTTAATACTCTGATCGCTTGCTTCTATTAACGTGTCTAATTCTTTTATAAAAATCTCGTCAAACTGATGCTTGAAATCTTTTATTCCTGAAATTTGCATATTTAGTATTATATCATCTAAAAAACACCACCTACGATAGGTGGTGTTTTTTATTTTTTAATACGTTATTGAGCTATAGGTTTTACGACTTCTGTTTCGGGTTTTTTTGTCAAAAAATAGTCGATACCAATCCATCCAGCGATTTTGCGACTCATCATGAGTAGTATCTGAAGGAGTAAAAGCCAAGGATTCGAACTCACTGTTCCTGCAAAAAGGTAATTAAAGTTCATGAATGCTCCAAAGAATGCTGCAACCCCAGTAAAGATTCCGAGGATAAGTGCGATACCGATGAGGAATTCTCCAAATGATACAAGGTATGAAAAAAACACAGCGTGCGGTAATGCGATATTGTTTATAAACCATGCGTAGGAGAGGGATACATCGGCGTGTTGACCGACCGTTTTGTCGAGTGCTCCGTTTAGAAATCCACTTACGGCACTACCGGCTCCTGCCCCTGTCCATGCGCTCGATGTTAATTTGTCCCATCCGGCGATAAGCCACTCCCATCCGATATACAATCTAATCGGAAGCCACAAAACAGCTGAACGTTTGTCTGAAAACAAAAAATTGTAAACTTTTTCCACCCAAGAATTTGTATTTTTCATATTTGTGTTGCAAAACCTATTAAAATCAATTATGCACTATTGCGCAGGGTGACCATCCCCGCGTATACTTATGAAGCAGTTTTTAATTACCTGAATAATTATGCAAAAATTATACACCTTATTGTATAATTTGCATACAAAACTTTTTAATCGATATGGAAAAAACAAACCAAAAAATAAATTGGATTTCATTGTCGACCGGCATGGTTGCATGTCTTGCGCTTCGATTGATTCCGTTCCGCGCACCAAACGTCGAACCAATTTTTGCAACTCAAATGCCATTTGCAAAGGCGTATGGTGAGTTTGCTGGTGTTTTGTTTGGAGTAACAAGTGTTGTTGCCTATGATTTCATTACACATACAAGTGGTGTGTGGACATTGGTGACAGCAGCAGCATATGGAATGCTTGGATTTTTTTCTGCACGATATTTCAAAAATAAACAACCCTCACGCAAAAATTTTGTTTCATTTGCAATCATGGGAACACTTTTTTACGACGCAGTTACTGGTCTCACTGTTGGGCCACTTCTTTTTCATCAATCATTTATTACAGCCCTTGTAGGTCAGATTCCATTTACTGCATTACACCTTATTGGAAATACATTATTTGCTGCAGTTATCAGTCCAGTCTTATATACATTTTTATTACAACATAAACAACGTTTGAAAGTTACAAATTATAAGGTCTCTTATCAAGTTAACTAATCAATAAATTTTATGAAGAAAAAAACAGGACTCACAACAATGCAAAAACGAGATGGAACAATTGTTCCGTTTGATGAAAAACGCATTGTTCGCGCTGTTTCTCGTGCAATGGCTGCTGTAAATGAAGGAGGGGAAAAGGAAGCAATGCTTGTTTCAGACAAAGTATATGACGCCCTTCTTGCAGTCAAAAAAACACTCAAAGGAAAGAATTTTATTCCAAGCGTTGAATTGATTCAAGACATCGTTGAAACACAATTGATTGCAACAAATTTTCCTCAAACTGCAAAAGCATATATTATCTATCGCAAAGAGCGCAGTGTTGCTCGTGAGAAAAAAGGTTTTGTTCCAGAAAAAGTTCGCGAGCTCGCAACAGAAAGTAAAAAATATTTCCGAAATCCTCTCGCAGAATTTGTGTATTACCGTTCATATGCAAAATGGATTCCCGAGGAAGGTCGTCGCGAAACATGGGTAGAAACTGTCGATCGATATATTGGATTCATGAAAGACAATATTGGTTCTGGACTTACTGCAAAAGAATATGATGAAGTTCGAGAAGCGATTTTGAAACAAGAAGCAATGCCTTCAATGCGTTTGTTGCAGTTTGCCGGTAAAGCAGCTCGTCGTACAAACGTGTGCGCATATAATTGTTCATTTATCGCACCACGTACATTCCAAGATTTTGCCGAAGTAATGTACATCTCAATGTGTGGAACGGGTGTGGGTTGGAGTGTGGAGAGTGAAAACATTCAAGCACTTCCACAAATTCAAAAACAAACAGGCAAAAAATTACCAACATATGTGATTCCAGATAGTAAAGAAGGTTGGGCAGATGCGTTTTCTTTCGGTATGAAAACTTGGTTTGATGGAAACGATGTTGTGTTTGATTATTCTCTCATTCGTCCTGCTGGTTCACGTTTGAATACAATGGGAGGAAAGAGTTCTGGACCTGAACCACTTCAGTCACTTCTCGCGTTTACTCGTGAGCGTGTGTTGCGTAAACAAGGAAGACATCTTTCAAACCTCGATGCGCACGATATCATTTGTAAAATCGGTGAATGTGTTGTAGCTGGAGGAGTGCGCCGAAGTGCAATGATTTCACTTTCTGATTTGGATGATGAGGCGATTCGCGATTCTAAAAAAGGACAATTTTATCTCAATGAAGGACAACGCATGCTTGCCAATAACTCGGCAGTATATTTGACCAAACCTCACGCCGAAGAATTTCTCGACGAATGGGTTGCACTCATGAAATCTGGTTCAGGTGAACGTGGAATATTTAATCGTGGAGGACTTGCACAAACATTGCCAAAGCGCCGTCTCGATCAATTCAAAGGTGGTATCTATCCATCATGGGGTACAAATCCATGCGGAGAAATTATTTTGCAATCAAAACAATTTTGTAATTTGAGTGAAGTTGTAGCACGCGCCGATGATACCGAAGAAACATTGTTGAAAAAAATTCGTGTCGCTACAATTCTCGGAACATATCAATCAACACTTACATATTTCCCATATCTTTCATCTGAATGGAAAAAGAATTGTGAAAAAGAACGATTGCTCGGAGTTTCAATTACTGGTCAATGGGATTCGTCTGTTGCGCGTGATCCAAAAGTTTTGAGTAAGTTAAAAAATGAAGCAATCGAGATCAATAAAAAGATTGCAAAAAAGCTTGGTGTAAATCCATCGACATGTATTACGTGTGTGAAGCCATCAGGAACAGTGTCTCAAACAGTTGATTGTGCAAGTGGAATGCATCCTCGTCATGCGCCGTACTACATCCGTCGCATTCGTATTTCTGCAACTGATGCACTTTTCAAAATGCTTCGTGATCAAGGAGTTCCATATTTCCCAGAAGTTGGGCAAACAATGGAAAGTGCTTCGACATATGTGTTTGAATTTCCAATGAAAGCTCCACATGGTGCGATTTGTAAAGACGATATTGATGCGATTGCACAACTTGAGCACTGGAAAATTGTAAAAGTAAACTATACCGAACACAATCCTTCAGTTACTATTTCTGTGGGTGATGATGAATGGATAAAGGTTGGAAATTGGATTTACGAAAACTGGGAAATCGTTGGAGGACTTTCATTCCTTCCTCGTTCAAACCACGTATATCAAATGGCTCCATACGAAACAATCAATAAAGAAAAATATGAATCAATGCTCAAAAACGTTGCGCACCTCGACTTTTCAAAGATCGTTACATATGAAATAGAAGACGAAACAGAAGTCAAAAAAGAACTCGCATGTGTCGCTGGTGTGTGTGATATCATCTAACAAAATATATAAACCTATGCTCTACACTCGAAAAGGTGATAATGGAACAACAAAAACCTTTGGTTGTGATCAGCGATTGTCAAAAAGTTCGATAATCGCTGAAGCACTAGGTTCACTTGATGAAATAAATTCGTTTCTCGGATTGCTCAAGCTAAAGGCTGGAGATTCTGTTTGGTCTCTTCCAGAACAGGAATTAAACGTTGCCGAAACAGTCAATCGTATTCAGCAAGATCTTTTCATTGTGCAAGCTGAGCTTGCTGGTGCAGAAAAGACAATAGTTGAAGACAAGGTCAAGTGGCTTGAATCTATTGTAGATGGTATCGAAAAGACGCTTCCGCCAATAACCACATTTTTTGTCTCAGGTGGTACTGAACTCGCCGCACTTTCAGATGTCTGTCGCACGATTGTACGCCGCGCAGAACGTCGTGTGGTTGCTGTACAAGAAGAAGGAACTCGATCAGTAGGTGAATTTACTCGTGCCTACCTCAACCGCCTTTCAAGCGTTTTTTACGCGTTCGCTCGTGAAGCAAATCATGTGGCAGGAATAGTTGAAGAATCTCCGAAGTATAAATAAAATCATAAATGAATTTTTTATGAAAAAAATATATTTTGTCCGTCATGGAGAAAGTGAGGGAATAGTTGGCTCTATTCGTGGAGACACGACAACTCCACTTACCGAACATGGAAGGAATCAATCAAAAATGATTGCTAAGTATTTTGCGCATATTCGAATCGATAGGCTGATTTGTAGTCCATTGGAACGCACAAAACAAACTGCGGAAATTATTTCAACCGAGATTGGTGTGCCTATCGAGTATTCTGATTTGTTTGTCGAGCGTCGTCGACCGTCTCATTTCTATGGAAAATCAAAAAATGATCCCGAGGCGCTTGAATTTAAAGAAAACTATGAAAAGAATTTTCATTTGCCAAATTTTCGTTTTGCAGACGAAGAAAATTTTGAAGATTTAAAGGCTCGAGCAGGGGAGGCACTCGCATATCTTGCGAGTCGAAGTGAAGAACATATTCTCGTTGTCACCCACGGATATTTTATGCGAATTGTCGGTGCACATATTTTAAATGGTGATATGCTCACCGGAGAACAATGTGCCAAATATGTTGCTACACATCATATGGATCCAACGGGAATGACGATTGCAACATATGACGAATCAAAAGAAAATACATGGTCGCTTGAAGTATGGAATGATAACACGCATTTAAATTAAGGCATTTTTATCCCCATTTGCGTAAAAATTTGGGAGGTGTAGAATGCTAGGGCAGTTAAAAAATAAATAGTTCATGTTTGGGGAAGTGAGGTGAAAATCCTCCACAGTGCCGCTACGGTGATCCGAGTATTTACTTGGGAAGTCCGAATGCCAATCATGAATAGGTGCACCCCGAGCAGGAAAATGAGTATGCGAATGCATGTTCAGATATAGACTCCTCGGCGGGAGTTTTTTTATTTTTATACATGAACGATATGAAAAAAAATCAGAAAAAAATTATTGTTGTGCTCGGTATTGTCATCGTAGTAATCGCACTGTTTTTTGTGTATACAAAAAACAAAAAAGAGGTTGCGTCTGTAAAAAATATTTCAATAGTTTCACCTGTTGAAGTAACTAAAAATCCTGAAGAAAAAAAGATTTTTGTAAAAAAAGATACACAAAATATTGTAGCCACAGTTGTCGCAGGGGATACTACGCTTCATCTCACGATGTCAAAAGGAGAGACATTATACGATGCGCTCATGAATGCCAAAAACAATAATCAACTAATTTTTTCTGGTAAGGCATATCCATCGCTTGGGTTTTTTGTAACAGATATCGGTTCATTACATGCAGGCAGTGGTAAAAATTTATTTTATTACGTGAATGGAAAGGAGGCCGACGTTGGAATTTCCTCGTATGTGCCGACAAATGGAGATGTTGTTGATTGGAAATTAGAATAATTATTAATCGTTATAATAAAATGTATATGAAAAAAAATACTCAAAAAATTAAAATTGCTTTAGGTGTGTTGGTTTTTGTCGGAATGATTTCTTTTGTCAGCATTGTTAATGCTGATGATGCAACCACGACAAGCACTTCAACAGATACTGGTACTGCAACAACGACTGATACTACAACCACGACAAGCACTTCAACAAATGATGGTACTGCGACCACAACTGAAACTGTTTTGAATGAAAATTTTATTATTCGCGACGGAAGTACAGTTATTTTTAATGGTGCAGTACCGCTTCCAAATGCTGGAACAGTTTCGATTGCTGACAAAAACGGAAATGCACATTCAATTAATTCACGAAGTGTACTTGCAATACTTAATTCAATCGCAAATTCAAATAATACATTTACAATTTCTGATTTGGAATATTACAATTCGTACGGTTCGTTTTATTTGAAATGTCTCACACCGCAAGGCGCGAGTGCGAAGTGTGATAATTGGCAATACGCTGTTGGAAATTCAACTCCATTTACGGGAATTGATCAGACAATTTTATCTGGTGGCGAAACAATCGGAATTTATTTTGGATCGCAACATCGAGTACAGTTTGATAAGACAACTATTTCTGCGGGAGATTCTGTCGTTGCGACAGCGCAATCATATAATTATACAAATGATACATGGAGCCCACTTTCGTCTGTTACGATTGGAATTACTGTTCCAAACCCAAACGATGCATGGAATCCAACCGTTGTTTCTACAGCTCCAGTTTCACAAGATGGCACAGCAAAAATTACTATTACAAAAGCGGGTGCGTACACTGCTGGGATTGTAGAAGATTATTATTTTCCTTCGTATACCTTGCAAGTTACTACTACTCCAGAAGTACAATCTACTGGAGGTGTTGCTCAAATGAGTCCTGCAACATCCACTGCGTTTAGTGTTGCACGCGCGTTTGGATATTTGCAAAGTGTACAGGCAAATGATGGTTCATTTGGTGGGTCTGATATGTATACTGACTGGGCGGGAATTGCATATGGTGCCGGAAATATTTCTGGTACATCAACTGATGCATTAGTTTCGTACCTCACATCACATGCAACGTTAAGTTCAAATCTCACAGACAATGAACGTCGAGCAATGGCACTTTTGTCACTCGGAAAAAATCCGTATTCATTTAATGGAGTAAATTATGTAGATGTAATAACAAAAAGTTTTGATGGAATTCAGTTTGGTGATTCATCGCTTGTTAATGATGACATTTTTGCACTTATTCCACTTTCGGCTTCCGGATATACTGCGACTGATACGATGATTTCAAAAGATGTCGCGTTTATTATTTCAAAACAAGGCTCCGATGGTTCTTGGAATCAAAGTGTTGATATGACTTCTGCCGCAGTGCAAGCACTTTCGCAATATAAATTAATCTCCGGAGTTTCGGATTCACTTGCTAAAGCTGGAGTGTATTTACAAAATTCTCAAAAAGATACTGGTGGCTGGGAAAATATTTCAGCATCAAGCTGGGCAATCGGAGCAATGAATACTCTCGGTGCACAGTGGGTAAAAAACGATAAAGACACGAATGAGTATTTGGGTGAACAGCAGGTTTCTGATGGTGCTGTATTGCCAATTACTCAAACAATGCAAAACAGAATATGGGCAACAAGTTATGCAATTCCTGCCAGTCTCGGAAAGTCATGGAGTTCTATAATGCATGCAGTTTCAAAACCAGAAATTGTTGTTATTCCTACATCTACATCTACATCTACATCGACAAGCATGGCAACGTCAACTATCTCTGCTACATCAACTAGTACGTCAACGTTGGTAAAAAATAAAGTTGCAACACAAACAGAAACAAAATTGGTAACTCAAAAAGAAACATCAGTATCTGCGACACATACAGAATTTAATCCCGGTCTTTCTGCGAATGTTTTGCAAAGCCAAACAGATATACCTGAAAATAAGGCACCAGTAAACAGTGGTTCGAATTCAAAATTTGAGATATTTAAAAGTTGGATAAAAAAACTTTTGAGTTTTTTCTAAAAATTGCTTTTTGATAGTAAACATAGCACAATGGAATATATGTATAATATTCACCCAATTCTTGTTCATTTTCCAGTTGCGCTTTTGTTTGTGTATTCACTTATAAAAATTCTTCCATTCAAAAAATGGTTTCCAAAAATTGCATGGCGAGATATTGAGCGAGCACTCCTTTTGATTGGAGTACTCGGTGCCTTTGCAGCAGACGCAACAGGGGATCTCGCTGAACACATTGCTCGTCCAAATCGAGCGCTTGTAGAAATGCACTCAACATTTGCAGGGATTTCTACATTTTTGTATGGATTTCTTTTGGCTGGAGAAATTATTTCAGTTTTTCGTGTGAAATATGGATCAAAGATTCTGGATTCTAGAATTCAAAAAATTCTTGCATACGCAGAACAAATTCTTTGTGATGTGTTTATTTCAAATTCAGTTGCTTTCTTAGGTTTAATTGCAATCTCAATTACCGGGCTTTTGGGTGGTGTGATGGTATATGGAGTTTCTGTAGATCCAATCGCAGGTATGGTACTAAGCCTACTTCGTATATCAATTTAATTAGAATCCAATGTGTTCGATTATTCTGTGAGCTGTGGGTTCATGCAAATCCTTTTCTTTTA
Source organism: bacterium (assembly GCA_037130335.1). Lineage (GTDB taxonomy): Bacteria > Patescibacteriota > Minisyncoccia > Phycocordibacterales > UBA9973 > CAITQP01. The sequence continues at coordinate 13,191 of JBAXTD010000006.1, forward strand.
TTTTTGTTTTTAGGAGTTCATGGAGACCTTCGGTGTCGAGTGTTTCAGGTAGTGGAATTGAAATGAGAGGAGCGACTGCGCGACTTGTCTCAATGAGAAGTTTGTTGCCCATCGTGTGTTCTTCTACTGCAAAACCCTTTATTTTTTCAAATAAAAATAAATGGTTGTTGAATGTAATACCGTCTTGGTTTATTGAAACATCGATAATGTCTGGTTCTCGAGCCGCATAATATCCCATAATAAATCCTCCGAGAATAATAATTATTCCAAAAAGGACATCATGATGCATGATTGCGATTATTGCTCCAGTAATTGCAACAATTCCAAGCGCCCAATACCAATCGGGAGTCTTTTCACGATGAGAATATTCTTCGATTTGCCAGGAAATTCGAGCTTCTTTTTCTGCTTTCATTACGAAATATATTATATCACACACGTTTTTTAAAAAGGTAGTAAACCTGCGCAAAAGTTATTTTTGTGAGATACTTTACGTATGAAATTTCGGGGAGCTGAATATGGAAATGTTTTTTTTGCGCCAGGAACGTTTGGTTATTTTGGTGAAAAAAAATCACTGTTTTCAAAACACACTGTGTTTGTTTCAAAAACAGTAACTGTGGCTCCATTTGAGAGTGACATGCACAAAAAAGGTAGCATAAAAAAATTTGGTGCTGGAATTGTGATTGAAGTAGAAGATTTATCAAATCCCGGAATTACGTATATTTTGGATTCTGGTAAATTACAAAAACAAAAAAATCCATTTTTTATATCACTAACTTTTGTCGGTAAATCGTTTGATAAAAAAATACAAGAAGCGCATGAATTTGTAGAAATATTTACAAAAAGAAAAAAAGAATTCCAAACAAACCTTGGTTTATATCTTTGTTTTTCAAATCAAGAAAATGATGAATATGAATCACTAAAAAAAGAAATTATTGAAATAATACAAATCATGTCAGTACTCGAGATTCCGCTTGTTGTTGAGATTTCGGTTTCGTTTCCTCCCGACATGACTCGAGATATTTTGTGCGATGCGATTGCGCTTCGAGGAACTGTTTTGTTGCGAGATATGCCACTGGAGGCACAAAAAGTTTTTTTTAATTCAGAAATTCCACCACTTGTTTCATCGGGTGAAATTATTGTAAGTGGCAAATATGTCGCGCCACTTGCATATGAATGGGCTCGCCAGGCAAAAAAGTTCATGGAGGGAAAAGTCTTGCTTGTCGGTGGAGGAATACAAAACATTCGCAGTATTGATGCTCTCGCCGAGCTTGGAGTACGAGGAATTATCTTAGACAAAGCTACTTTTTTACGAATTTGGAATATTAGAAAAATTATACGACATGCACAAAATTTGTGGGTAAAAAATAAAAAGTAGCATGAATATATTTGAGAAAATTATCGAAGTAATTTTTCCCAAAAAGTGTGTGGGGTGTGAAAGACGTGGTTTTTTGATTTGTGCGACATGTGTACAAAAAATTCCTCCATCGATAAATTCAGAACACGAATTTATCACGAGTGTTTTTTCATACACTTCGCCACTTATTCGCCAGATGATTCATATGATGAAATATCGGGGAGGGCGACATGTGGCAACGTTTTTTGCTCCATATGTGCTCGCATCATTATATGAATTTATTGGTGAAGAAAAATTATTTCTCGGTTCGGCGCCGATACTTTTGGTGCCGGTACCACTTTCTAGAAAACGCATGAAACTACGTGGATATAATCAATCGGAACTTTTGATAAAAGAAATTATAAAATTAGACACAAAAAAAAATTTTTTGATTGAAAGAAATCTTGTGGCAAAAATCAAAGACACGCCTCCCCAAGCTCAAATAAAAAAACGCTCACTTCGAATTGTGAGTCAAAAAAACTGTTTTGCGGTATTACCAAATTCCAAAACAAAACGAGAAATAATTATACTCATAGATGATGTGACAACAACTGGTGCAACACTTGTCGCCGTACGAAATGCCTTAAAAAAGAGTGGGTTTAAAAAGGTTTACGCATTTACTATTGCCCATTAAAATAAGCAGTATTGATACGAGACAGTCGGCGAGTGTTGTGATACTATGGTTGGGTATTTTAATTACCTATGAAAGTCTCAATCGTCATACCTGCCCATAACGAAGAAGAATCCATCGCTCATACATTACAGGCTGTATGCGCTCTCGATTACCCTGATTTCGAGGTGATTGTCGTTGATAATGCGTCGTCTGACAAGACGGGCGATATTGCGCGTACATTTCCGGTCAAAGTCGTGTACGAAAACCGCAAAGGCCTCCTTTTTGCTCGTGAGCGAGGGCGTGTGGAGGCAACAGGCGAGATTATTGCCAATATTGATGCTGATTGTTTACCACACAAAAAATGGCTTTCTAAAATGGTGCATCATTTCAAAAATAACGAGGTCGCAGCTGTGAGTGGGCCGTATGATTATTTCGACGGCAAAAGATTTTTTCGAATTAGTTCTCTTTTTTTGCAAAAAACCGCATATGTTTTTATGAATAACGTGCTTCAACATTTCAAAAAAGGTGGAGTACTTATCGGTGGCAACAATATGATTCGTGCGAGAGTGTTGCAAGATATTGGGGGATACAATACTGATATTTTGTTTTATGGTGAAGATACCAATACTGCAAAACGTGTTTCAAAAAAAGGGAAAATAATTTTTCATCCGAATTGTGTAATGAAAACATCGGCTCGTCGATTCAAAAAGGAAGGCTTTCTCAAAATTACCGCAAAGTATTTCTATCACTTTTTCAAACAAACTACGCAATCATAATGAAAAAAACAGTACATCAAAATAAAAATATTTCGCAAGTAAAAACAACTTTCCGCATCAATAAATACATGGCAGATATGGGTTTGGCATCGCGTCGCGAAGCTGATGAATTGATTGCAACTGGTGTCGTTTTTGTAAATGACGAAAAGGCGCAGTCTGGTATGCAGATTGATCCGTCCAAAGACAAACTTGAAGTTCGTGCCGACAAAAAAACATTTGTGTATTACGCCTACAATAAACCAGTAGGAATCGTGACGACTGGTGCGCAAGGTAACGAGGAGGACATTCTCTCGTATACCAAATTTCCACACAAAGTTTTTCCGCTCGGGCGTCTCGACAAAGATTCGCATGGATTAATTCTCCTTACCAATGATCGCCGCATCACACATCGGTTGCTCGATCCGCAATTCGAACATGAAAAGGAATACATCGTTGAGGTAGAAAAGAATATCAACAAAAATTTTTTGCGCACAATGGAATCAGGTATAAAAATTAATGGAGCTCAAACGAAACCAATACAGATATTTCAAATAGATAACACTACGTTCAACATTATTTTGACTGAAGGCAAAAATCGCCAAATTCGCAAAATGGTAGAAGTATCCGGAGATCATGTAGTAGATCTTGAACGGGTGAGAATAGAACACATTGAACTTGATGGATTAAAGGAAGGAACCTTCCGCCCGATTTCCAAAACCGAAATTTCAAAACTTTTGAAAAAACTTGGGCTCTCGTAAAACTTGGAGTAGTATGGATATATGAACAACGACATATATCAGCAATCGCTTGAGTTGCATCGTGCGCATCATGGCAAATTAGAAACCGTGAGCAAGGTCAAATTGGATTCGAAAGAAACACTTTCGCTTGCGTATAGTCCGGGAGTTGCTGAGGTTTCGCGCGAGATCGCTCGTGATCCGAGTTTGGCTCGTGAATACACGCTCAAACGAAATACGATTGCGATTGTCTCAGATGGTTCGGCGATTCTCGGACTCGGTAATTTGGGTGCGCTAGCGGCTATTCCCGTGATGGAAGGCAAGGCTGCGATATTCAAGGAATTTGCTGGTGTGGATGCGTTTCCGATTTGTCTCGATACACAAGACACCGAAGAAATCATCAAAGCCGTCAAACAAATCGCGCCAGTTTTTGGTGGAATAAATCTGGAGGATATTTCTGCGCCGCGATGCTTTGAAATCGAAGAACGTTTACGAAAAGAATTACACATTCCCGTAATGCACGATGATCAATGGGGCGCGGCGACGGTTACGCTCGCGGGCTGTATTAATTCACTCAAGCTCACAGGAAAATCCAAAGAAACTGCGCGTGTAGTAATCAGTGGAATCGGTGCTGCAGGTGTGGCGACTGCGCGACTGCTTCTCGTATATGGAATCACAAATATAATTTTTTGTGATAGTCATGGAATTATTCACGCAGATCGTACTGACCTCACACGTGAAAAATTAGAATTGTTACACGCAAGTACTATCGCATCAACTGCTGGCACGCTCGCCGATGCAGTCAAAGGTGCCGACATATTCATCGGTCTTTCCAAACCCGGTGTACTCACAGCTGAAATGGTACAGACGATGAATAAACAACCAGTCATCTTTGGTCTCGCAAATCCCACACCAGAAATCATGCCCGATGTGGCGCTCGAAGCTGGCGCATACATCGTCGCGACCGGCCGAAGTGATTTTCCGAATCAAATAAATAACTCATTAGTTTTCCCGGGCGCATTCAAAGGAATGCTCGAGGGGAATATTCCGCAATTTAAAATTGAAATGTTTAGCGCAATCGCACAAGTGATTGCCGATTATGTCACTGACCTTTCTCCACAAAAAATCGTACCAAGTATGTTTGATAAAGGGGTAGTGGAATTGGTTTCACAAACGATACAGGGATTTAAATAAAAATATATAAAAATAGCGGTATTTCGGATAGATATTGCACCTGGAACTGGAATTAGGTAAATAAGATTTGTTTTACAGTTAATTTAGGAATATAATTCCCGTGTATATGACCCCAGAAGAAAAAGTTAAAAAAATCGAAGAAATTTATAATGATGCTATTAAAAAAATGGAAGAGATTGGCAAGAAACGCCAAGGGATTGTGGGTAATTATATAAAAGATTTAGAGGTTAAAAAAGCAGATGCAATTCGAGCATCTATTAATTTAAAGGGTAATTAATCATATTTATGACAGTAGAAAACGATGTATTTAAAAAAATCAGTATGCTAGAAGAAAATAAGGATGTAGCTGGCCTTGAAGATATCAAACAAACAGCCGAAGCTGGTTTTGAAGGCGACGTTGCAGGAGCAGCTGAGCAAGCTATCTCGCGATTGACTACTAAAGTTGAGGAATTAACTACTACTTCTCTTGTTCAAGAAAATCAAATTCATAATCTTGCTGGAAATATGGATGAAGTTAATAAAAGTACAGAAATTATTAATAATCAAATTAAAGATATTGCATTAGATGCACAGCGTCAAGTTGATGAAATAAATAACAATGAAAATAATTCTAATGTAGAGATAATAGAAAAAAATAAAAGAATCGAGGAATTAGATCTTGAAATTGGTGGATTGTTGGAACAAATTACCGCAGTTCTCCCAGAAAAAATGAAGCAACTTGTTAATTCTGAATCATATAAGAAACTTATTGATTTAAATGAGAAAAGAAAAAAAGAAGAAAAGTCTTTGGCTGAGTTATATTTTAAGCTTACTGAAGGAGATGGAAGTCACAGAAGAATACATTTTTCTCCTGGAGAATACGGCGATACAGAACAGTATGTAAATGATTTGAAATTTTTCAACACATCAAAAGATATCATTACAAGATTTGAAGAATATAAGGATAAATTTAAAACACCAGAAAATAATGCATCAAATGAATTTAATTCTGAGTATAGAAAATTAATAACCGAAGATCTCTGGAAATTCGAAGAAGAATTAGGTTCGAAATCTGATAAAGTTTTTGGTATAGACGGTCAAAATAAAGAAGATTCAAAAAAATTTAAACAGAAATATTTAGATAGATATCAAACAAATTATTCTTTAGCTCAAGAAAATTCAATTCCAGGTAAAGTGCTTTATGTAAACACAATGGGTACGATAATCTATCCACAAAAATAAAATTGGTTCATGAAAAAAGATTTTGGATACACGCTGACTGAGCCAATGGGCAAAAATTTTGATCCGGAATTCAAGCCTGACCTCACTCCCAAGCAAATGCTTGCGATGGGGGTGTTTGGTGGAGTGTATATGCGTGATTCGGTCGACGAATTTCCTGCTGATTGGTTTACGCATGCTAAATTTGCACCCGAGAATGTACACAAACATCTCGCCGAAATAAACTATTTCAAAGTAAACGCGAGTCAACCGCTCGCAGAATGGATTCGAAAAGGTTGGATTTCGAAATATGATCCAAAGGGTTGGTTTCAGTGGTATTGCCGGTATTATATGGGCCGCCGAATTCCAGATGAAGACAAACGCCAAATTAAACGATGGAAAGCAATCGCTCGACACATGGCGCAAATTCACAATAATTGCAGAGCAGGTGATGTGCAGTGTCGCCCTCGTCAACGCCAAGCATTACTCCATTGGGCATATGATAGCCGCAAGATATAGGTGTATATAAATTACATCAATACAATAATGATACTCATTGCAAGCGTGACAATGAGACTGCATCCAATATCAAACAACCACAAATTTCTTTTTTTGCCCATCTAAATAACTTCGATTGATGTGGAGGTAACGAGAAATCCAAGCCATACCAAACATCCGCACACGAGTCCTGTGGTAAGTGTTGCGCCATTTGTAAAAGGGGAATGTGATGCAAACATGTACACAACTGCGAGCGCATATGCTGTGACAATATTTGCCACGAGGTTCCAAAACATTTGCCCGTACATATCAGAAAATTTTTCTTTGCCTGTAGGATGAATATCGGCGAGACGCATCCAAAGTTTACCCGAAATTGGTCCATGCAACAAAAATCCGATAATAAATGCAACGACTGCGGCGATAAGCACAGTAAGTAAATTGATAGATAACATATATATAATTACATATTAAATAATAAGAATTTTATTGTATCAAAACTAATTAAGTATGTCATTGAGAGAATTAAAAAAGACCTTTTAAAAGGTCTTTTTTAATGGCGGAGGTGGTGAGATTCGAACTCACGGTAGGTTGCCCTACGGCGCATTTCAAGTGCGCTGGAATAAACCACTATCCGACACCTCCATTTTTATTTTCCATCGACGCAAGTGTTTTGGGTTACTTGTACCGATAACTTTGAAATACTGACATATTTTTTCATTATTTTCAACCTGTACAGATTTTCCATTTCTACGTGTTGTTGGATTAAGGTTATTACTTTTTAATATTCTAAAAACAGATTTTGAAAGAAGGAATGAAGTGGTAACAAAATTTACCCTGTTGTATATATACTTTTTATCTTTTATTGTGTGTATTTCTCGTACAATACAGCCGTCAGTATCTATAAGTCCTCTAACACACGCTCTTTGGTATGCGGATTTATCAAATATCCATTTTGGAATATTTCGTTGTTTTGAATTAAACCCAAGAGAACGCAAATAGTCACACACATCCTTTGATGAGATTTGTATTTCAACAGTTCCTCTGGAATGTCTTTCGACTAAAGTTGGTTGTATTGAGGGTAATGCTTTTGAAATTATTTTTAAGACATTTTTTGCGTATTCTTTATCTGAAATTACGTTGAGATATATTCTTGTGTAATATTTTTCAACGCTTCCGTCACCAAGTAGTATTCCAAATAGTTCAGCAAGTGATTCGTTTGGTTTTTTGAGAGGAATGAATTTGTTCTTATTGTTTAAATTTTTTCGATTTGCACAGGTAACTGAACAAAATTTTTGCTCAGCGCGTTTTTTGAAAAAAGGTTTTTTGCATTGAATACAATTTGTCTCCATTTCACCTTATTATATCATTGCACTAAACCACTTACAAGTTTAGTTTTTTGTAATTTGTGATAAGCTAGCTATATGAAATACATGGGAATTGATTTTGGGACAAAGCGAGTTGGGGTTGCGGTTTCGGATGATTCGGCGACACTTGCACGACCGTTTGGAGTAATTAAAAATGGTTCAAATTTGATTGGTGACCTCGAGGATGTGGTTGCGAAGGAGGGAATTGATGGGATTGTGATCGGAAGCTCAGAGGGAAATAAAGTTCAGAATGATATTGTGGAGTTGGTGGGACAATTGACGCTCACGACAATGCTCCCCGTTGAGATGATGAACGAAGCGTTTTCTTCGGTAGAAGCACATGGACGGAAAGGCAAGGAGCAAACGGCGGCGCGGGCGACTCGCGCGCCACAGAAACCTGATGACCTCGACGCCCGCGCCGCAGCAGTCATCCTGCAGAGATTTCTCGATACCAAAAGTAAAAATAAAAAATAATTTATGGAATACGTTACATACGAAGAATTTAAAAAAATGGATATGCGAGTTGGAACGATTAAATCAATCGAGCCAGTAGAAGGTGCGGATAAATTACTCAAATGCATTATTGATTTCGGGGAAACTGAGACAATAGAAAAAGGAGAAGGAGACGTCGGCGCAGAATCGCCTGCAGGCGATTCTGCGCCGACCGTGATTCCAAAATTACGCCAAATCGTTTCTGGTATTCGCGAATTTTTCCCTGAATATGAAAAGTTGGTAGGTAAGCAGGTTTTGTATATTGTAAACCTCGAACCCCGCATGATTCGCGGAGTTGAGTCACAAGGAATGCTTATGGCTGTCGACGGTATGGATGGTAAACCAGTTTTTCTCACACCTGAGTTTCCTGTAGCTCCTGGATCAAAAGTCCGTTAAAAAAATATGATTCATCTCATTCCTCTCATCAAAATAATCGGATACGCCGGAATTTTTGGTATTATTTTTTGTGAGACGGGAATGTTGTTTGCTTTTTTCTTTCCTGGAGACACATTACTTTTTTCTGTAGGAGTACTCGCATACGAAGGCTATTTCAATTTACCATTTGCTGTTGGGTTACTTTCACTTGCTGCGATTTGTGGGGGATTATTTGGGTATTGGGTTGGCGATACAATTGGTCATCGCATCTTTACTCGTGAAGATTCACTTTTTTTTAAAAAATCTCATGTTGCTCGAGCAGAAAGATTTTTTCATACATATGGAAACATAACTGTTTTTCTCGCGCGATATGTTCCAGTTGTCCGTACATTTATTCCGACGATTGCTGGAGTTGCTCGTATGAAATACAGAAATTTTTTTGTATACAACATCATCGGCGCTATCGCATGGTGCACTGTGATTACATTTCTCGGATATTATTTAGGTAAAAAAGTTCCAAACATTGATACATATCTTTTGCCAATAATCGGTATCGTGTGTCTCGTATCGTTTTCCCCAATTGTGTTTGAGTTTTTCAATAAAAAAAGAAGACAGAACAAAAACTTTGGCGTATAATATATACATGTCACGTTCCTCTGTAAAAAAATTCATTTTTAATACTCCAAAAATTCTTTTGATGCCTGCAGTTGGGATTGATATTTCAGACCATAGTGTTAAATATGCAGAACTTATACAAACATCACGAGGGTATGAACTTGGACGTTTTGGTGATATCACAATTCCATCTGGGATTGTAGAAGGCGGAAAAATTGTGAATCCTCCAAAGCTTGCAGAAGTGTTAAATAATTTGCGTGTTGAACAAAATCTTTCATTTGTTCGATCGGCATTGCCCGAAGAGCAAGTATATTTTTTCCGAGCTCGATATCCCGATGGTACCAATGATGTACTGCGAGAAACAATTGAACTTTCACTCGAAGATCACGTGCCAATTCCTGCGGGCGATGCAGTATTTGATTTTGAAATTGTGGGACGAGTGGGAACAGATGTAGACGTATCAGTTACTGTTGCAACACATGTGACAATCGAAAGTTATTCAGATGTTTTCCGTGCAGCAGGTCTCACACTTCTGTCTCTCGAACTCGAAGCAAGCGCAATTGCTCGTTCTGTAATTTCTAGTGATGATACTGGTGCTCACTTAATTGTAGATTTCGGTGAAGCACGTACTGGTGTTGCGATTGTTTGTAATGGTCAAGTGTATGTGACATCGACAGTAAGTGTCGGAGGACAAATGCTTACTGAAACAGTTGCACGACACATGGGAATTTCACAAACGGAAGCAGAATCTTTGAAACGTGAATTTGGTTTACAACGCAACTCAGCACACGAAGAATTGTTTGCTATTTTGCTTACAAATATTGCAATTTTACGTGATGAAATAAACAAGCATCTCATTTATTGGCACACACATCCAGATGAATCCGGAAATCCTCGACCAGAAATCACCAAAATTTTTCTCGTTGGTGGAGATTCAAATCTCCCAGGACTTCCAGAATATATGTCAACAAGTCTCAAAATTCAAGCAGTTGTCGGTGATATTTGGACAAACGTAAACATGCCTTCACGTGGAATTCCACAATTGCCTCGCGAAGCATCACTTGGGTATGGGACATCAATTGGGCTTGCGCTTTATAATACTGAGCATGAAAATTAATATTTATGAGTAATCTTTTACCAGTACAAGAAAAAAAACATCTCAAGCTTTTGTATAAAAAGCGTTTCGCTGTTATTGCATTACGTGCATGTATGGTGTTGTGTCTCGCGGCGTCACTTTGTCTGCTTCCTTCATTTATATATTCCAAAAACGAAGAAAACTCACTCCTTGTCAAAAAAGCAATGCTCGATAGACAAGCTACAGGGGAACTCAAACAATCTCTCATTTCTGCAATTGCTGATATCAATACTCGACTCGCAGTATTTAATCGGCAGAATTTTTTGTCACCAATTACTGCAAGCTTTATCGATCCAATATTACAATCCAAGACTAGTTCGGTGTCGCTTACAAATATGTCATATGTTGTTAATCCAAATTCAACGATTGCCACAGTGACACTCTCTGGTGTGTCTGTGAGTCGTGAGGCGATACTTATGTTTGCAAGTAATCTCAAAAGCATGCCCGGCGTTTCGAATGTGGATGTACCGATAACTAATTTCATAAAAGAATCAAACATGCCATTTACTATTACATTAACGGTAATGCTCAAATAATCATATGATACCTGTCGATCCAAAACCATTTCAAAAAATACATACAACGCTTGTGCGAGCAGTTTTGTTTGCTGTTTTGTGTTTGATTGGATATGGATATTTCTTTTTTGTAGTACATCAGACGCGACAAAATGTTGCACTACTTACGAGAGAGACTGCTGTGTTAGAAAACGAACAATCTCAATCAAGTCAAATTAAAAGTCAGTTGAATCAAACAGACGAACGTCGATCGACACTTGTTTCGTATTTTATCGATGTAAAAAATCCCGTTCCATTCGAAGAAACAATCGAAGGGTATGGAATCAAAACAAACACCACGGTATTGTTTAATGGACTCGAAGTAAAAAAGGACCCAGCTCGTCTCGATACATCGTTTACTGTCGAAGGAAGTTTTGCTGATATGTATCATTTTTTTGCACTTCTCGAATCTGCACCATATGATTTTTCAATCAGTAATTTAAATATTCAGACATCTGTTCCTGTTGGATTTCAACCTGCCGGTAAAGGTATTCATACCAAAAATGACTGGCAAGCACGCGTATTGATGTCGGTCTATAGTATAAGTAACACGCAATAAATATATGGATACAGAAATAAAAAATAATAATAAATCACTCCATGGTAAAATTAGTTTTTTTACATTCCGTGTTGCGCCGGTTCGTCATTTTCGAAATTTAGTCATCGTTTGTATTTTGATTTTTTTTGCAATTGCTGCGTATCATGGACGTTTGTTGTATGAGGTTACTGTCATAGACCCACAACTCTCAAGTGCAGGACAGGCCATTCCTATACCACTTATCAATGAGAAAAAACTCGAAACCGTTCTCGGTCAGTTTACGCACAGAGCACAAATTCAAGCTTCTGCGCTCGGCAAAACTCCTGCCGTTGTTGACCCAAGCAAGTAAAAGCGTGTATAGTGCATCTGTTCTATGCCCCTGTAGTTAAATGGATATAACTGCGGACTTCTAAGCCGCTATTCGAGGTTCGATTCCTCGCGGGGGCACAAGGCAAAAAGAGCGAATTTATTCGCTCTTTTTAGTTTCCAAAATATTTGGCTTTCAAAAACTCAGTAAACTCAGCAAGTTTTTTTCGGGATTCCTCGAGAGTTATTTTTTTGTATTCGGCTTCTTGTTTTTGAGTTGTTTTTACAACACCGTTTGGAACGAGCATGTATTTACGATTTTTGTGTAATTCAGTAATTTCGTAATGATATGGATTGTATTCTTTGCCTGAGTAAAATTCATCGAGAAGTGATTGCAATTTTGTGCACATTGATTGCACATCTCGTTCGATTGATTCAATTATTTTTTTATATTCGATTTCTGTTTCTGGGTTTATGTCAGTTTCCTTTGATGATTCAAAAATTACAAAAGGAAATATGGAGTCGTGTTTGATGTGACCTTCGCATGATTGGATAGCATGTATACCATGTACTCCAAGCGCTACAATCGTGTCTAGAATTCCTTCCTCGGTTTGATGTTGTTTGTGTCCAAACCCACGCGAAACAATATCGCGTTTTGTATTATCCCAAAGCGTTTGGGTATCTACTGATATGTGAGTTTCCATTACATATAATTATATACGCTTCTAGACTATTTAGAAATATGGGAATATGATACTAGTATATGAATATGGAAGTCAGAAAAACAGTTCAAAAACCTGAAGATGGGTTATTTATTACAAATAGCAAAGAAGCCCTTGTCTTCAAAAAATTACAAGATAAGTTAATTACGGAAAATAGACCTTTGAAAATGTTAGAAGATGAAGCTCGAGTATTAATTAATCGTATAAAAATACCAGGTACAAATATTGATACAATAATTGCTTCAATGAAGAAATCTGGACATATTTTACCTCCACCGCCTGTTGTTACAAATATTAAAGCGCCAGTACTTGCTGGTTTTAAAGAAAATAAAGACGAAGTCGTTACTATTCAAGCCAAAAAAGTTTTAGAAGATGAGCAAAAACGAAAAGCACTTCGTCAACAAAAATTATTGGAAGAAGAAAATTCTGTTACTGAGCTTGAAAAAGATGTATTCAAAAGCCCACGCGAACTTGATTTGCTTTATGTTCAATCTCTTGCACTCAACAATTTAAGTTCTCAAGAAAAACCAGAGTATTATTATCAATTTGATAATATTGTCGTCGGTGGACGTGCTCAGGTTGAAAAAGATATTAAAGATTTAGCGGACCGAGAAGAAGATTTTAAGCAAAAAAAATCTAATCTTGATCCTAAATACGCAGCGAATCTTGAAAAAAACGCAAAAGTTGCGACTATTGTTGAACAAGGCCTTGCCTATGCAGTATCTGATCTTGGGTGGTATGGTGAAAATGTAAAGATTAGTCCTGCCTCGAGATTTGATGATGTTAAACGTGGCATAGATGACGTACTTGAGATTTCAAGAAAAAGTGAAACTGATCGATATTTGGGGCTCGGTATCGATGTTACGTATAATGGATTGTTTAGTGAAAAATATCGAGACAAATTTGAAAGACTTCTCGAATCAATCCGTTTAGGTCAAAAAAATAAAATCAAGTATTTTAAAAATAAAAAAGGCGAACCAATGAAGGAATTTGCTATCCCAAAGATCATTCTTCATTTTGATGGATCTGATGTAAAAGAAATTGCATATTTTGTAAAACACTCAGCAGACTCTGCTGTAAAAGAAAATTTTACAAACAGTAATATGAAAATTTCTGTACTCAATCAAATAATGGCGCAGTGTGAGATTCTTGCAGATTTTGCAAATGGTTGTGGTAATAGTATTGCTCTGGAATATAAAGGAGTGGTTGATTCAATCAATGAATTCGCAACAAAAAACAAAGAAATTGAAAAAATCCTAGAAAATAAGGAAAATGACGAAACAGTAAAGCGTTTGCAATATTTTGTTTCTAAGTTTAAAGAAATTGAGATGAGTGCAAAAACATAAAATTCAAAAATAAAAAGCTGGTGATTCCAGCTTTTTGTTTTAATCTATCTAAGAATTATTTTTGTACCTTCATAGTCGATTTCTGTAAACTTGGTAATTCCAAGCTCTTTTAAAATCTCTAGTAAGATTTCTTTAACTCCAGGTCTTTTTAGTATATTTATTTCTTTTTTTGAAATGATTATACCAATTACTTTTTCCTTATTATTCAATCCGTTAATTATTTTACGGATCATTACTTTTAAAGGACTATCTGGAAAACCGGTGTCCACAAAATATTTATCACTTTTACTTATTAGTTGATTTTTTTCTTGTTGTTCCATCGCACAGTATTATTTATGTTATTGAATGATCTCAATCCCTAAATCGGGAACTGGGATCATTCAATAATATGATAAACGTTAAAAAACTATACTCGAAAAGTATATTAACATAAATAAAAATTTAGTCAAACCTTTGTGCGCGATGAGGGACTTGAACCCCCGACCTTCTCAGTGTAAATGAGTTGCTCTACCAACTGAGCTAATCGCGCTTGGTATATACTTTATACACTAATATTGAATAAAATTCAATACCTCTAATTTTTAATTACGTAATTTAATGATACAGTGTACGAATAAGTATGAAATTAGATATTCTCTACGAAGACGAAAACTGTCTTTTTATAAACAAGCCGGCTGGGATTTCGGTCCATGGTGATGGCAAAACTGTCGAGATTACACTCGCGGATATTTTGGTTGCACAGTTTCCGGAACTTGAGGGGGTGGGTGAACCAATGGAAATCAAACACGGAAATGGTCCATCGACATTTGTGCAAAAACCTGGGTTGGTGCATCGTCTCGACAAAGAAACGTCGGGGGTGATGGTAATTGCAAAAACGCAAACCGCGCACGCTTTTTTTAAAGAACAATTTCAAGATCACAAAATTCAAAAAATATACCACGCGTTCGTATATGGTTGGCTCAAGGAAGATTCATTTGAAGTTGATGCATCGATTGGTCGTGACGGAGGAAGTATTCGCAAATGGACAGTGGGCAAGAATGCACGTGGAGCAATGCGTACTGCGCATACATCATTTCGTGTATTGTCACGATTTGGAAACAAGGAATACGAAGGCAAGGGAAGTACGGAAGCGGGGACACTTACCTTTGTCGAAGCCAAGCCTCAAACTGGCCGTACACACCAAATTCGTGTGCATCTCAAATCTGTGAACCATCCGATTGTCTGTGACTCGCTATACGCATCAGGGCGCCCCGCAGAGCTTGGATTCAATCGATTGGCGCTCCATGCTCGTTCGCTTACGCTTGTGATTCCTGGCGGACAAGAGAAGACAATCTTGGCTCCATATCCCGCAGATTTCCAAAACGCGCTAAAGGTTGCAAATATATGATTCGTATGGTAAATTAACTCTCGTTATGGCATTAACACTAACACCAACAAATAAAGACGAAAGAACAAAGGTTGATTTCGGATCAGGCGATACAATTCGCGTGTGGGTAAAAATTCCTGAAAAAGGAAAGTTTCGCCTCCAGGCTTTTGAAGGACTTGTTCTCGCTCGCAAACACGGAGCAGAAATCGGAGCAACATTTACAGTTCGTAAGGTTGCATCAGGAGTGGGAGTAGAACGTATTTTTCCATTGTTCTCACCAATGATTGATTCGATTGAAGTTATCAAGCGTTCAGGAGCTCGTCGTTCAAAACTTTATTACGTTCGAGAAAAAGCTGTTCGTGATATCCGCAAGAAAATGAAATCAGTTCGCGTTATGGAAAACGAAGAAGCTGACAAAGCAGAAGCAGCTGAAGCCAAAGAAGCAGTTGCTGCATAATTTAAATACAAAATCATATTCGGGGCGGTTCGGCTACGCCGAACCGCCCCGAATTGATAAAGTATAAAAAATGAGTATAATCAAAGTGTTCGGTATCGTGTGCCAAAATTAAATACACAAATGCTCAGGTGGCGAAATTGGTAGACGCACTACCTTGAGGTGGTAGCACCCGCAAGGGTATGGAAGTTCGAGTCTTCTCCTGAGCACAATATAAAAACACACCCGAATTTATTTGGGTGTGTTTTTTATATTATGTGTATAATATTAATTATGAATCAACTCGCTATAATCAACCCAAGAAATGCCACCGAAAAAGATTTTGTCGGATGTACTTTTCGTACCGCTGTTCGTGCTGTAATCCAAGTTGCTGATGGCGCGGATTATATGGTTACACGAGATACACTTTTCCTTGAAGCGGCTAAAGCATATATCGTTGGCGGTGCTTGATTAGTAATATCTAGTAGGGTAGTATGCAAACAAGGTTTCATACATGAAAGTGAGGATGTTGGCTTGGAAGTAGCCATTCATATAATGAGTACGTAATCGTTCACTCACCTAATGTATTATTCTTGTTCGCGTATCATCGAACCGGTACCCGTCTTTCTGTACAAGGAGGCGGGTATCTTTTATTTACGATACTGATGATGTTTTCTGACTATTTTACGGTTTGGATTTTTAATTTGAACAAAGATTGGTGGTGTAAGGCTATTGGACTTATATGCGATAATTGACTCTCGTATTTTTTTAAGCATAATGATAAAAACTTATCTTTATGCGACAAATACTAACAATACTGGCATTGATATTAATATATCAGCCAAAAGACCATAACTTCAGTTTCTTGAATAATCTACAAACTGAAAAAGGCGAAATCTATGAATCTATCGATTCTATAGAAGTGTACGTACTAAGTACAAATCGGGAATGTTTTAACTGTTACAAAGAATTGATTGTGTACGGAATAGCTTTCCTGTTTACCCTATTAACCTAGTAGTTATTCGCGACACCAACTGGAGGAGTTACGATTTAAGTCTTCGGCTACAAGAGAAATTTGCTTTTCAGAAGTATAGCAAGATCTTAAATGGGAGAGGACAAGTGTTGTTTTATTATAAGGACACCCTTTCTGGATTTCCGAATGATATTGCAAAACAACCTTCACCTCAAATGATAGTGAGACGAGGTGGGGATTGTGAGTATTTGGATTATTTCGAAACAAATAAATAACATTCATGGGGCAGAGGGGAAACTTCTGCCCCTTTGTTTATCTGAGATAAAAACATCGGACTTCATTTTTATTTAGTTTTTACAAAACTGGTTTATAAATATAAACCTTTTCGCTGGGATTTTTGGGATCAAGTAAAAACACCTCTTGTTCTTTCCATGAAGGAAAATCTACAAGGTATGTTATTACCAATGCTCCTGGTTTGAGCTCTTTTTGTAGTTTAATTGCTAGTTTTGGCAATAATTCTCTTGGGAGATATACATATACATAATCAGCTTGGGATATATCAGTAAAAAATAAATCTTGTTTAATAAATGATATATTTTTTTTAAATACACTGCGTGGAATAGAAAACAAAATTCTCAACATGCTATTATCAACTCCTACAACGTTCACACTGGGTAATTTTTTTGCAATTTCTAATGCAAAATTTCCACGACAACTTCCGAGATCATAAAAAGTGACATTTTGTTTTTTTTCTAAAATACTGCAAATAATTCTCGTGGCCTCTTTTGAAGTCGAGAAATCCTCCTCTCCAAAAATAGTATCGAAATACCATACATAATATGTAATCAATATAAACAAAATCAAAAAGTCAAAAATGTATAAAAGTAAAATCATAAATACAATTATGATTAAATGTAGCTCTAAATGCAACTTACTGAAGTTTCGCAAAAATAATTTGATTTGTATTAAATTGTGATACACTAGATTTCGATATGGAATTTTATCGTGATCCAATTACACATAATGAAGCGCATGATTTGAACACCAATTCGAAATTGAATTGGTTGCGTGCGGCTGTGCTCGGCGCCAATGACGGTATCGTTTCTGTTTCGTCTGTAATTGTGGGTGTGGCTGGAGCATCGAATGAAAAAAGCTTTATTTTTACTGCAGGAATTGCAGCACTTGTAGCTGGAGCGCTCGCAATGGCTATAGGCGAATATGTTTCGGTGAGTAGTCAAAAAGATACGGAACTTGTAATGCTTGAAAAAGAACGATTAGAAATTCTCAATGAACCAGAAAGGGAATTGGCAGAGCTTGCTGCGATTTACAAAAAGAAAGGTTTGTCTGCTGAAACCGCACAAAAAGTAGCCGAAGAATTAACTGAAAACGATGCATATGCTGCACATATTGATGCTGAGCTTGGTATTGATCCAAATGATCTGACAAATCCAGTACACGCTGCGTATGCTTCCGGTGCCGCGTTTTTTTGTGGAGCTGTCATTCCACTACTTGCTGCGATTTTGTCGCCTGCGTATATACGACTACCTATGATTTTTGCTTCTGCAGTTCTCGCACTGTTTGTAACTGGTGGCTTGAGCGCGCATGCCGGTGGCGCACACAAAGGTAGAGCGATTGCACGTGTCGTTGTGGGAGGAGTTGCTGCAATGGTGATCACATTTGTAATCGGTAAACTTTCTGGTGTTGTTGGTATTTAATTTTTATTTCAAAACTGGAAATTCTTTTTCGTAATCTTTTTTGAAAAGATTTTTTGCAATATTAAAAATAGAGTAAACAATAAAGAACGCTGCGAGGACATCGATCGAATAATGTAAGTGTCCGAGAAGTACGATTATTCCAAAACAAATTGAGAAACAAATAAACATATATCGAATCCATTTTGTATCCCAATAAATATATGCCATCAAAAATGGTAAACCAGTGTGTCCAGAAAAAAATAAATCATCTCCAGAAAAAAATGCTTTGAATGCAGTTTTACCAATAATTTCATGAGCGTAATGAATTGTTGAGCGGTCAAAGATTACTTCGGTAGGGAATGGGCCAATGTGAGTGAGACTGATAAAGATTGATCGGATGATAACAAACAATGCGATTGTTTTGAGTGCGAATGGAATGCGTTTAGGATGGGTCAATACAATAGTCCACATAATAAGTACGAGTCCGAGCCCACCAAATACAAAAAATCCATCTACGTTATATACACGAGTGTTACTCAAAACAATATCAGTTACAGAATTACTCGCACTGACTGTTGCGTATTGTGCTGCATACGTATATATAATAAGACTCGAAATTAAATACAAAAATGAGATTGCGGCGTTTGCCAAGAATCTTTTTTTTGAAAAAAGGTCTTTGTACTGTGTCAGTAGATTCTTCATGTAGACTAGAGTATAACATCAATTAAATAATCAGTATATTTTTGCACATTTTTGAGTTACTTGGGCTCTGTGCTACAGTCTTTATATATATGTGTGGATATATTGGATTTGTAGGAAAAAATAAAGGAACGCAAAGTGGGCGCGAGCATGTCCTGTCGGACATGCTCGCGCAGATTGCGCATCGAGGTCCAGATTCGGAAGATTTGTATGTAGATGATGAAGTTGCGCTCGGGTTCCGACGTCTCAGTATTATCGACCTCTCGACAGGTAATCAGCCAATTTATAACGAGGACAAAACAAAAGTTTTGATTTTTAATGGCGAGATTTATAATTATCAATCACTTCGTGAAGAACTTATTAAATGCGGACACACATTTTATACACACACTGATTCTGAGGTGTTGGTTCATGGATACGAAGAATATGGTTCAGAACTTTTGCAAAAACTCCGTGGAATGTTTTCATTTGTGATTTGGGACACCAAAAACAAAAAGCTTTTTGCTGCAAGAGATTATTTTGGAATCAAACCACTTTACTATGCCCCAATGGGGGAGACATTTATGTTTGGTTCTGAAATCAAAGGTTTTCTCAAGCATCCAGATTTCAAAAAAGAATTGCGAGAAGAAAAGCTTTCAGAATATCTCACGTTTAGTTGTATTTCTGGTGCAGATACGTTTTTTAAAAACGTATACAAACTTTTGCCTGGTCACTTTCTCGAATATGAAAATAGTGAACTCAAAATCACTCGATATTTCACACCAGAATTTGCAATTACGCACGATAAATCAATGGAAGGTTTTTCAAATGAAATTTCCAAAGAATTTACAGGTTCAGTACAAGCGCATGAAATTGCTGATGTGGAAGTTGGATGTTTCCTTTCGTCTGGCGTTGACTCAAGTTATGTGGCACGAGAAGTTTCAAAAACTCGTAGACTTCGCACGTACACAATCGGATTCGAAGACAAAAAATATGATGAGTCAGATGATGTGATTACGTATGCCAAAGAAATTGGTGTGGAAAATAAACGCACGCTTGTGTCATCCGAAGATTATTTTGCAAATGTAGGTAATGTGCAATATCATCTCGACGAACCACTCGCAAATCCATCGGCAAATTTGTTGTATTTTGTATCCAAACTCGCAGCCGAAGATGTAAAAGTTGTGCTCTCTGGTGAAGGTGCGGATGAAATGTTTGGTGGATACAATGTCTATAAAGAACCGATCATGATGGCTACGTATCGCAAAATTCCGAAATTCATTCGTAGAATTTTTGCCGAATGCGCAAAAATTCTACCAGATTTCAAAGGCAAAAACATGCTCATTCGTGGTGCCGGTTCTGTACGCGATTGGTATATCGGCAACAGTAATATTTATTCCGAAAGTGAGAAAAAGAAAGTTCTCAAAACGTATCAGAAATTTGATCCGCAATTTTTGACCTCGCCATTCTACGACAAGGTTGCGAATCAAGATGAAGTTTCGCAGATGCAATATGTCGATATTCATTTTTGGATGGTTCAAGAAATTTTACTCAAAGCCGACAAAATGAGTATGGCGCACTCACTCGAACTTCGGGTACCATTTCTCGATAAAGAAATTTGGAATCTTTCGCGCACAATTCCTGTGGAGTTTAAAGTAAACAAAGACAATACTAAACTCGCTCTCCGCAAAGCCGCAGGTCGTGACATGAATGCGACAAATGCCAATCGTACCAAAATGGCATTTCCGCTTCCATTACCAGAATGGCTTCGCGAGGACCGATATTTTGAAAAAGTAACATCATATTTTACAAACGATATTGCGGGAAAATATTTTGATCAAAACGAATTGATGAATATTTTGAATGAACACAAAAACGGGGGACGAAACAACGCCCGTCGAATCTGGACCGTATTCACGTTTCTGGTTTGGTACGAAGAGTATTTTATCAAGCGCTAAAGTGGTACAATCTCCCTATGTCTCGAAACGCATATATCGAAATCAACCCATCAAATCTCACCAGCAATGTGCAAGCATTGATTGGACAGTATCCTGTGTATGAACACTACATTGGTGTCGTCAAAGGTAATGCATATGGTCACACACTCAAATCGGTCAAACATTTAATTGATGGCGGTATTAATTATCTCGCGGTTTCATTTCTAGACCAGGCAATTGCGATTCGCCTCGATGGTATTGATACACCAATACTTTTGTTGCAACCAATTCATTTGGAAGACGTCGAAAGTGCTGTAAAAAATAATATAACAATTACTGTTTCAAATTATGAATATTTTCAAAAATTAATTACACTTCCTGTCACCCAAGAGCTCAAGATTCACCTCAAAATAAATAGTGGATTTAATCGTCTCGGTATTTCAAACAAAGAACACGTTGAAAAAATTGTAAACACAATTAAACAAACCAAAAATTTCAAACTAGAAGGTATCTATTCGCATCTCGCTACTTCTGGTCGTCGCGATAATCATTTTGATACTCAAATAGAACGATTCAAAGATCTAACATCTCAAATCAATCTCAAAGAAATTCCAATCGTGCATATGGGACGAAGTCTCACGCTTTTTACACAAAATAAAATTGATTTTTGTAATAGTGTGCGAATTGGCATTGCAATGTTTGGATATGGTGTATCTCAACCTGCGCAAACAGGAATCAAAGGATTTATCAAAAAAGTTTTGGGTATTAGTGCAAAAGAAAAAATTATTAATGGGCCAGTCCTCAAACCTGCATTTGGTCTATATAGCGAAATCATCGAAATCAATCACGTGAGAGAAGGTGAATATATCGGCTATGGTGCGACATACCGAGCCGGCAAAAATTGCATCATCGGATGTATTCCCGTTGGCTATGCTGATGGATTTTTTCGCAGTAACAAAAATGGATATGTAGCAATTGGTGGCAAGCAATATCAAATCATTGCAGTCGACATGGAAATCACAACTGTGCTCGTCGACGAGAGTGTAAAAGTTTACGACAAAGTCGAATTGATTGGCGAAACAATTACAGCAAAAGAAGTCGCAACGCGATGTGGTACTACGATTTACGAAATCATGTGCGAATGTAACGAAAGCTTGCCAAGAATTTTTAAGAAATAAAT
>JBAXTD010000007.1:0-35072 GCA_037130335.1 bacterium
TTAATTGCTGGTGCTTGATTAATTGCTGGTGCTTGATTAATTGCTGGTGCTTGATAATTAATTACCCCATTTTTTGAAGTATTAGAAACATAATTATATGACGTATTGCTAACTACTGGTGTTTTTGGTTGTGTATTTATATTTATATTTATATTTCTATTTGGAATTATTGGCGCATCTTTATCAAACAAACCACTTTCAGATACTGGCGCAGAAGGGACTGCAACTGCGGGATTCTGATTCCCAGTAACTATTTTTTTTCCTAAATTTTTTAGCGAATTATATAAATTTTTTGGATTTACAAAACCGATAATTTTTTTATTAATTGCATCTGCTTCAGCAAGCACTTTATCATCTCTTTCGTCTCTTTCTTTTATTCGTCTTGCGTTTTCAGCTTCTCGATCAGATTTATTCAAAGTAATATTTGAATCATTGTTAGAAATTTTATTTAAATCTGTTGCATCAGGATTTTTAGCAACAACAGGAGCACTTTTTGTTTTTGTATCGGCAATATTTACATCGGTACTAACGGTATTTGTTTCAATAATTGTTTTTTGCTTATCAAGCCAAGTTGAATCAACGACAATATTATTCTCTGAAGAAATTTTGACTATTTCATCTACTTTTTCCTTTATTGCTCTTTTATAATTAGCAACAACAGCGCTTTCTATATTTTTGCCATTCCTTTTTTGATAATTAAAAAGTTGAACTTCAATAGTCTCAATAGTACCAATGAGATTATTAATTGTTTTTACAGATTTCTCATTAGAATCTTCTGCATCTGGCGCAACAACTAATTTGTTTTTTTGTTCATTTTTATTTTTTTCTTCTTGTAGCTTTCTCTCTTTTTCTTTTCGTTCTCTTTCAGCCTTTTCTGATTTTGTTTTACGTTGGTGTTTTTTATTTTCCTTAATTCGGTCAATTTTTTCTCCAGCTTTGGCGATTTGATTCTCAACACCACGCTTGATAACTCGTGCCTTGTGTTGAGCCATGACATCTAATGAAACTTTTTTCTTTTGCCCTGTGCCTGTTATATCTACTAATTCATTATGAATAATATTGTTCTCGTTTGTCACTTTTTCTATAGCCAAACGTAAATTAGAAATTTGTTTTTCTATTTCTTCCAGAGAACGAGTCTGTTCTAATGCCTTATCTGGGTCAACAGAAAAACTAGTATCTATTACAGACGGTGCCTCTTGTGCTTTTTCAATATACCTTGCAAGTGAAATATTTGCCTTTTCGAGACTTTGATTATTTTTTTCTTGCTGATTTTTTAATTCAGAAACCTTCAAGGATATTGCCTCTGAGTTGTTTTTATCAAAATTTATTTGTTCTTTTACCATTTGGATTTCTTAACTATTATTAATCATGCAATAAAAAATATTCGTCATTATTTTTTATTATTTTGCAGAACCACTAGATGCTTCATCTATACCTAATTTTTTTTCGTCATCCCTAACCATTGAGTCTAATTTTTTAATTGTCATTTCAAGACCAGCATTATAATGAAGTGGGTCTGGACTTCGCATATTTATATGCTCGCGTAAATCTTTTTTATGATAAGTATATTTTAGTCTTAATGCATCATTGTCTGAGCCTTTTCTTTCTATATACTGCCCAGCCTCCCCACCCACCAATAATGCAAGTGCGGCAACAAGTAAGGTCTTTTTATTGAGAAGATCTAAAAAAACACTCTTTTTTTCTTTTTTAGGCAAAATCGGCTGAATTTCCTTTTTACTTTCCTCGAACGAATCAAACAATTTATCAAGGTTGTTTTCTATATTTTCCAAATCACTCAAAAGTTGGTTTTGATATTCGAAATCCTTTGTTTTTTTGATTACCTCGTTTTTAGGTTGTACGTGTGGTTTTTCCATGTTCATAGAGTTCTATATATATTAATCTTATCATGTCGCTATAAATTGACAACGGAACAATATCAATGTATGTATAGTTTGACATAAATAAAATTTATCGTCAAATTTTATTGGTTGTTGACTCCCATACCTATCCACGATAGCATTTTAGTAGTGGCATATATATAGTATATGTTACTCTTGATACTGATTAGACAGTCATCAATAAACCCTTATTTTCCAATGGTTTTATTGAGTTCCCGCACGATTGTAACGGAGAAATAATCAAAATAACCTTATTTTCCAATGGTTTTTGATTTTTCACCATCTATTTTAGTTTATAAAACACAAAATAAAAAATCTTGAATCTTTAAAAGGCTATTTTAAGGTTCATATATATAGGTTTATTGGAAAGCGAGCATCTCAGCTTATTTTTGTTGGTTTTATAATTATTTCGATAACTATTCCTCAAAAAGCATCCGCAAGCATTTTAGATATTTTTACACACACAGTTAAGGCAGATACTAACTCAGAAAACATTACACAAAATGTGTCAAATTCGCAAAAAATGGCTCTCGCAGAGTCAAACATTGGTCCAAATGTAACAGACAATACCGATTCAGACATATCTAATGTTTCAATTAGTGATACGACACTTACCCCCAAGGTTGGCCCTCTCGGTAGTAATCTAGATGTAGCCGAAATACCCGCAGGTGGTGGGCAAATTATTGTCTACACAGTGCACGATGGTGATACCCTATCATCAGTTGCAAAGATGTTTGATATTTCAAAAGCGACAATCATTAATGCCAACGATCTATCTACAGGACAATCTCTCAAACCAGGAACAATCCTCGCAATTCCTCCAGTATCAGGATATATTCATACCGTCAAAAAAGGTGAGACAATAAACTCAATTGCCAAAAAATACAAAGTCACAGCAATCGACATTGCTGTATATAACGACTTAGATGTCGAAAGCGTGCTTACTCCAGATAATACTCTTATTATTCCAGACGAAACTGCTAGTGTAGACACAAGCAAAACATCAGACCAAAGTACAAAAACAGCACCTACCCAAACAAAACAACCCTCAAAAAGCACGACCACAACCAAAACAAATAAAGATACTTCAAATACTAAGGCAAAAATCACAGCCCACCCAATGCGAGTTAATACAAAAGTAGATTTGGGTAATGCACTTTTGCGCCCTGTTTCAATCAGTTCCAGTTATGAATCGCAAGGTGCTCATGGAATCTTTGGAAGTTCGGTGGACCTTGCTGCACCCGCAGGAACTCCGATCTATGCATCTGCTGATGGTACAGTTGTTTTAGCGCTCAGTACTGGATGGAATGGAGGATATGGGAAATATGTCATTGTCATGTCTACTATAGACGGAAATGTTGTTCAATACATTGATGCTCATATGTCTGAAGTACTGACAAACACAGGAGACCATGTGTCTCGAGGACAAATAATCGGAAAAGTTGGTAGAACAGGAAACGCAACAGGAAACCACGTTCACTTTGAAGTTCATGGGGCACTCAACCCACTTACCATTGATCCTAATTACACAGGAGAGTAGTAATTACTTTTTTGTAACAAGATCATCAGAAAACATATTGAGGGCACGAGATAAATATTCTTGTTTAAACACAAAGACAATTTCTGTATATGTTGAGATTGTTTCTGATAGTGGAATTTTTTCTACTGCAAATTTTCGAATCATCGAAAACGTAATATTTGGTTTTTCATAATACATATCACTAAATGAAATACAGAGACCAGCTAGATTTCTTTCAATTTTTTTGGGTTGTTCCTTAAATTTTTTGAGTGTTTTTTGTAAAATATACTCAGAGCAAATAATTGTAATTTCTCGTGTACCGAGAGTCATACTCAAAAATTCATTATTATCCAAAGATACTGATTCATATACATTTTTTAATTCTTTCATAAGTGAAGAACTTTTATCATATACAATTTCTGCCAGCGGAAGTTTGGTTGTAATAAAATCAACTTCAACAGGTACGACAAGTGGGTGCTTTTTGCCAATACTTTTCTGAATACGAGAGAGCGCCATGATGATACTTGGAACGTGTACGCCTTTTTTGGATTGATGTTCAACCGACTTTTGAATCTGTTTGGCATAACCAGACAAATTCATATACCCACGCGATAGTGCAATCAGCGCTTCTTCATCTTTATATATAATTTCTTTCACGACAGATTGAATAGATATCATGTTGTTTTAAATATAACATAATATATATAAATTTAACAATTTATTCAAAAACTTCTTATATACCCATACATTGTCTATACTCTAGAAAAATACATTTATAACTAAATAAAAAACTTTACTCATGGATATACTTCTTGAAATATGCACGAAACACAACTGGAAAAAATTGTTTTTTGATCTCACAGAAAAAATGAAAATCGAAAAGCATTTACTTCCCCAAATACCCGAAAATTTATTGTCACAATTTGCAAACGGGCTTTCTGCTATCGCATTATGTGAAGGAGAAATTATTGGTCATGTAACGATTTGGAATATCGCAGAAAATTGGTATGAAATCGGGACAACCTACACAGACCCACGACACAGGGGTCATCATATAAATTTTTCTTTATATGAAAAATTATTAGCAAAACATGCTGATAAAAATATTCTCGAGACAACCACAAATCAAATCTCGATACACGTAGGAGAAAAATTAGGTTTTATTCCTGTCAAAAGAAATTCATTACCAACAGATGCATTTCATGGAACGTGTATTTGTGGTAATAAAAAAACTGGAAGTTCTAGTCCGCTTACTTGTTGCAAACTGGCGTGGGACGGAGAAAATTGGGAAAATTTTTCCGACTGGTCAATTCCCTGTCACGTTCGAGTAACATATCAAACATTTGCAAGAAATTCATGTTTACAAGAAATTAAAAGTTTTGCATCACAAAAAGCTCTCGTTTTTACGTGAGCTTTTTTTTATTCGAAATTAGGACGATAGCGAATCGCTTCGAGAATATGTTCCGGCAAAATGTGTTCACTACATGCGAGATCTGCTATTGTTCGTGCGAGCTTTTGAGTACGATGGTATGCACGAGCTGAAAGTCCGAGCTTTGTTGCACATTCATTCAAAACTTTTTCTGATTCAGTAGATAAAGGTGCGCACACAGATAAATCTTTGGAGCGAAGCGAACCATTTTTTGTTGCATTAATTCCAGCGGCGCGTGAACGCGAAAATGAGCGTTCACGCGCCGCTATTATTTGCGATCGAATTATTTCTGATTGTGGAGCACCTTTAGTTTTATTTAAACGTTCGTAATCAATCTCACCCACATAAATTGCAATATCGATACGATCGAGAAGTGGGCCAGATAATTTACGACGATATCGCACGAGATCACCTGTAGTGCAGATACACGATTTAACTTTTGAACCTTTATATCCACACGGACATGGATTCATTGCCGCAACAAACAAAAAATCTGCAGGAAACACGGCGCTACCTTTTGAACGTGCGATTGAAACTGATTTTTCCTCAAGTGGTTGACGGAGAGATTCTACAACTCGTCTATCAAATTCAGGAAACTCATCTGCAAACAATACTCCTCGATGTGCAAGCGTTACCTCACCAGGTTTAGGATACGTTCCACCACCAATAACTGATACATACGATGCCGTGTGATGCGGAGCACGAAACGGAGGAACGTGCGATACTGATTCTCGATTCGTGTTTCCGACAATCGAATGAATCGAAGCAACCTCCATTGATTCATCCTGTGAAAGCTCTGGCAAAATTCCAGCGAGCGCCTTGGCAAGCATTGTCTTTCCTGTGCCTGGTGGTCCATACATGATGATGTTGTGTCCTCCTGCTGCTGCGATAATAAGTCCTCTTTTTGCACTTTCTTGCCCTACAATATCAGCAAAATCATTTTCGATTTTGGGAATAATATTTTTTATTTTTTCAACACGCTGTGATTTATTAATTTTATTTTTTGGTCTTTGTTTATCATTTGTTTTTTCTATATGATCTATAAGTTCAGTAAGTGTCCGTACAGGAAATACAGAAATTCCATCTACAAGTAATGCTTCTTCTGTGTTATATTCTGGAACAAAAATTTCTGTGAATCCTTCATTTTTTGCCGTAAGCACAATTGGTAAAATTCCTTTAACTGTGCGTACTGTTCCATCAAGCCCGAGCTCTCCCACAAAAAGTGTCTTGTCTAAGTTTTCTGTTTCAAGTCCTTCAGCAATCAAATATCCGAGTGCAATAGATAAATCAAAATGTGAACCTTCTTTTTTGAGATCGGCCGGAGACAATGACACAACAGTTTTCTGGTTTTTTGTTTTCGGTGATTCGTATCCAGAATTTTTTAGTGCCGAACCCACGCGGTCACGTGCCTCGGCGACGGCTCGATCTCCAAGCCCAACAATTGTAAAATTATTGAGTCCACGCGCAGTGTCTACCTCAACCGAAACTATTTTCCCGGAGAGTAAATCTATTTGCGCTGAATAAACTCTAGCAAAAGACATAGTATAAATATAAAAACAAACACCTAAAAATTATTTTAGGTGTTTTATGCACGTCTCAGCTGCTGGGTTCGCATCAAGTCTCTCTTTTTCAATTTCATTATTACACACAGCACATCGTCCAAACTTATTCTCCAAAATTCTCGTAAGTGCATCTTCGACTTCTTGCAATCGTGCAGTGAGTGGAATTACAAGCGAACTTTTTTCTTCAAAATCTTCGAATCGATCTGCATGATCTGATGGGTCAGCTTCACTCTCATCGACATCAGTTGATTTTGCTTGCCATTCACCATTATCACCATCAACACGACCGATTTTGTTTAACTCTTCTGTTAGTTTTTTGCGCTCATCTATTAATTTTTGTTCGTAGTGTGCTTTCATATGTATATCATAGCAAACATATCATTTTTTTGAAAAGTGGTAATTATTGATTGATACGACGAACAGCTTCTGTGAGCGTCTTTGCGTTGTTTGTAACAATAACAGTATTGTCATCGAGAAATGAGTAAAACAAAACTGGTTTGCCATTCTTGTTTGAAATCGCACGAGTATCATGATTTTCAATTAGAGTTTCAGTGTATGGCGCACTCAATAAATACGCATTATCTCCGGTCGTATCAATACCAAACATTGGTGCAAAATCTTCCGTGAGATATGTTTCCCATTGAAACATTCCAGCAAGCATTACATCGTGCTCCCTTCCGCGAAATATTACAAACAAATTTGGTTGTACATATGAATACATTCCAACCATATATAGATTAGAAAGTGACCGAGAAAAATCTGGAGAAATATGAGATTTAATTGCAGTCAAAAAATTACTAGGAGAAACTTGAGTTTGTGTACCTGTCGCACTACTATCAATAATAGAAAGGCTATCAATCATTCCTGTTTGAACATTTGATTTTTGAACTGTTGTATATATTATTTTTGAAATTTCATCTGAAGTTTTACCAGAAATATCTATAACCCCAGAATCTTCATATGGAATAATCGTGGAAGAAACAACTACTTTCTCCACAGTAATAGGCGCTGTTACTTTTTTTTGATAAATATACACACCCAAAGAAACTATTGCTGCAAAAACAAGTACAGCAACCCCTGACAAAATAAATCTCATATTTTTTCGTGGATCATCAGACAAAAGTTCCTGCTCTTGTGCTCTTTGCGCCTGCTCAAACATTATTTTTTTCATTGCAGCACCTTGATGCTTGCGAAGTTCATCCGCAAGATCCGGCGAAAAAGTTTGCATTGATGGTGTATCAAGATTCTTTTTTTCGTCAGTCGGTTTCATTTGACATTGCGTGCACTTGAGTATTTATTTCATTTAGTTTTTTTGTTTCTTGATCAACAAAATTCAAATCTTCCTGCATTTTAGTATTGATGTCTTCCATATTTGATTCATATTCATCTTCAAGTGCTTGAGCTTCAGGATCATCAGACAAATCCCCTACACCAGCTTCATCAAAATCATTATCCAATTCTTGTTGCAAAACCTCTTTGACTCCCGCATATGTATCGTAATCAAGCACTGCCTTGCCAGCCAAAATGACAGAAATTTTGTGTTTTGTTTCTGGAGTAAAATCAGAGGTCTCTATAAATTGTCTAAGTTCTTGAATATCCATATATTTATGAATTTGTATTAGTTGATTCTTGTGCGACCTGAGCCTGATTCATCATTTTTTGAAATGCATCTGCGTCATATCCACCAAATTGCGCTTCGTTTGCAAATTCCTCAAGACGAGGATTTGCTTGTGCAGTAGTTTCTGTTTGATTTGAAACAACAGGTGTTGATGTTCCCAATTCTTGTTCACGACGTGCATTTTGTTGAGCAATTATTTCCTGACTTCGTTTGTTGTATACTTCTTGTTCTTTTTGACTTCTTTCATTTTCAATTTGTGTGAACTTTGCAATTCTTTCTGCATCGGTAAGTTCTGCAACCGGCTTCTCTACTGCAACTTCATTAACTGTTTCAGTTGTGGTTTCATTCACGACGTCAGGCTGAGCTTCTACTTGTTGTGCAATCGGAGCACTGTTGAGTCCTGCTTTTTCTTTCATTGAATCAAGGTCTCTTTTAGCTTCTTCAATTTGTGATTTTAATTGTGGATTGAAAGGTAATTTAGCCTCCATTTCTGAAATTTCTTTTGCAAGCGCTTCAACACGAAGAGTAATTGCTAGTTTTTGATTTATTTTTTCACCCTGAATCTTATCATCTTTAATTGCACGCTCTCTTATTGAAACCGGTTTGCCTTCCTTAATTTTTAAAGCAATATCATTTAATATATTTTCTGGAACACCCTTATTGTCAACAAAATCATAAAATACTTGATCCGAAATTACATCCGGAGCAGTCTCGATTTGCGTAACCATAACTGGAGCTTCAAGCGGGACAACCTCGGCTTGTGTTTGTATAACAACTGGAGCAGTTTCTGTTTGAACTTGAGCAGGTTCAGTATAATAATCTTCATTAGTATTTTGAGCGGGCTCAGTAGAAACATTTTCTACAGCGGGCTGTGCCATTGGAGTTTTTGTAGTACTTTTCGCTATTCTTATTTGTAAAATTCTAAGTGCTCGAGCTTTTGCTTCAAGTTTACGCATTTTTTCGATAGTCGCTTTTTCTGATTTGGAATACTTTTCAATTTTCAAAAGATTTTTGCCTTGTTCGAGTTTTGCTCGTTCTGCATTTTCGGCTAACACAAAAGCTTCATACGAATCTTTTGCGATCTTAAACAAACCACTAAATAGTCCTTTTACTGCATTTTTTACGGCATCTATTTTTTCCTTTTCTCTTTTGCGAGCCAAAGCTTCCATTTCTGCATCAAGTCGATTTTGTTCTTCTACGTGGTCTTTTATTTTTTTAGCTGTTTCAAGAATCAATTGTTTGGTTGATTTTCCTGTAACCATTTGTACTACATCAAATTGTTCCACAGCCAAACCTCCGATTGGAGTACCATCAAATCCCATCGACGCCATATCGAAGTGATTATTCATAAATTTTGAGAAATTTTCGCGCTGTCTTTTGAAAAACGATTTTTTCTCAACTACTTTTCCATCAAAATCAACTTCTTGTTTTGGTTTTGCGTTAGCTGATTGATTTTCTTCGTAATATGCTTCTCCTGCGATACTTTGATTTAAATTTTCTGTTTGAACTTGAGCAGGTTCAGTATAATACTCCTCAACAGCAGGTGTTTGCGTTACCGCAATAGGAGTTTCTACTTGTGCTATAGGAGTTTCTGCTTGTGTTGGTTCGGGAGCAACTGCTTCAGGTGCTTGTGTTGCAACAACAGGAGTTTCAGCTTGTGTTGCTTCTTTAATTTTTTGCTCAGCAAAGGCAGTAGCATTTTTTACAACATTATCTAATTGCTCTTGAATAGAAAGTTTTATTTCATCAACTTTTTCTTTTTCAAGCCCCGCAACATCAACAGCATTAATCAATTCTTCATTCTTTTTCGTAAAATTCAGAATTTCATTATGATTATATTGCGCAAATTCTTCTTTTGTAAGTTGTTCATTTTCTGGAGAAATCAAAACTGCTTCGGGTGCTCCCATATTAACAATCTCAACTTTTTGTGTAGGATTTAATTCTACATCACCAGCATTTTTCATTCTCCCTATCATATTAAAGGCTTTATTATTGTCAGACATATTATTTCTTTAAGATTGTATTTCTAATTTTTTCGATTTTTGCTTGGCGAATTTTTTCTTTGTATTCATTCACAATTGCTTTGCGTTCCAAATCAAGCTCAGCAAGTTTTGCATCAAATTCCTTTTTTAATTCTGCGTTAGTCTTTGCCATTACAAGAACAGTATATCACCTAAAAAATAAAATAGAAAACAAAAACCACTCAAATATTGAGTGGTTTTTGTTTTCTAAACTATTACGCTTTTGGGGCTTCAGGTTTTGGGAAAAAATCTGGCTTTGCTGATTTGATCGAAAGTGAAATTCTTCCACGTTCTGCATCCACTGCCAAAACTTGTACTGGCACTTTCATTCCCTCTTTGACAAGATCAGTTACTTTGTTTACACGCCATGGAGCAAGTTCTGAAATATGAACCATTCCATC
Source organism: bacterium (assembly GCA_037130335.1). Taxonomy (GTDB): domain Bacteria; phylum Patescibacteriota; class Minisyncoccia; order Phycocordibacterales; family UBA9973; genus CAITQP01. The sequence continues at coordinate 10,449 of JBAXTD010000007.1, forward strand.
TGTTGTTGAACTGATTTTTACAATCGCTCCAACTTCGAGAATTTTTACAACTTCACCTTCCATAACTTCTCCCACTTTATATTCATGTGTCATTTCTTGTACGATTACGAGCGCCTTATCAGCTGCTCCATCTTTTCCTGTGATGTAAACTGTTCCATCATCTTCAATTGTGAGTTCTGCTCCTGTCTTTTCACGAATCGCTTTGATTGTTTTTCCTCCACTACCAATCACTCCCCCGATTTGGTCAGGACGAATATGCATAACCAAAATTTTTGGTGCACTTGGTGAAATATCTTTTCGTGGAGCTGGAATTTCTTTTTCGATAACATCGAGAATTTGTAAACGCCCAGCTTTTGCTTGAATCATTGCATCTTTAAGTGCTTGCACTGGCACGCCACCTACTTTGATATCAAGCTGAATCGCAGTGATTCCATTTCGGGTTCCAGCAACTTTGAAATCCATATCACCATGATGATCTTCTGGTCCTTGAATGTCTGAGAGAATTTTGTATTCACTTGGATTTGCAAGATTTAGAATAAGTCCCATTGCGAGTCCGGCAACTGGTCGCTTCATTGGTACACCTCCATCCATCATCGCAATTGTTGATGCACAGATTGATGCTTGTGATGTTGATCCGTTTGATGCAGTTGATTCTGAAACCACACGAATTGTATAAGGGAAATCCATCTTTTCTGGAATCATTGGATACAATGCTTTCTCTGCGAGAAATCCATGACCCATTTCGCGACGATTGATTCCACCAAATCGTCCTGTCTCTCCTACTGAGTATCCAGGGAAATTGTAGTGATGAGTAAATCTTTTTGTTCCACGAATTTCCATTCCTTCAATTGTTGTTGCGGTTTCTGGACCACCGAGAGTCAGTACTGAAAGCACGTGTGTTTCTCCACGATAAAAAATTCCTGTTCCATGAAGTACCGGAGAAAAGTCTCCAGCCTTTGCATACAATGCGCGCACTTCATCTAGCTTTCGTCCATCTGCACGTTTATTTTCTTTGAGAGCTTTTTCATGAATAAGACGATCAACCATTTCGTTGTAATAATCTTCACCGAGCTCTACAGTCTTTTCATCTTCTTCGTTTGGATATTTTTCTGCAAGAACTTTTTTCCATTCATCTTCAAGTGCGTACAAAGTTTTTTTACTTTCTGCTCCAAAAATAGTATCAAGCTTTGGTCCAACAGTTCCCGCAAAAAGAGTTTTTACTTCTTCTGGAAGCACTGGAGCTGGCATATCTTTTTTTATTTTTCCAATTTCAGATACGATATCCTTTTGCCATTTTTCTAGAATCGCAATTGCAGGCATCGCCATATCAAGCGCCTTGCCCATTGTGTCTTCATCATATTCATATGCCATTGATTCAATCATGACAACATTTCCATCCTTTCCACACACAGTCATATCAAGTTCGTAATTTGATTCACCTGTGTTTGGAACATATTGATCGAGCGCAATTTCGCCACCTGATTTTGGTTTTGAAACAAGTACCGCACCAACTGGTCCTGCCCATGGAATATCAGAAACTGCGAGCGCAAGCGAACATGCATTCACTGCGAGTACTCCTGGATCCATGCGACCAACAGATAATACTGTTGCCACAACTTGTACTGCGTTTTTAATATGATGCGCAAAAAGCGGACGGATTGTGCGGTCGATAATACGTGCAGAAAGAATCGCTTCGTCAGAAGGACGACCTTCACGCTTGTTGTATTGTCCACCCAAAATTAATCCTGAGGCATAAAACTTTTCGAGATACTCTACTGTGAGATTAAAAAATCCTGGATTGTTTCTATCACTTTTTGAAATAACAGCAGTTGCCAAAATTATTGTATCTTCACATTTTAAAATCACGGAACCGTTTGCTTGATCAGCAAGGTCCGAAAAAACTGCGGTGATTGTATGACCACCCACTTGCACTGTATATTCTTTGCTATGCATATATATTGTATCTAGCCCTCAGACTGTAAAATTGCACGATTTTGCAATTCTATATGTCTAATGGCTAGAAATTAATTTGTAATAAACAACCAAATAAAGTCTACACCATTTACACAAAAAGAAAAGCGCGGTTTGGCGAAGCCAAACCGCGCTTTTCTTTTTACTATTTCCTTCCTCCGCGCATAAGATATCGCCCAGGGTTTTCGGATAGATCTACGAAATCATCACACGCTTCTTTGAGTTTCATTGAAGTTGATTTACCAAATGAAACAACCTCAACTTGAATACCTGAGTGCTTCTGAAGATATTCGACAAGTGGCACATAGTCTCCATCACCAGAAACAATTACCACAGCATCGAGGCGTGGGGCAATTGTAATTGCATCCACTGCAAGTCCCACATCCCAATCACCTTTCTTGGCACCACCTGCAAAGATTTGTAAATCTTTTGTTTTGGTTTCGATTCCAATTTTGTTGAGTGCTTCAAAAAACGCTTTTTCGTCACCAGCTTCACTGGTAATGACATACGCAATCGCACGTACGAGACGACGGTCAGCAACTGCGTCTTTGAGAATATTATTAAAATTTACGTACGACTTATATAAATTGCGAGCACTGTGATAAATATTTTGTGTGTCGATAAAAACGGCGACACGTTGATCTGAATGTTTTATGATCATAAAAAATGAAAACTTCACCTTTCAGAAATTTGAAAGGATTTATATATTAAAAATTAAAACGACTTTTAAAAACTTTATTAAAAATAGAAACAAAGAACCTTGTGTAAATAATACCACACAAAACTCTCTATAAAACAAAATTCCGACTATCGCCGGAATTTTGTTTTATATTATTTGAGTTCCAATGCTTTTACGATTGTAGAATATTGGGATTTGTTTTTTCTTTCGAGGTATTTGAGGTGTGCACGGCGATCAGCAACCATTTTGAGAAGTCCGCGTCGTGAGTGGTTGTCTTTTTTGTGTTCTTTTAAGTGTTTTGCGAGTTCGTCGATACGAGTAGAAAGAATAGCAATCTGGACCGCAGATGATCCTGTGTCTTTCTCATGTATTTGATGCTTTTTGACGACTGCCGCCTTTTTCTTTGTTTTTATCATAACAAGCCTATAGTAGCATGCTTTTTATTTTTTTGCAAGTACCCCTCATACCGAGTATACTAAAGGTAATGGCAACCGAAATTGAACGACTTAAAAGAGAATTTCTCGAATATATGGAAATCGAACGCGGTTCGAGTCTCAAAACAGTGGCAAACTACGACCGATACATTTCTCGATTACTTGAATTTTCGAAAATTTCTTCACCCAAAGATCTCACCGACGATATTGTCCGCGAATTTCGTCTCCATCTCAACCGCGCACCTGGAATAAAAATCAAAGGTCAAGCAAGCAGTACGCTCAAAAAAAATACTCAAAACTATCACCTCATCGCATTACGTAGATTTCTCAAATATTTAATGAAACGTGGCATTACCTCACTCTCACCCGATCGAATCGAACTTGCAAAAGTTGGAGGGCGACATCTTGATTTGATTTCTGGAAATGAACTTTCACGTCTCCTTGTCGCACCACTTACAAATCAAAACAAAAAAACCGGCGATGAAAAATCTGATAAACAATCCGAACTCCGGGCACTTCGCGATCGTGCAATGCTCGAGCTTTTTTTCTCGACAGGACTTCGTCTCGCAGAACTATGTTCGCTCAATCGAGATTTAGATTTAAGTAAAGACGAATTTTCTATTCGTGGAAAAGGTGAAAAAGTTCGCGTTGTCTTCCTATCGGACGATGCCAAAAGTGCTATCAAAAAATATTTGGATAAACGACAGGACATGGATGAACCAATGTTTATACAATACTCAAACAACAACACCAAAAGTGAATCTCGAGATGGTAATGATAAACGCCTCACTCCTCGTTCGATCGAACGCATTGTAAAACAATATGCAATCAGTGCCGGAATTTCCAGAAAGGTTACGCCTCACATCCTGCGCCACAGCTTTGCTACTGACCTCCTCGAGAACGGCGCCGACATCCGAAGTGTGCAAGTCATGCTCGGCCATGCCAATATTCAAACTACACAAATCTATACTCACGTCACAGACAAACAACTCAAAGACATTCACAAAAAATTTCACAGCAAAAAATAAATCGCGATCAGGTAATAACCTAATCGCGATTTTAATTAAAAAAATTCTATTCCTTTTTATTCATCCATTTAAACCATTCATTGGTTTCAGGAATAGATGATAAAAAATCAACATATACTAATCCTATTATTACAACAGGAATGAGTATGGCACATATCTGCTGACCAAAAGTAAGACTAGTAAATATAAGCATTCCAGCAAAACAATCTACAATAGATATGCATTTAAATACGTCTTCTAGAATAAAATCTTTTTTATTTCTACTTCTAAAAATAAAAAGAAAATAAAAAAGACTAGCCAAAAATGCTAGTGCAATAGCTAATGGCCATTTAATTAGAAACATTTCATTTTTGAAATAATACAAATACAAACAAATATTTGTTATTTCAATAACAGCAAATATTCCGAGTGAAATAAATATTTTATTTTTCATACTAAAACCTTGTTTTTAAATAATTGTTAGGAATTAATTTAAATAGATAATTCCACCTTTAGCCTCAATTGTCAACTTAAACCATCACTCTTTATACTTTCCATCAAGTACCTTATACTGTCTGTATGAAAATAATTTCCTGGAACACCAATGGCCTCCGTGCAACCCTACGCGATAATTTGTTTTTCCCTTTATTTGAAAAGGAGCAACCAGATATTCTCGCAATCCAAGAAACCAAATGTGATCCATCGCAACTTCCCGAAAACGCAGTAAATATTCCTGGATATCATTCATACTTCGCAACTTCTACATTCAAAAAAGGTTATAGCGGTGTCGCCGTTTACACAAAAGAAAAACCAATTAAAGTAGAATATCTTGGTATTCCCCGTTTTGACGAACAAGGTCGCACACTTGTCCTTTATTTCAAAGACTTTGTTTTTATTAATTGCTATTTTCCCAACGGTGGTGGTGCTCCAGAAAAACTAAAATATAAATTAGATTTTTATGATGCGTTTCTAAAACTCGCAAACAAAATTTCAAAGACACATCCGCTTCTAGTATGTGGTGATGTAAACGTTGCACACGAAGAAATTGATCTCGCTCGTCCAAAAGAAAATTCCAAACACGTCGGTTTCCTTCCCGAGGAGCGTGCATGGATGGACGAATTTCTCGCATCAGGATTTACAGACGTCTTTCGACATTTTTATCCAAATCAAAAGGACGCATATACATACTGGGACACATTCACTCATGCCCGCGAACGCAATGTTGGATGGCGCATCGACTATTTTATTGCATCTCTCAAATTAATGCCTAAAATAAAATCAACAAAAATTTTATCCGCCTGGTACGGCTCAGACCACTGCCCTATTTCTATAGAGCTGAAGTGATACTAGAGGATTGACGAATCGATATTATAGTAGTATTGTATATTTTAAATACGCTCATTACTCACAACTAAATAAAAAGCAAATGTTCCCAGAAGAATATTACTGTACAGAAGGGCTTTGTGTTTTATTAAAGAATACAACACAAGCAATCCAAAAAAATGACTCATTTGAAACAATTCATAAAACAATTCTTAATTGTGAAAAATTTCACGCAAAAGCAGAACTTTATGAAAAAAGCAGGGTTGAAGAAATCAAAAAAATTTTGATTGATAAGTTGTTTAATAAAGCACACATCCTAGCATCCACAAAATGTGATAATCTCAACCAAAAATATTCTATTTTACATCCAGTCTATACAGTTATAAAAGATGTAGAAAAAAATAAGCCGGAACACCTTGCAGTATTTATAAACATTGCAAACAGAATTTCAGGATTAGAGTATTACATTTCAGCAAAAGAAAAAGCCGTAGCTACATAGCATATCGGCTTTTTATTTTTCCATAATTTTTAAATACCTCACGCAGCCAAATACTAAAATCTGGCCTTTTTTGTTTCATGTGTAACTACTCCCCCTTTCTTTATACCCCGTGTTTCATGTGTAACTGGGCGACTTGTTCGTCATCGAGGTCTTCTTTAGTTTTTTTTGCTTTTTCACCCAAGTCGCGGAGTTCTTTGTCGGATAGTTTATCCAATTCTCCTACCTTTTTATCCAAATAATCTCTTGCGTTCTTTGATGGATCGTCCAAAACTTCTTCCAAAAGCGCGTGCAACATCCATCCCATACGTGGACCGGGTTTCATGTGTAACTCGTTCATAAGCGTGTTTCCATCCACCACCAACTGCCCCACAGAGATTGGATCCCGGAGTACTTCCTCAATCATGGCGTGATATTTGCGCAAACGATACGGAGCTTCTTTCTTTTTCATACCCACACGGTCGCATTCACGAATATTCATGAGAGTCCAGATGTTTTCCTTCCCCACCTTTGCCACCACACGACGCACAGCCGAAAGGCTTATCGTCTCCGTATCAGAAAAAAACATATGCTGACGAACCAATGAAACAACCAAATCTGTTGTCCTTTTAGGGAATTTTAGGCGTTCCATGATTTTGGCAGTCATTCGCGCACCGACAACCTCGTGCCCAAAGAACGTATATTTCCCCTTTCCGCCAGCCTTTGTGTCGTCCCAGCGACGAGTTCGAGGTTTTCCAATATCGTGAAATAGCGCAGCAAGCCGTATCTCTAAAGACCAGTTCTTGTCTGCGGCGTGCTGAAGTGCATGTAAAAGGTGTTCATATACATCATAAATATGTTCCCCTTTTTGTTCACATTTGATTCCCTCTTCTAATTCCGGGATAAAATGCTTGAGTAATCCAAACTTTTGAAGCATTCCAATACCCACAGCAGGCTCTGGAGAAAGAATAATCTTCTCAAATTCGTCTCGAATTCTTTCACATGAAACGTTTTTGATTAAATCCGCCTTGCTTTGTATCGAATTTGCCGTTTCATATGAAACACCAAACCCAAGTTGCACAGCAAAACGGACAGCCCGTAGCATACGTAGAGCGTCTTCTCCGAATCGGTCATCAGGTACACCCACTGTCCTTAAAATCTTGTCCTTGAGGTCATTTTGACCGTTATAGAGGTCTATAAGACTGTCTTTTGAAATACTATAGGCCATTGCATTGACTGTGAAGTCTCGGCGCATTAAATCCTCTTCAATATTCTTACTAAACACAACCTCGTCTGGATGTCGATTGTCTGAATACTGAGTTTCTGTTCTGTATGGAGTTACTTCTACAATGTATGTATTAGTTTCATATGTAACATTATTATTTTTTGTTTCACGTGAAACTAAATTATCATTATTTGCTGATTCTTCGTTGTAATTTTCAAAGACAACAGCCACCGTACCAAATTTATTCTCATACACAGTTTTATCGAAAAGGGGAATAATTTCTTCTGGCGTAGCATTAGTAGTAACATCCCAATCTTTTGGTATTCTGCCGAGAATGAGATCTCGGACGCAACCACCAACAACAAAAGCCTCAAAACCAGCTTTTTCAAGTGTTTGAGTTACATGGATAACATAAGAGGGAACCTGGTCTTTATTTATTTGTATAGACATTCTAATGTTTGTGCGCCTACCAGGATTCGAACCTAGAATAACGGTTTCGAAGACCGTTGTGATATCCATTTCACCATAGGCGCCCTATTAAATTAATAACAACATGATTATACACTTATTTTGCAAAAAGGGAACGATACACCTGTTGCAATTTAGCCGACAACCCTTTATAATCGTTGAAGATTTGCGGGTATGGTTTAGTGGTAGAACACGTCCTTGCCAAGGATGAGACGGGAGTTCGATTCTCCCTACCCGCACAAAAACGAACGTAGTGAGTAATCGGGCAGAGAAAGCCAACCGCTTGGCTTTTGTGGGGAATCGAAAAATACCTGACTATGTAATAGTCGATTCTCCTTAACGGAAAATATCCCAATTCCAAAGGACTACTTCACCATCAAATAGACAACCTGTGGATAAACCTGTGCAATGAGGGGATAAGAGACACATTTTCAGAGTTTAAAAATTAGAAAACGTTGATAAATAAAGGTTTTTTAAGGACAAGAACGGTGTGAATAAATCCACATAGTTGTGTGAATATCGTACATATGCCAAAAGTCTTTACTTCTAAAAGTCAAAAAATAGGGGAGATCGGTGAACACGTCGCAGTTCATTATTTGCAAAATCACGACTACACCATCATCGAGAGAAATTATACAAAGAAATGGGGAGAGATTGATATCGTGGCCAGTAAGGGAGGTGTGATTCATTTCATTGAAGTTAAATCAAAATTAGCTGATCTCAAAAAAGCCCGAAACTACGTTGATGTATATAAACCAGAAGATGGAATGCATCCTTGGAAGATCAAGCGCCTAATACGCACAATTCAAACCTACCTACTCGAGCGCAGGGTAAAGGGCGACTGGCAGTTTGATTTGATAGTTTTATATTTAGATAATAACGCAAGGAAGGCAAAAGTTGAATTTATGGAAAATATTATTCTGTAAATTTAGACAAGTGATTACAAAACCCATTAAAACGATTGTCTTTATTCAACATTACTGCTATATTGTCTAAGGTTTCATTCGGGGTGTAGTATATCGGTAGTATACTTGTTTTGGGAACAAGAGGGCCGGGTTCGATTCCCGGCACCCCGACCATAAAAGAAAAGCACATACAAACGTATGTGCTTTTCTTTTATTATGTACTTATTTATGTGCGGGATAGGAGAGTCGAACTCCTCACCACAGTTTGGAAAACTGTTGTTTTACCGATAAACTAATCCCGCATTACTTTTAAACTACCTGACCACAGGCATAGTTATACTACGGCCAGGTGTTTAAATCAAACTAGCGATTGCGAAGAGAGATTTGTTTACCTGCTTTCTTTGCATGCTTTTTGATAGCAACTTTTTTCTTCTTATTCATACAGGGTATTATACAGATTTTTTAAAAATAGTCGAGAGTGGCAAAGAAAAAAGCCCAATCGATAGGCAATTGGACTTTTTTCGAGAGAGACCTGAGACAGAGCCTATTTGACTGCGTCTTTGAGGGCCTTGGCTGCACGAAACTTCGGTACGCGAGTTGCTGCTACTTTGACTTGTTCTCCAGTTTTTGGATTACGAGCCATACGTGCTGCACGCATTTTTACCGAGAAAATTCCGAGACCTGCAATTGAAACTTCACCACCCTTTTTCAAGGTACCGGTGATAGCCTCAAGGAGACCATCGATAACTTCTTCGGCTTGAACTTTGGTTCCACCGATTTTTCCGTGAACCCAGTCAACCAATGCTGCTTTATTCATAGAATTGGCAATTGTTTTGTTGTGAGTTGGTCGCGACCACATCACAACGAGACAAATTGATTAAGTCGACTTTTTGCTAATAAAACGTGTACATTATTGGGTTACCATAACAGTAACTCAATAAAGCTCTAGAGCTTTAAGCAAAAGCTTGAAGCTGAACACAGTATATGCCTTTTGTAAAATTTTGCCATATATTTCAAGGGTTTTGACCAAAAAATTCAAAATAAGCCTTATTTATAAAGACTTTTGACAAAATCACAAATTTAATTTATTAAAAATAACTGCTTTTTACGGAATTGCTCTCCAAATAATTTCAAACAACTCTTTGTGTAATGCAATTAAACTTTTATTTTCTATTACGATAGTAATATACGGCGGAGTAAGTTCAAACATGATCATTTTTTCCGGCAAAAGTAATGTATCAATATTGAATGGATTTGATGAAGGGAGAATTTTGATCGTGCTATTGAAATTGCGTTCGATTTTTTTGTGTTCATGCGCGAGCGGGGTATCTTGAAAAAGTTCACGAATTATCATCGGCTTTTTAGCACGCTCTTCGATATATGCCATAGAAAACTTTGGATCGGTTGCGTACCATTTATCTTGATTGGCAATAACAAGGTACTCTCCGTGCGGACGAACTTCACTGAGACTATCCCAATATATCTTTTGCATGGCAGTGATACCAGTGTAGTACTTGATCACGCTCTCACCACCTTCGAGACCATATAATGCTTGAAATTCAGGGAGCATCTTGGAGAACTCATCCTTTCTGCGTTCAAGCATGACTTCCAAGCGTTCCGGATTCTCGGCTGCATAGAACTGCTTGAGTCCTTTGAGCTCCACACGCATCAAGCCTTTCTCTTTGAGTGCATCAATGATTCCATATACCGTCGTGCGCTTGATATTGGTCGCCCGAGCAATCTTTAAAACGCTTGTAATCCCAAGCGAAAGGGTAGAAAGATAGACAATTGCTTCATCTTCTGAAAGTCCTATTTCTTTCAAAATTCCCAATAATTTGTCATTTTTCATATATCTGTCGAATATTTCGACAACATAATTATATTACACTGTATAGGTTTTTGCAATATAATTACTATATTGACGACATATATGACAAGTATCAGAATGTGTATCATAATATATCCGAAATAAATTCATTGCATATGAACAACGAAATAGTAATCAGCTTTTCCAGCCTTGACCATATAAATGGGACTACTGTTGGTAGCAACCTAAAGCATATCGGTTTGGCAAAACTAAGAAATGAAGAGTTCTCTCTCTATAAACCTTCTAAACGTTTCCGCACGCAAAAAAAGCGTTGTCTTACAGAAAAGGAAATCAATCAGATCCTGGAGAAAGGACAACTCACACTACTAGTCAGAAAAGCACCAAAAACTAAAGCAATAGATTGGTATGAGAAGTTTTGCTTTTCAATATCGAGATAAAATTTAGATTTTGGGTTACACAAAAGGAAAACAGACAAGCCTATTCGTAAAATTGTCTACAAAATCGAGGTCATAGAAAAATATCTATGACACTGTCGCAAAGTGAATGCTTTGCCTGATGAGTCCAAAAGGACGAAACAGAAATTCTTTCACAAATAGTTTTAAAAGGTTACTCAAGATTTTCTTGGGGAAGTTTTGAGCAACCTTTTAAAACAAGAATATATGGGACCATCAGATAAAGTTACAAAGACTCCAGTTGTTCGCATCAGTAATGGAGATACTAAAGAGTGGATAAAATTTATCGCATTTCTTCCAATCACACAAAAAATCTGGACAAATGTCCCAGTAAGTGACGAAGACAGTAATGGATGTGTTGAAGATGAGCAACCCTCAGATCGCAAGAGGGGGAATAAATTCAATGTACATTTGGCACTTGAGCCAAAATACGATGACATTGATTTAATCCCGATGGTTTCGGCCTGGTATAACACGGGCGATAAGGCGCGGATCACTGATCAATCATATTCTAGTACACCACTTACTGATGAATTAGAAGCACGAACCGATATATTTGGTTTTGAAGGCACATGGGAGGAAGTCACTTTGAAATTAATTGAGCTAAACAACATTGTTTTTAGTTCAATTCCAAATATTAGCGACAGTATATTGTCAGCTGATATTAAAAGATAGAAGTGCAAAATAAAAATTTTTGGGCGCATGTGAAAAACATCGCCCTGATTTTTGAGAACATAAATTCGTTTGTGTTTTCAAAATGAAAAGTTCTTTCACAAATAGTTTTAAAGGGTTACTCAAGATTTTATTGAGGAGGTTTTGAGTAACCTTTTAAAACAAAATAAGTATGAAAAAAGTAGCATTAGTCCTGAAATGGACAGGTAAGACAGTTTCGACAAGTGTTGGAACACTCTGTGCGCTCGCACTTGTTATTGATGCAGTTTGCTGTGTTTGTAGCAATAAATTTAGATGGTTTGAATGTATTAACATAGGACCGATTCAATATCTTCTGTGTGTTGAATTACCACTTGCAGTATTTGTTGCGAGTCTTTGGTTTATGAAGATAGCCGGTGATGATCAAGTTGTGATTCATCTTCGTCGGCGTGGGCAAATATATGTGGAGGTGATTGAATAACAATCACAATATTTTCGGGCGAAAATAATTTCGCCCTGATTTTTCAGAACATAAAATATATTGTGTTTTGAAAATGAAAATTAATAGTAATATGAAAGTAATATGAAAAAAAATATACTTATCGGAGTTTTGATAGTTACAATCGTTTTAATGAGCGGTATTTTAGTTTGGCAGAATAAAAAATCACACAGTGGGACAATCATGCTCGACTCACAAAGTTTACAGCAAAATCAAGGTGACATTGCTGCTGCACGTGCAAACATGGGTACCTATGTAAATAACGAACTTGGATTTAGTTTCGATTACTCCACATCGTGGGGAACTCCAAAAATCAAAAAACAAAACGAGGAAGCTGGATATATGTATTTTATTACATTTCCAAACACATCAATCCAAGTATGTGGAGCATCAATCGTTCACAAACCCTACGCACGAGGATCAGGAATCTGTGACACGTGGACTGCAGGCAACATGCCAAGCGATGTTCATCTATTACAAGCAGTGAATACAAGCGGATATTTTTTGGACAAATTTGAAACAATGCAGAGCAATACACCAAATTATTTTGCATATTTTAAAGGCAACAGCAAAACCGACAATATTTCTTTTGTCGCCCCGGCTAACGTCACAACCAAAGATGTATTCCAAAGTTTCGCTCAATCCCTCAAACTCATCGATACAACAGCACAATCATATTAATGCTCATGTAGTTGAATTAATTAAAAAAACCGACCAATTAGGTCGGTTTTTTTAATTTACATTCTCTCCCACAACATATTAAATAATCCACGTTGGGTCTGTGCGATTTCTTTGCCTTCGGTTATGAGCACAAAGACTTCTTTGCCGAACGAGAATGACATGACTTTGTTGCCGATAATGAATTGATCAGTAAATCCAAATTCACCGCCGTCTCCGAGGTATTTGATTGCATGATTTTTGGAAAGTTCCTTTTGCATACCATCCACCCATGTTTTGCTTTTTTCTCCACCGTAAATCAATTCGCGAATATGCGGATCACGAATACGTGCGATCAAACGATTGTATTCACGCAACAGTTCCGGGAAGTGCTCGATGAGAAATGTAATGTTTCCAAAAAATAGTCCTTCGGCTTTGCCATCAAGCAGGGAATAGGCTTCTTGATATGCCGTACGCACCCCCGCAATGCCTTCCAAAATCCGCACCGTTGGCTTTTCTCTTTGGTCTTTGTATAAGGCGAGGAGTTCGGGGAGTATTCCTTCGATTTGATTCGCACGGAAATCGGCAAGCTCTTTGAGGCGCTTGGGGTGCACGGCGCTCCATAATTTCTTTTTACCGTGCAGCGTACGTTCAGTGAGCCCGAGCATTTCGAGGTGACCGAGTGCCAAATACACAGTAGGGCGCTTTTGTTTGGAAGCTTTGGTGATTTCAGTGATAGACTCCTCGCCAATTTCAAGCATGGCGAGATACACAGCGGTTTCTGTCTCAGTCAGACCAAGTTGCTTGATTTTGCCTGCTATTTCCATGCCTATATTGTATTTCAAGGGTTAAATAATGTCAACTTTTTTGACGTAATTTATGTATGAGTGATAAATAAGCTATATTTAAAGGCTTTTTTTAGTATTTATTACATATCTATTTTGACGTAATCAATAATAAATGGTATAGTTTACTCGAAATAAATTGTTCATTTATAAAAAACTTAAACACATGCACATCGTATTAGTAGCAAACAACCCAAACAACACCCTTATTGAACCTTGGCTTGATGATGAGATTAAACAATACATTACAGCCAAAGGCGGCAAACCCGAATTAAAATATGCGTTGGAAAACGACAATTTGTGGCATTTAGACCAATTTAGAAGAAGCAACCCATTGTTGGTGGAAGCGGTGCTTGACTATAAAGGAGAACATGACTTTTTAAAAGTTATTGAAGTACCAGGCAAAGCTGAAGACTACGTATTAATAGAAACCATACAAGATGGATATTTAGTGGGTGAAGCTGTGGTAATAAAAGAAAGTGTACACAGTGCATGTTTAGGGTTTAAAGGAACTGAAGGTGTTATATAAAAATACGGGTGATTTTTAAATCACCCACTGTCGCAAAGTGAATTGCTTTGCCTGATGAGTCCAAAAGGACGAAACAGAAATTCTTTCACAAATAGTTTTAAAAGGTTACTCAAGATTTTCTTGGGGAAGTTTTGAGTAACCTTTTAAAACAAAATAAATATGACACACATCATCAATACAAATGAAGTACCGAATCTCCGTAATAATGACATGTTATTTAGTCATGATAAGCATGGGATAATCGAATGGGATAAACAAAAGTTTGAACTACACGTTTGTGAAGAAGATATAAGTTGGGACGATTTAATGAAGTATTTAGAATCACAAAAAGAAAAAATTCCTTTGAATGCAACCGTATATGATTTTCTAATCAAACACCCAGAGGAAATTCCTGATGAAGCAAAAGACACGGATGAATACATACACTTTGTTGGAAGCATTCTCTATTGTGATCACGGAAGAGGATTTCGTGCTATGGATGTTCGTTGTATGTGCTTCTATAAATTTCATGAAGATGGACGGGTATCTGAAATAACAAGAATTACAGCTTTAGATGGATTTCGCAAAGGAGCAAGAATTGCGTTGTATAGAAAATAAAATAGAAATAATTATAGAAATTGTTCACATTATTAAAGCCGCTCAATATCAACGAGCGGTTTTTTATTTGCTTCAAAAATAAATTGGGTAATAAAAAATGACAACCAGTGAAGGTTGTCATTTTTTATTGTGTTTAATTTTATCTCGCGTATTCGATGATTCGGGTTTCGCGGATCATAGTTACTTTGATTTCACCTGGATACTTGAGTTCAGCTTCGATTTTCTTTGCGATGCTTCGCGCCATTTCTTTGGCTTCAACATCAGAAACTTTTTCTGGAGTTACAAAGATTCGGATTTCACGACCGGCTGTGAGTGCGTATGATTTCTCGATATTTGGAAATGCGTTGACCAATGCTTCGAGTTCTTGCAAACGCTTGAGATAATTCTCAACACTGTCTCGACGTGCACCTGGGCGACCACCTGAAATATTGTCGGCAGTCTGCACAATGACGGCTTCAATTGTTTCATGAGGACAGTCATCATGGTGAGATTTCATCGCTTGAATAACACGAGGGTCAGCACCAAACTTCTGAAGAATACGAATACCGATATCAATGTGTGTTCCTTGTACTTCGTGGTCGAGAGCTTTTCCTATATCGTGTACAAGTGCTCCTTGTTTTGCGATCGACACATCAGCACCGAGTTCTTCGGCAATCATTCCTGCAATGTGTGTCATCTCAACTGAGTGTTGCAACACGTTTTGTCCAAATGATGTACGGAAATACAAACGTCCAAGAATTGCAATAATACGTGGGTCAAAATTGAATATTCCACACTCGTATACTGCCTGTTCACCCTTTTCTTTAATGATTTTGTTAATGTCTTCTTTTGCTTTTTCGACAAGCTCTTCAATCTTTGCTGGTTGAATGCGTCCATCGAGAATAAGATTCTCAAGCGCAACACGGGCAATCTGCCGACGAACTGGATCAAAGGCAGAGATAACAATTGTGCCCGGTGTTTCATCAACAATAAGTTCGACACCAGCTGCGCGTTCGAATGCGCGAATATTTCTTCCTTCCTTTCCAATGATTTTACCTTTGATGTCATCTGACGGAATCGCAACGTTTGTCGTCATGATTTCGGCAGCAGTTGATGACGCGAGGCGTTGAATCGACGTAGCAAGAATATCTCGTGCACGCCCCTTGAGACGTTCTTCGGCGTTTTGTTCAAGCTTTTGCATGCGCATAAGCAAATCTTCTTCACTTTCACGTTCAATCGCACGAACGAGTTCATTTTTTGCATCTTCACGAGAAAGTCCTGCGGTCTTTTCGAGAACTGCTTGACGTTCAGCAAGAAGTGCATCTGCGCGTTCTTTGATCTTTTTGATCTCCTCAATTTTACCCTTTTGAATTTCAGTTTCTTTATCAATTTCACTTTGACGAAAATCGAGAAGTGATTCTTTTTTGATTAACCGATCTTCTGTTTTTTTGAAATCTTCTGTTTTACTTCGCACCGTTTCGCGCAATTCACTTTCGATTTGCTCAACTTTTTTCTTTGCATCATCAGTGATTCGCTGTGCCTCTTCTTTTGCAGCAACATGCATTTGCTTGATATCAATCTCGATTGAACGACGCTGTCCAAGCGCAGTAATCTTGCGAAGATAATATCCGCAGATAATGCCGATAACGAGTGCGCCTGCACTTATTATCAATATAATTATTGTACTCATAACGACCTTGCCAGACGCTAAATACAAGCTCGATTGACTCGAATGTTACGGGTGAGAATTCGGAAACTTATTGAAACGTTGGTTGTTGAATTCATAAAGGGGAAGTGGGTCAAAGCAAGCATGTACCTAAACGGACCGGAAACTAAATTTATTAAAATTCGATAAGTTCAGAATACCAGAAAAATTGAGGGTTGTCTAATTAAACACAGAAAAACTAAAAAACATACTTCTGAAAGGTACGACGTAAAATTCTGCTGAATTTTCGTCTCAATCTCGGCCCGTCGGCCTCCGAAAGCCCTTTCAAAAGTATGTTTTTTGTTTTTCTTATTTTCCGCTTTTTGATTTCACGATGATGTCATCGATGATTCCATATTTCTTTGCTTCATCGGCGGTCATGTAGTAATCGCGGTCTGAATCCTTTTCAACTTGAGCCACTGGCTTGCCAGTATTTTTGGCCAAAATTTTATTGAGGTTCTCTTTTGTTCGCAAGATGTGTTTTGCAACAATTGCGATATCACTTGCTTGTCCTTCTGCACCACCCATAACTTGGTGAATCATCACTTCAGAATTTGGGAGACAGAAACGCTTGCCTTTGGCACCAGACGAGAGGAGCACTGCAGCAGCTGAAGCAGCAATTCCTACACACACTGTCGCAACATCAGGTTTAATGTGATTCATAGTGTCATAAATCGCCATTGCAGCCGTCACAGAACCACCCGGAGAGTTGATATAGAGTTTGATTTCTTTTGTTGGATCTTCGTGTTCAAGGAAAAGCAATTGAGCAATAACAATGTTTGCCATATGGTCATCAATCGCTCCACCGAGAAAGATGATGCGCTCGCGCAAAAGGCGAGAGTAAATATCGTATGCGCGTTCGCCAAATTGAGATTTTTCGATAACTGTTGGGATTAACATAATAGTTTTTAAATTAACGAATAATAATATTATAAGTATATCTTATTCCTGACTCTCAAGAAATCGGAAAATTTCTTCGTTTGAGAGGAGGTGAGTGACGTATGCTTTGGCACGATTCTCATCTGCGCCATTGTACATTTCCATCAAGCGTTTTACTTCGCGATCAACTTCTTCGGGCTTTGGAACGAGCTTTTCGGCATCACCGATTTTGTACATGATGAATTCCATTTTTGCGCGCTTCTCTGCATCAGGCAAATATTCGGCTCGCAAATCATCCTCGGTTTTTTTGATGTGATTTAGATAGTCATCAAATTTCAATCCTGCATTTGTGATATCTGCCTTGAGGCGACCAATCAAATTTTCAAGTTCGCTTTCGATGAGTACATCTGGAAGTTCCATTGTTGTTTCACCGATAATTCCATCAAGTGTTTCCACGCGACGCTTTTCACGTTCTTGTGATTCCTTTTCAAATTTAATATTTGCGCGATATTTTTCTTTGAAATCAGAAACTGTTTCAAATGGACCAAATTTTTTGACATCTTCATCAGTAAGGTTTGCGTCCACAACTTCTTCACCTTCTTTGTGCTCATGATTTATTTCCTCACCTGTTTCTTCGTCTTGAATTTTTTGATTGTGTGCACGAGCTTTTTTGAGTTCGATGATTGCCTTATCCAATTCTTCGTCAGTTACTTCAACATCCTTTTTGGTCTTGTTTACCTTTGCTGCAATCTTTTTGCAATCAGGAAGTTCTACATCTGGAAACACGTCGATAACGGCATTGAATTCAAACGAACTATCCTTTTCGAGTTTTGTAATCGTGATTTTTGGACGACCAATTGCATCAATCTTTTCATCTACGAGAATTTTTGAAAAATGTTCACCGATTGAGTGTTGTGCCATTTCTTCGAGAAGTGAGCTTTGCTTCACACTCTTTTCGACGATATGCTTTGGCGCCTTTCCTTTACGGAAACCAGTGATTTCCATATGTTCGCCCATGTGTGCGAGCGCTTTGTCGCGATAACTTTCAAATGTTTCTTGCGGAATACTAACCTCGATTAAAATTTGACTCTTTGGTAATTTTTTTATTGTTTTTTTCATAGCGGTTGCATATTAGCATAAACTCTGGTGTTTTTACCAGAGTTTATGCTTTTTATATAATTATTAAAATAACCTTATATTATTGAACTATTTTTTTGTAGTCGTTGCGGATTTGGGAGAGGTACTTGATGCAGATTCAGTTGTTGAAGTTGCGGTCGATGTTGCGGTTTGTTCGGGGATTATTATTGTTTGTGTAAATGATTCTTGCTTGCGGAGTTCTTCGTTCTTTTTTTGTTGCATTTGATAACTATTCCAGGAAAAAATTCCACCCACGAGAAGTACGATAATTATTACAACAATTCCAAGAAGTGCATTACCACCCTGCGGATTATTATTTTTTGCAATAGGAGAGTTTCTCATACAATCATTATATAATCTCGCGAGGCAAATGCAAAAGGTGTGTATAACAAAAATACAGGGCGGTTCGGCTATGCCGAACCGCCCTGTATTTTTGTTTTCATTTACTTAACTTTTGGTGCGTATTCTTTTTGATATTTACCTTCGCATTCTTTGATTACTTTGAGTGCATCTTCGGGTGGGTAGAAATTTTCTACTGCTCCGGTGCCTGGCTTTTTGAGGGCTTTGTAGTTTTCCCAATAGTATTTAGTTTGTGTAATGAAATATTCACCGAGGTCTTCTACTTTTGTGATGTGCTCTGAACGCTTGTCTGATGCGAGCACTGCAATGATTTTATCATCAACTTCTCCACCATCGACGAATTTCATAACACCGATGACACGAAGTTCTACGAGTGATCCTGGTACCAATGCTTCAGTTACATTTACAATTTCTACATCAAGTGGATCTCCGTCATAATCCCATGTGCCTGGAATTGCTCCGTACGTAAATGGATATGCCATCGAAGAATATCCAACGCGATCGAGTTTGAGTTGGCCACTTTCGGTAATCAATTCATATTTATTGATTGAACCAGATGACACTTCAACGATTGCATTAATAATTCCTTTTAATTCATCGACGAATGGAGGGAGGACATGCAAAAGATTGAGCATGTATTTTGATGGTTCGTGATTTATATTTGCCATTTTTTTAAAATTAAAAAATAATAAAACTATTATACCGTTTCACTTGCGCCTTCAACAACTTCGTCAGTTGTTTCGGTCACTGTTTCACCATCACTCGAACTCACGACTGCTTCACCAGCGATTCCTTTGATATCGATTCTCCAACCAGTAAGTTTCGCAGCGAGACGAACGTTTTGTCCGCCTTTTCCGATTGCGAGCGAGAGCTGATCATCGGCAACTTCGATTTTTGCAGTGTGTTCTGCATCGTTGATAGTTACACTGAGAGCTTTTGCAGGAGAAAGTGCTGCACCAATAAACTTCACAGGATCAGCTGACCATTCAATAATATCAATCTTTTCATTTCCAAGTTCAGACATAACGGTTGTTACACGGATTCCACGTTGACCAACACATGAACCAACTGGATCAACATGTTCATCGGCAGAAAATACTGCAATCTTTGTGCGACTTCCTGCTTCACGAGCAATCGATTTTATTTCAACAGTACCTGATGCGATCTCGGGAGCTTCTTGGGCAAAGAGTGCTTGAACCAATTTTGGATGCGTGCGAGAAACTTTGAGTGAAACACCGCGTGGAGTTTCTTCGACTGCATACAAATATGCGCGAATACGTTCACCACGACGATAAAATTCGTTTGGAATTTGTTCTTCACGAGGGAGAATTGCGGTGATGCGTCCCATATCGAGAAATACATTTCCGCGTTCTAATTTTTGAACGATTCCAGAAATAATATCTCCTTCGTGTCCACCAAATTCACTCATTATTGCACCGTGTTCTGCTTCGCGAATGCGTTGAATGATAACCTGCTTTGCAGTTTGTGCAGCAATGCGTCCGTAATCTTCTTTTGCCTCGAGAGGGAAACTAAGTTCTTCACCGACAACAACATTTGATTTCATTTTTTGAGCATCTTCAAGGAGAATGTGGTGTTCAGAATTGTAGCGAACGCGTTCATCGCCTTCTTCGAGTTCTGGGTTGTCTTCGTCTTCACTTACAAAGTAGACTGTTGATTCATCAACAACGATTTTGACCTGGAAAAATTCAGTTTCTCCAGTTTCCATGTTGAAATGAGCGCGGACAATTTGTCCACGTTTGCCGTAATCTTTTTTGTACGCTGCTGCAAGTGCTTGTTCGATTGCATCGATAATCTTTTCACGGGGAATATGACGTTCTGTTTCGAGTTGATCGAGCGCTATTTTGAGTGCTTTTAGGTCTAACATATATTTGTTTCGTTCGGGTGGGATTTTTCCTTTGGAAAAATCCCACCCGAACCTATATTAAATTTTATAATTTTGCCCTAATAATAAAGAAATCGGCCAAGTGGCCGACTAACCCAAACATTATTAGTAACATATATAGTGTATATATGTTTATATTAAAAGTCAATTATGTAAGCTCATCCACACCCGGCTCAGAAAATGGGTTACAGCGCAGGATTCTTTTGAATCCGAGCCATAAACCCTTCAAAACCCCATATTTTTCAAGGGCTTGTTTGGTATATTCAGAACAGGTGGGGTAAAACATACAAACTTTCCTTGAAAAACCTAAGCATTTGGGGATTATACCTTGGTCTCGAGATATGTACTTTTGGTACATAGTTATTTTCCAAATAAGGAGCTTTTTCATTGATTTTTGAGAATTATTGATATAAACCAGCTTTTTTGAAGGCATTGTCGAGATCGGCCGTCATATCAGCATTGGCAAAATCAGGGTTTCCATCATTGAAATTCACCAAAATACCCATATGTGGCTTGATTTTAGGCACAAGGGGAGCGACTGCGGCATAACCTTTGCGACGTAACCGATTGCGCAAAACAGCACTTTTAGCATGTTTTTTGGAAACAACCATTGAAATACAAGGGTTTTTTATATCCAAAACGGCACAAGAAACAAGAAAACGCGAAGTTTTTATTCTTCGCGCGTTCCCAAATAGGGTTTCAATCATCTGCTTCGTAAGTCGTTGTCTCTTTGGAAGCATAGCTTTAAAAATTAAACAGCTAGTTTTGCACGACCTTGTGCTCGACGGCGGGCAAGAATCTTTCTTCCTGAAGTCGATTTTGAGCGTACCAAAAAGCCGTGTGTCTTTGCTCGCTTTCTTTTCTTTGGCTGGTATGTTTGTGACATGAGGATAATATAGCACAAGAATACAAAAATACAAGCGTATCAGTCACACTAAAAATAGTTATTAACTTTTCCACAGCTTATCAACATAGATATCCAGAGTTTCAAGATATTCAAAATTTTTCAGACGTATATAATCCAAACCATGGATACCAAAGAACTCTGGGATCACTGCCTTGTGGAAATCGAAGCAGAAGTCTCAAAAGCAAACTTTAGCACGTGGTTTAGAAACACTTCTTTGATAAAAGAAGATGCTGGAACGATTTTTGTCGGAGTTCCAAATGAATTTGTAAAAGATTGGCTCTCAAACAAGTTTCACAAATTAATTATGCGCGTACTTCGTAACGCATGGGAACACACACGTAATGTGGAATATCTCGTAATTAAAACAAACACAAAAATCCCAGCAAAAGATGGGACTGCTCCATTCCTACAAGCTGATTTTGGTAAAAACATTGAGCTTCCTCTCAAGGATTTATATATAAACAAGGAAGATAATCTAAACCCACGGTATACATTCGAAACATTCATCGTTGGTCCATTTAATGAGCTCGCATACGCTGCCACTCAAGCAGCTGTGGCGCGCCCTGGTAAACAATACAATCCACTTTTTATCTACGGTTCAAGTGGACTTGGAAAAACACACCTCATTCAATCTGTAGGCAACGCGATAAAAGAAAAGTATCCAGGTAAAAAGGTGTATTACATGACTCAAGAAAAATTTACCGTTGAATACATAAACTCCGTAACTGCAAACAGGGGACAGGGTGGTAATGCTTTTAAAGAAAAATACCGTAAATATGACGCAATCATCATCGACGATGTGCAAATGGTAGGAAAGGCAGAAAAAACCCAAGAAGAATTATTTCATTTGTTTAATAGTTTCTACGAAAACGGAAAGCAAATCGTGTTTTCTTCTGATAAACACCCAAATTTCATTCCAGGAATCGAAGACCGTCTCAGATCACGCTTTGCACAAGGTATGATTGTAGATATTACTGAACCAGAATATGAATCTCGATTAGCAATTCTACGTTCAAAATTAAAGGATTCTGGTGTAAATCTACCAGATGAAATCACTGAATACATCGCAAGCTCTATTCAAGGAAACGTGCGTGAACTTGAAGGTTGTCTCAACTCGGTTATTTGCCAAACCCAACTCAAAGGACGCTTCCCAACGCTTCTCGAAACCAAAAATCTCCTCAAAAATAGCATCAAACAAAAGAAAAATGCTTCAGTTGCTGAGGTAGTAAAAACAATTGCAGACTTTTATAGTATCGAACCAAACTCAATTTACGAAAAAACTCGCCGTAAGGAGATTGTAAAGGTTCGCCAGATTGTCATGTATGTACTTCGTGAAGACTTTAATGTTTCATATCCACATATTGGCCAAAAACTTGGAGGAAAAGATCATACGACGGTAATCCATTCATGCCTCAAAATCAAAAATGACATTAAAAACGATATGTCTTTGGCTCAGGAGGTCGACCAAATCCGGGCAATGTTTAAATAAGTGAGTATATGGGGAAAAGGATGTGTATAAGTTCAAAATGTAGTGTGTATATCTTGTGACAAAATGTTAATAAGATATTTCAAAAAAGTAGGGGTGTGTATAACAGATACAGAATTCACAGTTACACACAGTTGATGTTTTTGTTTTAAACACTACAAATAAAGGATTTATAAAACATATCCACATATCCACAGCACTAGTAATAGTAATAGTATTTATATATATGATATTAGAAACAACAGTTGAAAAACTAATTCCATTAGTTGATAGTGCAAATAGAATCACAGCAAGAAACAGTACGCTCTCAGCACTAGGTACAATATTAATTACTGTTTCAAAGAATATTTTAAAAATACGAGCGACAAACCTAAGTCTCGGTATAGAACTTGAAATGTCAGTTAAATCAGAAAAGGATGGTGTAGTAGCAATTGATGGAAAAATTTTGGCAGAGTTTTTGAATACACTTCAGAAAAATTCAAAAATAAAGATTGTAGCAGAGGAAACAACAATCAGTGTGATTACTGACAAAAACAGAACAACGATCAAAACCCATCCATACGAAGATTTCCCTACATTGCCGACTGTTTCTGGAGTGGAAGTTTCAATTCCAAAGAATGAATTCATTCGAGGAGTAAAAATGACAGCTTTCTCGGCAGCACTTTCTGATATTAAACCCGAGATTTCAAGTGTATGTGTGGTTGCTGATAAAAATACACTTATCTTTGCAGCAACAGATTCGTTCCGTCTCGCAGAAAAGCGGGAAGTTTTACACAAGCCAGCTGAGTTTTCCCCAATTATCATTCCATATAAAAATATAAATGAAATTGCTCGAGTTATAGAAGGTGTAAGTGGTGATGTAAAAGTTACTATTGGTGAAAATCAAATTTCGTTTACGAGCCCAAGTGTATATATAACCTCTCGAATTATTTCTGGAAGCTTCCCTGATTACAAACAAATTATTCCAAAGAGTTTCACAACTGATGTAATCGTCCTCAAGCAAGATATTTTGAATGTGCTCAAGAGTGCAAACATCTTTTCGGATAAATTTAATCAAATTACGTTTGTTATTTCACCAAGCAAGAAAAAAATGGAATGTTTGTCAAAAAATAATGACGTGGGAGAATTTATTGGGGCAGTGGATGCAAGTTTAACAGGTGATGATGTTTCAATATCGATTAATCAGCGTTATTTCATGGACTGCTTGGCGTTTATACCCCAAGACAGCATAAGTATCGGATTAAATGGTGGCTCGCGTCCTGTGGTCATCCGTGGCGTTTCAGACGGGTCATTTACCTACCTTCTAATGCCGATGAATCGATAATTCAAATTATGGTGAAATTTATTCACGAAGATGAAAAAAAAGTAATACGAATAAAAAAAATCGGCGACATGCTCGGACGGTTTACGGTGATTGCTCAAAATGGAGAATTAACTCGCAAAACTGTTTCAGATGCGCTCAAAAAATTTGGCCTCAATATCGAATCCAAAAACATCACCGTGCATAAAGAATTGGTGCGAGTAAAAATTTCCGCCGCCCAGCGCAGTGAGTTGTTTTTGAAACAAGGCCGAATCATCGAAGAACTTCGACAAAATCCGTTGACGAGGAATATAAAAAAGGTTTGTTAAATTAAAATAAATAAAAAAATTCCCGAGTTGGTAAACTCGGGAATTTTTTTATTTATAAAAGGTGAAATAATTCATTAATTTTTTTCTTATCTTT
>JBAXTD010000008.1:0-29322 GCA_037130335.1 bacterium
GTGTTTAGTTTGATACTCGTTATGCCAATCTTGGGAGCTTTGCATGTGTTTCCAGCGCCAACACCAGATATGTACAATAATCCGCAATCTTTTGCATTCATTCGAATGCTCATGGATTCTGCAATGTACATCGATTACATTATGGCGATTGTGTTTGCAGTGTCTCTCGTTCTCATGTGGACCAAGCGCGTGGCACTCGCAGCTCTTTTGGTATTACCGATCACTGTAAACATTGTAGCTTTCCATATGTTTCTCGATGGAGGATTATTTACTTCAGGATCTATTCCTGGTGTGATATTTGCAGTACTTAACGTGTACTTTTTGTGGCAACAACGAGCAAGCTATTCTCAATTGTTTGCAAAGAAATAAGTTGTAATAAAAAGTCTGTAATATTTAATTACATTACAAAAGGAACAGAATTTAAATTCTGTTCCTTTTGCGTTTATGTAATACAGCAATAAATGCTAAACTATCTCTATGAAAGCATATAACTGGTATTCACAATTAATCAGACCAACGTGGGCGCCACCATCGTGGATTTTTGGTCCTGTATGGACGATATTGTATGTGATAATCGCGGTGACATTTGGTACTGTGTTTTATCGAGCATATACCGGCAAGGTTTCATGGATTGTTGTGTTGCCGTTTGTGCTCAACCTATTTTTTAATTTTATATTTACTTACATACAATTTGGTTTAAAAAATAATTTGCTTGCAGCGGCGGATATATTGCTTGTGCTTGCTACACTCGTGTGGGCGATGGTTGCAATTTGGCACGTATCACCAGAATTTCGATGGATTGCATACAGTAATATTCCATATCTCGCATGGGTCGCATTTGCAACATGCGTGCAATTGACGATAACGTATTTAAATCGATAATATATAGTTTTATTAATATGAATTAAAAAGACCATGAAGCAGGTTAAAAAAAATATTCAATCTACTATTGTACTTCCGCTTGATCTCCGCAAGGCACTTACATCTAATCCAAAAATTCAAAAATTGTGGGACGGTATCACAACTGTCGCTCAACGGGATTTTGTAAGCTGGATTGAATCGGCCAAACAGCCCGAAACTCGCGCACGACGTATTGAAGTCACATGCAGTAAACTCACTTCTGGTAAACGTCGCCCATGTTGTTATGCAGTCGTGCCACTCAATTTGTATACAGCACTCAATGCCAATTTAGACGCAAAGGCAGTATGGAAAAATTTAACTCCAGACAAAAAACGTGACATTGTAGACGAAATTAATTCAGTTAAAGGGGAAGCGCGCATACAAAAAATCGAAAAGATTTGCTCGAAACTTGCAGGTAAAAAATAAAATGAGTATCAGTGATACTCATTTTTTTTTATTTAAACTTCTATGTAATTTTGAATTTTTGTGTTTTTTCTATGATTATTAATTCGTCGCCGATTTTTATGATACCTTTGTTTAGATTTGAATGATTTACATTTATTCCAAACAGTACTCCCTCTGTTGTTTTGCGATATGATGCAAGTGTTGTTAGAGGTTCGTTGTCTTGAAACATGGTTGATTGATCAATTGTTATCATGACACAGCGTGGACATAATTTTTTGTTCGTAAATTCCATGTTTTTTATTTGCATACGAAGAAATGTATCTTCTTCATATGCTTTACATCCACCAATTACAATATTTGGCCTAAAGCGATTCATTGGGATTTTGCGAATCATTTTTTTGTTTAGATCCAAAAGTGAACTCTTTGCTGCTATAGTTAGTGGAAACCCATCAGGGAATGCAATCTGTGCAATACCTAAGTCTGCAGTGCGATTACTTCTTTCGTGCATTCGAAGTAATTTGTAGTTTCCCGGAAGTTCTCGAGATAAAAATTTCGACAACCATTTTGCAGCTGCGACACCCTGATCAGTGCCAGTTCCTTCACTGTTCCAAATTTTTACAACATAGTTCTTGCCATGATTACTTGTATTATCAAGTGGTATTTTTAATGTTTCCATATTTTGGGCTGTGAGAATTAAGTGCGTGTCGTCTATTTGTGTTTTTATCTGACACATACTTTTTATTCCTATTCCATTAGATTTGTTGCCACGTTGAGCCACAAATTTTCCATGATCATCTACAACCACCCATTCGCGGTCATATTGAATTCCTGTGTTGGTAATTTTCGCTTCAGCGAGAGGGAATCCAGCGCAGGACTTTACTGGATAGCAGTAAATATCTGTAATTGTTATTTTTTTTCTGTTTAAGGTGCTCATGTTTAAAGATTTTTCTCAATTTAACATTAAATTTGTAATAAAGTCAAATTCGTCGTATATCAATATAAAAATGAGTTTTATATTGTATAATAGGACTCTAAATATATGACAAAAATTTTTGGAAAATTAAAGAACGATTCGCACGCTATTATCTACGACGATGCCGGTACAGAAAGTATCAAAGAAATTTACAAGGTGCCAAATGTGACGCTTGCGATTCCGTTTGAAGTTGATTCACGTGGGCTTGCCGAAGGTGAGTGGTATTACATCGTGCCGACTGAGGAACAAAAGGAAGAAATGCTTGGTGAGTATGCGTCGGAAGTTTCGGGTATCTCACTCAGTACTATCGTGCCAGACTATTATCGAGAAATAAAAATAATTTATACGGTATATGGCGAAGAAAAACTTTTTACAAAGGTTACTTCGCGACACATTCTCCGTGCACAAAAATATGTGGCGTTCAAAGAAAAGCCAGAATTAATAGAACAAGCAAATTCATTACTTCTCGATGGCGAAGTCGATGCATATTGGAATGGCACGCGATTGTATTTCCAAAAGTTTACGGTTGCGCGAGCACTCTTTCCGGGAATTCAAAAAACATTCAAAGAATTAACTGAAGAGAAGACAAATGAATTTCTCTCGAGTGCACTCTTTGAATTAAAAGACGAAATGAGTAGTGATTTTATTAGTCTCAGCAACAGAAAGAAAATTTCAACGATTATTGATAGCAAGACTGTCGATCTCAAAGATCCTACTGTTTGTAATTCGTATCTCGAATATGCCAAAGAATATAATTTGGATTTAGAAATCAATGATGACAAAATTGCACTCATCGACAATAGCGACGTGGCCAAAGTTCTCAGCCTGCTCGGTGAAAGTTTTTACACCTCAGAAATAAACAAAGAAAAAAGAGAAATCCGCTCAAGTCGCAAATTGGTACACGGCAAACGCAAACGCGCGAGATAGAATAAACATTATGAAAAAATTACCGAATGTTACATTGCTTGGAATCGATTGTGTGAATGTTGAGCGATTACAAAAAGCTCTCGATATTTCGTCGCAAGAAATTGAATTTGGTGCGGTGAAATTGCTTACATCCTTACCGACTGATGATCCACGAAAAATTGAAATTCATCATATTAATTCAATCGAAGATTTTTCTAAATTTTGTATTTGTGATTTATATAAATATGTAGAAACAGAATATGTGCTACTTATACAACATGATGGCTTTATTTTAAATCCGAATTCGTGGACAGATGAATTTTTGAAATATGATTATATCGGCGCGCCGTGGCTCGTGGCTGATTGGTCGGTTCGAGATTTCGATTTTCCAGAAAAATTATTGGGTACATGGGTTGTGGGTAATGGAGGTTTTTGCTTGCGAAGTAAAAAGTTTTTGGAAACAAGCGCACGTCTTGCAAGTGAAGCAATTTTTAAAAAATATCATCCTGAAGATGTTGTGATGTGCGTATGGGATCGAGATAAACTTGAAAACGAAGGAATACTATTTGCACCAGTTGATATTGCGAAACAATTTAGTGTTGAAGGTGACGATATTGCGTATGACAAGCAATTTGGTTTTCATGGTTTGAAATGGACAAATATTCAAAAATGGATTGATGAGAATCCAAAATGGGGAATTAAATTAATTAAATAAATAATTAAAATATATATGTTTAAAGAAAATCAAAAATTTGAAAACACATTGTCTCCCGAGCAAGAATTAATTGTGTTTTTAAATACAAATGGTATCGAAAATGAAATGGTTCGAAATAAATTGATCGCATATCAAGAGCAGTGTGAACGCGACGCAGAGGCAAAAATTAGTGCGAATCCAGAAGAGAATGGTTTGGCAAATAGCGCTCAAATTGTTGTTGCAGTAACAATGGCAAAATTGTATACACAAACAGATAAACGAGAATACAAAGAGTACGCACTTGAATCATTGTATGAGATTAAACAAGGTGAGGATAATTTAAATGAACGCATTCAAAAGGAAATCCAGGAACTTATTACAAAGCTTGAGTTGCAAGGGATTTAATTCTCAAATAATTCTTTTCTCACACATATTTTTTAATAAGCGTATACTATACACATGAATAAAAAAACATGGATGTGGGGTGTTGGGGCTGTGATTGTTTTGGTTGTTATTGGCTATTATTTCCGGTCAAAAAATCAAACTGAAATCGAAAAAACTCCGATTGCTCTCGCGTCATATTTTTGTGATGCGCACAAGACTATTATTGCGTCGTATTATGACGGTGAATCAAAACCAGCTCCAAGTGCTGATCAACCACCGATTCCGGGTGGAAGTGTATCTGTGGTACTTAGCGATGGTCGTACAATGACACTCCATCAAACAATTTCGGCAGATGGTGGACGATATGCCAATGCAGATGAATCAATTGTGTTTTGGGGCAAAGGACGCGGGGCTATGTTTCTCGAACATGACACACAGACGTATACGGGCTGTATTGAGGCTGCAAAGGACTCAGGAGGGCTTCCGCTTGTATATACGAATGGAATCAAAGGGTTTTCGATTCGCTATCCTGTAAATTACACGGTTGATGAATCATATGTATATCAGGCACTCGGTCCAGGCAAAGATATTGCTGGTATTAAATTTACAATTCCCGTACGTCTCGCAAAAGGTACAAATCTCAGTACTGATTCATATGTGAGTGTTGAGCATATGCCAAAAAACACTGAATGTTTGGCGAAAGATTTCTTGGGTGCTGGTGCGATTGTATCGACCGTAGATGATAATGGAACAACATACTCAGTAGGCAAAGTTTCTGACGCAGCTGCGGGTAATCGATATGATGAAACTGTGTATGCAATTTCTGGATCAAATCCATGTGTTGCAGTGCGTTACTTTGTGCATTATGGCGTGTTTGAAAATTATCCAACAGGATCAATTACTAAATTTGACGAGGTGTCACTTATTGCTCAATTTGATGCGATTCGTAAGACGTTGATTATTCAATAAAACCTAGAGTTTGTGTGTATTGCATATGATTCGAATGTGTTTATAATCTACGTATGCAAAAGAAAACTAAAACAGAAATAAGTGCAATTAAAACTGCGTGGAATTTGTCGCGTGTGTATGCTGGTGTCGATGATCCCAAAATTGAAACGCATATACAAAAGGCCGAAGCTGTATATCAAGCATTTGCTGACAAATATTCTACCGACAAAAAATATCTCACAGATGAACGCAAACTTGCACAGGCAATTTCGGATTATCAAGATTTGCTCGGTACTGCAATCGCAAAACCATATTTATACTTTGCATATAAACATGATTTAAATAGTGCTGATTCGATTGCAGAATCAAAAATGAGTTTGTTGTCGGAACGTATGAGTAAATGTTCAAACAAAATCGTATTTTTTTCGGTAGCACTTTCCAAAATTTCTAAACCACTACAGAAAAAATATCTACGTAGTGAGATACTCAAACCATATCGATATTTTTTGAAATGTGTGTTTGATAGAGCAGAACACATGCTCTCAGAAGCAGAAGAAAAAATATTAAATTTGCAGAGTTTACCTGCACATGAATTGTGGGTGCAGGGTGGAGCAAAATTGCTTGCGAGACAGACAGTAGTATGGGGTGGTAAAAAAATACCAATTGCAGTTGCGATTGGACAGATTGCATCACTTCCGATAAAGGAGAGACATGCGCTTCATGCTATTGTTAATGAAAAATTAAAAGAAATTTCAGATTTTTCTGAGAGTGAATTAAATGCAATTATCATCGACAAAAAAATTCGTGACGAGTTGTGTGGATTTGCAAAGCCGTATTCTTCCGTTGTACTTAATTACGAAAACGATGTGGAGACCGTAGAAAATTTGGTGCAGACAGTGACCGAACATTTTCCGATTGCGCATAAATTCTTTAAGCTTAAAGCCAAGGTTATGAAGCTTAAACGCATGTCGTATGCAGATCGTAATGCAAATATTGGTGCTACAAAGAAAAAGATTCCATTCGAAAAGGCCGTCGAAATCGTGCGTAGTGCATTTGCAAAAGTTGACCCACTGTATGCCGAGACATTTGATTCGTTTCTACGAAATGGTCAGATTGATGTGTTTGCAGTGAAAGGCAAAAAGGGTGGTGCATATTGTTCAAGCTATGCAGATATGCCGATTTATGTACTTCTCAATCATTTACCTGATTTCAATTCAGTGCTTACGATGGCGCATGAAATGGGGCACTCGTTTCATTCTAAATTATCATTTGAAAATCAACCTGCGCTATACAGAGAATATACGATTTCTGCTGCAGAAGTCGCGAGTACACTTTTTGAAAACTTTGTGTTTGATGAAGTCTTTCCACTTCTTTCACCACAGGAACAAATTGTTGCATTGCATGACAAAATAAATGGTTCGATACAAACAATTTTTCGTCAGATTGCATGTTTTAATTTCGAGCTTGAATTACATAATTTGATTCGCAAAGATGGTAGTATGTCTAAAGAAAATATTGCAAAATTGATGAACAAGCACATGCAATCATATCTCGGTCCCGTATTTAATTTAACTGATGATGACGGATATTTCTTTGTGTATTGGTCACATTTACGTTTATTCTTTTATGTATATTCATATGCGTTTGGTGAATTGGTTTCAAATGCGATGTATGAAATGTATCGCAAGGATTCGAATTTCAAAGAAAGTATCAAGAAATTCCTTTCTGCAGGTGGTAGTGATTCTCCAGAAAATATTTTTGCAAGCATAGGTATCGATGTACGTAATCCAGAATTTTTCAAAACGGGTCTACAAAAAATCGAGCGTGATATCGAGCGACTTGAAAAATTATTGATACCAAAGAATTAGTTAATTTCAATATCGATGTATGCGATTTGAGGAAATCGTTCTGTTACTTTCTTTTCAATTTTGTCGATATGACTACCGACGAGGCGGGGAATGCGGTCGGTGGTTTTAAACATTAGTTTTGTGAATTCACTGAAGTCATCTTTGATTGTGTCGAATTCTTCACGAAGGTCACCCTTTTCATAAATTTCTTCGTAGAGATGTGAGCCATTCCATTCAACTGTTGTATAAATACGGTATTTATTGATATCAATTGCAACAGATTTAAATTCAGAAACAGTTTCGATACATGGGTCTTCCATTAAAAATTCTGTGATTTCTTCGGTTGTTTGTTCATCAAGTGATTTACCGATGATGTATTGATAATTTTTTGCAATGAGAATAATTGCAAGAAAACCGAGAATGAGTCCGACGATAATTCCAGCAATCGCATCATATACTCCATTACCAGTGAGGCGTATCAAACATTGGGCGACAAGTACAACGATGATACCGAGCACTGCAGCACCATCCTCGTAGAGAACTGCGAGAGTGATTGGATCTGCGTCGGCAAAAATTTTCTTTGAAAATTTTTGCCGACCTTTTATTTCTCGTAGTGCAATTGTAAACGTAATACCTTCAATCAAAAATGAAATGGCAAGTATGACGATGCTGAAATAATTTAAACCATGATCTGCTACTGTGTGTCCGACCAATGAATCAATTGAGTGATACACGGTAACTCCAGCACCAATAAACAAAATTCCACATGCTGAAATAAGTGACCAAAAAAATCGCTCAATTCCATAGCCGTATCCGCGTTCGAGGTCGGCAGGCTTTTGTGAGCGTTTGAGTCCAATCAAAAGGAGCGATTGGTTGAGTGTGTCAGCAAGACTGTGAATACTTTCTGCAAACATACTCGTTGAGCCAGAAATTACAGCAACTGCGGTTTTGATAATTGTAACAAAGATATTGCCGGCGAGGGCTGAAATAACAGATCGATTACCATGAGATTTGTGTGGCATAGGGGGATTATAGCATCAAATAATATTTATTGTATGTTGGTTTATTAGGGTAATCTAGAATAGTACGCTATACTCGCTGGGTCGCTTTAGAAAAATAATATCTATCTCATTTTATGACAACAGACGAAGAAACAAAAATTGATGCAACTACTCCTGAAGTTGAAACTCCTGCAGAAGAAACTACACACGTAGAAGAAACTCCAGAAGCAGAAGCTCCTGCAGAAGAACACGCAGCGTAATTACGCAAACAAAAAACACCCGCGAGGGTGTTTTTTGTTTTTGAGTTATATTATGCTTTTTGAACGTTGACTGCATTTTTGCCCTTTGCAGAATCTTCAACTTCGAAAGAAACCATATCTCCTTCACGCATATCGTCGAAACTTCCACCTACAACCGAGTTTCCGTGAAAGAATAAATCTTTCTCCATTCCCTCGACTTCGATAAATCCGAAATGCTTTTCAGCGATCATCTTTTTGATTTTACCTGTCATATGTTTTTTGAGTAATTAATAATAAACACAAGAAAGCAGGAAAATCGACTTAAATTTCTGATTACTTTTGTTTTTGAAATACCAAACTTATACATAATACCACTAATTGTGTAAAACAACTAATATATAGTATATGTGGGTGTGTGTATGGGTGGCAACGGGCTCTTTGAAATTAAATCTGCTAGAATAGGTTTATTATATGAATAATGAGCATTTCGATGTAATTGTGGTGGGTGGCGGAGCCTCAGGAATGATGGCGGCTGGACGAGCAGGTCAGTGTGGCAAAAAAGTACTCCTTATTGAAAAAAATAAACAACTTGGCGAGAAACTAAAAATTTCTGGTGGTGGTAGATGCAACATTACAAATGCCGAATATGATATTCGTAATTTTTTGACACGATATGGAACCGCGGCAGATTTTTTGTTTTCACCGTTTTCACAATTTGGAGTGAAAGATACATTTACATTTTTTGAATCACTCGGATTGCCACTTGTCGTGCAAGCACGCAATCGTGCATTTCCTCATACCGAAAAGGCGAGTGATGTTTGTGATGCACTTTTATCATATCTCAAAAAGGGCAAGGTTGTTATCAAATCAAATACTGCGGTCAAAAAAATTTTGCATACGGATTCACGTATCACAGCAATACTTACCTCTACTGGAACATATACTGCAGATAATTATATTCTCGCAACAGGTGGAATATCACATCCAGAAACTGGTTCGACGGGTGATGGGTTTGATTGGTTGCGAGAATTGGGTCACACAGTCAAAGACCCCACGCCGACAATCGTACCACTTGCCACACAGGAAGGGTGGAGTCATATCCTTTCAGGAATTTCGTTGTCATTTATGAAAATTACTTTTTTTTGGAACGGCAAAAAATCATTTTCAAAAACAGGTAAAATTTTGTTTACACACTTTGGATTGTCGGGTCCACTTATTTTAAATTCAGCATCCAAGGTTGCTGATTTACTTCAGGATGGTCCGGTGAGTGCATTCATTGATGCATATCCAGATACTGAAATTGGTTCACTTGATACGCAAATAACAAAAATATTTGATGTGAACAAAAACAAAATGTTAAAAAATATTTTGAAAGATATTGTGCCAGAAGGTATTTCACCAGGAGTTGCGATATTACTTGAAAACGCAGGTGTTGATTTGGAAACCAAAGTTCATAGTATAAGCAAAGAAGCTCGTCGCAAAATTGTCGATACACTCAAGGCGCTCCCGATTACGATTACAGGACTTATGGGGTTTGATCGAGCTGTTGTAGCCGATGGCGGCGTGGCACTCTCTGAAATTGATACCAAAACAATGAAATCAAAATTGTACTCCAATCTCAGTGTGACGGGGGATTTGCTACACATTAATCGACCAAGTGGTGGATTTTCTTTGCAGATTTGTTGGACGACAGGATATGTCGCTGGTTCGCATGTATAAGTATGTATAATCAATATGTTAAAATATGCGTATGAGTATTTTTCCCAAACAACTTGCAAATGATCATTATGAATATGTTGTCGACAAATCGCTCAATGAGTTTCGCGACGATATGCAAAATTTGTTTTCAAAAAATGCATTTGATATTTCAGCAAACATCACCGGACGATTTACATCAAAGGATACATTCAAAATCACAAACAGGGGAAGTTTTGTTGATATGCGTGGATACAACATGCTGTCGTCGTGTGTGAAAGGTACGATATCTCAAAATAAACAAAACGAGACAGTTGTCTCGTTTGTTGTAAAGTCTGATTCAATATTTAAAATACTATTTTTTCTCTGTCCGCTCGTTGCGCTCGTCACAATTGTAACCAATATCAAAGATGCTTCGTTTTGGAAACTTTTTGAAATCGGAAGTATTCTCGTTATCGTTGTTCCGTTTTTTATGATGATAATGAGTAGTTTTGCCAAAAGCGAAATCAAAAACAAGTTTGTCTCATATTTTGGATTATATCCTTTGGAATAACTATTTTTTATTTATCCAACGGTCGAGTACTACTGCGCCGGCGATTGAAATATTTAATGATTCCGCACCACCGAATTTAGGAATGGTTATTTTTTCGGTTACGCACTTTTCTACGTCTTTACTTATGCCATGAGATTCAGAACCGAGAATGAGAATTCCAGATTTGGGAAATACGAATTCGTGTGACGATGTGCCTTTGAGAAATGTACCAATTTTTGGTGCTTTTTGTTTGTTGAGGAAGTTTGGGAGGTTGGTATAAAAACATTGTACGCGAGTGAATGATCCCATTGTGGAATTTATGACTTTTGGATTATACCAATCGACAGATGTTTCGGAACACACAATATTTTTTACTCCATACCAATCAGCGATACGAATGAGCGTGCCCAAATTTCCTGGATCGCGAATGTCGTCTACAACAAGTGTGACACCTTCGGTAGCTTCAGGAAATGTCATCTTTTTTTGGATTGCGATTGCGAGAGCGTCGTTGTTGTGTTCGAGAGTTCCATATGCAACGAGTTCAGATGCTTCGACACTTTGTACACGCACATTCTTTTCTTCGAGTAGTAATCGATGTTTCTTTTGAAATTCTTTGGTTGCAAAAACTGAGTCGATTTGGATATCGCTTCGGATGAGTTCAAGTACGTTTTTTTCTCCTTCGACGAGAAATTTTTTGGTGTTGTCGCGGTATTTTTTGTCGATGAGGGAACGAATTGCTTTGGCAGTCATTGGGTTTGTCATATATTTTTATAGTAGCATATACGAGGGGAATTTGCTCGAAAACTGCCTGGCCCCGCAAAGCGGGGCCAGGCAGTTTATATATCTAATTTTATTATTGCACTGGTATTGGTTTTGGTATTTCTGGACGAATTTGAATTGATTGCGCAGTTACACTTCCGTCAGTATTTGTTTTGCCGACAATGACAACTTGCGCACCAACTGAAACATCGTCAATCGTACCAGATGTACTTTTTGCGAATTGGGTACTTGTTGCGTATAAAACAATTTTTGAACTTCCATCGCGACCCTGTACTGTAATCGAAGTCGCATCCTTGGAAAGTACTGTTCCAGTAACTGCGCCTCCCATTCCACCTCGATTAAATCCACCTGCACCTCCACGCATTCCCATGCCGACAGTTTGAACTACAGAACCTTTACCATTGTGATAACCGAGATAATAGCATCCAAACATTAAAACAACTGCAATCACGCCCCAGATAATAATTACTTTTTTTGTATACTGTTCTTTCATATAATTTACTAAATTTTAATTAATAATTTTGACCGCTTATAAAATAAAACCTATTCAAATCGAAGTGCATCGATAGGACTCATCGCTGCAGCTCGTGTTGCCGGATACCATCCAAAAATAATTCCGATTGCTGCTGAAACTCCGAATGCGAGAAATACAGAAGATATAGAAACTTGTGCTTGGATAATTCCGAGACTGCTTACCGCGTATGCAATTGCCGTCCCGAGGATTACACCGATAACTCCACCGACAAATGTAAGCACAATTGCTTCTATCAAAAATTGCATACTAATATCTTTGCGTTTTGCACCAATTGATTTACGGAGACCGATTTCTTTTGTGCGTTCTGTAACTGTAGTGAGCATCATATTCATGATTCCGATACCGCCGACAAGAAGTGAGATTCCGGCAACAGCGGCAAGTAGAATCGTGAATGTACCTGTGACACTTGATGCAGTTGCAATGATATCTGCTTGATTAAGTGTTGAAAAATCTGCTTGTGCCGAGTCTTTGATATTGTGTCGAGAAAGAAGCAATGCAGTTATGTCTGCTTGAACTTGTGTTGTAACATCTGAGGATAGTCCAGATACATCTATTTCTGTTAAATATTGATTTCCAGTCATGTATCGTTGCGCTGTGGTGTATGGAATATAGACAACATCATCACTGTTTGTAAATCCTGAACCACCTTTGGATTTTGTGATACCAATAATTTTAAATTCAACACCTTTTATTTTTATGTTTTGACCAAGTGCGTCTGATCCAACACCAAATAAATCATCGCGTGTTGTAGGGCCAATGATTGCAACTTTTGAAGCTGAAAAAATATTACTGTCAGACAAAAAATTTCCTTCATCGATTGTTATATTTCGAACGGTTGCATATGAAGGGGAGGTTCCTACAATACTCGTATTTGAGTTTGTTCCTTTGGCGGTAATTTGTCCGCGACTAGAAACATCAAGTGCAACATCGGCTATGTTTGAT
Source organism: bacterium (assembly GCA_037130335.1). Lineage (GTDB taxonomy): Bacteria > Patescibacteriota > Minisyncoccia > Phycocordibacterales > UBA9973 > CAITQP01. The sequence goes on from JBAXTD010000008.1 coordinate 12,782, forward strand.
ACAGAAGCCTTGATTGCTTGGGCATCAGCTACCGTGAGTGTTTGTGCGCTTCCGCGTGCAGCCGACGGTCCACCAAATGAACGTTGTGCTCCAGGAGTGATAATGACGAGGTTTGATCCGATTGATTGAATACTTTGTTGAATCGATGCTTGAGCGCCGTTTCCAAGTGCTACCATGGCAATAACTGAACTGATGCCGATAATAATACCAAGCATGGTAAGTCCTGAACGAACTTTATTTGCAGTGAGTGCTGTATATGTTTCTTTGAGTAAATCGATGGTTTTCATTTTTTAAATTTTGTATATTAGAAAATTTATTAATCAATGTGTGCAGTTCGTCGTGTATGAGTTTTACTATCTTCGATTAATTTTCCATCTTTGATAAATAAAATTCTATCTGCGTGTTCGGCTACATCACGTTCATGAGTAATGAGAACAATAGTTCTGCCTTCTTTGTTGAATTTTTGAAATGTTCCCAAAACAATTTCTCCGGTTTTGGTATCCAAGTTTCCTGTAGGTTCATCTGCGAGAATTAACGTCGGATTATTTACAAGTGCACGTGCGATTGCGACACGCTGAATTTGTCCACCAGATAATTGATTTGATTTGTGGTAGAAATGTTGATCATCGAAACCTGCAGCCAATAGTGCTTCCTTTGCTCTTTTTTCTCGTATTTTTTCTTCGATACCGGCATACATGAGTGGAAGTTCTACATTTTTTAATACCGTTGTTCGTGGAAGGAGATTGAATGATTGAAATACGAATCCAATTTTTTCTTTACGAATATCTGCAAGCTCGTCCTCTGACATTTTGGAAACATCTTTTTTGTCGAGAAAATATGTACCTGATGTTGGTGTATCGAGCGCTCCCAAAATATGCATGAGTGTCGATTTACCTGATCCCGATGGTCCCATGATGGCCACAAATTCACCATCATGTATGGTAAATGAAACTCCTTGAAGTGCAGTAAATACTATGTCGCCGTTTGAATATGTTTTTGTAATGTTTTTTATTTCAATCATGTATTTATTTTGCAACTCCTCGAAATGCACCATTTGCATTGCCACCACTTGCACCTGCTTTGTTTGTTCCACCCAAGATAGATGGAGTGGTTGCAGTTTTGGTAGTGTTTGTAATTGTTTTAACAATAATTACTTGTCCTTCTGTGAGACCAGATGTTATTTCTGTATTTGTATCATCGGATAATCCAGTTTGTATCGATTGTTGAGTTGGGGTGATAGCTGTTGTTATTTGTGTTGTCGATGAAGCAGTCATTGATTCAGGGAATACGAGAACGTAACTTCCGTTTGTCGATGATTTGATTGCACTCGATGGAATAGTGAGAACATCAAGTGCGGTGTTTGTAATGATTGATGCGGATACACTCATTCCTGGTTTGACTCGAGGGTCTGATGCATCAAATGAAATTGTCGCAGTGTAATTTACAACTCCTGAACTTACTGTACCTACGGTATCGATTGTTGCAACTTTTCCTGTGAGTGTGAGTCCGTCAATTGCATCAAACGTGAGAGTTGCCTTGTCGCCAAGTTTTATTTTTGCTGCGTCTACTTCGTTTATGGTAACTGTTGCAACTTGGTCATTTGCGATGAGGGTGGCAATTGTTGTCCCAGAATTTGCGGGGTCTCCACGTTTTACATCGACAGATGCAAGTGTTCCAGAAAAAGGAGCACGAATATAATAATCATTTAAATTATCCTTTGCATCTTGTAATGCGTTTTCTCGTTGAGTGACTGCAAGTTGTGCTGATTGAATATCGAGCGGGTCAGTGCCGTCTTTTATTTTTTGTAACGATGCTTGTTTTTCTGGAATTGAAGTTACATCGTTTGTAATTGTTGTTTTTGCGTTTGATAAATTATTTACATCAGAATTTATTGTACTTGTATACCCAAAAAGTGTATTTAATTGTGTTGTCGACTTGGCAAGTGGTGTACGACCTGATTGAGAATTTATCAGATCTTGATAGTACTGAATAAGGTTAGATATGCTTTTGATAGCATCGGCAGTTTTGACAGTAGTGTCGTATGTTTCGTTTATTAAATTATTTATTGATTGATTATCCGATGATCGACTTACTAATTTATAGTCAGAAAAATTTTGTTTGTACGCTGCTTGTGCAGAAATAAATGCGCTCTCGGCATCAGCTTTGTATTTCATTGCCTTTCCTGAATTTGCAGAACTTTCAAGTTGCGATGCGGCGTCTCCATAAAAATCAATATTTCGTTGTTGATTTGTTGTCGTGTTTACATCAGTATTATGAAGAATACCATCAAGACCTGTGATGATATTTGGTAAATCCACAAACGCGCTTGATGTGTTATTGAAACCAGTATCGTATGCTTTTGCTAGATCGGCGTTTGCTTGTGTGACAGCATTTTGTGCTTGAAGTAGTGTTAATTGATCGGCAGGTTGTTGGTTTTTTTGTAGTGATATCTGTGCGCTTGTGAGGTTTGCTTGAGCATCACGAACAGCTTTTGCTGCGTTTGTTGTATCAAGTTGTGCGATTAAATCACCTTGATTTACAAAATCACCTGAAGCTTTTGCTACATATACAACGTCAGCTGAAACCTTTGGTTTAATATCAAGGTGGTGGTTTGTTTCAACTTGACCACTTTCGGTGATAGATGCTACGACAGTATCTTTTTGTACAGTACTAAGTACATATGTTGTTTCGTCACTTGTGTTTGTAAGGTTTTTGTATGTGTAATATCCAAAGACAAGAATGATGAGTGCAATCAATACACTGGTTTTTTTGTGATTTACGACATACAAACGGATTTTTTGAAATAATTCTGAATCAGAAATTTTTTGCATAAAATAATATTTTTAATTAATAATTTAATTTGTCGGGGTAGTTGATGTCCCGGAATTTTCCAGATCTTCCATATTTGGTGGTGGTAACACTCGTACAATTTTTGCATTAATCTGACCATCTGGTGTGGGTGTGCCAATCACAATAATATAATCATTTGGTTTAATGTCGCCAATCAAAATAGTATTACGTTGGTTTTTTATTATTGTTGTTTTATCAACAAGAACATTTTTTTCGATTCCTTCATTGTCTGCGACCAGGATGATGTTATTTTTTATTGCAACAACTTTTCCTGCGACGCCATGCGTGTCTGTTTGATCGTCAAACAAATATCCAAATGGACCAGCTTTGCCTGGATCGTGTGGACCAAATGCTTTGTAGTATCCGTCAGACATATGGTCAGTTAATTCAGCTTTTTTGTAACCAAATTCTTCACCGATATGAAAAACAAAAATGATTCCGACGAGCAACAAAATTCCTGTCATCGTCCGACTAAGATTTTTTGATTGAATAAAAGATTTTTGTGTAGTGTTTTCCATATGAGTGATAAATAATTAATAAGCTAATATTTTTGAATTAATAGTGTATTTTTTTGCTGACCAAAATAATAAATAAATACTTGCAAGGAAAAGTCCAATACCGATAATTGGGAGAGATTCAATAATTGAAATAGAAAGTTCTTTCCATACTGTAAACGCAGAAGCTGTATCAGAAAAAACAAGAGAAAGATAATCATTTACATTTGAAGAGGCGATACTTGTCACAGCTCGGATGCCAGTGAGTATTACAACGAAAGAAAAAATGCACGATACACTTATCCAAATGATTTTTTGGTTACGGATTTTTTTTGCTTGAGCTGTTTTGATGCAATCAAATATACGCGCCTCAAGTTCTGTGTGAGGTGTTTGTATGTGAGGGTCATTTTGGAATAGGTGATAGAGATTGTTTGTCATATTTGTGCTTACTTTAATAATACGCGATTGTCATAATAATTGGTGCAAAAGCTATGTTTACGGGGATTCCTCGATGTACGTTTTTAGCTTTGATAATGCTCTCCTATGTCGACTTTTTACTGTATTTAAAGGCTTTTTTAGGATTGTTCCAATGTTTTCAAATGTGAGTTCTTCTTGGTAGTGCAGTGTGAGAATCTCTTTGTCTTCGATTGATAATGTCTGGAGGGCTCCATCGATAAGTTTTTTGTTCTCTGCTTTTTCGATTAATGTACTTGGTAACGTATCTAGGTCTGGGGTTGTTTCGGTTACATAATTATGTCCATCAATTGTGTCGAAATCTGAGATAACTGGCATCTTTTTTTTACGCAAAAAATCAATTGTTGTGTTTCGAGCAATAGTAAAAACCCAAGATTTAAATGTATTACTTCCTGTTTTGTATTGTGAAATTTTTCTCCAAATTTTTAAACACGTTTCTTGGGTTATATCATCGGCGAGATCTTTTTTGCCTGTCATGCGATATGAAAAACCAAAAAGCGGTTTGATATACCGTTCGATTAATTCTTTGAATGCATCACTGTTTCCGTTTCGATATTCGATAATGAGTTCGTCGTCAGTTTTTTCCACGTAGCCAGTATACTCTCATTGTTTGTTTTTTAACAAACAATTTTAGTATATCTGTGTTTTGTCTTTTGAACCAAAGGCGGAAATTTTTTCTTCTACAACTTTTTGAACTGCATCGATAACTTCAGGCATGAGTTTGATTACTGCGTATTCATCGGGATGATCGTGTAAATCTTTTTCGAGAGTTGTGCGGTATGCAAATCGCATATCTGAATTGATGTTTATTTTACTTACACCAATTTTGACTGCGTCTTCAAAAAAGTGAAGTGGTGTATCAGATCCTCCATGTAAACTAATATTGCAGTCTAGTGTATTTCTAATTTTTTGTAATAATTCTAAATCTAATTGTTTGGGTACGGGGTACTTGCCGTGTAAATTTCCAATTGCAGCAGCAAATGTATCGATACCTGTCGCATCAACAAATGCTTTTGATTTTTCTGGTGTGCTAAAAGTTTTTTTGATTTCTTCGTAATCAATGTTTTCTGCGTGTACATTACTTGAACCCCCAAAGTAATGTGATTCGGATTCTACAATCGCGCCGGTTGTTTTGGCGTATTCGACGACTTCTTTGGTGGCAGCAATTATTTCGTCATCAGTTGCATTGTGATTTGCTTGTGAAATATCTATATGAATAAATTCAAATCCAGCATCTATGCCAGCTTTTGCCGCTTCGACACTAGGACTGTGGTCGAGATTTATATAGATTTCTAATCCCATTTCTTTTTTGTAGTTATTGACCATGTCGCGAATATTTGAAAGACCGATTGATTTCGCTTCACCATCTGAAAGTTCTACGAGCACGGGGGAGTTTAGTTTTTTGGCTGCGTTGCAAATTGCAATGAGTGTTTCTTGGTTGTCGATATTGAATGCTCCAACTGCAAAATGCTCGAGACGTGAACGTTCCATTAATTTTCGAGCGTTTATGCAATTATTTTGAATTTCATTTTTTGTCATATGTGGATTATAGCATGTCGAATATTTTGTGGTATTATTTAAACATAAAATTATGAAGCCTATCGAAAGACATCATTCTCAATTTCGTACCATAGAAAACGCAAGCCTTGAAATTATTTTTCTTTTTGTTGTGCCAATCGCACTCTTGTATTTTGGAATTATTCCGGTGCAATACCGAATTTTTGTATTGCTTATTTTTTCACTCTTTATTTTTGGCATCATTCGAAAACAAAAATGGAAGGATGAAGAACTAGGACTTACAACCAAAAATATTCCGCATGCATTTGCTACATATGCAATTGCGACTACGATTGCGCTCGCGGTTATTATATTTTCGGCGCAAGAATTTAATTTTCATCCAATCCTGAAACACTGGTGGACCAGCCCGCACTTCCTATTTATGTTTGCCGTTGTTTCTTTTTTTCAGGAATTTGCTTTTCGTGGGTTTCTAATGCCGCTTCTAAAAAAAGTATTTCCTGATTCGTTTACAATTATTACAGTAAATGCACTATTGTTCTCGGGTATGCATGCAATTTATCCATTTCCACATATTGGATTACCATTTGCGTTTATTGGAGGATTATTTTTTGCAATTTTGTATCATAAATATCCAAATTTAATTCTTGTTTCAATTTCGCATGCGATACTCAATTTTGCCGTTGTTTGGTTTGGGCTTTTTGTGATTCCAAATGTGTTTTAAACTCCGCTCATATTTTTTATATTTACTTTTGTGGTATACAATAAACGTATTATGATCAAATGGTTTTCTCGCAGTATATTTTTGGGAGTATTTATAATACTTTTTACATTTCAAATACCGATTGTACGTGCAAATACAGGATTTTTGGGTGGTCCGATGTGGATGAATCCTGAGACTCCCAAAGATGGTGAATTTGTAAATTTATCTGCGCTTTTTCATAATGCTGAACCGAATGCACTTTCGGGAGATGTGCTTTTTTATGATGGTAATGTTTTGCTGGGTACAAAATCTATAACAATTCCTTCTGGCGGAGTGGGAACGGCAACAGTTTCATTTAGAATTAGCGCGGGGGATCATTCATTTTCTGCAACAACCGGAAACCTCGTCGAAGCTTTGGGTAATGGTAAAACAGAACCTTTTGTATTATCTCCACAAACTGTTCAACTTCCGACAATCTCGATTTCTCCAAAAGCAGGAAATTCACTTAATGCATCCGTTGTGTCAGGTACGACAAATTTGGTAACGAATAATATTTTTCCTCCAAACCAAATCGCAAAACAAGTGAATGAACTTGGAGGAAATGTGATTTCAAGTATTCCTGATTCAGTAAAAAATCCTGCAGTCGATACGGCTTCAAGTGTAGACTCATGGCGCACAAAAACTGCTGATTCTTTGACGAAACAAACCAAGGCAGCGTCGGTTTCGGCAAATAAAGCCAACGAGCTTGTGTCTGCTCAAGAAAAAAAGTATGGCAAAGCCTCATTTTTGACAAAATTTATTGATCGTCCATTTGCGTACGTAAAGCTTTTCTTTATGCAATTGCTTACGTTTTTGTGGTCTCATGCGATTGTTTTTTATTTACTGATCGCACTCATTGTATATGCATGTATTAGATTTTTATACAAAAAGATTAGAGGGCGCAGGGATACATCGACACCACCAATAAAAAAGCAAAAAAGATAGATTGATTGTTGATTACTCCAGATACATAATCGTGCTATTATATCGGCATGATTTTACGAATATTTGCAGCAATCGCCCTTGTCGTTATGGTCCTTTCTTTTCCTGTTATTCTGACTATTTTGTTTGGAATACTTTTTTTGATTATCTTTAATAATTTTTATGAAATCATTCCAATATTTTTTTTGAGCGATGTTTTGTACGCAGCACCGCAGATACATTTTTTGGGTTTTGAATATTGTATGACACTTTTTGCTGTGGTATTAGTTTTGATTAGTTATCTTTTTAAAAAATATATTTTTGAGGGTTCGTTTATGCGAGCGTAATTTTTATTTTTTACAAATCATTTATGAATAAAATTATTAGAAAAATAAAAAATCAAAAACGACGAAGCAAAAATATTTTTATCGAGCCTGATGAGATTTTTCTCGATTCAAAAAATTTGCCAGATTTCGATACGCAACAATTTGAAGGACAGATTTCAAAACCAATTTCACGTAATTCTATGTTTGGTATCGGAATTCTTTTTTGTGTACTTGTCTTGTTTTTTGGGGTACGCTTGTGGAATTTGCAAATACAAAATGGTGAGGAATATAAAAAAATGAGTGAAAACAATAGTCTAAGTATTGAACCTATTTTTGCTGCACGTGGAAATATTTACGACACCAATGGAGTTGTGTTGGTTTGGAATAATACTGCAACTGATGATACTCCATGGGGACAACGTATGTACACGACACTACCAGGATTTTCACAAATACTTGGGTACGTAGGGTATCCTGCTCGTGATTCGTCAGGTAATTATTATCAAAAAGAATTGTTTGGTCGCGATGGTGTTGAAAAGAAATATAATAGTAATCTCTCGGGTATTAATGGTTCAGACATAGTCGAAAAGGATATTGCTGGTAAAAAGCAAAAAGGTTCGATCGTTAATGAGCCAATCGCCGGCAAAAACGTGACACTCACAATTGATTCTCGTTTACAGACACAGTTATATCAAATACTTTCAAATTATGCTGGTCTAGCAAATTTTCGAAGTGGCTCAGCGGTGATGATGGATGTACGAAATGGTGATATCGTCGCGATGACAAATTTTCCTGAATATAATTCAAATATTATGTCATCCGGATCAGATAAAAAAATAATTACCGGATATTTAACTGATTCAAATACGCCACTTCTCAATCGCGCTATTTCTGGACTCTTTACTCCGGGTTCAGTTGTGAAGCCGTACCTGGGACTTGAGGCGCTCAAAGAAGGTGTGGTGACACCAGATACACAAATTTGCTCGTGTGGATCGATTACTGTGCCAAACCCATATGATCCAGCGCACCCCGGTGTGTATAAAGATTACAATCCAAATAACGGTTGGGTTGATATTCGTCATGCGATTGCAGTGTCATCAAACATTTTTTTTATGGAAGTTGCTGGTGGATATAAATCACAAAAGGGAATCGGAATTACAAATCTAGATATTGCACTTGAGCGATTTGGACTTACACAAAAAACTGGTATTGATTTGTATGGTGAAAAAAGTGGAATAATTCCAAGTCCTGAATGGAAGGCTCAAAAATTTAATGGTGAGCCATGGCGTGTGGGAGATACATACAACACGGCGATTGGACAATACGGTGTACAAGTTACTCCACTCGAAATGGCTCGTGCAGTTGCTGCGATTTCTACCCGTGGTGTAATGGTTACTCCGCATGTGTTTAAAAATGATTCAATGAATACTGATGACATTGGATTTGCATCATCAACAACAAAAAGCATGAATGATTTGGTGACACCAACACAAAAAATTACTGATATTTCAGATGATCAATATACGGTAATTCAAGAAGGAATGAGGCTTGGAGCAACAGTTGGAACTGGAAAAATGTTTGCAACATTGCCGTTTACAATGGCTTCCAAAACCGGAACAGCTCAAGTTGGGGTGGGTGGTTCATATATCAATAGTTGGCTTAACGTGTATTTCCCGTATGAAAATCCACATTATGTGGTGGTTGTAATGCTCGAACATGGAACTCAAAACACAGGTTCGGCTACTCGAATCGCGCATGATTTTCTAGATTGGGTGCATTTGATTGCTCCTGAATACACAAATTAACCTTTATTTATAAGGGTAAAATATTGTGTGTTGCAATATGTTGGTATTTAAGATATACTTTTGCAACTTATATGAATCAAACAGCAAGTTATTTAACTGAAGAAAAGCGCAAAGCTCTCGAATTAGAGCTTGAAACTCTCAAAACCGAAAAGCGCAAAGAAATATTAGAAGCATTAGAATTTGCGAAGTCACTTGGCGATCTTTCTGAAAATGCCGAATATCATCAAGCTCGTGAGGAACAAGGAAAATTAGAAGAACGTATTGCAAGTATCGAAAACCTATTGCAGAATTCTGAGGTTGTAAAAAAACACCATGGTGGAATTATTCAAGTTGGTACAACTGTCGTTGTGCAAAAAGAAGGTACCAAAGAAAAGAAAACATTTTCAATTGTCGGTTCCGAAGAAGCCGATGTATTGTCTGGAAAAATTTCAAACAATTCTCCGCTCGGTCAAGCACTTATTGGAAAGAAAAAGGGTGATGATGCAGTATTGAAATCTCCAAAGGGTGAAATCGTGTACACAATTGTAAGTATCGAATAAATAAAATAATGACGACAAAAAACATCTTTCAATTATAGATGTTTTTTGTTATACTCGCTCTATATGGCATCAATTGAAGAATTACGAGTTGCGAGATTGCAAAAATTGCATCGATTACAAGAAGTTGGCATGGATCCATATCCAGCTGACGTTCCGCGCGATTATCCGCTAAATATTGTGCGTGATGAATTTACAAGTCTCGAAACAGAAGGCAAGGCATATTCGATTGCAGGACGTGTAATGGCAATTCGTGGACAAGGCGCGATTCTTTTTGTGGTGCTCGATGATGGCACATCTAAATTTCAGGCCGTATTCAAAAAAGATTCAATCGAAGAAAGTATTTTTTCATTATTTGTAGAATGTGTAGACATCGGTGATTTTATTTCAGTAACAGGAACATTTTTTACTACACAACGTGGTGAACAAAGTATGCTTGTTTCAAATTGGACAATGGCAACTAAATCACTCCTACCGCTTCCAGAAAAATGGCATGGTATCGCAGATGAAGACGAACGATTGCGTAAACGCTATCTCGATATTGCAATGGATCAAGAGCTCCGTGATTTGTTTTACAAAAAAGCAGAATTTTGGCGAGCGACACGCGACTTTATGACTCTCCATGGATTTCTCGATGTGGACACACCTACGCTCGAACTCACCACAGGTGGAGCAGAAGCAAATCCATTCAAGACTCATCACAAGGATTTCGATATCCCTGTGTATCTTCGAATTTCAATTGGAGAATTATGGCAGAAGCGTCTCATGGCTGCTGGATTTCCAAAAACATTTGAAATCGGTCGTGCATACCGCAATGAAGGCACGAGTCCAGAACATTTACAGGAATTTACAAACATGGAATTTTATTGGGCGTATGCTGATTATCGTGATGGAATGAAACTCACACAAATGTTATATCGAGATATTGCGCAAAAAGTTTTTGGCAAAACAGAATTTACTACTCGTGGACACACATTTGATTTAAATAATGAATGGACTGTCGTGGAATATGTGGATGAAATCAAAAAGCAAACTGGTGTCGATGTACTTCTCGCAACTGAGAGTGAAATGAAAGATGCACTCGACAAACTCAATGTAAAATATGTGGGTACAAACCGTGAACGTCTCACTGACACGCTTTGGAAATATTGTCGCAAAAACATCGCAGGTCCAGCGTTTCTCGTTCATCATCCAAAACTTGTTTCGCCACTCGCAAAGGAATCGAAATCTCGTCCTGGCACTGTGGAGCGATTTCAGATATTGCTTGCGGGTTCTGAAGTGGGGAATGGATTTTCTGAATTAAATGATCCACTCGACCAACGTGCACGATTTGAATTGCAACAAAAATTAATCGAGGGAGGTGATGAGGAAGCAATGATGCCAGAATGGGATTTCGTAGAAATGCTCGAGCACGGTATGCCACCTACATGCGGATTCGGATTCGGTGAGCGACTCTTTGCCTTTCTCGTAGACAAACCAATTCGCGAAACACAATTGTTTCCATTAATGCGACCAAAGGAATAAATTAAAAAAATAACCCAGATGTTACTCTGGGTGTTTTTTTTGATTGAATCAGGTTAGGTGTATCCTGAAATTATTTCATTGTACGTAAAGTCACGTCCGGTTTTTTGTTGTGGATCTTGTGGATCCAGTTTTTTGATGTTTGCTTGTTCGTTAACCAACGTTTCTTCTGGTTTGTTTTCTGTTTTTACAACAACAGCATAAACATCTTTTTCTGTTATGTATTTAAAATCTCCGGTTCTCATAAGGAATTTTTTTTAAATCATACAACTTTATAATTTCTTTGTCAAAGGGGATAAAAATACAAGTAGTTATCCACTATTTTTGTTTTGCGAAGTGGGGTGAAGTGGAATATAATACTATGTGAGTGGGAGAAAGTGGGGCGAAAAAATAACGTGCGAAAAGTGAGTAAAAATTATGTTAATCGGCGAATACATTCATGCGATAGACGACAAAAACCGAGTTTCATTACCGGCACGTTTTCGCAGTGAGTTGGGTAAAAAAGTTGTGCTCGCACCGGGGCTTGATGGTTCGATTTTTATGTTTGGTGTAAGTGAATGGGAAAAGATTTCGTCTCGGCTCGCAGAGAATTCAATGTTGCAAGCTGATAATCGAAGTTTTAACCGTTTTATGTTTGGTGGTGCGCAAGAAATTGAGGTCGATGGTAGCGGGCGCATTCTCATTCCCGATTTTTTGAAAGGAAGAGCAAAACTCTCTGGAAAAATCGCCATCATTGGCGTACAAAATCGAGCAGAAATCTGGAATGAGAGGGCGTGGGCAAAGTACAAAGCTGGGGTTGAGGGTCAAGCCGAAACTTTGGCAGAAAAACTTGGTAATGTGGGCGCTCTCTAAGGTATGTCACACGTTTCAGTACTTTTACATGAATCAATCGACGGTCTCGATATTGAGGCAGGCGATACAATAATTGATGCAACACTCGGCGCAGGAGGTCATTCAAAGACTATTGTGCAAAAATTTCCAAACATTACAATTGTCGGATTTGATCTCGATGCAGATGCGCTCAAACTCGCAAAGCAAAACATTGAAAATGTTGGAGGAACATTAATTCCAGTGCAATCAAATTTCAGAGATATGGATAGTGCGTGCAAGGCACATGGAATTTCTGAAGTAAATGGAGTTTTGTTTGATTTCGGAATTTCTTCGATGGAATTGGGAGAATCAGGACGAGGGTTTTCGTTTAAATATGACGAACCACTACTTATGACACTCCAAAATCCCATTACCGACGATACCGTAACTGCACGTGATGTAGTAAACGGAATGCGCGAAAAAGAGTTAGCAGATATTATTTTTACATACGGTGAGGAATCATTCTCACGACAGATTGCGAGTGCGATTGTGATGGCTCGCAAACGAAAGAAAATCGAGACAACATTTGAGCTTGCAGAAATTATACGAAACGCAGTTCCAAATTTTTATAAAAATGGCCGAATAAATCCAGCAACCAAAACATTTCAGGCATTACGAATTTATGTAAACGATGAATTGGGTGCAATAACAGAAGGATTAGAAAAGGCATGGAAGTTACTGGCATCTGATGGGCGAATCGTTACGATTACATTTCATAGTCTCGAAGACCGAATCGTAAAAAACTTTTTTAAAGATAAATCAAAAATTGATGAACGTGCGCAAATTATTACAAAAAAACCAATTGTACCAACACGAGAAGAAATTATTACAAACCCTAGAAGTCGAAGTGCCAAGCTAAGAATACTCAAAAAAATATGAACACTCTAATATTAAAAAATATGAATATAACCACACAAGAGCAATATATAAAAAATATTGTGATTGTTGGATTTGCAACACTCGCACTTATGGGAAGCATGTATATGTATTTTGTGGGTAAAATTGTATTTGATGTTGTGGCACGACGACATGCAGAATCATCAATAAAATTAACTCAAAGCTCTGTGGGTAGTTTGCAGGTTGCGTACCTCGCACAATTAAACAATCTCGACATCTCAAGTATTGCTGCAAACGGACTCGCAGAATCAAAGGATGTTATGTATGCAACTCGTGATTCAGGAAGTCCAACAGTCGGTATGCTTCAATAATTTGTGAATAATTAATTTTTTGTATGCATAATTCCAAACGCAATTCCTCGGATACGAACATTCATCGATCCAGACTTATTGTTGTTTTGGTGTTTATCGGTTTGTTTTGCGCTTGCATTATCGGCAAGCTTTTTTTGCTACAAATTGTGCATGGAAATGATTTTGCAAAACGAGCTGACCGACAATATGCACCATCGTCAACTCAATCTTTTGATCGAGGTACAATTTTTGCAACAACCAAAGAAGGCACGCATGTCGAACTCGCTACAGTGACTGCAGGATTTAAATTGGCAATTGTTCCAAACCAAATAAAAAATATTGAATCAACATATACGTTACTCGCACCGTACCTCTCAATTGATCATGAGACGTTTGTATCGCGTGCTTCAAAAACTGGTGATCCGTACGAAGAAATCGCAATTCATTTAACCAAAGAACAAGCAGATGCTATCACTGCGCTAAATTTGCCGGGTGTAAATTTATACCAAGATTCATGGCGTTCGTATCCAGGAGGTACACTCGCATCAAAGGTTGTGGGATTTGTCGGTTACAAAGGTGATTTGTTGACCGGACGATATGGTCTCGAAAAGCAATATGATAGTTTTCTCGTGAGTAGTGGTAAAAATTTATATTCAAATTTTTTTGCTGAGGTATTTGATAATCTCAAAGATACGTTTTCAAATTCTGCCGATAATGGCGACATCATCACAAGTATTAATCCATCAATTCAAGCACATTTAGAACAACAGCTTGAAGCATTACAAACAAAATATGCACCTGATGAATCCGGAGGTATCATCATGGATCCACGCGATGGAAGTATTCTCGCAATGGGGGCATTACCAGATTTCGATCCCAATAATTACGGTAAGGCGAATTCAGTTGCCGATTATGAAAATCCGCTCGTCGAGCACGTGTATGAGCTAGGTTCGATTGTAAAAGGACTTACAATGGCTGCGGGTATAGATACAGGTGTAGTGACACCGACAACAAAATATGACGACAAGGGCTATGTAGTTTTGAATGGTTCAAAAATAAATAACTTCGATTTGCGTGGACGTGGTGTAATTACAATGCAAGAAGTTTTGACTGAATCACTAAACACGGGAGCAGTATATGTGATGCAAAAATTGGGCCATGATAAATTTAGAGATTATTTGTATAAGTTTGGATTGAATTCAAAGACTGGTGTTGATTTACCAAATGAAGCGCAAAACATCATAACAAACTTACAAAGTCCACGTGATGTCGAGTATGGAACAGCTTCGTTCGGACAAGGAATTGCGCTTACTCCAATCAATGCAATCCGAGCTTTTTCGGCGCTTGCAAATGGTGGTGTGCCAGTTACTCCGCATGTCGTTACAAGTTTTGTAAATCAAGATGGCGTTACGAAAGTCGCGACACCACCTGAGCCACTTCCTCGGGTCGTTTCTACAGAAACTGCTGCAACGGTTTCTCGTATGCTTACTACTGCATTTCAAGCAAGTGGTGCTGCAAAAAGAAATGCCAACAGAGATAAGTTTTGGAGTATTGCCGGCAAAACAGGAACTGCACAAATCGCAAATCCAAATGGTGGTGGATATTATGCTGACAGATATTTGCATAGTATGGTAGGATATTTTCCAGCATACAATCCACGTTTTATCGTGTTGTTGTATATGGTAAATCCGAAAGGAGCAGGATATTCCTCAAGTAGTGTGGAATATAATTTCGAAGATATTGCGCACTATCTGCTAGATTATTATCAAATTCCACCCGATCACTAGTCTCGCTTTTGCTAAATAATATGAAAAATCAAATCAAAAAAATAATAATAATCATTCTCGTATTTATCGCCAAAGGTATTTTGTGGCGATATAAACCCAAAATAATTGCGGTAACTGGAAACGTGGGTAAAACATCGACGAAGGATGCAATTTATACTGTCCTCAAAAACGAAGGTAGTATTCGTCGTGCCGAAAAAAGTTTCAATAGTGAATTTGGAATTCCACTCACAATTATTGGTGCTGAAAGTGGTTGGGGGAGTATATGGGGATGGATCAAAGTTATATTTATCGGTTTAGAAAAAATTATCATACACGATAATACATATCCCAAAACGCTTGTGCTCGAAGTGGGTGCCGATAAACCTAAAGACATTAGTTCTGTTGCAAAATGGCTCAAGCCAGATGTGGTAGTTCTCACACGATTACCTGATGTACCTGTGCATATTGAATTTTTTCCAACACTTGAATCTTTGATTGAAGAAAAAATTTCTCTCGCGAAATTTATGAAAAAAGAGGGCACACTCGTGCTCAATGCAGATGATGAAAAGATTATGAAGGCAAAGGAAAAGCTTCCGTTTCGTTCGTTTTCATTTGGTGAAAAGGAGGGTTCAGATATTCGTGCAAGCAATATTCAAATACTTGAGCCAAGTTATTTTTCTGATGGAGGACTTGCATTCAAAATTGATTTCGATGGAAAAAGTTTCCCCGTAAACATGCCAAAGGTATATTCAAAAGGGTATGTGACAGTGGCGCTTTCTGCACTCTGTGTCGCATACGCGGTCGGCATGAACATGGTGACTGCAATCAACGAGCTCAAAAATTACGAAACACCACCTGGTCGTGTGCGACTAATCCCTGGTGAGCGCGGAACGATTTTGATTGACGACACATATAACTCATCACCAACTGCATGCGAAATTGGTTTGGAAATGCTTGCTGATTTACCATTTGGAAAAAGAAAAATCGCAATTATTGGCGACATGCTCGAGCTCGGCAAACACACAAGTGATGCACATCGTGAAATTGGAAAGATTGCCAAAAATTCTGCACAACTTTTGGTAACAGTTGGATCACGTGCCAAAGATTGTGCACTCGGTGCGATGGATGCGGGAATGAATGAGAAAAAAATAATTGAGGTTGATGACGCAGTGACAGCCGCAGAATCAATTAAAGATTTGCTCAAGGTGGGTGATGTGATTTACATCAAAGGTTCACAAGGTATGCGCATGGAACGCACCGTCAAATTACTTATGGCCGAACCAGAAAAAGCTCATGAACTACTTGTGCGTCAGGAACCTGAATGGTTGAATAAAAAATAAAATTCGGTGGGAAATTTTTCGAAGAAAAATTTCCCACCGAATTCCGTCCCACAATTTTACGTTTTGTAATTCCCCAAAAATTTGCTATAAATAAAGCGCTAATTACGCAGTAATTACATTGGCCCCATCGTCTAACGGCTAGGACGGGTCCTTCTCAAGGACTAAATCGGAGTTCGATTCTCCGTGGGGTCACA
>JBAXTD010000009.1:0-28185 GCA_037130335.1 bacterium
GGAATTTTTTTATTTATAAAAGGTGAAATAATTCATTAATTTTTTTCTTATCTTTTCAGCCTTCTTTTTATTTTTTTCGATTGTAACTTTTGAACGTTTCATATTGGTAATAATATTTTCCAATTCGTCTTGAACTGATGGTTCTAATTTTTCATATTTTTTATACAGTTCGTTGATTGCTGCAACAGTTACCGGATCAAGAATTGTCGACATAATATAATCACCAAAAACAGCAGGGAATACAGTTTCTCGAATCGAAGGATTGTTTTCATATGCAAGTTCAATACCATAATCTTTTTTAATATAGTCAGATGTTGTGCGGTCAAGCGGAGTGTCATGCCCAATTACACAGTAAGCTTTTTTATTATTGTTTTTTATCCATGCATACATTTCATTTTCAATATCAGAACGGATAAGTGTCCAAAAGTTGTGCGTATTAAAAAACAAAACTGAACCTTCTGTCTTTTGGCAAAAAATAAAGAAATAATGGTTCCAAAGTAGATATAGATCGATAATTGATTTAAATCTAAAAACCATTGTGTCTCCCTCGTTTAGATGGAGTAGTGTCTCCGATTCTTTTGGTGTTGAAATAGTATTTATTCGCTCAACAAATTTTTCTATACGATTTGCCCATAATGGATTTAATAAAACAAATTGTTTGTTTTTTGTGATGATTTCATTGTTTAAAAGAACTCGTAATGCTCGGTAAAATCCTTGTTTTGTAGCATTTGTTTTTTGTTGAACTTTTTGTAATAAAACCAAACTATCATGTGAGCCGTCTGCTAGTGTGTCGATAATTACCTCTTCTATTTTTGGTTTGATTCCTAAAAGCATTCCCCAAGTATACACTACAGTAAACAATCTGTTTACTATATATGCATTTTATGCAATAATTATGACAATATGTCAAATATTATATATACTTTCGGTGTTATGAAAATAGATTACATAAAAGAAGCATTTAATGACCAACCAGTAGTAATGGTTTCGGGCAAGAAGTATTGTATTAATCCACTTACTGATCATGTGCCAATAACTAAACCAGAATTGCTACAACAGGTTGTTAATGAAATTTCTATCATCGTTGATTTTGAGTCAGCAGATTTTCTTGTCGGTGAAGAAGATAGAGGGGGATACATTTGTGCGCTCACAGCTTTTGCGGTTGGTAAACCGTTTACACTTACAAAATGGAATCCATCTGGATTTGAAGGTGAAGTTTGTATTGATTTTAGAAATTCATATACACATGGAAATTTATATTTGAATGGAATAAAGGAACTTGCTGGTAAAAAAGCCATCATTGTTGAAGACCTTATAGATACTGGAGGAACCATTGTTTCGATGGTTAATTTATTGAGGGCAAATAATATCGAAGTCGTAGATATTGTTGCAGTTGCAGAAAAAACAGATTATTCCGGTGCTGAAAGAATAAAAAAAGAAACAGGTATTACTCCAAAATTTCTGGTTTCGTTTTCATCAAAAAAAGAATTGTCAAAAGTTATAAAGCGAATATAAAATTATATGGATAAATTACAATATAAAAATAAAGAAGAGTTTTATAATTTGCACGAAAAAATTGGAAGTTATAATCTCGCAGAATATTATAAGTTTTTCCCAAAAAAAATGTGCAACGGAAATAGAATACTTGATATTGGGTGTGGAGAAGGGAACGATATGAAATATTTTAAAACACTCGGTGCAGAGGTTTGTGGTATTGATATTAACCCCATTGCAACTGAAATAGCAAAAAAAGAATTAAAGCTTGATGATAATTTTGTTAAAACCTCAGAGGCAAACTCATTGTTATTTAAAAATAATTCCTTTGATATTGCTTCAAGTAATTATGTTTTACAAGCAATACCTGATATTGCTGTTGTGTATAAAGAAACAGCGCGAGTACTAAAACAAGGAGGAAAATTTATATTTCTTGCCACTCACCCAATGAGACAATATTTTGAGAAAAAGAATAGTAATTCAGATTATTTTAATCAAGAAACTGTTGACTCTGTAATTTTAAACGGCACTGTGACGGTGCAAGAACCAACACATACTTTCAATGATTATTTTTCTGAATACTTTTTGAAACATTTCAAAATTGAAAAATTTATAGAACTTCATGATCCAACAGCAGAAAAGGTTGATGGAAGAAAATACCCAGGATTTTTCATTGTTTCCTGTGTAAAAATTTAATAAAAAAATTCCCGAGTCGGTAAACTCGGGAATTTTTTTGATTCAGGTTTTATTTTTACTGACTGATATTTATCACTTCACTTACACTTGCTTTGTTGTAAATCCAATCAGTTGCCGTGACCATGAGCGTGTTTGGTCCTGGCAAAAGATTTTTGATATCACTTGGTGAAAATGAAAATGTCGGTGAGAGTCCTTGTGTTGATCCAACGTATACATTGTTCATAAATACATCAATTTTTTGTAGAGGGTATGTCCCGCTGGTATCAACTTTTACTGTTATTGTTTGGTTGGTCTTAAATGTATTGTTTGTTGTCGGACTAATGATAGCAACGTGTGGTTGATTTGCTGGAATGTGTACATTGTCATCGAATGTTGGTTTTTGTGCTAGCGTGACAATTGGATAATTTGAACTGTGTGTAGCCCACCAGTTTTGTGTTGCAGTTTCCCAGTTGTAATATAATGAGTCGCTTGATGGATTCGATGGAACCCCACCCAAAATATTATTTTTTGAAATCCAATGGAGAATATTATGAACATCAGTTACCACTTCTTCTTTTTGGGTTTCAATCGGTGTGTTTGGTGTGGCGAGTCCACCAGAAATTGTGTCGATTGTGAATTCTTGATTACCTTCAAAGTGTCCACGGAGAACAGGTGGAAGACTGTTGTAGTTTGAATCAACAACTGGTTTGTCAAAATATTCTACGGGATAATTTTTTAATGCTTCTTGCATAAACATATGCCAGATTGGAGCAGCTGTTATATTTACTGGCATTGATGTGTTGTCGTTTTTGCCAAGCCATACTCCAACTACAAGTGATGGTGTGTATCCAACTGCCCACGAGTCTTTGTTGTCGTTTGTTGTTCCAGATTTTACTGCAACATCACGATCGGAAAAATTTAAATATGAATTTGCGCCAAATGTTGCAGTACGAGCTTTGTTGTCTGAGAGAATACTACTAATTTGAAGTGTTGGGTTTCTAGGGAGAACTTGTATTTGATTGTCCGACCAAGATTCAAGTGTGTTTCCATCTTTGTCGGTTACCGACAAAATTCCAGAATATGGATGACGATATCCTTCGGTTGCAAAAACACTATATGCAGAAACCATATCGAGTAGTTTTACTTCACCACCTCCAAGCACAAGCGAGAGTCCGTATCGTGATGGATCAGTGAGTGTGGTAATTCCCATATCTTGTGCGGTTTTTATTGCGTTGTTTATGCCGACAATGTAGAGCGTTTGCACAGCAGGAACGTTGATTGAGCCAGCGAGCGCATTGCGAATCGACATTGGTCCACGAAATTTATTATCGAAGTCGTTTGGCATATAACACACGGCGTCAGAATGTCCTGGAAGTGGATGACCATATGGATCACATGAACTATTGAATTCTGTGGGTACGTCCATGAGCATTGTTTCAGGAGTAAAACCTTTTTCGAATGCAGTTACATACACATATGGTTTAAACGATGACCCCGGCTGACGTTTTGCAGTCGTCACATTATAATTTCCATCAATTTCTTTATCAAAATAATTTCTTGAACCTACCATTACGAGGATTTGCCCAGTTTTTGGATCGATTGCAACAAGTCCAGAATTTTCATCATCGATTTGTTTTTTTGCGCCAGTTGTATATGTGGTAACAGCATTTTCGGCTGCTTGTTGTAATCCATAATCAAGTGTTGTGATTACCTTGAGCCCTCCTGTTTCTACGACATCTGATCCATATTTTTGTTCGAGATAATCTTTGATAAAAAATACGAAATGGGGAGCTTTGATTCCTTGTGGTTGTTGTGGGAGAAATGTAACTTTTTCATTTTTTGCTTGGGCGAATTCCGCATCGGTAATAAATTTAAGTTCGTGTTCTCGAGTCAGTACGAGATTTTTGCGTGAATCAAGATCAGATTTATAAGCTCCGTATGGTGAGTAGTGTGTTGGTGCGTTTGGAATTGCTGCGAGATACGCAGCTTCGGCAAGTGTGAGGTCTGCGGGTTTTTTGCCAAAAAATGTTTCTGCTGCTTCACTAATTCCAAATGTGTTTCCACCGTATGGAATTTCATTGAGATAAATTCCTAGAATTTCATCTTTGTTGTATTCACGTTCAAGCTTGAGTGAAAGAATAACCTCTTTTAATTTACGTACAATTGTTTTGTCGTTTGAAAGTAGACTTTGTTTGATGACTTGCTGAGTGATTGTAGATCCTCCTTGTACAGCCCCTGCATGAGTGATATCGGCAATGAGTGCACGAACCATTGATTTTATTTCAATACCAGGATTGTTGTAGAAATTTGAATCTTCAATTGCAACAGTCGCGTTTTTTATCGTTGCTCCCATGTCTGTATAAGGAATATTTGTGCGGTGAATGTCGCTTCCGAGGTCGTACAATACAATTGTACCAGTGCGGTCGTATACTTTTGTTGAGTTTACTTGTTTGCGACTATCAAATGATGAAAAATCTGGAAGTTGCAATGTGCTTATCCAAAGTATGAGAACTCCAAAAATAATTGCACCGAGTCCCAAAATAGCAAAAATAATATTTCTAATAATATGTCTTTTTTTATGTGAGATTTCCATCTGTATATCATATCACGGAGGCGCAAAACATGTCTTCAAAAACCACAGAGAAAGAAGACCACCAAAAAACATACTGAAAGGCAACCGATAATTTTCTGCTGAAAATTTCGGCAAGGCTCGCCCCGTCGGGCTCCGCGTGGCCTTTCAGTATGTTTTTTGGTGGTCTTTAACTTCGATAGCTTTCATGCTAAAGTTCTCATTATATGAAAAAGAACGAAGATTTATTTTCTCGCGGGGTGGCAAATTTTGTCGACCCAGACAATACCTTTCAACGAAAGGTTGAGGCGAAAATAAATGGAGAATATA
Source organism: bacterium (assembly GCA_037130335.1). GTDB lineage: Bacteria > Patescibacteriota > Minisyncoccia > Phycocordibacterales > UBA9973 > CAITQP01. The sequence goes on from JBAXTD010000009.1 coordinate 5,069, forward strand.
AACAAGATATTGTTATTAAATGGGGAGCAGACCCAACACGTCCAGATATTCATTTGGGACATGCGGTTATTTTGCGTAAACTTCGTGCATTTCAAGATGCAGGATGTAAGGTAATTTTCCTTATTGGTGACTACACGACTCAAATTGGTGACCCAACTGGCAAAAGTAAGGTTCGTCCAGAAATAAGCCAAGCAGAAATCGAGGCGAATATGAAAACATATCTCGAGCAAGTTGGGAAAATTCTCAACACTGATCCTTCGGTTTTTTCTTGGATTCGAAATTCTGATTGGTTTACCAGTATTACCGATTTGACCGCAGATGTGGGTACAACTGTAACAATCAAAGACCAAGAAAACAAAAACCATATAACAGTAGATGCAAATTCATTTGTTGCCAAAGCAACACTTTTTGAAGGAACAAGAATGCAAAAAAATATTTTGCAAAAAAAAGGAATTCATACTGTTTCTTTTTCGCGAGTACTTTCAACACTTCGACACATTACACATTCACGACTCATTGAACGTGATATGTTTAAAGACCGTATTGCAAAGGGTGAGGAATTGTATATGCACGAAATGATGTATCCAGTATTACAAGGAATTGATTCATCGCTACTTGCAAATATTTATGGAACATGTGATTTAGAAATTGGTGGAACTGACCAACTCTTTAATATGCTCATGGGTCGTGATGTGATGAAAATGAATAATCAAGAACAGCAATCTGTGATGGCGATTGATTTGCTCGAAGGTTTGGATGGAAAAGAAAAAATGTCTAAATCGCTCGATAATTACATTGGCGTGACCGACGAACCAAATGATATGTATGGCAAAGTCATGTCGGTTCCTGATGCGCTCATTCCTCGATACTTTGCACTCGCATCATATACACCATTATCTGAAGTTGAAGAAATAAAAAATTCACTTGCTTCGACAAATGTAAATCCTCGTGATCTCAAAATGCGTTTGGCAAAAGAAATCGTAGCAATATATCACGGAGAAAAAGCTGCAGCAGATGCAGAACAAAATTTTGTGGACACGTTTTCAAAAGGAAAAATTCCAGAAAATGTATCAGAGGTTGCATTTAGTCTCGATGAAAATGTTGTGGATGTATTAATCAAAAGTGGCTGCGCGGTATCAAAAACCGAAGCGCGTAGATTGGTAGAAAACGGAGCAGTTACATTTCTGGATACTGATACAAAAATAACTGATATGACAAAAATTTTGGAAAAAGGAACATACCGTGTGGGTAAAATTAGATTTTTTAAAGTTGTATAGCAAAACAAAAAGCCGCGTTTCGCAAAGCGAAACGCGGCTTTTTGTTTTGTGTTAAATTACATCCAATTCTTCCTCGTCGTCTTCGTCATCCTCATCGTCAGCTGCGATATCATCGTCAACTGCAATGCCGAGATCCAAATCATCTTCCAAGAATTCGTCCTCGTCGTCGAGAGGCATTAATTCTTCTGCTTCATCAGGATCTTTGTATTCTTCATCCCCATCAAATTTCATAATCAAAAAAAATAATAAATTAATAATGACCTTTTTGCTTGCTACATTTGTAACAAAACAACCCCTTTTTTGCAATAGCAAAAATATGGGGAAAACAATTATAAAAAATGAGCATATTTACCAAAAATATATTTTAAAAAACCGCGCATAAATTTCTGCTGAAATTTTGCTCAAGGCTCGGCCTGTCGGCCTGCGCATGGGTTTTGTAAAATATATTTTTGGTAAATACTGCGTGATTAACCTTGAAACTTTTGGTACGCAAAACACGTAAGCACAATTGCTATCGCATCAACTTCGTCGTCGATCATGTTACGGTCAGGAAGTTTGATTAATTTTGGCACCATGTGCATGACCCCATGCTTATTGCTTTTGCCATATCCAGTTACCGCAACTTTTATTTCGAGTGGTGTGTATTCAAAAATTTTTAAATTCGCATTCGTGCATACGTAGAGCATCATGCCACGAGCCTCAGCCACACTCATCGCCGTTTTGGTGTTTGTCTCAAAAAATAATTTTTCAATCGCCAAAGCATCGGGATTATATTTCGCAATCACTTCAGAAATTTCTCGGCCAATCAGAAGTAGTCTTTCATAATGTGAAAGTTTGGCTGAGGTTTTGAAGCATTCGGAAAATAAATAGTGCTCCTTGCCATTTATTTTTTCAACAACGGCAATTCCAACGCGCTCGATTCCCGGATCAATACCAAGTATTTTCATGCACAAAGTATACAATATTCGCAGACATTATTCCGCATTTGTGATAACCTCCTGCACTTCGTCGCTTGCTTCGAGTTCGTCAACTAATTTTTCGAGGAGTTCGGAATCTTCGTCCGAAATTGGAATCGTCATTGTCGGTTTGAGTTCACCGTCTTCTTTTGCAAAGCCCCACATGACTGAGCCGATTGCACCCAATGCGAAACCATTTTTGGAAAGAATATAACGAATTTCTTGGGCAGCTTTATTACGATTATCGGTGAGTGCTTCGATGATAATGCCGACGCCTCCTGGGCCGTATGCTTCATAATGAATTGTTTCGAGTGCCTTTGCTTCGGTCGCTTTGTTTATTGCGCGCTCGATTGTATCGACGGGCATATCGGCTTTGCGGGCTTTTTCGATTGCTGCGAGAACGGCAGTTCCTTTGCGGTCACCACCAGCCATTTTGACCTGCGTCGAAATCATACGCGAAAGCTTGCCAAACATTTGGCTTTTCTTTGCATCACTTGCACCTTTAGTTCGTTTAATCTGACTCCATTTATTATGTCCTGACATATGTATCGATATTAAATGGTAAATCGAAATGTGTAAAGTAAAAAATAAAACACACAATTGCGTGGTTTATTTTTCCTCTGGAAAATCAAACCCCAAATGCTCGTATGCTTTTTTGGTTGCCATACGTCCGCGAGGTGTGCGTTCGAGGAGTCCACGTTGGATGAGATAGGGTTCGACGACTTCTTCGATTGTCGCGTCTTCTTCACTTGTCGCTGCCGCAATCGTGCCGAGACCGACGGGGCCGCCACCAAATTTTTCGATAATTACGGTAAGCACTTGGCGATCGGATTCCGAAAGTCCGAGTTCATCAATTCCCAAAAGACTCAACGCTTTTTTGGTTGCATCGGTGTCGAGATCTTTTTTGTGTACTTGTGCAAAGTCGCGCACGCGTTTGAGAAAATAATTGGCGGTACGAGGTGTATAGCGCGAACGCATGGAAATTTCTGCAATCGCATTTTCATCAATATTCACACCCAAAATTTTGGATGAGCGATGAATAATTTTTGAAATTTCTTCTTCGGTGTAAAATTCGAGACGAAATGTTCCACCAGAAAATCGTGAGCGGAGCGGAGCAGAGAGTAGGGAAATACGTGTGGTAGCAGCCACGAGTGTGAATGGGGGAAGGTCGAGTTGAATCGTGCGCGCCGACGGGCCTTTACCGATGATGATGTCGAGCACACCGGACTCCATTGCAGGATAGAGAACTTCTTCGATAGTTTTGTTGAGGCGATGAATTTCGTCGACAAACAAAATATCTCCTGGGCTCAAATTAGTGAGAATCGATGCGAGGTCTCCAACCTTTTCGATTGCGGGGCCAGATGTGGATTTGAGTGAGCGACCGGTTTCTTTGGCGATCAAATGTGCGAGTGTGGTTTTGCCGAGTCCTGGTGGGCCATAAAAGAGAATGTGCTCTGCAGGATGATTGCGCTCTGCTGCTGCTTGCAACAAAATTTTTAGATTTTCTTTGATTGATTCTTGGCCAATGTAATCTTCGAACCGATCTGGTCGAAGTGTTTGGTCGAGATGCGTATCAATTTCTTTTTTTTGTTCTTCTGGTTCCATAAAATAGGGTATGTTGGGGGTACTTGACATTTAAACAGCAATATGCTACACTTGCATTGAATAGATATACATATGTCCTGTACCAAACACGCATATAGTATATCATTTTTGTTTCGTTAAGAAGGCATAAATCTCTAAGTGATCAGACCTTTGGGTCGTATAGGGTTTCGTAAAGGACGTTTTGGCTCCCGGACTCGTTTTCGGAAGTGCTGCAGCTATCCTCCGCGGTGCCCTTACTTCTTACTCCTAGTAGAAAGAAGGATTATTTAGAGATTTATGCTTTTTTGTTTGCCTAATTAAAAAACCCATAAATTTGTGGGTTTTTTAATTTTATTCCTCTTTCAAATCAACCACGTCTTGTACTTCTTCGATTGTGGTAATTCCGGCGACGATTTTTACGACACCGTCTTCTTGCATGTTAAAAATTCCTTGCGTGTTGGCGACGCGCTTGATGTCGCGTTCACTTGGGTTTGTTGGAATTATTTTTTCGATTGCTTCGTCTGTTACGATTGCTTCAAAGATTCCGATACGTCCTTTGTATCCTGTGTTGTTACATGCAGGACAACCAACTGCTTTAAATAGTTTTATGTCTTGATCAGCTTTGAGATTGTATGCTTCCAAATTTTTACCGGCATCAGCTGCGCCTTTGAGAATTTTTGCGAGCAATGCTTTTTCTTCGGCAGTAGTTTCACGTTCTGTTTTGCACACAGGGCAGAGTTTGCGTACGAGACGTTGTGCGATTGAGAGGCGAAGTGCCGAAACCAAGATTTTAGCATTCACATCGAGATCGATAAGACGGGGGATCACACCAGCTGCGTTGTTTGTGTGAAGTGTCGAGAACACAATGTGTCCAGTGAGCGCTGCTTCGACGGCAATCTTTGCAGTTTCACCGTCACGGATTTCTCCCACCATGATGACATCTGGGTCCTGACGAAGTGCAGCACGCAAACCCTCGAGAAAGGCGTAACCTTTTTCGGTTTGTGTTTGTACGATTCCTTCGAGGTGATATTCGACTGGATCTTCGATCGTCATGATTTTTATTTCCGGAGAATATATTTTGCGCAAGAATGCATAGAGTGTCGTCGTCTTTCCTGAACCTGTTGGTCCTGTGATAAGGATGAGTCCGTTTGGTTTTGAAATTTCTTCTTGGATTATTTTGTACAAACGTGGTTCGATTCCGAAATTCGCGAGATCGCCTTGGATAGAACGTGGATCGAGAATACGCATAACGATTGATTCGCCATATGAACCCGGCACAGTAGAAGTACGCATTCGAATTTCGAGTCCTGAAACAAAAATACTAAATCCGCCGTCTTGGGCTTTGGTTGTGATGGTGAGTTTGAGTCCGGCAATGAGTTTGATTCTGGCGTTGAGGAGGTGATAGATGTGTGGATCCATAAAGATCACGTCTTGCAAAATTCCATCGAGACGATACCTGACGCGCATGCGGGTCTCCTCGGCTTCCAAGTGAATATCAGAACATTTGAGCGAAATTGCTCCCGCGAGAATGATTTCGAGAATATGAGAAATTGCATGTTTGTCACTGGTAGCAATAATTTTTTCAATTTCCGTTTTTACATCGGTCATTGATTTGATTTGCTGTTGCAATTTTTCGAGCATCTCGTTTGAGACGTCGATACCACCCTTTTTTGCTTCGGCAGAGGCAGAAAGCTCCTCGTAGCGTCCCCATGCACGTTCGAGAGATGCATGTGATGTCATAAAAAGTGTAACAGGATCATATCCTTCGCGTTTGAGGTCTTCGACATATGCTTGTACGGCATCTGCGACAGGTGAGAGAACTGCGAGGCTCACTGCCTTGCCCACTACTTTAAATGGTGCAACTTGAATTCGTCGCGCATCAGGTTCACTAATGAGGCGAAGTGCCTCGTTTTGAATTGTAGTTGCCGAGAGGTCGATATATTCAATACCATATCGTGCCTCTGCCAACGTTTGGACAAGTAACTCTTCTTCTTGGGCGCGAAATTCACCAACTTGTTTTGCTATTTGTTCGTCTTTGTCTTTGAAATCTTGAGTCATAAATATGCTTGTATTATACAGTAAAAAAAGATAAGGTAACAATAAAAGTGTGATATTTGTATAAAAAATCAATAAAAATAAAGGTTTTTTGTCTCGAGAAGAGATAGGTAGAAGCCTTGACTTTTCTGACGATATATGATATCATATGTGTAAATCAAAAAAACTCTTTAATTTAATAGAATTATGAACAAGTTACATGTAGTACTCGTTATGTTGCTGTTGAGCATGACTCCGGCAACACTTTTCGCCCAGGGAGCTTGCGATGGCTGTAAAACCATTGAAATTCTTCCAGGTGATTCAAAGAATATACATTTTCTAACACCTGCAGAGGTTCTCCAAAGAGGACAAAACCAGGTAAAAAATCAGGTTGCCCATTTAAACAAAAAAGTCAACCAGTTAGAAAAAAAAGTTGATGCAAATTCTGATTCGTTGCAAAATTTGAGCCAAAGAGTTCACTCTTTAGAAAACAATTTTGTAACTGGTTTGACTATCCAGCAAAACTGGAATACTAATCAGACCAATTGGAACAATTCAGTTGAATTCAAATTGAATGTTCACGACACTGTCCTTAGTGCACACACGAGTGCAATTAAAGACATTTACTCGTCGCGTACTACGATTAAAACCTTCAAGGATGATGATGAAGATGCATCTCGTCACAAATATACTCACGAAGGTGGTTATAAAAAAACCAACTACAAGTATAAAGGTGATCGGATGACTCTCGGTGACCGTTGGAATAAATGGTCAACAGGAGGAAAAGTTTTGAGGATTAGTGGAGTTTTCCTGTTTGGATTTTTTAGTAATGATCTTCTTTTTCATAAAGGAGCTCATACTAACAAAACCCTTGCTACTGGCGACCCGGGATATCTATGGATGAGTCAGTAACTTTTGTTCAAATCAAATCGTAATCAGTATAGAGTTCAAAAAAAACTTTATACTGGTTACATTATTTTAGCTCTTAATCACTCGAGATTGAGAATTAAAAGATGTAATTATTATTTGTTATTAAAAAAATTATTAATATGAAAAACAGTATGAAAAAATATATACAAAAAATTTCAGTAGTGGCGGTATTCGCTTTGGTTTTTGCAGTTGCACCACACGTGCACGCTGCGTTTAATACGCTCGGTAATGATTGTCCAACAGTTATGATTTCAAGTAGTTCAAATGATACTACTGGTAACAAATGTTGGGCTGGTTCAGTTTCTGCTCACGCAGGAGATACAATTAACGTACGTATTTATTATCACAACACCGATGTAAACGCTGCGAATGCAGTTGTGCATTTGAATAGTCCAAGTGCAGGAACACAAAGTTCATTTACATTTAATGGCTTTCTCAATAACACAAACAACGGTAGTGCAACAGTAAACCTTGCAAGTCCTGCAACACTTACACTCAATCATGTGTATTGGTATGCAGACAAATCAAGTCTCTCAGCGCTCCCAGGTGGTCAAAGTGAATCAGCACTCTTTGGTGGTTCAGGTTTAAACCTTGGATCAATTCCAGGTGTAAACACATGTCCAAGTACTGATGGATTCTGTCACAGTGGTTCAGTTGTCGCATCATTTATCGTTGGAGGTAATCCAATTACATCTACATGTTCAATCTCGAGTTTCACAATTAATGGTTCTCAGACAGTTTCTACAATTCCATATGGAACAACAGGAACACTCGCATGGACAACACCAAACTGTACATCTGTAACAGTTAATGGAGTTACATACACAGGTGCGCAAGCAACTTCAGGTTCGATACAAACTCCAGCAATTACAACACCTCAAACATTTACACTTGTAGCAAATGGAGTTTCTCGTAGTGTGACTGCAACACCAGGTGCTCGTACTTCAGCATGTTTGGTTTCAAACTTCACAATCAATGGTTCATCAAGTGTTGCAACAATCACATACGGAACAACAGGAACACTCGCATGGACAACTGCAAACTGTGGAACTGTTACCGTAAACGGAGTTATATACAGTGGTGCTCAAGCAGATTCAAATTCAATCTCAACACCAGTAATTACAACACCTCAAAGCTTTACGCTTATTGCCGGAGGAATTACTCGTACTGTTACTGCAAATCCAACTGCTCAAACAACAAACCCATGTATTGCAAATACATTTACTGCAAACGGAGTTTCTGGATCACTTAGTGTTTCTCAAAATACTTCAGTTTCACTTGCATGGACTACAACAAATTGTACTTCGGCAACAGTAAATAACGTTACATATACAAACGGTCAACAAAATTCAGGATCAGTTTCAATCGGAACTCCTACTGTTGGAACATATCCATATACATTGTTTGCTGTCGACAATACAGGACACACATCACAATTAAACGTAACAATTACTGTTACTGGCGGAATTGTAAACAACAATTGTCAGATTACATATTTCCAACCAACACAAAATAGTGTTGTTTCAGGAAATTCAACAAGTCTCAATTGGACACTCTCATCTGGTTGTACTGGCCCAGCGACACTTTCTGGTACAAATTACCCAAGTGCACAAGTGTACGGTACATCTGTGACAACAGGACCAATTTACACATATTCGACATACACACTTACTGCATACGGAACAAATGGAATTTCTACACAAGCAACAACATACGTAAGTGTTAATAGTATTATCAATAACAACAACACATGTTACATCAGTTCATTTACTGTAAATGGAATGAGTACAGCACAAGTTGTTTCTGGTGGTACTGCAACAATCGCATGGAATACATACGGATGTAGTTCTGTGACGGTTTCAGGTCCTGGAATTTATTCACAAAGTTTCCAAGGAAATCAACAAACATCTGTAGTTTATAATTCAGCAACATATACAATCACTGCAAATACATACGGTTCATTCTATGGATCACCAGTTACACAAACAGTATATGTGACAACAACACAACCATATATCGTATCGACAAACATGAATCCAATCACAACGATTGCAACAAATGTTTCTGCAAACTCAGCTCGTTTGAACGGACTTGTACCAGTAAATCAAACATATGGAAGTGTAAATGCGTACTTTGAATATGGAACTTCTCCATCATTTGGACGCCAAACAAATCCACAAGTTGTATCTACATACACACTTCTCAATTACTTTGATACAATTTTTACTTCACCAAATACAACATATTATTACCGCGCAGTGATGAATAGTAACGGAGTAATCACAACTGGTGAAACTGTTTCGTTCACAACTCCTGGATTCAATACAAACACAAATACAAACACAACAACCAATACTACATTTGTAAACACAACAGTTCGTGGTACAGGTACAGGATCAGCATTCGCATCGATTGTGATTTCAGATCAATCTCAAAATGTTTTGGCTGGTGATATTCTCAACTATACAATCACATACAAAAACATTTCTTCTTCAACACTTTCAAATGCAATGATCAATGTAGTGCTTCCAAATGGAGTAACATACAAAGGTTCTTCACAAGGAATGCCAACAACAAACAATACAATTGTTATCACACTTGGAAGTTTGGCTGCTGGAGCAACAGGATTTGTAAATGTTCAAGCTGTTGTTGATTCAAGTGTTGTTGCTGGAAATAACCTTCTCGCAACTGCAACACTTACATTCGGAACACCATCTGGTGCACAAGACACTGCTATTGCCTATTACTTGAATACAGTAGGTTCTACAAATTCAAATAATCTTGCAGGTTTTGCATTCGGAGCTGGATTTTTCCCAACAACATTTCTCGGATGGATACTCCTCCTTGGAATTATCATTATCATAATTTTGGTTGCACGACACTATTCAATTCTTTCTCGAAATGCACAGAATGGTAAAGTGACAACTGATGTTCATGACATGCACTCAACATCAACTCATTAATTAAAAAATTAAAGTTTTGAAAATACACGGCCCGCTTTCCTTTGGAAAGCGGGCCGTGTTAGTATCTACTCATATGAAAAAAGTGTTTACCAAAAATGAAATAATCGAAATCACCAAAGAAATTATCTCTAGTTTTAAAGTAGGGAATACGGCAACAATCGTTGCACTTTCGGGGGATTTGGGCGCGGGTAAAACAACAGTTACTCAGCAGATTGCAAAAGAACTTGGTGTTACACAAAATGTTATTTCGCCGACGTTTGTGATAATGAAAACATATGAATTAAATGGCGGGCGAAATCCGCTTGCGGATTTCGCCCGCTTCATCCACATCGACGCCTACCGTCTCAAATCTCACACAGAACTTATGACGCTCGGTTTTGCAGAACTTCTCGCCGACCCCCAAAACCTCATTCTCATCGAATGGCCAGAAATGGTTGCTGAAATAATTCCCAAAAACGCAATTCGTATAAAACTTTCGCATATAAATGAAAATGAACGAGAGATTGAGTATTAAAAGATTACCTCGTTTTATGTGTTAAATTTGACTTTTTTTTTAAAAATTGTAATATAAGTCAAACTAAAATACATTAACAATGCTCAAAAAATTAAGCTTTTCTCGACAAGCAATCCTTCCAGGGATTTGCTTTTTATGTGCATTAGTAGTGGGTGTCCCATTTCTAATTGGAAAAATCTTCTTTCACACAGGAGATTCATTATATACAACACAGTATATTTTTTTTGGATATCTTGCATTTTTCTTTCTTTTTCTGGGAATAATTATTCCAGTAATGAGATGGTTTTTTTGGTTTTTAAAAATCAGAAAGACGAATTTGTTTGATATCTTTGCAACTGTATTGCTTGTGTTTTCTTCAAGTTTTTTATTTATTATTCTTGTACCACTAACACTCTTATGTATGAGTGTTTTTAAAAAGTATAAGTATTTTATTTATAACTGGGGAAGTTCAGCCTCGTTAATTTTTATGGGTATTATCCCTCGTCATCATGGGCGATTGGAAAATGGAGTGATTGGTATTTTGAATCACACTTCACCAGCAGAGTATACAGTTGCATCTCAAGCTGCTGGAACTAAACCATGGAATATTGTGGCTGGTAAAAATTTATCTGAAAACACAAAAACAATCGAGGATCGTATTATAAAAAACACTATAGGTCGTGTTGTAAAAAAATATGCAATCCAGATTGATAGAACTTCAGGTGAATCCAGGGTGGGAACAGCCCGAAGTATTAAAAGCGAATATGACCAAGGAAAAAATATCTTAATTTTTGTTGAAGGAACACGGTTAACATTTAAGCAAATTGTTGAACAGCAAAAATTATTATTAGATTTTCAGGACGGAGCATTTCGTATTGCTTTTAAGTACAAAATACCTATCCAGCCAATTGTGTTGGACTGGCCTGCAATTTATAGAACCAAGGACGATTACAGGTGGGGTGTGAGACCATCAATAATTGACATTTACTTTCTGGAAAAAGTAAATCCTGAAAATTTTGAAACTTATGATGAGTTAAAAAAACATTGTTGGAATTTAATGTATCAACAGCTTAAAAACTCAAAAAAGATTCAACGTTTTCAAAACGGTTTGAATTCATAATTAATACCCCGTAAAATCCGTATGCTATACAGATTTTACGGGGTATTCTTTTTTTATATTTGAATTCCGAGTATACTCAAGGCATGTCCGAAAAAATCAAAAAACAACGAATTATACTCCTCGATGCTCATGCGATAATCCACCGTGCATATCATGCGCTTCCTGACTTTTCAAACTCGTCTGGTGAGCCTACTGGCGCTCTCTACGGCATTGCCACAATGCTTATGAAAATTGTGACCGACCTCAAGCCGGATTATGTGATTGCGTGTTACGATCTACCACAAAAAACGTTTCGTCACGAAGCATACAAGGATTACAAAGCTGGTCGTCAGAAAGCAGATGAAAATTTGGTGAAGCAGATTATTAGCTCGCGCAGAATTTTTGAAACACTTAATATTCCGATTTATGATGCGCCTGGGTTTGAAGCCGATGATATTTTGGGAACAATTGTAGAAGAAACGAAAAAAGATAAAAGTGTCGAGATTGTAATTGCTTCCGGTGATATGGATACATTACAACTTGTCGAGGGTAAACGTGTGCAAGTATTTACACTCAAAAAAGGAATTAACGATACGGTGATATATGACGAGAACGCAGTTGTTGCGCGTTTTGGATTCGTGCCAAAATTGTTGCCTGATTACAAAGGACTTCGTGGTGATCCATCGGATAACATTATCGGCATTGTTGGAATCGGCGAAAAAACGGCGACAGATTTGATTGGTAATTTTGGAACAATTGAAAATTTATATAAAACATTAAAAAAGAATCCAGAATCATTTGTAGAAATTGGTATCAAGCCGCGCATGATTGAACTTCTCAAAAATGGGGAAGAGGAGGCGCTTTTTTCCAAAACACTTGCGACAATTCGTAGAGATGCACCAATCGCATGGCAGAAACCAGAAAAAACATTTTTGGAAAATATTGAAATTGAAAAAGTAGAAGAAATGTTTCGTGAATTTGAATTTAGAAGTTTGATAAATCGAGTGCGAACGGTATTTGGCGGCGCGGCATCGGCTGCGGCCGATGCCGCGCCGCGTGTGGAACTCGTCGATTCAAACCCCGACGAGACCAAGCGTCTCGCAATTGCCATGTGGCTTCTCAATTCTGATCTCACAAACGTGACGTATGAAGACGTAATTCATTACGGTGGTTCCAAAAATTTTGACGATGCACGTACAAAAATTTTGCATGATATTAAAGAAAAAAACTTATCATTTGTATACGAAAAAATCGAACTTCCAATAATATCTATTGTCGACGGAATGGAAAAGTATGGCATCCGTGTCGACACCAACATGATGCAACGATTGTCCGAAGAAGGCCACAAACAATTATCTGCTGTAGAAAAAACAATTTGGCAAATGGCCGGCCGAGAATTTAATGTCAGTTCTCCCAAACAGCTCGGCGAAGTTTTATTTGATGAACTCAAAGTGGGCGAGGGTACGGGCACGCGCATGAAAAAAACCGAAGGTGGCGCGCGTTCAACCCGCGAAAGTGAATTGCAAAAGCTTCAAGGTATGCATCCAATCATCGATCAAATTTTTGTATATCGCGAACTTTCTAAATTACTCTCGACATATATTGATACACTTCCCGCACTCGTGGGCGAAGATGGTCGTTTGCACGCAAGCTTTATTCAGGCCGGCACGACGACAGGAAGATTTTCTTCTCAGAATCCAAATTTACAAAACATTCCAACTGAAAATAATTCAGTTGCAGGGCAAGGTAAAAAAATTCGTGAAGCATTTATTGCTGACAAGGGGTATAAATTTATTGCATTTGATTATTCGCAAATCGAACTTCGCATTGCTGCACTTCTCTCTTGTGATGAATTTTTGATTCAAGTTTTCAAAGATGGCAAAGATATTCATTCAGCCGTTGCGAGTCGCGTTTTTGGCGTCTCTGTTGACGCAGTTACCGCCGACATGCGCCGCAAAGCCAAGGTTATCAATTTTGGAATTCTCTACGGCATGGGTGTGACAGCACTCCAACAAAATCTCGGCGGCACACGCAAAGAAGCTCAAGAGTTTTATGATTCCTATTTCAAAAGCTTTCCAAAAATCGCCGGCTATATGGACAGCATCACCGAATTTGCAAAGGCGAATGGATATACGGAAACACTTTTTGGTCGTCGTAGATATTTTGGTGCACTCAAGTCGCCACTTCCATTTATGCGCGCCATGGCCGAGCGTCAGGCCGGCAATGCGCCAATTCAAGGCACGGCCACCGCAGACTGCATCAAGCTCGCAATTTCTGATGCACACGAAGCATTACAAAAAGCAGGACTTGTAGATAAAGTTCATCTCGTACTCCAAGTTCATGACGAATTAGTTTATGAAGTCGAAGAAAAGGAAGTTGAAAAAGTTTCCAAATTAGTCGAAGAAGCAATGAAAAACGTCATCAAAAATCGTCCCGAATTTCTCAAAGGCAAATCCGACGTCCCGCTCGAAGTTCACGTCGCCGTCGGCAACAATTGGGGAGAATTGAAATAATAAAATAAAAAAACACCGAAAGGTGTTTTTTTTTGCAAAAAGCGCGGTGGGGAGTATAATCGGCATAGATATGGATACAAACAATTCAACCCCAAATATTACCCCAAATTCAAATGAGCACTCAGGGCTTATGGTTCATCAGATTCTCGCTATGTCGTACATGGTTTATTTCGTCGCCATCTTCGTCGGTTACATTATTAGTCTTTTTTGGGATTATAAATTTGAATCGTCTTTGTTTGATACGATTGGACTTGTATGTATTATGATCGGCACAGCACTTTCTTTTTGGGCACAATATGTTTCTGGGCAAGGTTCAAAAAATCGAAACACACAAAAGGATGTGCTTACGCATACTGATTTTCTCGTTGGGCCATACAATTACACACGCTCGCCTACGCAATTCGGACTTCTTTTTATGGCTCTCGGGCTCGCGCTTTTGTACGGTTCGATGATAATGATTGCAACGACAATCATTGCATTCGTGCTTGGTAAATTTATTTTTATCCCACTCGAAGAAAAGCATTTGCTCAATAAATACGGACAATCATATCAGGAATACAAAAATAAAGTGAAGCTTTAATTTATTTCTATGTTAACAATACTTCTCGGTCAAAATCTCGAGGCGCGCGCGGCACGTCTCGAAAAAATTCTCTCAAAAGAACGTGACTCTGGAAGTGACGTGGTTTTTTATACTGATGTAAATTTCAATAAAGAAGAAATTATTTTTGCTACAAATAGTGTTTCGCTCTTTGGTAAAAAAAATATTTTTGTACTCACTGGGGTTTACGATAATACAGAAACTCGCGTTGGTTTGGAGGAAATTATTGAGCACGCATGTGAATCAACAGATAATTTTATTTTGTGTGAAAAAGTAATTCTCGCACCATTTATAAAAAAAGCTACCAAACATGGTGCCGTAATTGAAAACTTTGATGAAGCAAAAAATATAAAAAAAGAAACTTATAATCCTTTTGCATTTACCGATGCGTATTGTGAAAAGAAACGTTCTATCGCATGGGCGCTTTATACCGAGGGGATATCTACTGGTATTGATCCATACGAGCTTCATAGCAAAATATTTTGGGCGACAAAAAATATGATTATTATAAAGCTGGCAAAGTCTGTCGACGAATCTGGAATCAATCCGTATGTGTATGCCAAAACCAAAAAATCCGCAGAAAAATTTACCCTCGAAGAATTAGAAAAAAATTTAATTACACTCACAAACCTTTTTCATGAGACAATTTTTTCTGGTGCTAATTTAGAAACAGCACTTGAATCCTTTGTTTTGAGATCGCTTGAATAAATAGTTACACAATAAAAAAGGGCCTGGTATTATTTTTCAAATTTCTTTAAAAAATAATACCAGGCCCTTTGCCTTTATGTGAAGGAATCTAACCTTCGAGCACAGTGGAGGAAAATGATCCTCGAAACAAATATACTTACGAGGGAATCTAACCCTAAAAAAGAACAAATATTTAATTTTCGAATGTACAAATAGAAGAGAGTTTGGAGATAATAATTTTTTCAATTACATTGTCGGCAGCCATTGTCTGCTTGACTCATATATTTGAAAGTACTCTTTTCCGAAACACGGGTCACGATATTCGTTAAAGCCCTAAGTGGGTCACCTCAATATCAAATGATCACCGTCTTTCTTATTCCTCTCTATTATACTCCACAAAAAAATTACACAACAATATAACCTGTGGACAACTTACGTTTATGAATTTGTGTTGCGTGATTTTTTGGCAACCAAGAGGCAAAAAAGGAGAACTGCGAATCCGGTGAGACTCATCATTGGTATTGTGATAAACCCAAACATGTATACGTCACGAGTGAGGCATGATACTCCAGATACAGTACATGGTACAACTGATTCACCGACAAGTACGATTATTGAGTGATAGATGCCAATAATTGTGCCAATAGCCGTCAAAATTAGTGAATAGGGTAGTATATTGAAGTCTTTTTTCCATAATGCTCGTCCAAACAAGAAAAATTGAGGATAAAACATTACTCGTGCCCACCAACAAAAGAGACATGGTGGGTATCCAATTACTTCTGAGTATACGAGACTGACAAGTAGAGCCGAGAGTGAGAGTAGGAAACCAATGATTAGTATGTTTTTGGCAACAAATTTACTCGCAAATCGAGAAAATGAATCGTTGGGAAGTATGAGTGTGTATAGTAATCCCATAACAGCAGCTATACCACCAAAAACGGCGAGTGCCATAAGCCCATTCCAAAAAGATATGAATGACTCCATATTATTTAGTTGTTGAGCTTGCTGTGGGTAATGTGCAACTTGAGAAATTTGCGAGATTTTGGAATCCTTCTGGTGTAACTTGTTCTCCAACACTGCGAGATCCTGCTATAAATGTCCATACATTGCCTGTGTGTGTAGGCTCTTGAGCTGATTGTAATTTTACGCTATCAAATATCCATGTTTTGAAATAATGTGAACCATTTTGGGTACAAATAATGTCTCCGGTAGATGTTGCTGTTTGAACTTCACAAACTTTTGGATCTTTTGCACTTGTGAGTGATACTGCGGTTGGATATACCCATGTTGGGTAACTTTCGATTTTTGCATCGTTACATGTTTTGTTTTGAGATTTGTCAGGATTTGAACATTCAATATATGGCAAATATTGAGCACCTTCACCAAAAGCAGCTTTTTGTGCTTGGCAGTGTGGGCACCAGAAAGCCCCATATAATTGAACCTTTTTTTCTGTAATACACTGTGCGAGCTTGGTATAGAGTGAAGATGTTTTTGTTCCTCCGACAACCATACTCATAATAATGATAATTACTCCAATAAAAAGACAAAAAATAACAACACGAACTGCATTTGTTTTTGTGTTTTGCATATGAATAAAGTATACTCGGAACTCTTTGTTTTTGAAAGACCTGGATTGTATGGGTAGTAAAAATTTGCCAGAATGACAAAAAACTGGTAACGTATGTGAGTTAGTCTATTGTTTCCAAAAAATTTCCCCCAAATCTTAGGATAAAGGGAATTTGTAATTATATCCGCCCGTAGCTCAGCTGGTAGAGCAGCTCCCTTTTAAGGAGAGGGTCGTAGGTTCGATTCCTACCGGGCGGACAAGACAAAAAGAGCGAATTTATTCGCTCTTTTTGCTACTTGTTCGAGACGTAGCGATGTTTCGCAAGCTTGCGAAACCGCGAGTCGGGGTCGCGAAATTTTCGAGTGGCGACGAGAAAATATTCGTGACGACAAAACAAAAAGAGTGCATGCATGCGCTCTTTTTGTTTTTTATTAAAAAACAACTTTTTCGAGTAGTTCGAGATTTTCTTTTGTGTTTACTCCGAGTGCTTCTTTGGGGTCGATTGAGATTGAGACGATATCTGCTTTTTCGTTTACTGCCATACCAATGAGATCGGTGAGATAATATTCACCTTGCGCGTTTGCGTTTTTGAGTGCTTTGAGATGATCCCAAAGCCATTTGTTTTGGATACACAAATAACATGGATTCACTTCTGTGATTTTGAGTTCGTGTTCCTGCGCATCCTTTTTTTCGACAGTGCGAATGATGGTGCCGTTTTCGTCACGGATGATTCGACTAAAATCAAAAAATCCCACACGCCATTCATTGAAATCAGGAACTTCTACTGTCGCCATGGTCATGATTGCATTTGATGTTTTTTGAATTTCAGAAAGTGCGTAGATTGTCTCGGAACTTAAATGGGGCATATCGCCATAAAGAATCAAAACATTATTTCCAGAATCTTTGAGTAATGGTTCTGCAGAAAGCACGGCATGTCCTGTGCCGAGTTGTTCGTGTTGGATTGCATAACGATACGTGTCACCGAGTGATGCCATGACTTGCTCTCTTTTTTGACCAACGACAAAAACTGGGTTTTCGCAAACTCCAGATTTTTTTACACTTTCTAATAAATGATGAATAAGAGGTTTTCCGTGAAGGGGTGTGAGGACTTTGGGGATGTCTGACTGCATTCTTTTGCCGTGACCTGCTGCCAAAATAATAATATCTGTTTGCATGTATTCAATATAACAAAATTTGCGAAATCAACAAATGTATATTTTAGGCTTTGGAATTATTTTGATTTATGAGAAGAATACGTATTGTTTTGTAAATTGCATATATAAAAATTGTGTATACGGCAATAAACATAACGGTGTTGTTGTGTGTCCACGTGGTATGAAATGTACGAAATGTTTCAAGTGGGCGAAAAAATAAATCCCAACTATTTAATCTCTCGACACGTCCGATATATATACCAAAACTTGTGAGTAAACAAATTCCAAGTACAGTAATTTCAGATTTCCATTTAGCTGTGTGTGTTTGCACCCATGTGTGAATGTGAAAAAGTGAAATCATTCCAAGCATAAGTCCTACCCATCCAAACAAAAAGAAAATGAGACTGTTGTACCAAAGTAATCCTGGTGCGCTCATCGTGATATGAATAATATCTGTCACAATGTACGGAGCATTTGGAAAAAATATTAACCAGAGTATAAAAAGGGGAATAAAAATGCGAGTTGGTGTTTCTTTTTTGATCCAACAGCTAGAAATAATATATGGTATCCATGCGAGAAAAAGATTCCAAATTAAATATATAATTCCTGTTTGTGCAAAAACATTTCCTCGAACCACAATAAGAAAGCTCCCGAGTAGGGAAAGCAGTACTAGATATACGGTTAGTTTCGAGGGCTTCATTTCCGTATTATATATCTTTTTACAAAAAATGCTGAATAAAAAAACCGGCTTTTGCGTAAACGCAAAAGCCGGTTGAATGATGTTAGTCATGCTAAATAGTTATTTTTCCGAACTCATTTTTTGTAAATGGTTCATAATAAATATTTTCACCCTGGGTATACGAAAAATAATACCCTTGGTGAAGTGTGTATGAGGGTAATAAAAAACTCATATCACCATTTCGTATTTCACATTCGATAGAAAACCGAATGACAGCCGTGTCAAGTGACCTGCATAGTACCCACACGATATCGAGGGAATTTTTTTCGGCTAGCGTTTTTATGTTTTCAAAATGAAACATTGTTTCAGTGAGAAAAAAATATTCTAGCCCAGTGAGCTTATTTTTTATTTCATCAATCGCATCCATTGCGAATTGATTACCTTCAATTGCGACTATGCCGACTTTTTTGTTTGCGAATTTTTCTTTGAATTTTTTACATAATATTATTATGTGCGTTTCATCGAATTTGAATGAATCGCTCCCTCCTTGGAGGGTAAAAAGAAATGTACAAGAGGACATAAAAATTAATTTAAAGTGGTTTTTAAAGATATACTGTATCAAAAATATATTAGCATAAAATATAAAAAAGTCAAATAAAAAATCTTCCTGACTGGAAGATTTTTTATTTCATCTATTTTTGATGATGGATTATTTGATTACAGGGAGAACTGCTTTTTCAGCAGAACCTGTACTTGTTTGAATTTGGTTTGCACTCCACATTACGTTTCCGCCCATCATTTTGTAACCGTTACCGTACTCACGAGCATCTTGCATGCGAGTAAGTGTGCGGAGTTCACCTAATTGTAAACCAACCCAAAACATAAACAAAAGTGCAATCAACGCAAAACTTTTTTTGAACAAACGGTTTTTGTGGCAGTGAATTGCACCATCAACTGAACCACACATTGAACCGCACTTTCCTTTACCTTCACACATTTCTCTATCTTCCATAATAATTTTTTTTAAACTAAAACTTGTAATCGATCGACTCATATTATTATACACTACCCAAGAAATATTTTATGCGGTACTATGCACAGGCATATGAAAAAAGAGGTGGTGAAACAAAATCAAATTGAATTGGTACTGCTCGATATTCGCAGTACGTATAATGTCGGGGCCATGTTCCGCACAGCAGATGCTGTGGGAGTTTCCAAAATTATTCTCGCGGGTATTACACCCGCACCACTCGATAGGTTTGGTCGCCCTAGAGCTGACATTGCCAAATCTGCACTCGGTTCCGAAAAGACAATGCCATGGGAATCTGTGACCAATATTGTTTCACGCATCAACCAACTAAAGAAAAAAGGTTATAAAATAATAGCAATTGAACAATCCAAAGACTCGATTGATTACAAAAAAATCACACCAACGGGAAATGTTGCTGTGATTATGGGTAACGAGGTGAGTGGTGTTCCAAAAAAAATTCTAAACAAATGTGACATTGTAGCCGAGATTCCGATGAGAGGAATGAAGGAATCACTTAATGTTTCGGTGTCGTGTGGAATTGCGCTTTTTCGAATGTTTGATAAATAATTTATTTTTGTGATTTATTTTTGGTCTACGGAACGGGCGAATTTATTTTGTTTCCGTATGTATCATATTGTTGTCCGCTTCCACCAAACTGTTGAGGTGCGCTCATAAATGGTAATGCACCTTGTTGAGCAGCACGTTCTGGGCCTCCAGTGAAATACCACAAAATCCAAAGTCCAACGATGACTCCCAAAATTTCAAGTAATGGTTTCCAACTCGCACCTCCGCCCCCACCGTGTCCTCCTGACATATGATTTTTCTTTAGATTAAACTAATAATTTTTTTATATAAATAATTTTTGATGGACGTTACAAAAATGTGCACTGCGTCCACCAATAACTGTTTTTATTATAACACCATTACATTTGGATTTCTTGCATGTTGAATTTATTAATCGATACGCATTGTGGGTGTGATGAAATTTTCCTGGTGTGCCGTCAATGCGACGATAGTCACTCATTGAATCGCCACCGAAATCAATGCCTTTGATGAGAACTTTTTTTACAGCCACAAAAAGATTTTTCAAATCTTTTTGTGGCACTTTTTTGATTGTTGAATTCGGATGAATACCAGACTCCCACAATGCTTCGTCAGAATAAATATTTCCAATTCCAGATAAGATTGTCTGATCCATGAGAACTGTTTTTATTTTTCCGTTTGGTTTTTTTAAAAGTTGTGTTTCAAATTTTTTGAAATCAAAATCAGTTTCCAAAATTTCTGGGCCCAAATGTTTGGTGTGCACACTTGTATTTACATCACTGTTTTTAATGAGTGTTACTTTTCCAAACTTTCTCGAATCACAAAATGCTAATTGGTTGTCGTTGTCAAAATTAAAAACAACGTGAATAAATCTGTTGTATGGATCACGAAGTGCGTCATTCTTTTCTTTTTTGGAAACTGACCATGAATGTTTATTTTTGTCGTATGTGTATGATCCGTACAAAAGATGCCCAGTCATTTTCATATGAATCAAAATTGTGTTTTCATTTGCAAGATTAATCAAAATATTTTTGGCACGACGCTCTACGGAAATTATTTTTGAATCACACACATCCTTTTTGAATATTTTGAAAAAAGGGAGATATTTAATCGTTTGCAAAAAATCTTTACGAGAAACAGTTTGTTTGGCGAGGTCGGTCCACACATCAACAATTGTTAATCCAACAATTGTTTTTTGGAGGCCATGCACAGTCGTTTGAACTTCAGGTAATTCTGGCATAAATATTTTTAACTTTTATTTCGTGGTTATCTTTTTCCCAAAATTTTGAGTGCTTCTTTGATGCGGGCATTGGTGCCGACAACGCTTTGTGAAATTTCTTTGAGTGCTTCGCGAGATTCATTTTGCGAATATCCAAGTGCTTTGAGTGCTTCGATGATGTCGCTTTCTGATCGAAGTGATGCCGGTGTTTCGGTGTCGTTTGTATGTGCGTGCATTTTGTCGCGAAGTTCGATTACAATTTTTTCGGCAGTTTTGCGACCGATACCAGAAACTTTGGTGAGATAGCTCGTGTCACCGGTACCGATGGCGTGGGCGAGTGTGTCGATACTCGTCGCACTGAGAATTCCGAGCGCTCCTTTGGGGCCAATTCCAGAAACTGAAATGAGTAATTCAAAAAAGTTTTTTTCTTGCATCGATGCAAATCCATACAAATCGAGTGCATCCTCACGTACTGCCAAATATGTATGAAGCGAAGTTTGCGTATCAATTGAAAGTTTTTGGAGTGTGTCGTTTGCACAAGCAACCTTGTATCCGACACCGTGTACATCAATGACGACAAATTTTTCCCCGATATCTATAATTGTACCTGTGAGGCGTGCGATCATATATATAGTATATAGAAAAGCCGGACGCATGCATAGTTATACCAAGGGCACTACTGCTTCTACAAACCGAGTACGCTTTAAGCAAGCGGTTTGCAAAATAAATATTTTCTGGTATAGTTTGCTTGTCTTATTCTTTGCCGTGTCTCGGCGGGAATCTAAGAAATCTTTACACTACAAACAATTAGCAACAATAAGGCATTACGCTTTATATACCATATTATGGCAATCACAAGTTCAGCAAAAAAAGCAATTCGCGTTTCAAAGCGCAAAAAGGTTCTCAATGACCGTCGTGAAAAAGCAATGAAAGAATCAGTCAAAAAGATTGAAAAAGCTCTCAAGGCAGGAAACAAAGAAGAAGCAGCTAAAATACTCCCAATCGCATTTGCTGCAGTAGACAAGGCTGCAAAACGCGGAATCATCAAAAAGAACACCGCTGCTCGCAAGAAATCTCGTCTCTCACGAATCGTGAAATAATCTCAAATAATCACCGTGCGCAAAAAAATCCCCCCCCAAGGGGGATTTTTTTGCGCACGGTATATGATTCGCTCTCCCGAGAGTAGAAGAGGGCATAAGCTTGCATTTATTTCATATATATGTTATAATATGTGTGAATTAAAAAACCGCTTGTATGATTAGTTATTTGGAAATTTTGCAGTTGACTTTGAGTGCCCCTGAGGATTCAGAATTACTCAAAGCGTTTATGTTGCTTATTGAGGCGTCTCAAAAAGAGACTGTGCCTGTAAAAATTTGTATTATTGGTACCGAAGAAGATGCCCACAATATGGGTTATCACGGTCACACCAAAAGGAAAGAGCTAAATCAGGCTATTATTAATCAGTCTGGATTGAGTGATCCCCAAACCGATGAGGAATTTGACTCATGGGCAAAATTATTCTTTTTCGAATGTGCTAATGGTGAACCCGGAGAAGTACTATTATATTTCGGGCCATCAAATTGCAAAAGCTATACGGAAATTAATTTATAATAATCTCCGTATTATCATTAATCCGATTACTTATCACTAGATAGGTAATCGGATTTTTTCTTTACAAAACTCAAAAAATAACGTATATTCTAAAAGTATTTTTATGATCTTGTCGTTCAATGGATAGGACACTCCCCTGCGAAGGGAGAAATGCAGGTTCGATTCCTGCCAGGATCACCA